>CAJUBE010000007.1 GCA_910584725.1 uncultured Lachnospiraceae bacterium | reverse complement strand
AGTGGGCAGCCATGCCATGACGAAGGACAACAGCAGGGCGGCGGCCAGCAGAATCAATGTCAGTCTTGTTTTCAATATTCTTTTCAGTTCTACTCTTAGTAAGCGCATGATAATCTCCTCTTCTTATACTGTTCATGTAAGGGCGAAACGTTCTATAATATTTCGCGGTATACTTGCCGATTAGTGCGGGGCGGTTTCCTGCGGGAACAGCCATAAGTATAAATCTTCCAAATGGGGCGCCGCAGGCTCGGAATCTTCCGTATGGGGCGCATCGGCCAGATAGCGTACAGAGATGCATCCGTTTTCCTCATTGCGGATGTTTACGATCTGCAGCTTCTGCTCGTATTCGGGAAGACGGTTGATGGGAATCCGGGCAGTCCATACTTTTCCGTCAACCAAGGTCACCAGCTCCGCGGTGGTTCCCTGTGCGATCAGTTTTCCGCCTTTCATAACGGCATTCTGTGTGGCGATATACTCCACGTCGGAGACAATGTGCGTGGAAATCAGAACGATGCGGTCATGGGCAAACTCGGAGAGCAGGTTTCGGAAACGGACTCTCTCGCCGGGATCCAGCCCGCTGGTGGGTTCATCCAGAATCAGGATTTCCGGCTCGTTTAACAGGGCCTGCGCAATGCCCACGCGACGTTTCATGCCCCCGGACAGCTTGTTTATTTTTTTGTTCCTGACATGGGACAGCGTCATCTGTTCCAGCAGTTCATTGATCCTGCGTCTGCTGTCCCTGTCGGTAAGACCCTTTAAAACCGCCACATATTCCAGATAGTCTTTGACGGTAAATTCGGGATAAAAGCCAAACTCCTGCGGGAGATAGCCGAACACGTCACGGTACCGCTCCTTCAATTCGCGGATGGGAATCCCGTCGTATCGAATTTCCCCGGAAGAGGGGTTCATAATGCCTGCGATCATCCGCATGAGTGTGGTTTTGCCTGCGCCGTTTGCCCCCAGAAGCCCCCACACGCCTGGGGTGATCTGCAGGGAAACGTCGTTTACGGCTGTCATGTCTTTAAATTGTTTGCAAAGGTGTTCTACATATAATTCCATTGTAAGCTCCATTCTGGGGTAGACGCCCCTAATTCTCGGTTAAAATTTAGGTGAGTTGCATTTCCACATATGTGGAGGTCTTTATGAGATAGCGGATCTGGTATGCGCAGAAGGCAAAAAGCAGCCCGCAGACGACAGCCCAGCCCGCAGAAAAAGTTGGTTGAAACAATAACCGGCGCTGTTCGGGAAGGAAGGCAAATGTCAGCGCCAAAGCGCAGCAGAACAGAAGACTTCCCGTGAGAAAACGGCCCGGGGGAAAATGTCCCAGCATAAACAGGCATCCACCGCCTGCCAGAAGGAACGGAAAGCACAAATAAATGACAATAGTGTCAGCTCTCAGAGAGGTTTTTACAAGTGCGGTGAGGAAAATGCCGCCAAGAAGGGAAAGATCCCCGATGGCGATCACAATCAGTTTTGACAGCAGCAGCTTTATCGATGAAAAGCGTGCCGCCGCTTCGATTTCCTGCATTCGCCAGCGGGCGGAACGGTAGAGCAGGGGCAGCGCCGTCATGAAAACCGCAATGGACAGACAAAATAAGAGCTTGGCCAGACGCAGCGGGGTTTTCAGGTAATCGGAAAAGTCGGAGAGGACACCGCAGGCCGACAGAAGGAAAATACTCTGTGCGCACCAGAGTTTCCAGCCGATCAAAGGAATCTGTTTTCTCAAAAAAAGGGCGAAGGAAATGCGGCTTCGATTCTGTCTCTGACAGGCAGCCTTTTCGGTCTGCAAAATGGTTTCCTGTAAGTGCGTATCACTGATGGCAGAGGGGGACAGATGCAGAGCCTGCCGTAATTGCCCTTCTAAATTTATTCCATTTTTTTGTGTTCTGCTTTCAAATAATTTCATTATTACAATGTGCCTCCTTCCTTATGTCTTTCTTTCCGATGTACTTCGCGATTGCCGGAGATTTCTTTTTGAAAGGCCGCGTTCGTTTCGGCTGCGCCAAGCTCCGCTTTCAATCGTTTCAGGGCCGAGCGCAGTCTGGACTGCACCGTCCGAAGCGGCAGATTTAATAATTCCGCAGTTTCCCGTATGGTCAGATCCTGCCCGAAGCGCAGGAGAACGATTTCCCGCTGGTTTTTCGGCAGGCCGCTCACAAGCTGCCTCAATGCCATATCTGACCGGACGGCCTCGAATGCCGGTTCCGAGTAAGCAGGATCGATTCCCGATTCCTCCAGGGAAATATCGGGATATTGATTTTTGCGCCTGATATCTATGCAGGTATTCGCGGCGATCCGGTAGAGAAAAGATTTAAACTTTCCTTTATGGATATAGCGGTCAAAATAGCGCACTGCCTTCAGAAAGGTTTCCTGCGCGGCGTCCTCCGCAAGAGAGCGGTCGGGGGTGTGCCAGAGGCAGTAGCGGAGAATTTCAGGGTAATATAGGGCAATCAGTTCCTCCGCTGCACCGGGATCTCCCTGCTCCATTTTTTGTATCAATTTATCTTCACGCGTCAAGATTGTTCCTCCCGGGGAAGTCCCCTTATAAGTATATAACGAAAGTTCGGCTTCCAAATGATCTGCTTTGTACAAATTTTTTTTGTTAAGCGCTGTTTTTGCTTGCCAAACATGGCTGAGTATGGTATCATATCGTCGTTGGGGCTCCATGGTCAAGCGGTTAAGACATCGCCCTTTCACGGCGGTAACACGGGTTCGATTCCCGTTGGAGTCATTTATGTCCCGAAAGGGTATGCGGACCTTTAGCTCAGTTGGTTAGAGCAACCGGCTCATAACCGGTCGGTCCTGGGTTCGAGTCCCCGAAGGTCCATTCTCAATTTAATATTTTTGGCCCGGTGGCTCAGTTGGTTAGAGCGCCGCCCTGTCACGGCGGAGGTCGTGGGTTCGAGTCCCATCCGGGTCGTTGTTCAAATAATTGAAATGCTGTAGTCTGTATGCCGGCGTGGCGGAACTGGCAGACGCACAGGACTTAAAATCCTGCGGGACTAACCTCCCGTACCGGTTCGATTCCGGTCGCCGGCACTAAGAAAAAGCGGTTAAACTCTGTATTTATGCGGGGTTTGACCGCTTTTTCGTTTGGCGCTGGAGGGGTGTGGGGAAAGGGAGCGGGGGATTTGACAACAACGTTGACAACAACGGGGGAGTTTTATAGGATCGGGTGGAACTAATGAAATAGGGGAATTTTCTTGCAATACGCAAGGAAAGTTTTTATAATAAAAAGGAAAAAGGAATTTATTAATATAATATTTTCCTTTTTCTTTTTAAGGAGGAATAATTTATGATTAATTCGGCTGTGGCACGGAAAATAGGAACCACTTATAAAGGTGAGAATGGTTGGAAGAAGAATAGAAAAGAAGAAGGAAAATATGCAGATCGCATTTTTATAGACGCACCTACAGGTAGTGGCAAAACTACATTTATTCTGCAAACGCTGTTGCCGCATTATAGCGCGTGCAATAAAAAAATTTTATATCTGGTAAACCGCCGTATTTTAAAGGAGCAGATACGGGAAATGGTTGCCGAGCTGCCTCATTCACAGATGGCGGCTATCAGAGTTGAGTTATATCAGGAGATTGAGAGAAAAATATCAAAAGTCCCTATGAAATATAGCAAAGTGGGTTTATTGATAAAAAGGGAGAAGGATAAGGAGAAAGCGCAAGGGGATACTCAAAATAATGGGGGGAATGAAGAACAAGGGTATGACTACAGTCAGCTTGAAAAACTTTCTGAATATGATTGCGTGGTCTGCGACGAGGCTCATTATTTTCTTACAGATTCGTCTTATAATACAAACACTGTTTTCTCATTTCGGTGGATTCAAGATGTTTTCCGGCATAAGGTTTGTATCTTTATGTCAGCAACGATTCATGAACTGAAATCATATATGGAGACCAAAAACTTATATGAATATGGGGAATCAAATACAAAGTATTATGAAATCTCTAAATATGACCCATCTATATCAAAAATATGTAATGATCTGCATAGGGAAGCAGGAGAAGCTGTTGTTTTGAGTGAGAAGCATGAGATAAAAACCTATTGTGTAGATAGGGATTACAGCTATATTGAAAATCAAAATATAAGAATCATATATAATAGAAAAGCTCTGGCAGATTTAGTAGTAGAAGGAAATTTTAAATGGATTATTTTTGTGGATAACATTAACTATGGAAAAGCATTGAGAAATTCTATTAGGAAAAAGTTGCGTAAGATAAAAAAGAACGCTTCTTCTGATGAGATAGAGGGCAATGTTATTTTGATTACTTCCGGATATAAGCGGGATCATGATAGCACTGACGAGGTAGATCGTATCATCAGAACACAGGCACCTTCTGCGAAAATTCTGATTGTGACAGCGGTTTTAGACAACGGGGTGAACATTAAAGATATAGATGTACGGAATATAGTTTTGTTTGCGGATACGGAAACTGAATTTATCCAGATGCTGGGAAGGAAAAGGAAGGATGCAAAGCAGTTAAAATTGTACATATATGGATATGATAAAAACCATTTTAGCAATAGAAAGCGACAGCTTAGGAAACAAAAGGAGATTGCAGATAACTATTTATGTGATATTGAGGAAATAATTAAAAAAATAGAGAGGGAAAATCTTGCTGGGTCGTGGGAGGATAAGAATAACAAGGAGCGATTGTTCGAGAGGGAGAATGCCTGCATTGAAGATCAGCATAATAAAATGATGCAGCAGATTGCGGATGGATATGTCAGTTTTGAGGATGTAAGACATTCATTTACTGTTTATGATGGCAAATGGCATCTCAATTTGTTGTCATTACAAAATATAGAGAACTTGATGGATTTTTATAAGGACGTGATCAGGAGATTTGAGGAGGAAGGAGAGGATGCGTTTGCCAGAGAACAATTAAGTTGGCTCGGAAAGACAGGAAAAGTAGCTGACGAGATTATAAAGAACTCAAAGTTGACGGAGGAAAGAGAGAGCAGAGAACGAGTCATAGCGGTATTAAGAGGGATTGCGGGAAAGAAAATGGATAAAGGGAAGTGGATCGATTTTACAGATGGAATGCATGAAGATTTGAAAATTCTGGCTGCACATCCTGTGGATTTTCCAGATGTGATGGAATGCACGAACGAACAAATCAAGAGATGGAATACAGTTAAAGGCGAATTTAGCAAAATGGGGAAACCGCTTTCTAAGCAATCTATGGAATTTTTGTGTACATATTGCAGGATTCCGTTTCAAGTGGAAAATGATAGGAAGGGTGGATATATGATAAAATTTTCTAGTCATTAAGGAAGAAAAGACATAATTAGTAAAAAATAATTCGCCTATGTACAAACCAATAATTCATTGGAAACAATGGAAAAATCGAAGGAAAGGTGGAAAATATGGAAAAATTAGTTTATTCTATCCAAGAGGCAGCCGATCTGCTTGGCATCAGCAGAAGCTATGTCTATGAAATGGTAAGGAACGGAACGATCCCATCATTAGAACTTGGCAAGAAGCGTGTCATTCCAAAAGTAAAATTTAATCAGTGGGTAAATGGAGAAAAGGGAGCTTGAAACACAGCTCTCTTTTATTATGCGCGGAAAGGAGAAGATCATGGGAAAAAGAAGCAATGGCGAGGGCACTATATGTAAGCGCAAAGATGGAAGGTGGTGTGCGGCTTTTTATGATGAAAAATATGTCAGGCATTTTGTGTATGGGAAAACACAGGCTGAGGTTAAGAAAAAGCTAAAGGAAAAGAGAAATGAAAAAAATGTTGAGAAGCCCGTTAAAGATCAGCAGGAGCAACCGGGTTTGACTTTTCAAGAATGGATCGAACAATTTCTTGTGAATTATAAGAAGAATGAGATCAAGATCACAACCTACGAAGGTTATATAAGAATCTACAGAAAGCATATTAAGGACACGCAGATAGGGAAAGCAGCGTTGGATCAAGTGACTACTGAAATATTGCAGGCATACTATAATGACAAGCTGAGTGACGGCTACAACAGTAAGACCGTTCGGGCTATTAGTATTGTTATAGGCGCGGCACTCAATATGGCTGTAAAACTAAAAATGCTGTCCGAGAATCCCAACAGGTATACATCCATCCCTAAAAAGAAGAAGTATGAGGCGGCGGTTCTCAACGTGGAGGAGGTCAGACGGATTGTAAAGGAGGCAAAAGCCGAAGAAATTTATCCGATTGTTGTTACGACGGTATATACGGGTATGCGCAAGGGTGAGGTTATGGCTTTGAAATGGGAAAACGTTGACTTTCAGAGTCGCAGAATCTATATAAAAAATAGCCTGTGCAGAATCGGGGGTGATCAGCCGGATGAAAAAGGACGCCGACACGCAAGGTATGAGATTCTGGAGCCTAAGACAAAGGAGAGTATTCGGATGGTTCCTATGGTGGACGAAGTGTATGTTGCGCTGATGCTGCAAAAGGATCGGCAGGAATTAGATAAGCAAAAATATCGGGAGATCTATATGGATCAAGGGCTGGTTTTTGCAGATCTGTGTGGAGACTACCTTCCGCAAAGGCAGTTCATGGATAAATACCATGCTTTTCTCAAAAAGTACGATATTACAGATATAAGGTTCCATGATCTGCGGCATACCTTTGCCACGTTGCTGATTGAGTCGGATGTTTCCATGAAGGTGGTGCAGGAACTGTTAGGGCATTCCAGTATCACGACAAGCATGGATATCTATACCCATGTTTCGGATGCAAAGAAAGAGCAGGCGCTTGCATGTCTGCGGGAAAGGAATGTTGGAGGAGGCGTGTAACGGAAAAAAGCAGATTATAATGGCTTTATTATACGAACCGTATATGTTATAATTAAGAAGAACAAAGGAGATTGTGGATGAAAGATACAAAAGTACAGTGGCATCCGGGATTTGTGGCGGCTATGAATCTGGAGCTGGCAAAGAACAGGGATGATCTGATATTTGTCAAGGAATATAATCTGAATACCAAGCCGCTGGAGATTGACCTTCTGGTTATCAAAAAAGATACTGACGCATCTATTGAAAATGAAATAGGGGAAATATTTAAGGGGCATAATATTCTGGAGTATAAGTCCCCGCAGGATCATCTGGATATCGACACCTTTTACAAGGTGGGTGCATATGCAAGTTTGTACAAATCCTATGGGGAAACCGTAGATTCGATAAAAGCAGATGATATCACGGTATCTCTTGTCCGGGATGCAAAGCCAGTGGAACTTTTCAAGTATTTTGAAGCCCATCAATACTCTATAACGTGTCCCTATCGTGGCATATACTATATAGAGGGGGCGGTTCTGTTTCCGACGCAGATTATTGTCACCAGAGAATTGGAGTCGGATACGCACATATGGCTGAAAGCCCTGTCGGACAGGATCGAAAAGCAGGATATGGAGGAACTGTTAAAAAGGATCAGCCTGCTTACCGAACAGGGGGACAGGGAAATGGCTGATTCCGTGCTGGAAGTGAGCGCACAGGTAAACTGGCAGAAGTTTTATGAATTGAGAGGAGATGGTAATATGAGTGAAGCGTTGTTGGAGATGTTCATGCCGATCGTGGAACCACTTGTAGAAGCCCGTATAGAGCCGATAATAGAAGCCCGTATAGAAAAACGTGTCTTAAAAGAGGGTTTAAAAGAGGGGATAAAAAAGGGCATACAAGGTACGGTAGAGGTGCTTCGTGACTTAGGGCATGAGGATGCTGAGATCAAGAAGATCATCCAGAAGAAATATGATCTTTCTGATGAGGACGTAGCAGAATATGTGTAGTTGACGGCTACATGGAGGGAAAAGTGATTGGAGGAATATTCCTGTGACATAGCAGGATATTCCTCTTTTTGCGTGCATAGGCAGAGTAGGAAGGATAAAAAGGAGCGTGGCAAAATGGCAAACGAACATATTTTTGAAGCAATTACGGATTTTGCGGTTAATGAGCATATGACGAAGACATTATTGGAAAATCAGCTTTATCAAGAAGTGCAAAGTCAGATCGGCAGTCAGATCGAGTTGTTTGACAAGTTAAATTTGGAAAAGGAGCAATGGTTGGTTGTGGATCGGCTGGTTTCCCTTCATACAGAAAGTGGCGCTCTGTATGGCAGAATAGCGCACCAGCAGGGGTATAAAGACTGCGCCGCGCTGTTGCAGGCGATGAATCTCATTAAAGCATCGTAGTCTCAGACTGCGGGATGGGATAAGCCATCCCGCAGATTCGATGATAATAGATGTCAGCTTTACATATCGTCATTAGGGAGTCTGGCAGCAATCATATTCTGGAGCTGCGCATTTCGCTCGCGGGTTTGGCTAATGTTCTCGCGGCGTTTGTTGCCTGTTTCAAAGCTGACAGTGTTAATCGCAAAGTGGATGTGTAAATGCGCCTCTTCTTCTGCGGGAGAATGGACGCCGTACAATACCTGGCAATGATCTGTCTCGTAAAAAGTATATGCCATTTCTCTTGCAAGTCGGTCGATATCCACATTATTTTCGTCCAGCAGACTTTCGCCTTCCGGTGTAAACGAAAAAATTTCATGGTCAATAAAACGTCCGAAGTTACCATTACGGGTATGTAATTTTTGAACAAGACTGAACTGATCAATTATAGAATTAATGCTTTTGTATTCGAGAATGCCTAATCCGCCCCATGCGATTAAATCGTTTTTAGGTTCGCTGTTTGTACGGGTGATATATCGGATTAGATTTTCTGGTGCATCTTGGTTTGTGTATTTGCCGTTTCCGGCTTTGTTAATCAGAGTTCCATAAGATGTAGTTTCCATTTTGAATCCTCCTTGTTCAGTAATTTGTGGATATGGTGTTTTAACTGTGTGTCATTGCTTTTTTGTATTTCATGGTAGATTTCATTTAGCAGATTCCACGATTTTATCATGTCACGCAATGATTTTTCCAAATTGGAGTTTGCGGAAAGGCTTTTTTGGCACATATAAGAAGATCTGTTCATGCCTGCGGCAGAAGCCAGATGATCGATTGTTGTTAGATCGGTCTCATTGATTCTTATCGAAATGGCTTTATTTTTTGATTTTGTTCTGCTCATTTAATGTGATACCTCCTCATGCTTTATATTGGCTAATTAAATTTAGTTAAATAAATATTCTTTATTTAATAATTTCTAATATATTTAAATTATATAAATATATTAACAAGTACGCACTTTTTCTGGAGAAATAGATAGGTGAAAGGGCGCGTGGCTTGCGGGTATGAGGGTTTTGGGCATTTTAATTGTATATACAATTCTTTAATTGTATGTGGATTGCATTTTATTATTTTCTGTTTTTTTATCAACATGTTTTTAATGGAAAGCATGATTATTCTTGCGCGCTATTGAATAGCTGTGTGTTCGCTTTTTAAATCTTATTAAAGTGAGGCAAAAGCTTCGGAAAGGGTAAAAATGGAAGAATCATATATGACGATCAAAGAATTTTGTGACAGATTGCAGGTGAGCCAGTCAACAGTTTATCGGATGATTAAGAATAGGATGATCCCTGCGATTAAGTTTGGGCGGTATTGGAAGATACCAAGGAGCGTGTTTGAGCAAATACCGACTAGAGAGCGATAGAGTCCATCAGAATAAGAAACGCTTTTTTCTGGATGGGTGAGAGCAATTCCCACTTGTCAAGTAATTCTCTCTGGTCGGGGGTAATTTCGGTCAGCCCATCGTTTTCAGAAAGAAACTGAGCCATTGTCATATCAAATGCGCGGCATATCTTATCCAACGATGAGAGTGTCGGAAGCATCTTTTTACGATACCATGTTGAAATTGTAGATTGCGGAATACCAGATTTTTGCGCCAGTTGATATTCTGTCCAGTTACGCGATATGCGATGACTAGTTATGCGGTCAAGGATGTCGATCATCATAGTACCTCCCAATACTTCAATTTATCGTTATTATAATTCGACGATTGCTTGCAAAATAATAATTAAAAGCGTATAATATTTACGGCAAATATAATTGTGCAAAAATTTTTACGAGGAGGAAAAAGATGGATTTTTTTATGGTAATTTTTACGGTAATTTTTTTGGCATTTCTGGTATCTGCATTTTATTTGACGGTGTTGCAGGAATTGCACAAAAGGAGCAAAGGCATTTCGATAGAATATGATTCGGTGCAAGATTTAGAGAAAGTATTGAAAGACAGGTTAAGTTGTTCGTTTTTACAAGGGATAGAGTTAGGAGAAAAAGATAAGATAAATTTTAATTGTAAATATGGTGCTCATACAGGAGTAATTAAAGACGGTAAATTCTATATTGATAAATCGCTCAGAAAGTTTTCTGGTCATAGAGATGTGGAGGAAGCATGGTATTTAGAAAAGCATATCAAGGGGATATTTGAGAAGAATCAAGAGGACAAGGAGGATCTGGAAACAAAGTTTGCAAAGTATATTAAGGTATTTAACATTTCTCGGCTGATAAAATATATGGTGTATGTGTGTATATTACTCTTTGTATTTCGCTACATTGGAGGAATGGAATTCATAAAATCTAAAGGTGTCAGTAAAATGCAGTTTACCGAATATAGTGATGAGATAACGATTGGAGAAGCATTGCGCACGGCATGTCCCGAAGGAAAGTGGAGCAGCGATAAAATTGACAAAGGTTTATATAGAGTTGCTTTTAACGGCTATGGAATGAATGGCAGCTTGCTGACGATTGTTTTCCAGTCAAAAGATTGGAGTGAGTGTACGATCCAGTCAATTGCCGTGGATGGACAGGATTGCAGTCTGTTAGAAGGAATGCTCTTAGAGGCACTGTTTGAGAATGCGGGGGATGGAGACAGTAGTGGTCAAATTGACGGACAGGGATTGTTTGAAGCGGCAGATGAGTACATAGAGGAAGACGATTTCACGACGGATGGCATGGAAGAAACAGTAGAAGACAATGTGGATTTGTCAAGAAAGTCTGATGAAACGGTTGATGACTCGGAGATAGATCAAACGGCAGGCGAGGAGGAGTATGACAGTGAAGTGCAGGGAGCAATGGAGGATTCTATTCCTGCATGGGAATTGTCGGGACATTACGGGGGCATCATAGGTGGTCAGTCCGTAATGGACATCAGTATGTATTCTGAGGATACGGTGAATGGAAGCGTCGGTTATGCAGATATCTATGTCGAGGGTGGAGAATACAGTTATCAGGCGGAACTGTATGAAGCATCAACCAATCTTTACTGGGTCGCAGCTGACACGGATGAAGAAGTGGCATTGTTAGCGTACAGAGACGGGACGGATATCATAGTGCAATTATATGTGGATGGTGAATGTATCACGGAATATTTGCTGGTCGGTCAGTTTCAGTCATAAATATGCAGGAAAAATGTTGCTATTCGTCTGAAAATGGGACTGTAGAGAAATCCGCAAAGAGATGTTGCTCCAAAGCAAATGTAGAAAAATCGTACATTTATAATTTATAGATATATATTATTCCCATAGCCAGACCAGCGGAGCCGATCCGCTGGTCTAAAATTTTGCCAAATTTTAAGAAGAATGGAGGAAAAACAGATGTCATCAAATGTAGAAAGCATGTTTTACACAAGGGAAAAGCCTTGGCACGGGCTTGGTGTTAGGGTGGAGGAGGCGCCCACATCAGCGGACGCGCTGCGTCTCGCGGGGCTGGACTGGGAAGTGGCGCAGGAACCGATTTTTACAGAAGGGGGAGACGCCATTGCCGGGTATAAGGTAAATGTCCGCGACAGCGACAGGAAGGTGCTTGGTGTGGTAAGCGACCGCTATAAGATCATACAGAACAGGGAGGCGTTCTCCTTTACGGACACGCTGCTCGGGAGCGGCGTGCGCTATGAGACGGCGGGTTCTTTGCAGGAGGGAAAGCGGGTGTGGCTTCTGGCAAGGCTGCCGAGGGAATACATCATTGCCGGGGAGCGCATTTCCCCATATCTGGTATTCAGCAACTCCCACGACGGGAGCGGCGCCGTTCGGGTGGCACTGACCCCGATCAGAGTCTGCTGCAACAATACGCTGAACCTTGCGCTGGACACGGCACGGCGGTCATGGTCCATGATCCACACGGGCAACATCAGTGACAAGATGCAGGAGGCAAAAGACACCCTCTTTATGGCGGAGACATACATGGACAGCCTCGGGGAAGCGTTTGAATGCCTGCGGCGGCAGAAGGTGACCGACAGCCAGTTAAAGGAGTATGTGGAGCAGTTACTCCCGCTGGAGAAGGAGGCGACGCCCATGCAGGAGAAAAATACCATGAAACTGCGGGCGGATATGCTGCGGCGTTATTATGACGCGCCCGACCTGCGGGGCGTGGGGAATAACGCTTACCGCTTTGTCAACGCGGTGTCTGATTTTGCCACCCACGCAAAGCCGCTCCGCCGGACGGCAAACTATAGCGAGAATCTCTTTATGCGCACGATGGACGGTAACCCTATGATCGACAGGGCATACCAGCTTGTGAAGGCGGCGTAAACAGGGAGAAGCAGTAACCTTCTGGTCTTAAGGGATTTAGGGAAAAAGTATATCACGGGAAAAATAAGGAATGGATAAGGACGGTCGGGCACTGTGTTCCGGCTGCCCTTATTCTTTTGACAGTGTCCGGGACACATACCGGGCAGGAGAGGAGGCGTGACATGTTCAGCAAAATACCGTTAGCAGGAGTCAGTAATGCAGAATGGCTCAGATTAAGGAAATCGGGGATCGGAGGCTCCGACGCAGGGGCGATCTGCGGTGTGAACCCCTACAGCAGCGCTATGAAGGTATTCCGGGACAAGACAAATGAAGAAGTGGAGGAACAGGACAGCGAAGCAATCCGCATCGGGCATGATCTGGAAGACTATGTGGCACAGCGGTTTACGGAGGCTACCGGGTTAAAGGTAAGGAAGTCCAACTTCATGTACCGAAGTACGGAACATCCCTTTATGATCGCGGATGTTGACCGCATCGTCATTGGTGAAGACGCGGGGCTGGAATGCAAGACAGCCAGCGCCTACAACGCGGACAAATGGGCGGACGGGAATATCCCGCTTCACTACATTATGCAATGCTTCCATTACATGGCGGTGACCGGGAAAAGGGTATGGTATATCGCGGCGGTCATTTTGGGAAGGGAGTTTACCTACCACAGACTGGAGTGGGATGATGATTTAATCGGACGGCTCATTTCCATAGAAGCGGTTTTCTGGAATAACCATGTGGCGAAAGGCATCATGCCGCCGCCGGACGGGAGTAAAGCCTGTGACGAGGTTCTGGAACAGTATTTCCATACGGCAAGGAAAGCCAGCGCCATTGCACTTGTCGGGTTCGATGAAAAGCTAAGGCGGCGCGAGGAGATCCTCGGATTTATCTACGAGTTGCAGGCGGAGCAGAAGCAGATCGAGCAGGAAGTGAAACTTTTCATGCAGGATAATGAACTGGCGAGCAGCGACAGCTTCCGGGTTTCATGGAAAAACATCGATTCCACAAAGCTCGATACGAAGCGCATTAAGGAGGAACGTCCAGAACTTTATGCCGATTACGGCAAGGTTTCCCATTCCAGACGGTTTGAGGTGAAAGCAGCATAGGAGGGGCGTTATGGATGAAAAGGAACTGCGGGAGTATGCGTGCTACGGACTGAAAGCGATTCCGAAAAAAGCAGACCCGTATGCGGAGGAGGAAAAAGATGGAACAGAATCTGATTAGGCTGCTCAAAGCAGATGAGATTGAGTGCAGGGTAGCCGTCATCAAGGAAAACGGTTTAAGCCTGTTACTCTATAAGGATGCGAGGGTAGACCAGCGCATCCTTGATGAGACTTTCGGACCTTTCGGCTGGAAGCGGAGCCACCAGAGCATAGAAGGGAACCTCTACTGCACGGTGGAGATACATGATAAGGAAACTGGGGAATGGGTGGCGAAGCAGGATGTAGGAACCATGAGCTATTCGGAGAAAGAGAAGGGGCAGGCTTCCGACAGCTTCAAGCGGGCGTGCTTCAACTGGGGGATCGGAAGGGAACTCTATACCGCGCCCTTTATCTGGATACCGGCGGGAAAGGCTTCGATCATGTACAAAGAAGACCAGAATAAAGTGAAACGGTTTTACTGCAATGACCGTTTCTCGGTTTCTTCGATCCAGTACAATGATGACCGGGAGATCCGCGCCCTTGTGATTGTAAATGAAAGAGGAGAGCCTGTGTATGAACTGAAAGAAAAGGGAGCGGGAACTACGGCTGCCCACAAAGGGAAAGCCGCTTCGGGAACTGGAAACAAATCGGAATCGGCGCAAAAGCCAGCGCAGGAAAATACGGCAGGGAAAGTGAAGAAAGACACAGAGGGAAAGACACGGAAAGATCCCGTACCCGTTTCCAAGGAGCAGATGGATTCCCTGCAGGCGGAACTTGACAGAACGGGCGTGACGATGGAAACCGTGCAGAGCAGATACCAGATCAGAGAGCCGGGGACGATGAGCGCGGAACTCTACGGCAGGGTGATGTCGGCGCTGAAACGGACAAAATCAACGGAGGCGGCATAAGACGGAAGAATCGGAGAAAAGAATGGACAGATGGAATGTAGAAGGGAAGGTGAAGAAAAATGATGGGTTTTGAGAAATTTACAGAGCATGTTTTAGAAGTAATCCACGCGAAGGTGGGCGGCGCATTTCAGATCAAAAAACAGATGGTGACGAAAAATAATAATGTAAAGCTGACCGGGATCACGGTGGTGAAAGGAGAAGCAGATATCGGACCCTGTGTGTATCTGGATGCGTTTTACCGGGACTATGAAACCGACGGGATGAGGCTTACAGACTCATTGTGAAAAATGATGGGGAAACGCTGGATTTTGACATAGCAGGTTTTAAAAAATGGGAAACTGTCTGGGGAAATGTTTACGCGAAGCTCATTAATGCGGAACAGAATAAGGAACTGCTTGGGAGGATTCCGCACAGGAACTTTATGGATCTGGCGGTGGTCTATTATGCCGTTGCCAGAGACCATGCACAAAAGGACATCGGGACGATCCTTATCTATAACGGGCATATGGAAATGTGGGGACAGGAAGAGGAGAATCTTTATCGGACAGCAATGATGAATATGCGCGCTGACGGGGAAGCTGAGTTTGCCGCTGTTGAAACCATTATAAAGCACATGGAGCCGGATATCACATTTCCATCTGTATCTGGTAATGTTCCACGGGATACAAGAATGTATATATTGACAAACCGCCGAAAATGTTTTGGGGCAGCGGAGATTCTTGATAAGAAAATTCTGCGGATGATCGCGGACAAGATCGGGGACGGATTCCTTGTACTGCCCAGTTCCGTGCATGAAACCGTCGTACTGCCGCCGAGGGATGAATCAGAATATGAACGGCTGGCAGATATGGTGAGGGTGGTCAATGATACACAGGTGGATGTGGAAGAGCGGTTATCCTACCATGTGTATGCGTACAGCAGGGATGAGGAGGCGTTAAGGATCGTTGCGTGATGATGGATGTCTGTAAGGAAATTGAGACATGGATAGAGGGGCATATTTCTGTGATGGGACAGAGGATGAGATCGGGATGTGTGTCTAATATATGAAAACGGGTATTCAGATCGCTTGTATATTTATTATTTATTAAGAAAGAAGGTGGTACGGATGAATGAGGTGTTGAAAGCTGTTTTGATCGGGATTTTTACGACGATAGTGGCAGCTTTGAATAAGGTCGGGGAAAGTTGATGGATATGTGCATTTGGTTGGGCAATTCCATTTTCCATTTGTGTTAGCGATACTTTTTGAATATAGAGTTGACTGTGTTTGACAGTAGTTTTGACAACAACGTCGACAACAACGGGTGAGGATTTTAGGAGTATCAGAACGTATCATTGTGGAAAAATATAGGCTTTATACGGGTTTTCGGAGGAGGCTATACGGGCGTCCTGCGACTTAAAATCCTGCGGGACTAACCTCCCGTACCGGTTCGATTCCGGTCGCCGGCACTAAGAAAAGCGGTTTCATCCGAATGTTTTGGATTGAGCCGCTTTTTCCTTTGCTTTGTACAGAAAAATAAATTCACCTCTAAAGTCTTACAGAAAATAACCGATACTTATAGTGTAAGAGATTGTATGAGGTGAATTTTTTTGGAGAAACCTCTGGAGGAAGGAGGAAATTCGTATGCGTATTGAGGCTTATACACAGGTACAGCAGGTCTATGGCGCGAAGAGCAGGGCCAAGACGCAGAACGCAGCTAAAAATGCGAATTCTGACCGGATTCAGATCTCCAGTATCGGCAAAGATATTCAGACTGCGAAGAACGCGGTCGCGGCGGCAGAGGATATCAGAAGCGAACTGACGGCTCCTATCAAGGCGGGTATCGCGAACGGCACATATCATGTGAGCAGCGAGAGCTTTGCAGAGAAGCTGATGAAGCGGTACGAGGAGATTGAGAGTCTTTAGTAACTAGGGAAAGGTAAGGGTTTGATGTGGCAAGCTTGATGGAAACCTTGATCGAGGTTTTGGAGAAAGAAAATCTGGAATACAAGAACCTGTTAGAGCTGTCCATAAAGAAAACACCTGCCATTGTGTCTGACGATGTAAAAGCTTTAGCCCAGATCACGGATGAGGAGCAAATCATCGTAAGCAGAATCAACCATCTGGATAACCAGAGAAATGAAGCTGTTAATGATATTGCGAACGTACTTAACAAGGATGTTACGAAGCTGAAGATTGCAGATTTGATTAAGATGCTGGCGGCCAGGCCTCAGGAACAGGCGGAACTGGCATCGGTATTTGACGAACTGCGCAGAAATGTTCAGGCGGTAAAGCGGGTCAACGAACAGAACAGGGCGTTGATCGAGAGCGCACTGGAGATGGTGCAGTTTAATATGCAGGTTTTACAGTCCATGAATAAGGCGCCGGAGACGGCAAATTATAACAGGGGCGCCTGCAATACCGGTGATATGATCGGCACGGTCAACAAGGCATTTGACGCCAAGCAGTAAAATTGTTGAGGACGGTAGAATATGTCATTAATGTCAAGCCTTTATATAGGCGTATCAGGATTACGAACATCAGATAATGCGCTGAATACCACGGCGCACAACATGTCTAATTTGGACACCCAGGGGTATACCAGGCAGCAGGTATCACAGGGTACGCGGAATTATATCACGCACTCTAAGGATACTACGCGCAACTGGATACAGACAGGTCTTGGTGTCAACTATATCCGGACAAGACAAGAAAGAGACTTTTTGCTGGACAGAAACTACCGCCGCGAGTCGGGGCGGCAGTGTTTTTATGATGTTTCGGCGGCGGCGTTGGAGGAGATTGAGTATATTCTGGGAGAATCCAACGAGGGGCACGAGTTTTCCGAGGCGCTTTCCGGCGAGCAGGGACTTTGGGCCGCGGTACAGGAGCTGGCGAAAGATCCGACCACTTCGGTGAACCAGAATTTTTTCGTGACGAAGGCATATGAGTTTATCACGAAGGCGCAGAAGGTATACAACAGCCTTTGCGAATATCAGGATAATATGAATAAGACGGTCAAGACGGACGTCGATAAAATCAACAGCTACGCGCAGGAGATTGAAGCTCTGAACCGGGCGATTATGAGAGTTGAGGGCGGACCGGAGCACGCGAATGATCTGCGTGACCGCAGAAACTACCTGCTGGATGAGCTGGGAAAGATCGGCAACATCACCTATTCTGAGGATATGACGGGCTATGTGAGCGTCCGGTTTGAGCAGGTGGATCTGGTGAAGGGCAGCCTGGTCAACGAGGTGTGTCTCTATCAGGATCCGACCACCGGGTTTTACACGCCCTACTGGAAAATACTTGCCAAATATGACAAGTTTGACAAGGACGGGAACCCTATCGTTTCCAAGGAGAACATAGAAGGAGCAGAGGTTTTTGACCTGACGAAAGAGATATCCTCGCAGTTCAACACGGATATCGGCTCCCTGAAGGGAACCCTGCTGGCGCGGGGCGACCACAGAGCCACCCACAATGAACTGGAAGACATCAACCCGGATGGGGAGTATGAGGAAAACTGGTACAATACACATGTCAAGGATTCCATCGTGATGAATGTACAGGCGGAATTTGACAGGCTGGTAAACATTATCACGACAAAGATCAATTCGGTTCTTGCGGACGCGGCGGACAGAGCGACGAAGCTCAATCCCGATTCTACCTACCTGCGGGATGAGAATGGCAATCCCTATCAGCTTTTTGAGCTGGCGACGCCGCCGGATGGGATGCTGCCGGAAGAGACGAGGGAAACGATGGCGTGGTCGGTGAGAAACATCGTGATTAATCAGGAGCTTAAGCAGAATCCTTCGCTTCTGACCTTCCGCCTGGGCGAGCACTCTGAGGACAACGAGACGATGGAGGCTTTGAAGAAGGCTTTCGAGGAGACGATCTACACGCTGAATCCCAATGTGGAGACGCCGCTCAGCTTTCAGGATTATTATAAGAATCTGGTAGCGCAGATTGCAAATACGGGATCGGTTTTCCGGGCGGTGCAGGAAAATCAAAATGTAGCCACAGATGCTTTGAAGTACGCAAGGGAACAGATTGTGGGCGTATCCTCCGACGAGGAGCTGACCAATATGATTATGTACCAGAACGCGTACAATGCATCCAGCAGATATATCAACGTAGTCAACGAGATGTTGGATCATCTGCTTTCCACACTGGGACGTTAACAGAGAGGTGAATGAGTTATGGGATCAACATTTTTTGGACTGACAATCGCATCATCGGGGCTTCGGGCGGCCAATGCCGCGCTGAACACTACGGGCAACAATATCAGTAATGTGCAGACGGCGGGCTACAGCAGGCAGGAGGTAAAGACGGAGGCGGCTAACGCGCTGCGTGTTTTTGCCACATACGGCTGCGCGGGCGCAGGTGTGGAGACACTGGCGATCGAGCGGGTGCGGGATCTTTTCTACGATCATAAATATTGGGACAATGAGACGAAGCTCGGCGAGTATGACGCGAAGCTCTATTACTGCAATATGATTCAGGAGTATCTGAAGGACGACAACAAGACGGGCTTTAAGACGCTCTTTAACCAGATCGGCGTGACCTTGCAGGAAATCACGAAAAATGCCAGCAGCACCGATGTGAAGGCGGAGTTTTTGGGCGCGGCGAAGGCGCTGACGGATTATTTCAATAACATGTACGGGGATCTTCGGGATCTCCAGTCGGATGTGAACGATGAGATTAAGATTCGCGTAGATCAGATTAACTCCATCGCGCAGGATATTGCGACGGTGAACAAACAGATCAATACTATCGAGATGACGGGCAGTAAGGCGAATGAACTGCGTGACAAGAGAGATTTGCTGCTCGACGAGCTTTCCGCGCTTGTGGATGTGCAGACGCAGGAACTGCCGATTCTGGATCAGGAGGGCAATCCGACAGCGGCGCACAGGTACATGGTGAAAATTGCCGGCGGACAGACGCTGGTGGATATGGACGATTACAAGACGCTGATCTGTGTGGCGCGCACGGATGAGGAGAAGGTGAACCAGTCCGATGTGGACGGTCTTTATGATGTCATGTGGAGCAACGGCATAGAATTCAGCCTTTACAACGCATCTATGGGCGGAGAGCTCCGCGGCTTGATTGAGATGCGCGACGGCAATAACGGGGAATATTTTAAGGGTGCAGTTTCGAGCGTGTCTTACTATAAGAGTTTTTCGATGGCGACCATCAAGACGACCGAAGACCACTTGCGGAATATGACCAAGTGTAATCTTTCCGATACAGGCGGCGTCATCAATATCGGGAATCAGCTTTTCTACTATACGAGCTGGGAATATAACGGCAACGGAGAGTACACCTTCACCATTGACAATAAAAAGAGCGACCAGCCTCTGACTGCGGCGAAGACATGGACGGAGGCTACCATCGGCGGCGAAGTCAATTACCAGGGAGTGCCCTACTATATGAAACAGATGAACGAGTGGGTGCGCGAATTTACGAAAAAGGTAAACGATATTTTCAAGGAAGGTCTGACGGCGGAGGACCCGCCGAAGAAAGCGGACATTCTCTTTACCGCGGATTACGCCAGACAGGACGGACAGTACAGGCAGAGCGAACTCGACACTTCCACGAGAAACGGGGAAAATACCGGCTATTATAATATCACGGCGGGCAATGTCACCCTTTTAGATGCAGTGGTGAAAAATCCCGATCTACTGGGTACCAGAAAGGATATTGATAAAAATACCGGTGTTGGCACAAAACCCCCGGAAGGCGACGGCGTGGATGAGGTCGAGGGCAAGGAGCAGTGCGAACAGGTATGGGCGGTGATTTCCATGCTGACCGACAAGAACCAGTTCAGCTTCCGCGGCAGGGACGCGGGCGGTTTTCTGGAGTGTGTGCTGTCGGATGCGACCTTGAACACCAGCAATGCGGAGACCTTCTATAAGACCTATTTCAGTCTGGAGACGAATATCGACAACCAGAGGACTTCCATCTCCGGTGTTGACGAGGATGAGGAAGCCATGAATCTGGTGAAATACGAGAACGCGTACACGCTGGCATCCAAGATGATCAACGTGCTGACAGAAGTGTATGACAGGCTGATTCTGCAGACTGGCGTCTAGCATTGAGCCATGCAGAGCCATGAGAATCAGACTGTGGAAGCTTGCTTACAATAGACTGTTTCGAAATGGGTCTATACGGCGGATGAAGAGAAAAAGAAAGAGGGCTGTAATCTATGAGAATGACAAACAAGATTATGCGGAACAATTCCGCATATAATCTCAACCAGAATAAGATACTGACGGATAAGCTCACCAATCAGATGACGACCCAGAGCAAGATTGTCCGTCCCTCCGACGATCCGGTGGTGGCGATCAGAGCGCTGCGTCTGCGGAGCAACGTGACGGCGGCTACCCAGTATAACGACAGGAACGCGAAGGATGCGGATCAGTGGCTGACTGTGACGGCTGACGCCATGAATACGGTGGATAAGGTGCTTGACAGCCTTTACAAACAGGCGACTTCCGCGCCGGATAAATTTGAGACCGCGGATGATCTGCGCATCTACCTGACGCAGATGAAGCAGCTCACGGCGGAGTTTTATTCCTGCGCGAATGTGGACTATGCGGGGCGTTATGTATTTTCCGGATACAGGACGGATCTTCCGGTGACCTTCACGGAGGAAGATATGAAGGAGATGAAGGAACATCCCGTAGCCTACAATATTGACGAAAAATTCGGTTTTCAGGATATCCGCAGAATTAACTATACGGATTTCGATAAGCTGAGCGAAAATCTCGGCGGGGCGACAGGGCCGACAACGGCGCCAGGCATAACACCCACGAACTCCTACGAGCAGAACGTTAAGAATTCGACCGTGTACAGTTTCCGCATTTCCTACAATGACCTGGATTCACTGACCAAGACAGATATGGCAGGGAATCCCCAGAAGCTGACCATTACGCTGCCCGAGTACAAGGATGCGGCATCGGGCAAGGTTTATAACAATGTGAAGCTGGAGGTCACGGCGCCGGCCGGCACTGCGGCGGGCACGAACTTCGCGGCGGATGTGAAGGTGCTGAGTGCGGTGGATGCGGCAACCGGTAATTTGTTGGAGCCTGATCTTACCGCGACCCCTCCGATTACCCTGCCTCCGGAATTGTTGACGGCGGAGACGGCGCTTGACGTGCAGGAGTTTTCGGATCAGGAGCAGGCCTACAAGGCAATCGCTAACGGCGACTGTAAGGGGATCGCTTATATTCCTACCAGCGGTGAATTGGTATTCTCGGAGGATTTTTATAAAGCGAATTTCAGCGAGAGCGCATTTACGAATGATAAGACCTTCCAGGTGAATTATGACAAGTCAAACTGGAAGACTGGCGATATCAACCCGGTACATTATTTCAAATGTATTGAAAGTAAAGATCTGGCGGCACCCGGCGGCAATCCTCATGTGGCGGAGCCGAGAAAGACATGGTATAATTCCCAGCGCGATGAGGGCAGGAATCAGGATATCTACTATGATGTGGGCTACAACCAGCAGATTCAGGTGAATACCAAGGCGGATGAGATTTTTACCCACGACGTGCAGCGTGACATGGACGACTTCCAGTATTATCTCAAGCAGCTTGAGGATATTGAGACGCTGAGAACGAATCTGAAAACCAAGCAGAAGGATTATCCGGAGGGCAGCGCGCAGTATAAGGATCTGGAGCAGCGCATAAAAGGCGCGGACAAAGCCTGGGTGTACATCCGTGACAACATTCACACCAAGTTTGAGAACCAGATTACAAAGTATCAGAAATACGGGGATGATTCCAGAGTGGCTATGACGGACAACGCCACGAGAGGAGCCCGTCTGGAGTTGATTGCTACCAGACTGACGAACCAGAAGATGACTTTTAAGGAGCTGCAGCAGGACAACGAGGGCATTGATATCACCGAGGTAGCCGTGGAGCTGACCGCTTCCGAGCTGACCTACAACGCGGCGCTCATGGCGACAGGAAAGATCATGCAGACAAACCTGATGAATTACATTTGATAAGCAATGAGCCGATTGAGCTATGTTCAATGTGGGTAACAGTTCAGCCTTATGCTATTCCGCGAGAGAAATCGCTCTCTATGCGATTTTGCGAGTTGTGCAAGCGCCAAAATGCGACTTTGGAGCATTTTGTGTGCATCAAACGTGACAGTGAAGCCGAAGGCTGAACTGTTACCAATCTGGAAGAGCGTCGAAGACGCGGTTTTGCGAATTTAGCCCGGCTATATTTCGGTAGAAAGGAAAATGAGTATGCAGATTACGACAAGGGTATTTGGTGAGATTACAATTGATGATGAGAAAATCATACATTTCCCCGGCGGAATCATCGGGTTCCCGGACCTGCAGGACTTTGCGCTGATCCATGACGAGGAGAAGGGCACGGATGCGATTCACTGGATGCAGTCCCTGCAGGAGCCTGCGTTTGCGATGCCGGTGATGGATCCCTTGATTGTGCGGCCGGACTACAACCCGGAGGTGGACGACGAGCTGCTGAAAAATATCGGAGAGCTGCAGCCGGATGAACTGCTGGTGATGGTGACGGTGACGGTGCCGAAGGGCAATGTAGAGAAGATGACGGTGAACCTGAAGGGGCCTATCGTAATCAACGCGGCTCAGAGACTGGCGGTACAGGTGATCGTGGAGGGGGATGAGTATCAGGTGAAATATCCCATCTATGACATCTTACAGAAAAACAGACAGAAGGCAGGTGAGTAAATGTTAGCTTTATCCAGAAAGAAGAATGAGGCGCTTGTGATCAACAACAATGTGGAGATCACGGTACTTGAGATCAAGGGAGAACAGGTAAAGCTTGGCATTAGCGCACCGAGGGAAGTGCCTGTGTATCGGAAGGAAGTTTATGTACAGATTCAGAACGCGAACAAGGAGGCCGGGGATGTGGACGGCATGGAGGCGTTGAAGAATCTGCTTGGATAACGTAGGTGATAATTAAAAGGGGGGGGGGGCATACATGACAGGATCTCATGTATGCCCCCTTTTGTGGCGCTCTTTTATGCACAGGCCCGCATAGGGAAGTTTGCTGTTTCACAGCATGAGGCCGTGTGACGAGTAGGGGAAGATAGCTCTGCCCTACTCGATTTTCATAGTATCGGTAAGTATCTTTATCATCTGCACAAGTCTTGTCTCGTACGTGTGATATTTTGCCACTTTCTCGTATCCGTTTATAGCAATTTCGACCCGCTCTTCGTCGTGGGAGAGGTAATAACGGACTTTCTCTTCCAGTTCTTCCATGGATTCATAGGTTTCGAGATCGCGGCCGATCTCGAAATAGTCGGGGATTTCCGCCTGATAGTTGGTGAGGAGGAAACCGCCGCAGCCGAGGATGTCCCAGACGCGCAGGGAGAGGCCCGTCTCGATGGGTCGCATAGTGATGTTTAAGTTGATTTTGCCCGCCTGAAAGACCTTCGGCATTTCGGTCAGGGTGCTCACGCCGCCTTTACAGTGTACTTTGGGCAGCCGCGAGGCGTCGCTTCTGGTGTAGAGGGTCACGTCAAAACGCTCGGAGAGACGGTTTAAGGTGCGCTCCCTCTCCACGGCGGCAAGCTTCATGCCAATATATTGATGCGCTGCAAGATAGCGGGACATGTCCGCGTAAACATCCTCGCTTTGATAGAAGGCGGGATCGGCCTCCGCGATTTCACGGATCACTTCTTCCGTCAAACTCTCGGGGATGAAGTTACAGCCGAAGACCTTGAGCTGGGCTTCCATCAGACCGTCCACAAAGCCGCGGGTGTGCGGGGAAAGCGCCAGACGGTCATATCTGCATTTTTCCGTATACAGAGAACCTACGAAGGATACATCCGCCCCGTAAGCGGCATAATCTTCCTCCGTCATGGCAAGCACGATCTTTTCCCAGCGCTTCACGTTGGCGGCCAGAGGCAGATAGTGAATGCAGGCCGGGTTGACGGGAGAAAAGAAGTCGTACTGCGCTTTGTCAAATAAGAAAACACGGTTGTACGTGTTTTTCAGGGCGTTGGAGAACAGCTCGGGCACCGGGGAGTCCACGCTCCAGCAGACATAGGGCACCTTTAGCTTCTCGCAGGTGTAGGAGACGGCCGGGAAGAAGTTGATGCTGAACACAAAGGCGAGGGGGCGTTTCAGAATCCAGTCGGATACTTTTTTCGCGCACTCCCGGGGAGCCGCCTGTTTGTTGTGCATTTCCAGCTCTTCCGTGTGGACCGTGATGCCGAAATCCGTGAAAACCTGCAGGATATCCGGCTCGCATATGCTGTTGTAGCGGTAAAATAAAATCTCCATTGGAAATGGTTTCCCTTCAAGGTGAAGTAAACTGAAAAAAGCAGTTACGTTGCATAAAAGCAGTATACTGGAAAACGGGATGGAAGTAAAGCGGGAAGTGGGAGGCGAAAAACGGGAAGCCTAATCAAAAAGGCGGGAAGCCTAATCAAAAAAGTGGGAAGTTCAATCAAAAAAGTGGGAAGTACAGTCAAAAAAACGGGAAGCGGGAGGAGAAAAACGGGAAGTTTAGAAGGCATATGCTTGTAAACTTCCCGTTTTTGGATATAATAAATAGTAGAATACCGCTTTGATGTGGAGGAATACCATGGAAGAATATATTACCTCTGTGCAGTTAGCCGAACAGATGGGAATTACGAAAAGGCAGGTAAATGCGCTCTGCGCGGCAGGAAAAATAGAGGGTGCGCATAAATCGGGAAACCGCTGGCTGATCCCTGCGGATGCCGCAGGCGGCAGGGCAGAGAATGCAGGGAAGATACGGGAGAAACTGCCGCCCTTTCCGATCGGTATATCCGACTATAAAACTGCCGTTTCACAATATTATTATGTGGATAAAACCCTGCTGATCAAAGAGGTCATTGATTATGCCACGGCGGTCACTCTTTTTATCAGACCGAGGCGCTTCGGCAAGACATTGAACATGGACATGCTGCGCGTTTTTTTTGAAAAAACGGATGAGGATAATGCGGTTTATTTTGAGAACACCAACATATGGGAATGCGGTGAGAGATACAGAGAGGAGCAGGGCAGATATCCGGTTGTTTATTTTTCGTTTAAGGACGTGAAATATGATACATGGGAGGAGACGAGAGATAATCTGCAGGATACCATCTGTCAGGAGTTTCGAAGACATGAGTATATTTTGTCGGGCGACGAGCTCGGCGGCGGCGATGCAGAGTATTTTAGGCAGGTATTGAACAAAGAGCTTTCGGACTCCCTGTGGGCGGGAACCTTGAAACGTCTTTCGCAGATACTGTACCATTATCATAAAGCGGCGCCGGTCATACTGATTGACGAGTACGATACGCCTATCCAGCAGGGACATGTGAAAGGGTATTACAATAAAGTGATAGGATTTATGCGCAATTTTATGTCCGGCGGACTCAAGGATAACCCCTGTGTGAGCAGAGCGTTTATGACGGGGATCCTGCGGGTGGCGAAGGAGAGCATTTTCAGCGGCCTGAATAATCTGTCTGTCAATTCCGTGCTGGATCAAAGGTATAGTCAGTATTTCGGGTTTACCGCGGGTGAAGTGGAGCAGCTTTTGCGGGACTGCGGGCAGTTTCGCCGGATGAAAGAAGTGAAAGAGTGGTATAACGGCTATCTGTTTGGCGGAACGGAGATTTATAATCCATGGTCCGTTTTAAATTATGCGGACAACGACTGCTTTCCACAGACATACTGGCAGTCTACGGGGAGCAATGAAATTCTGGGCGACATTACCGAGGGCGCTTCATCGGAAATGCTGGAGGAGATGAGAGCGCTGCTTGCGGGACAGAGCGTCAGCGCGTATATAGACACATCCGTGGTCTATCCTGATGTGAAACGAAATCCGGCGAGTGTGTACAGCTTTCTGCTTATGGCCGGATATTTGACGGTGAAGAAGGGACAACTGCTGCATGATGGCAATTCTCTCTGTGATGTCATGATTCCTGACAGGGAAATCGCGATTGTATATGAGAAGGAAATTCTGGCGAGGATGGAAGATATTGTGCCGATGGCTTCTTCGACGGCTGTCCTTCGTGCCCTCCTGCGGGGAGAAGATGAAAAAGTGCAGGAGGAGCTGCAGAAGCTTCTGAAAGGGACGATCAGCTATCACGATGCGGCGGCGGAGGGGTTTTATCACGGATTACTGCTTGGCATGAGTGCCATGCTGAATCAGTATTACACGGTCACGTCAAACAGGGAAGCAGGAAACGGTCGATACGATATACAACTGCGCCCGAAGAGTAAGAAACGTTACGCATATCTGATTGAAATAAAGGCGCTTGGCAGAAAGGGAGAAGGCGATACGGAAACGGTAGACAGAGAACTTGGCGCGCTGGCGGAGTCAGCGCTTAAGCAGATCGACGAAAAGGGCTATGCGTCAGAGCTTTCGCAGAGCGGGTGCAGGATGATCAGAAAAATCGGGATTGCTTTTTGGAAAAAGGAATGCAGGGTGGCGAGTGAAGCCTGGCCCGCAAGAGAGGATGAATCATGAAACAGGTAAGCATCATATTGCCCACATACAACCGCGCGCACTGTATCGGCCGGGCATTGGAGAGCGTGCTTGGTCAGACATATCCGGCGTGGGAACTGCTGGTTATTGACGACGGCTCCACGGACAACACGGAGGAAAGGACTGCCGCTTATACCGCCTCAGACGGCCGCGTGCGCTATTGCAGGCAGGCGTGTAACCGAGGGGTGTCCGCGGCGAGGAACGAAGGCATCCGGCAGGCACGGTACGAATATATTGCGTTTCAGGACAGTGACGACGCCTGGCGGGCGGATAAGCTGGAAAAGCAGATGCGTGTCTTTGAGGAAAGCCCGGAGACAGGTCTGGTCTACTGCGCCATGCAGGGGACGCGGCAGGACGGCAGCGCGGTCCGGATTCCGGACGCATCTATAGATAGACGGCTGCTGCGTGGAAATTTGTATGAGCTGCTCCTGCAGGGCAACGTGATCGATGCGCCCACGGCGGTGGTACGCCGAAGCTGTATAGAGAAGTGCGGCGGGTTTGACGAGAGTTTGTCCTGTCTGGAAGACTGGGAGCTTTTCCTGCGGATTGCGGAGGCGTATGAAATCGGCTATGTGGATGAAGCGCTTGTGGATTCGGATGTGCACAATGAGGGTGTGTCCTCCCGGGTGGGAGGCTATTTTCAGGCGAGATGCCGGATGATTGCCTTACATAAGGCGGCGCTTTTGCGCTATGGTCTGTTTAATCGGGTGACGGAGCGGGTGCTGCTGATGGCAAAAGAGGCGGGCGTTCTGCAGCAAGTGGCGGGAATCCTCCAAAATATGCTGTAAACCATTTTCAATAATTTTTCTTTTCCTACTAAATATTTATCAGTTTTTTCCGATATAGATTACAAGAGATTGCGTCTGTCTGCACGCCTGCGGCGGACGTTATCATGAGACGATTCCATTAATTTTTTACTAATATCACACGGAGGTGATTGACGATGGCAACAATTGAACCATTAAACAGTGTCATGACTTACCAGGCACAGGGGACATCCAAACCCCAGGTAGTGACACCGGTGAACACGGAAGTTCCGGAGGATGGGCAGACGGTCAATGTAGATGAGACGACCGCGTCCGTGACGAGGCCGCAGCCGGAGGACGACAAGAGCGGCGGGGAGGCGGGGAGCCAGCAGCAGTCAACGAATGCGAAGCAGGCGAACACCAAGCAGGCCCAGCAGCAAAAGTCCGAGCAGCTTAAAAAAGCGATTGCGGAGATGAACAGAAAGATCAATAACAGCAACGAAGAGGCTGTTTTTGGCGTTCACGAGGACACAAACCGAATCATGATCAAGATCATGGATAAGGAGACAAAAGAGGTAATCAAGGAATTCCCGCCGGAGAAGACTCTGGACATGATTGCCAGAATCTGGGAGATGGCCGGCATCCTTGTGGATGAAAAGAGATAGACAGTTAGGAGGAGACGACAATGGCTATCAGAATCACAGGTATGTACTCGGGACTCGATACCGAGAGTATTATCAACGAGCTTGCTTCGGCGCAGAGCATGAAAAAGACGAAGCTGGTGAAGGCGCAGACCAAGCATTCCTGGAAACAGGACGCGTGGAAGGCGCTGAACACAAAGATTTACAGCTTCTACCAGAAGCTTGACGATATGCGCCTGCAGGGGTCTTATAAAAAGAAAAAGACGACGGTATCGGATCCGAATGCCGTCAAGGTGGTGAGCGGCGAGAGCACTGTGGACGGCGTGCATACGCTGCGGGTGCTGCAGCTTGCGAAGCAGGCTTACCTGACCAGCGCAAGTCTGGAGACGGATCAGGGCGTGCGCTTCCGGGGCGGGGCTACCCTTGAGAAACTCGGCTTTACCGAGGAGAAGGGCAGCATCAGCGTAAACGGCGCTCTGGGGCAGGAAGTGAAGATCGAAGTGTCGAAGGATATGACGATCGACGAGTTTGTGGCGAAGATCAAGGAGACCGGTCTGAACGCGAACTTTGACGAGGGTAACCAGCGTATCTATATGAGTTCTACGGATACCGGTAAGAACGCGAATTTCTTCCTCTCCGCAAACGACGAGAACGGCTTCAAGGCGCTGGGCGCATTAGGGCTTTTGACGGAGTACGACGCGAGCAATCCGAGTCCGGAGTATCAGGACTACCTGAAGTGGCAGGGCTACAAGACGGATGGGACGGCGAAGCAGAAGGAAATCGATGATCAGGTAGCGGCGCGTGCGGCGGCGTACAAGCAGGAAAATGACGAGCTGGAAAACTTTATCAAGGCGCTGGAAGCCGGAAACAAGTACAACGAGGAGCAGTTGAAAAAGCTGGATGGCTTTGCGGAGTACGGCGATGTCACAAAGGCACCCTACAACGGCGACTATGCGAAGCTGCAGGAAGACCTCTATAAGAGGATTTACGGCGAAGAGCGGAATAAGCAGGCGACGAACGACGACGGCACGCCGAAGTTTGAGGCGGACGGCACAACGCCCGTGTATGAGCAGGAGAAGGATGCGGACGGTAATCCGAAGGTTGACGATGACGGCAATCCGGTGTATGTGAAAGAGCGTTATGGCGGCATGACGCACAAGCTGGAGGAGCTGACCAAAGAGCTGATCGAGCTGCAGAAAGCGCCGACCCCTGACCAGACCGCAATTGACGCGAAGGTTGCGGAGATCAAGGATCAGGAGGCGGAAATCAAGAAGGCCCAGGATTGTTACGACTATGTAAATGCTATCGCCGGCAACCTTAAGATGAAGGAAGAGGACGAGAAGAAGATACAGGACAACAAACAGTATTTCACCGTTGATGACAGTGATCCCGATCACATCAAGGTGAGCGGAACCCAGGATCTTATTGACGATGTGACGGCCGAGGTGGAGAAGAAGATCGACGCGGCGGACAAATTCCTGACGAATGTCGCCGGTTATACAAACGGAAAGACAGCCCATAAGATTCAGGGTGTCGATGCGCAGTTCCTCTTAAACGGTGTGGATTATTCTTCCTACAACAACACGCTGACCGTAAACGGCATGACCATCACGGCTATGGAGCAGAATCCGGACAAAGACATCACCCTGTCCACGACGACCGATACCGATGGCGTCTATGACATGATCAAGGATTTCTTCAACAGCTATAATGAGCTGGTCAACGAGATGGACGCGCTGTATAACGCGGATTCGGCGAAGGATTACGAGCCGCTTACCTCCGAGGAGAAAGACGCGCTGTCGGATTCCGAGATAGAGGAGTGGGAGAAGAAGATCAAGGATTCCCTTCTGCGCAGGGACAGCACGCTGAATACCGTGTCTATGGCTATGAGAAACGTTATGCTCAAGGGTGTCAATGTAAACGGCACGAACATGTATCTGGCGGACTTCGGTATCGAGACGCTCAGCTATTATAAGGCGAAGGATAATGAGAGAAACGCTTACCATATCCTTGGGAATAAGGATGATCCGCTCAGTTGGGAGCCCGAGGCGGGGCATCCCGATCTGCGCACGATGATCGCTACGGACCCCGACGCGGTGATGGATTTCTTCGTAGGGCTGACCAACAATATGCATGACGAGCTGGCGAAGCAGATGTCGGCTACGAAGTTCAGCAGCGCCCTCACTGTCTACAACGACAAAAAGATGAAGGAAGAGTACGACGAGTACACGAAGAAGATCAAGGCACAGGAAGAGAAGCTGAACGGCTATATGGATAAGTGGTATGCGAAGTTTTCCGCTATGGAGACGGCGCTGGCGAAGCTGGAGTCCAAGAACAATTCACTCTCCAGTCTGTTCGGCGGCTGATCCGTTTAAGAAAAATGGCAGGTTGGATCAAGGAGGAGAATGGCTATGCCGGCACGCAATCCTTTTGCGGAATATACACAGAATAAGATTATGACGGCTTCCCCGGCGGAAGTGACGCTGATGCTCTATGAGGGCGCAATCAAATTTGTCAATATCGCTATTGTGGCGATCGAGCACGGCGAGATTGAGAAAGCGCACAATCATATCAAAAAGACGCAGCGTATTATTGAAGAGTTTCGCAATACGCTGGATCATAAGTATCCGGTGGCGGAGGACTTTGACAGAATCTATGTCTATCTTTTGCAGAGGCTTTTTCAGGCGAATATGAAAAAGGATACGGCGATTCTGGAGGAAGTGAATATGCATCTGCGGAGCGTCCGCGATACGTGGAAGGAAGTAATGAAGCGCAGTAACCAGCATGGGTAGAGAGGTGGCGGCATGAGTCTGAGCAGCGCGCAGGTTCTGGTGGAGAGTCTGGAGAAGAAGAGCCGGATTCTCGACGAGATCATGAAGGAAAACGAGGCGCAGGAGCGTTTGTTTAAGCAGGAACAGCTGGATATGGAAGCTCTGGATGTCTCCTCAGACAGAATGGGAGAGCTGGCGGAGAAGCTGGAGCTTCTGGATGAGGGGTTTGAGTCGGTATATGACCGGATTCGGGAAGAGCTGATGGAGAACAAGCAGGCTTACCGTGTGGAAATTAAGCGGATGCAGGAGCTGATTGCCGTAATCACGGAGAAGATCGTGAGCATAAACGCTGCGAGAATGCGGAACAAAATACAGGCGGAGCAGCAGTTTAAGAAGAACAGGCAGCAGATCGGCAGCGCTTCCTCCCAGATGAAGGCAAGCAAAAACTACTATAATCATATGAACAGCTTAAACTATGTAGCTCCACAATTTTATGACAGTAAGAAGTAGAAAAGTCCCGAAGAAAAATTTTTAAAAAAATTTTTCTTCGGGACTAAAGTATATCGGATTCCCACCGATATATAATACAAGTAAAGTAAAAATACTTACTTGAAGCCGGTGGGGAAGCGGATGTCAGCGGACGGGACGGAAGCGGAACCACAAAACAAAACAGGCGGCAAGGATGCCGCAATAAATTCAAGGAGGAATATACCATGATCGTAAAACACAACATTACAGCTATGAACTCTAACAGAATGTTAGGTCTCACCACTTCTTCTCAGGCTAAGTCCACAGAGAAGCTGTCTTCCGGTTACAAGATCAACCGTGCAGCAGATGACGCAGCAGGGCTCTCCATTTCCGAGAAGATGCGCAGACAGGTAAGAGGTCTTACACAGGCTTCCGCTAACGCGCAGGATGGTATCAGCGTAGTACAGACCGCTGAGGGCGCACTCAACGAAGTTGAGGATATGCTCCAGAGAATGAACGAGCTGGCTGTTAAGGGTGAGAACGGAACCCTGACCACAACCGATCGTGCTTCCATCCAGGCTGAGATCAGACAGCTGATGAGCGAAGTTGACCGTGTACAGAGCACAACCACCTTCAACGAGATGAACCTGTTAGACGGTTCCTTCATGAAGGGCCTTCAGGTTGGCGCAGAGGCTGGTCAGCACATCGATATCAGCATCAACAACATGAGCATGAACGGTCTGGCTCGTAATATCGACACCAAGCTGTACACCAAGGTTACCTACAACAACCTTACCAAGAATACGGATGTTAAGTATGTATCTACCACTTACACGGCTACAACCGTAGGTTCTCAGAAGGTTATGATCGGTGCGGCTGATACCAAGGGCACGACCACATTCTCTGCTGTAGGCGCTAACGGCAAGTACAACAAGACCTCTATGACCAGTGCAGTGGCTCTGAAGCTTGTTACCAGCTTCATGTCCTTGCAGGCAGGCGGCACAGGTTCCGATAAGACTGTTGCTACGGCTCAGGATTTCAACTCCCTGAATGCATTCATCAAGGGCGCGATCTCCTTAGTATCTCAGCAGAGATCTGATCTCGGTGCAATCCAGAACAGACTGGAGCACACGATCAGCAACCTGGACAACATCGTAGAGAACACCCAGTCCGCAGAAGCTGCTATCCGCGATACGGATATTGCTACGGAGATGGTTCAGTACTCCAACAACAATATCTTACAGCAGGCTGGTACGTCTATGCTGTCTCAGGCAAACCAGAGCAATCAGCTGGCACTGTCCTTACTTGGCTAATCAGATTAGCTGTAAATGGGAATTACACAGTGACGATCAAAAGACCTCATCCGAAAGGATGGGGTCTTTTTTGCACGCATAAGCAGAGTAGGAAGTCTCCCGAAGCAGGCGCCATGCTTGCATAAGAGCATGCTTCGGGAGGCTTACGACGAGCAACGCGAATGAGAAATGCGAAGCATTTCGAATCTCTGCTTATGTACTGTCCAGTCGTTTCAGCGCCTCCACCGCGGGGGCATAGTCGCCGCAGTTTTGGTAGTGGGTCCTGGCGATATCCGTTTTTCCGAAGAACTCGTAGAGATAACCGACATAGTAGGAGGGACTCGCGGGATCGATGGAATCTCTGACCGATGCCGTCAGCGCCTTGACAAATTCCGGCAGAGCCCGCAGGGGCTCACCGATAAACATATAGCTTAAACCGATCATACATAGATAATCCATGCAGTTGTCGTAGTGCTCGTAATAGGAGAGAAGCCTGATGGCTTCCGTTGGCCTGTCCAAGTCGATCAGGGTGTTTCCGTAATTGTTGATCAACATGCGCGTATAGTCAGCCTCCGGCGGCGGGTTCAGCTCCACGGCCGCTTGAAAATACTCGCAGGCACGCTCGTGGCAGCGCATCAACAGATAGCTCTGGCCAATCTGAAAATGGATGTAAGGATTATCGGGATCGGTCGCCAGCGCTTTTTCCAATAAGGCGAGATTCCGTTCCGCCTTTTCCCGCAATTGTTCTGCATTGCCCAGATAGCCCGCATGGTCTATGACGATCGAGGTATCGTAGGAGGCGTAGGGAGCATCCGTGATGGGGACGAGAGCCTCGTGCACGGTTCCGCGGTATTCGTAGTATCTGCGGTCATAGATGCGCTCGATCATCACTTCGTAGCATTGCACGCCGTCCTTCGTCTCATAATAGTCCAGTCGCTTCACATGGCCTACGTCTCCGGAATGTGTCTGCAATGCCTGCTGCAGCCCGTTCCAGTCAAAGGAAGTGAGAATTTCGTCGGTATCTATGGGAAAAATCAGGTCGTGGGAGGCGCATCCCGCGGCGAAGTTTCTGGCGGCGGAAAAGTCGTCGCACCAGGCAAATTCATGCACATGCGTCGTGTATCGCTTTGCCGTTTCGATGGAGTTGTCCTCGGAGCCGGTGTCAACGACAACGATCTCAAAAGGATATGGTTTTAATGCTTCGAGACATTCCTGCAGGCGGGAAGCCTCGTTTTTTGTGATGATACATACGGAAACCGGTATCGTGCGCGTCTCTGACTGTCCTTGCAGTTCCGACAGCTTTTGCAGCGCCAGGGGGTAGTTTTTCTCCGCCGATTTCTGATAAAAACTGAGGGCGGCGGGGGCATTGCCCAAGAGCTCGTTGGAGTAGCCCATGCCGTAGAGCGCCACCGCGCTGTAGTCCATCCCGTCAGGGGAGACGGGGCTCTGTAAGACTTTTACAAACTCCACTATGGCTTTTAAGGGCCGGGGCGGCTCCAGGTCAAGATAGAGACTGCCCATGCTGCTTAGAAAGGACGGATTGGCGGCGTAAGAGTCGTAGACGGGGAGATAGAGGGCAAGCGCCTCCTCACCTCTGCCGAGCTGTACGCAGACATTTATAAGGTTGCTCGCCATGACATAAACCCAGGGATTTGCAGTATCCGGTCCCAGTGAAAAAGCCGTTTTATAATAGGTATAGGCATTTTCATAATCCTCGATCAGATTGAAGGACTGGGCTGCCTGGAAATAGTTGTAGGGGTCGTCGGGGTGAGCCTCAATTTCATGAAAGAGAAGCTCGTTGTTGCGCTCCGTCTTCTTTCTGCGTTCCTCCGCGGTGCCTGCATAGCCGATGTGGTCTACGGCTATGGGCGCCTCGTAACGCGCATAGTAGGTACTGCCTGTCCTGACATCGCAGATCTGTTCGTGTATGGCGTTTTCGTAGTGGTAATACTGTCTGTGAAACAGCCGTTCCAGACGGTTCGGAATGATAACCTGCGCGCCGCCTGATTCGCAGCGGTTGTTGAGCAGGATCTGGCCGACGCCCTTCGGGTGATCGGATATGGCCTGTTCCAGCGCTTCCCGGTCGATGTCTGTCAGAAACTCATCACAATCTATGATTAAAATATAGTTGTGGGATGCCTTTTTGATCGCGTAGTTTCTGGCGGCGGAAAAGTCGCTGATCCATTCAAACTCGTAGATATTGTCCGTGTATTTTGCCGCAAGCTCCTTTGTGCGATCCGTGGAGCCCGTGTCCACATAGACAATTTCAAAATCCTGTTCCCGGAGGGGTGCCAGACATCTTTCTATATTTTTTTCTTCGTTTTTACCTATGATACAGACGGAAATCGGAATCATCAGATACTCCTTTCGGTATCGGTGGCCAGTTTTTGTATGGCGGCGGCATAGTTTTTGGCGGCTGATTTTTCATAAAAATTTTGGGCCGCGGCAAAATTGCCCAGAAGCTCATTGGCATAGCCCATGCCGAAAAGCGCGGCGCTGCTTAAGTCCGCGCCTTCCAGGGAAACGGGCGCCTGCAGAACCTTTACAAACTCCATCATGGCCTTAAGCGGCTGGGGAGGCGTCAGATTCAGATAGAGGCTGCCTATACTGCACAGGAAGTTTGCGTCCATAGCGTAGTCGTCGTAGACAGGGAGATAGAGGGCAAGCGCCTCCGGCTCCCGGCTCGTCTGGATACAGGCGGCAATGAAATTGTTTGCCATCACGTGAACCCAGACATTCTCCAAGTTCAGGGGCAGGGAAAAGGCCTTTTTGTAATAGACGTAGGCGTTCTCATAGTCGTCTATCAGATTGTAGGACTGCCCTACCTGAAAATAGAAGTAAGGCTCCTCGGGATTTCGCTTGATCTCCTGAAACAGAAGTTCGTTGTTCCGCTTTGCTTTGCGCTGTTTCTCCTCCGCGGATCCCACATAGCCCACGTGATCCGCTGTCACGGGAACGGGATAGCGCTCGTAATCCGTGGAGCCGCTTTCCCGATCGGCCACCTGTTCGTGAATTTTGTAAATATAGTGATACTTACGTCTGTTAAACACCCGGTCAATTTCTTCCGTGGAGGCGTTGCCGCCGATTTCGCTGCCGGTATAGCTGTGGCGGCAGATCTGCCCGACGCCGAGCGGATGCGCTTCGATGGCGGCGCAGACACCTTCCATATCCAGTTTCGTCAGAAATTCGTCGCAGTCCAGAATCAGCACGTGATCGTGCGTGGCTTTTTCCAAGGAGAAATTCCTGGCGGCGGAGAAATCGTCAATCCATTCAAAATCGTATATGTCGGCACCGTGTTTCGCGGCTAGCTCCTTCGTTCGGTCTGTGGAGCCAGTATCCACATAGATGATTTCAAAGCCGTATGGCATAAGGGCGGACAGACATTTCTCAATATTTTTTTCTTCATTTTTACCTATCATACAGACAGAAAGGGGAATCATTTCGCGCTCCTTCTAGTGTGTTTGTGATAATCTTGCCAGCGCCTCCTTTGCGGGGGTGTAGTCTTCTCCGCAGTTTCGGTAATGGGTTTTGGCAATATCCGGTTTCCCGAAAAGTTCGTAAATATAGCCGATATAGTAAGACGGTTCCCGGCGGTCAGCCAGATCGCCGCCCGGGGCTGCCAGCGCATTTACAAATTCCGTAAGCGCTTTCAGGGGCTGGTTTTGGTGGAGATACAACAGGCCGGTGAGGCAGAGATAGTCCATATTATCCCGATAGTACGCATGGTAGTCAAGTAAAAAGGCGGCCGCCTCCGTGCGCCCCTGCTCCAGAAGAAGATGCCCGTAGTTATAGAGGAGGATGTGGGTGTAATCCGCCATTGGATCGGGACTGCGTTCCAGCGCTTTCTGAAAATAGAGAAGCGCGTTTTCGGAATCGCGCATCAGCATGTAGCTTTGCGCAACTTGAAAGCAGTGATAGGGATTCCTGGGATCACGCTCCAGCTCCTTCAAGAGCAGTTTCATATCGCGCATCGCCTTTTCCCGCAGCGCATCCCCGGAGCCGAGATAGCCGACATGGTCGATCTCAATGGAGGAGGCGTAGGAGAGATAGGGCGCCTTTGTCAAGGGCGCGAGCGTCTCATGGATTGGCATGGTATAGCGGTAATATCTGCGATTGTAAATGCGGTCTATGACGCAGAGCTGACAGTGTTTTTCGCCGTCCGTCTCAAAATAATCCATACGTTTGACGCTGCCGACGGATTTCGGGTTTTCAAGGAGCTGCGTCTGCAGTTCGTTCCAATCCAGCTTTGTGATAAATTCGTCGGTGTCTACGGGAAATATGATGTTGTGGGAGGCACGCGACGCGGCGAAATTTCTGGCAGCGGAGAAATCGTCCACCCAATCAAAGGTATACACCTTGTCCGTATATGCGGCGGCGACCTCTCGGGAGTTATCTTCGGAGCCGGTGTCAACCACAACGAGTTCAAAGGGATACCGTTGCAGGGCTTCCAGGCATTTTTTCAGGTTTTCCGCTTCATTTTTCGTGATGATACAGGCGGATATGGGAATCATGTGATTGCTCCTCGTTTCTGCATATTTCTAATAGAATTATGTAAACTATAGTGGCATTCGCGGTATCAGAACGTTTTATGGTCCGCCGGTTGTGCCATAGCGGAAGGGAAGTCAAGACAGACAATATTGTCAGGAGCCGCCTAAAACGGAGAGCCGCTCTACGGCGGGTGCAAACCCTAAGTCAGCCGCTTTTTGGTAGAAAGTGAGAGCCGAGTCCCGGCTGCCGAGCATTTCGTTTACCAGCCCGATATTGTAGTAGGGAATAAAACTGTTGGCACCCTCCTCCCTTGCGTCGGGGCATTGCAATGCCTTGACGTATTCCGCCATTGCCTTGAGGGGCTGGGGCGGGTTGAGATTCAGATAGATATTTCCCATGCTGCAATAAAAATTGGCGTCCCCGGCAAAGTATGGATAGAGCGGCTCAAAAAAGGTCTGCGCCTCTTCGGAGCGGCCGGTATGGTTCATGGCGTTGATGTATGCGGTAGCCATGATCTGCACCCAGAGCTCCGCGTAATGTAAGGGGAGCGCAAAGGATTTCTTATAGTAAATATAAGCGTTTTCATAATCGCGGATGCCGTTGTAGGACTGCCCCACCTGAAAATAGAGGTAGGGATCCGTGGGATTTTTTTCGAGTTCCCGAAAAAGCAGCCTGTTGTTGCGTTCCGCTTTTTGGCGCATGGCGTCCATGCCGCCGTTGTAACCCGCGTGCTCCACCGTCAGCGGAATCTCGTACCGCTCGTAGAGAGGACTGTCTCCTCCTCGCGTTACCACCTGCTCATGGATGATGCCCTTGTAATGAAACTGTTTCTTAGAAAAGAGCCGCTCCACCCGGTCCGGGTAGTTTGTCGGCGTGCCGTTGGCCTCAAAGTAGTTGTTTCGAAGAAGCAGTCCGACGCCCGCCGGGCAGGCTTGGACAGCTCGGTGCAGAGCGTCCGTATCCAGTGAGGAAAGATATTCGTCGCAGTCTATAAAGAGCACGTATTCATGCGAGGCTTTTTCCAGCGCGAAGTTTCTGGCGGCGGAAAAATCATCAACCCACGCAAAGTCATATATGCTGGCGCCGTGTTTCGCGGCGAGCTCCTTCGTGCGGTCGGTGGAGCCTGTATCCACATACACAATTTCGAAGGGAAAGGGCGTCAGGGGAGCCAGACAGTTCTCGATATGCTGTTCTTCGTTTTTGCCGATGATACAAACGGAAATCGGAATCATACGCATTGTCCTCGCTTCTGTACCGCCGGGGCGAAATCGCCGCACTGCGCATAGAGCGCGCGGGCCGTCTCTGCATCCCCGAGCCGTTCAAAGATTTCTCCGCACTGGTAGAGCGGCAGAAAGGAGTTTGCGCCGTTCTGCCTGCCGTCAGGCATCTGCAGGGCTTTTTGGTACTGCTCCAGAGCCTGCTCAAACATGCCGTTGTCTTTGTAGATGTTACCCATCAGGTAGACGAAGTCCGTGACGGAGGAAAACTCATCATAAATGCTTTCAAAGCCGAGGGCCGTCTCGGTCTGTCCTGTGCGCAGCAGCGCATTGCCGTAGGAGACCACCATGGCCTGTACGTAAGCGAGTTCGGGATCCAAGTCGAATTCCAGGCCCTTGTCATAGTAAGTGCAAGCGCGGGCAAAGTCTTCCAGAATCTCACAGGTTTTCCCGAGCTGGTAGTAGAGATAGGGATTTTCAGGATCCGCTTCCGCCTGCTTTTCAAGCAGGGTGAAATTGCGCCGGTATTTGGCCTCCCGCTCTTCGGGGGTCATGTCGTAGCCGGTGTGGAGCAGAGTCGTGTGAAGCAGGAGCGCGGGAATCTCATTTCCTCTGATGGGTGTGAGCTGCTCATGGATCATTCCTGTATAACGATAGAGCTTTTTGTTGAAAAAACGCTCTGTGTAATCGGTGTTATTCAACGTCAGAACGCCGTTTTCCGTCACCAGATTCTCCCGGGAGACGCTTCCTACGCTGTCAGAGAGGTGCTTGCGAAAATAATTCAGCTCTTCCACGTCGATTTCCTTCACGGTCTCGTCGCAGTCGATCATGAAAATCCAGTTGTTGGAGGCTTCCCGCAGGGAAAAATTTCTGGCGGCGGAGAAGTCATCGCACCATGCAAAATCGAGCACTTTATCCGCATATCCGGCGGCAATTTCCTTCGTCCTGTCCGTGGAGCCCGTATCCACAACTACAATTTCAAAACCGAAGGGCTTGATTGACTGAAGGCATTGCTCGATCCGCGCTTCTTCATTTTTGGCAATAATGCATACAGATATGGGATGCATGGAAAACTCCTTCTGTCGGTTGGTTCATTCATGTAAATGTTGTTGAGACAGTACAATTATAGCATAAAGGAATGGTCACAGCAAATGGCAGGACTGAAATCAGGCGTGCCCGATCGGCAGAGCATCTGGGGGGAAAGCGGTGGCTCTATATGTCAGCCAGCATCTCCCGCACGCGGTCGCGATAAGTATGGGCAGCAGCCACCTTGTCGTGACCGTTTTTTGCGATCGCCATTCTTTCCTCCTCGTGAGTCAGGTAGTAATCTATCTTCTGCAATAAATCCTGTTCACTCTCGTAATATTCAAAGTCTACCCCAGGGGTAAAGTTTTCAAAAAAATCTTCCTGATAATTGCTGAGCAGAAAACCACCTGCGCCCATGATGTCAAAGGCACGGAGCGGTACGCCGCTCTTGATACTGCGCAGGGAAATATTGAGATTGATCCGGCTCTGTTTGAAGACCAGAGGCATCTCTGAATAGTAGTCCACAGTTCCGTGATTGCACAGATTCGGCAGGGAAAAGGCGGGGTCTAAGGTAAACAGATCCAGCGTGTGCCGCTTGGCAATGGCGGTCAGCAGGCGCAGCCGCTCCAGTCCCGTGAGCTTACGGTTGACGACGTATTGGGCATAAAGGTACTCCCTCGTTTCCACGCCGTCCGGGTTTGGATTCATGGGAAGCGCCCGATACAACTCTTCCATAATAGGAGATAATGATTCCTGGATAAAGTTGCAGCCTTGCACATTCATTTGGGCGTTCATCAAGCCTTCCAGATATCCCTTCGCGTATGGGGACAGATTTTCCATGCGGTCATAAAAATTGTGAGATTCGGTGTAAAGGGAGCCCACAAAGGAGACGTTGTACAGGTAAGGGCAGCCGGGAGTCTGGGGCACGACATATGAGCTGCGTGCATCGAAGGCCTGCGATACGGCATGGATGCTGTCAGTATCGCGCATTGCGGGATTTGCCGGAAACGAATCGAGGCGGTCCAACCGATCTGTGTTTGCGGCCATGGGCAGGTAGCGGACGGTTTTTATGCCCGCCTCGTTAAACTCCCGGCACAGGGCCCGGTCAAATACATAGATGGTATTGCAGGGATTGATGGCCGTGTAGGAATAGAGCATAACGTAGGGGCTGTCATAGATCCAGGAGATATAAGGCAGTCCCTCGCGCTTACATACATTGGAGATGAGAGGAAAATAATTGAAGGAAAAAACCGCGTCGGGCACGGTCTCGTGCAGCTTCTTAGCCAGATCGGACTCGATCTTGGCATCCCCGCGGGCATCCTTATTGGAAAAAGGAAAACAGACGACCTGATGGCCTTCGTCGGCAAAGGCGTCCTTTATGTCGGCGTTGCCAAAGCTTGCCCATTCGATAAAAAGTATTTTCATGGCAGTCTCCTCTGTTCTCGTGTCAAATCCGCGCGATTGCGGCGATAATTGGTCTGTGTCGAGTATACCACAAATCTGATATGGAGGCATCCCTGTTTTTCATGTTCTCACGGGCTTTGCGGCAAGTGTGTCTTTCTCACACCCGCGCCATACACTTGCTGTATGGAGTCGGAGCCAGCGCCAAAATGCCTGTATTTTGGCATTTTGTGTGCATCAAACGTGACAGTGAAGCCGAAGGCTGAACTGTTACCGGAAATATGCAAAAATAATCAGAATTATATTGTAAAACAACAATAAATATATTATGATAAATATAAAATATAGTTTGAAAAATGTAAAATATGTTTTATGGAGGCGCAAATGTCGTTTACGGAGCAAAAGAGAGCGGAAATAGAAAAATATATCCTTCGGAAAATTGCGGTGGACGATGGGAAACTGGTGGAAAAGACAATGGACAGCTTCGGCATTTCGATCACTTCTGCAAAGCGTTATCTGAAAAAGCTGACGGATGAAGGAAACGTGATGAAGCAGGCGGACTGTGCTTGCGGGTATGCGCTCTGTGAGGAGGTGTTCGAGAAATGCGTCCAAATAAGCGCTGACGGGCAGCAGGAGGATGCGATATACGATCTGTTACTCCGGGAGAGAGTGAGCGGCTGCGGGCGGAACGCGCAGCGGATCTGGCAATATGTCTGTATGGAGATGCTGAACAATGCGCTGGAGCATTCGAGGGGGACACAGATTCGGATTATTTTGAGAAGAAATGCTTTATACACCACAGTTGTGATCGTGGATGACGGTGTGGGGGTGTTTCGGACGCTGATGGATTATATGGCCGGGCACGGCTGGAACGAGCCGGACGAGAAGGACGCGTTGGTGGAGCTGTATAAAGGAAAGATTACAAGCGCCGAAAAAGCCCATTCAGGGGAAGGTATTTTTTTCTCTTCAAAGTCAGTGGATACTTTTGCGATCTGGTCCGGAGGGAAAATGTACAAATGTTATGGAGGCAGGGAACATACGGTATTGGAGAACCGGCTTTTGGCGTACACGGCGCGGCTTGAAAATATCGGTACGCTGGTTATGATGACACTGGAAAACGAGACGACGAGAAATTTAACGGAGGTGTTCGAAGTGTTTGCGGATGTGGACGAGGGATTGATCCGTACAAGGATTCCGATCAGGGAAGCGTGCATTTCGGGAGAGCCGGTGGCGCGTTCCCAGGCCAGAAGAATCTGCCGCCGCCTGGAGGAGTTTAAGGAGGTTATCTTAGACTTTGACGGGGTGGAATTTATGGGACAGGGGTTTGCCGATGAGATTTTCCGCGTATTTGCCGGAGCATGTCCGCAGGTTCTGCTTTTTCCCGTTCATATGGAGAAAGAGGTGTATCGCATGATACGGCATGTAGGCAGAGGGCAGCTTGCGGAAAATGTGCGTCTGGAGACGGAGGGTGCTGTTGTCTGAAAATAAGTAACCTGTAACACAGAGAATCCGAAGGCTGAACTGTTACAAAAATAATGGTTGACACTGGAAAATTTATGGTGTATTATCATTCCATATTAATCATATCAAAAAGGTATGAAATAAAAACGAGGCATCCCGAACCTGCAGACAGGGGTAAGGGAGAGGACGTGCAAAAGGGAGGATGAAAAAATGGCTAATATCAAAAAGAGCGCATCGGAACTGATCGGGCATACACCGCTTTTGGAGGTGACCCACTATGAGGAGAAAAACGGCGTGACGGACGCAACAATTCTTGTGAAGCTGGAGTATTTCAATCCGGCGGGATCGGTGAAAGACCGCATTGCCCTGCATATGATTGAGGTGGCGGAGCGGGAAGGAAAGTTAAAGCCCGGCGGCACGATCATTGAGCCCACCAGCGGCAACACGGGCATCGGTCTGGCGGCTGTGGCGGCGGCTAAGGGATATCGGGCGGTGCTGACGCTGCCGGAGACCATGAGTGTGGAGCGGCGTAAGCTCTTGCAGGCATACGGTGCGGAGCTTGTGCTGACGGACGGCGCACAGGGCATGAAGGGAGCCATCGCCAAGGCGGAGGAGCTGCAGGCCCAGACGCCCGGTTCGATTATTCTCGGGCAGTTTGAGAATCCCGCCAACCCGGCGATTCACAGGGCGACCACAGGACCGGAGATCTGGGAGGATACGGACGGAAAGGTGGACATTTTCGTGGCAGGCGTAGGCACCGGCGGCACGATTACGGGCGTTGGCTCTTATTTAAAGGAAAAGAATCCTTCCGTGAAGGTGGTGGCGGTAGAGCCGGAGAGCAGTCCGGTTCTCTCGGGCGGACAGCCGGGTGCTCACAAGATTCAGGGAATCGGCGCGGGCTTTGTGCCACAGACGCTGGACACGGGTATTTATGACGAGATCATAAAGGTTTCCAACGAGGACGCCTTTGCGGCGGGCAGGGCGATCGCCACGCAGGAGGGCGTGCTGGTGGGCATTTCCTCGGGGGCGGCGCTCCATGCGGCGGCGGAGCTTGCGAAGCGGCCGGAGAATAAGGGTAAGGTGATCGTGGCGCTTCTGCCCGATTCGGGGGATCGGTATCTGTCCACGCCGCTGTTTTCATAACCAGTTCAGCACGCGGCATTCGCAAAACCTTGACATTTCGCGGGATTCATACTATAGTGAGCAAGGATAAAACCGTTACTTTTCATACGCGCCATGCACTTGCTGCATGGCGTCGAAGCCAGCGCCAAAATGCCTGTATTTTGGCATTTTGTGTGCATCATTGCTGCAATTCACACGGAATAATCGTAAATTGATGCGAAATCTGGCATATGTGTGAATTGTAACATAAAGGCGGGAGGAGAATACGGAAATGATCGAGGTGCGGGACTTATGCAAGACCTTTGAAACCGACGACGGGAAAGTGGAGGCTCTGCAGCATATTACACTGTCCATTGAGGCGGGCGATATTTACGGCATCATCGGTATGTCCGGGGCGGGCAAGAGTACGCTTGTGCGGTGCTTAAACTTTTTGGAGCGGCCCACTTCCGGCACGGTGGAGATCGGGGGTAAGGATCTGGGCGCGATGACGGAGCGGCAGCTTCGGGAAACGCGCAGGGAAATTTCCATGATTTTCCAGCATTTTAACCTGCTGATGCAGAAGAACGTGATTGACAATATCTGCTTTCCGCTGGTGATCGGCGGCATGAAGAAAAAGGACGCCAGGCAGCGGGCGCGGGAGCTTCTGGAGATCGTGGAGCTCTCGGATAAGGCGCAGGCCTATCCGTCCCAGCTTTCCGGCGGGCAGAAGCAGCGGGTGGCGATCGCGAGGGCGTTGGCGGCTAACCCGAAGATACTGCTCTGCGACGAGGCGACGAGCGCGCTTGACCCGCGCACGACACAGTCCATTTTACAGCTTTTAAAGGATATCAATAAAAAATACGGCATTACCATCGTGATCATTACCCATGAAATGTCGGTGGTTCGGGAAATCTGCTCCCATGTGGCGATCATCGGTGAGGGGCATCTGGTAGAGCAGGGGCGCGTTTCGGATATTTTCGCCCACCCGAAGACGGCGGAGGCGAAGGAGCTGATTCTGAAGGGCAGCGGCACGGACCGCCGCACACTGGAGGACAGACAGAAGGAACTGATGAAAGGGAAATGCTGTGTCCGCATTGTATTTTCGGTCAATTCGTCTTTTGAGCCGGTGATCGCGAATATGGTGTTGAAGTTCGGGCAGCCCATTAACATTCTGCGGGCGGATACGAAGAACGTGGAGGGAATCGCCAGAGGCGAGATGATTTTAAGTCTCCCCGACGATCGCAAGGTGCAGGAGGAGATGAAGGCTTACCTCGCAGAGAGAGGGCTTGCCGTGGAGGAGGTGAACGGCTATGTGGACTAGTGACCTGACGCTGATGATGCTGGAAGGTGTGCGGGACACCTTGTTTATGACACTTTTGTCAACTTTCTTCGGCTATGTGCTGGGACTGCCTTGGGGCATTGTCCTTGCCGTGACGGATAAGTCGGGTATCCGGCCCAATGCCGTGATCTATAGGATACTGGATGTGGCGGCCAATATTTTGCGGAGTATTCCGTTTTTGATTCTACTGATTCTGGTGCTGCCCCTGACGAGGGCGATTGTGGGCAAAAGCACGGGAGCGGCGGCTACGATCGTGCCGCTGACCATTGCGGCGGCGCCCTTTATCGGCCGTATGATAGAATCTTCTATAAAAGAAGTGGATCACGGTGTGGTGGAGGCGGCGCAGAGTATGGGCGCTGGTACGCTTACGATCATATGGAAGGTACTGCTGGTGGAGGCGAGAACGTCGATTCTGGTGGGCGTGACCATCGCCATCGGCACGATTCTCGGCTACTCCGCGATGGCGGGCGTGGTCGGCGGCGGCGGACTTGGCGATATTGCCATGCGATACGGCTATTACCGTTATGAGACGCTGATTATGATTGTCTCGGTGGTGCTTCTGGTGGTGCTGGTGCAGATTTTCCAGACGCTGGGAATGCGGCTGTCTGTGAAGCTGGATAAGAGGAAGTAATAGAGGAGGAGAAAAATTATGAAAAAGAAAATTGTGGTAACGATTGTGACGGCGGCTTTGGCGCTTGGCGCCTTGACGGGCTGCGGCGGCAAGAAGGATGACGGCACGATCACGGTGGCGGCTTCCGCGACACCCCATGCGGAGATTCTGGAGCAGGTGAAGCCGATTTTGGCGGAGCAGGGCTACACGCTGGAGGTGACGGTATTCAACGACTATGTACAGCCCAACCAGGTGGTGGAGAGCGGTGAGTTTGACGCCAACTATTTCCAGCACATTCCCTATCTGGATTCCTTTAACGAGGAGCAGGGGACGCACCTGGTCAATGCGGGCGGCATTCATTACGAGCCTTTCGGAATTTATCCCGGGACGAAGAGCGATCTTTCCGAGATTGCGGAGGGAGACACCATTGCGGTTCCCAACGATACCACCAACGAGGCGAGAGCGCTTCTGCTTCTGCAGGATAACGGCATTCTGACCTTGAAGGCGGGCGTCGGTCTGGAAGCGACTGTGCGCGATATCGAGGATAACCCTTACAATGTGGAGATTCAGGAGCTGGAGGCAGCGCAGGTGCCTCGTGTCAAGGATGAGGTGGCGTTTATGGTTTTAAACGGCAACTACGCGATGGAGGCAGGCTTCTCCGTGGCGAAGGACGCGGTTGCTTATGAACAGTCCGATTCCGAGGCGGCGCAGACCTATGTGAACGTGATCGCGGTGAAGGAAGGCAACGAAAACAACGAGGGGATCAAGGCGCTGGTGGCGGCGCTTAAGTCCGACACGGTGAAGGAGTACATCAACAATACATACGACGGCGGCGTGATACCCTTTACAGAGTAGATTCCAAATCAATGCGGAGAATGCCCGTATTTTGGGCATTCTCTTATGCGAAACTTAGTACTTCTTGGCGTCCCGTCCTATGGCGGGACGTCTTTAGAAGTACTTTTCGCATTTCTCACTCTATTCTTTGATTTTGTCAATGTCGGTGAGATTCACGCCGGAAACTTGTAAGATTGCTTTTAATGAGAGATATTCATCTTTTAACTCTTCATATGTTTTGGTGGCGTTTTCTTCTTTGGCTAAAACCATGTATTTTTGTATCTTTTTGAAATCGTCTATAGCTGCTTTTGTCACTTCAAGACTGGTCGGCATATAATCACCTACTTCCTTTATAATTTGAACCCATGCTATAATATAATTATAAAAGTTTTCATGTCAGGTGTAAAGCCTGTTTTGACGAAAGGAAGAGTATGTCCCTGCAATTTTATTTCGGCGCCTCGGGTGCCGGCAAAAGCCGGAAACTGCATGATTATATCATAGAGGAATCACAGCGCCATCCGGAGAAAAATTATCTGCTGATCGTGCCGGATCAGTTTACCATGCAGACCCAGATGGATCTGGTGGTGGAGCATCCGCGCCACGCGATCATGAATATCGACGTGTTGAGCTTCGGGAGGCTGACCCATCGGATCATTGAGGAGGTAGGCGGGGAGGAACTGCCGGTTCTGGACGATACGGGAAAGAGTCTGGTGCTGCGCAAGGTGGCCGGGCAGGAGCGGGAGAACTTGACGGTTCTAGGCAGTCATCTGCACAAGATCGGCTATATCCATGAGGTAAAGTCGGCGCTCTCCGAGTTTATGCAGTACGGCGTCGGGGAGAAGGAGCTGGAAACGCTGATTGACTATGCGAAGGAGCGAGGGGTGCTCTACTATAAGCTGAAAGATCTGCGCCATCTGTACCGGGCCTTCGGGGAATACATACGTGGCCGCTTCATCACCACGGAGGGGACGTTAGACAGACTGCGGGCGGCCCTGCCGGAATCGGAAATTGTGAGAGGAAGCGTCATTGCTTTCGACGGCTTTACCGGGTTTACGCCGATTCAGAACCGGGTGATCCAGGATCTGCTGAGGTTGACTGATAGAGTCATTATCACTCTAACCATGGATGAGAGGGAAAATCCTTACCGTGTGGAGGGGGAGCAGAAGCTCTTTTATCTGACCCAGAAAACCGTGTCGGTTTTGAAAAGACTGGCCGCGGAGGCGGGGGTTTCGGAGGAGGAGGCAGTTTGGTGCACGGAGAAGGTGGACGGCCGTCCGCCGCGCTTTGCGGACAATCCGGAGCTTGCCCATCTGGAGAGGAACCTGTTCCGATATCCGCCCCGCGCCTATGAGGGGGCGGCGGAAAAGATTCGGCTGATCGAGGCATCCACGCCCATGGAGGAACTGCGGCAGACCTGCATTGCGATACGCAGGCGCCTTTTGGAATCGGAGGAGCTGTGTTACCGTGACATCGCTGTGGTGACGGGCAATATGGGGGTGTATGGAAAGGAGGCGCAGGAGGTTTTCGACCGCTTTGACATTCCCATCTACATCGACCAGACAAGGGGCATATTGGGCAATCCCTTCACCTCCTATGTGCGCAGCGCCCTACAGATTTTGCTGCAGGATTTCAGCTTCCCCGCGGTATTCCACTATCTGCGCACGGGGCTTGCGGACTTTACGGCAGAGGAAGTGGACAGGCTGGAAAACTATGTCCGCCGTTTCGGAATCAGGGGCCGGAAACGCTGGAGCGAAGCCTTTACTTACAGGGAGGAGGAGCCGGAGGGCGAGGAGGCGTCTCTCTCGTCGCTGGTCGCCTGCAATGCCATGCGTGAGCGGCTGATGGAGCAGTTTGCGCCTTTTCTTGTGCCGCTTAAGACGGCGGGGGATATGGTGCGTGCGCTCTATGATTTCCTTGTGGCGAACGAGGTACAGCGGAAGCTTTCGGATTTCGAGAAAGCTTTTCAGGAGAGGGGAGAGCTGGCCAGAGCCAAAGAGTACGGCCAAATTTATCCCTTGGTGATTGATCTTCTGGATCAGATTGAGGGGCTGCTTGCGGCGGAGGAACTGACGATCAAAGAGTTTGCGGATATTCTGGACGCGGGGCTTGCGGAGATCACGGTGGGAACGATTCCCCAGAATGTAGACCGCATTCTGGTGGGAGACATCGAGAGAACCCGTTTAAAGCAGGTAAAGGTTCTCTTTTTCTTGGGGGTGAACGACGGCAATATCCCGAAGGGCTCCGGGGGCGGCATTATTTCCGATCTTGACCGGGAGTTCTTACGGGAGTCGGATATTGAACTTGCGCCCTCTCCCAGAGAGCAGATGTACATCCAGCGGCTCTATCTCTATCTGAATATGACGAAGCCGTCGGAGACGCTTACCCTGTCCTACGCCAGAGTGGGGGAGGACGGCAGGTCGCTGCGCCCTGCCTACCTGGTGGAGCTTCTGCAGGGGCTGTTTCCCGGGCTTGCCCTGGAGACGCCGGAGCGGGAGGCGGTGGAGGAACAGCTTCTGTGCGGAGCGGACGGCGTGAGCTTTTTCACGGATATGCTGCGGGAGTACGCGGCCGGGCGGCTGGATGAGGAGGAGCGCAGGACGTTTCTCACGTTTTACCGCTGTTACGAAGAGAGTCCGCAGTACCGCGGGCAGGTCGGGAAGCTGGTGGAGACCGCTTTTGCAAGACATGAGGACAGACCGCTTTCCCGGGCGGCGGCCGTGGCCCTCTATGGCGCGTCCCTGCTAAACAGCGTCAGCCGTCTGGAAAAATATGCCGCCTGCGCTTACGCTCATTTTCTGCAGTACGGGCTTCGTCTGCATGAGCGGGGCGAGTACAGCTTCGAGGCAGCGGACATGGGAAATTTATTTCACAGTGTATTGGAGGGATTTTCCGGCCGTCTGAGAGAAAAGGGTTATACCTGGTTCGACTTCCCGGAAGAGGAGGGGCGAAAGCTTGTGGCGGAGACGCTTGCCGCCTGCGCGGCGTCCTACGGGGAGACGATCCTTTACAGCAATGCGAGAAACAGGCATCTGCTCGTGAGGATGGAGCGGATTTTGAACCGCACGGTGCGTACCTTGCAGACACAGCTTCGCAAGGGTCGTTTTTTGCCGGAGGCGTTCGAGGTTTCCTTCGACGTGCTGGAAAATCTGGATTCCCTGAATATTGCTCTTGGTGAAAAGGAAAAGCTGCGTCTGCGGGGCAGGATTGACCGGGTGGATATCGGGGAAACCGACGACCGCGTGTATGTGAAGGTCATCGATTATAAGTCCGGGGACAGGCGGTTTGATCTGGCGGCCCTCTATTACGGCCTGCAGTTACAGCTTGTGGTCTATATGAATGCGGCGGTGGAACTTGTGCAGAAGAAATATCCCGATAAGGAGGCGGTGCCGGCGGCCATGCTTTACTATCGGGTGGCGGATCCGATGGTGGAGGGCGAGGAGCTTTCAACGGAGGAAATCAACGGGCGCATTTTGCGGGAATTAAAGATGTCCGGAATGGTCAATGAAAATGACGAGGCTGTCAGAATGCTGGATGGAGAGTTTACGGATAAGTCCGATATTCTGCCGTTGGAGCGGAAAAAGGACGGCAGCTTCTCCGCTGTCTCCAGTGTCATGTCGGAGGAGGATATGCGGACGGTTTCGGATTATGTAAACCGAAAAATCAAAAAGCTGGGCAGGGAGATTCTGGATGGAACCATCTCGGTCAATCCCTGTGAGCTGGGCGCGGAGAAAGCCTGTACCTACTGTGCGTATAAGCATGTCTGCGGGTTTGAAGCGGGGGCGGCGGGATATCGGCCGCGGAAGCTCACAAAGTTAAAGGCGGAGGAAGCGCTGGAGAAGATGCGGGAGGAGACGGAGTCGGCGGCAGCAGACCCGGCGCATGGCAGGGAAAAGAAAGCGGACGAATGAGACACCGCGGGCAGGGATGAAAGCCTGTGCGGTAGGAAAGGATGGCTGACGGACAGAGACAGCGGGAAGGAAGGGGCATTGTATGATGCTCCGGGATGAGGTAATTATGGGAATCACATTTACAGACACACAGAGACAGGTGATAGAGACAAGAGGCTGTAATCTTCTGGTCTCTGCGGCGGCGGGCTCCGGGAAGACGGCGGTTTTGGTGGAGCGGATCGTGGAGATGGTGTGCGGCGGGGAGAACCCGGTGGATGTCGACAGGCTGCTGGTGGTGACTTTCACCAACGCGGCGGCGGCGCAGATGCGGGAGCGGGTCAGCCGTGCCCTCAGCGACAGGCTTGCCCTTGATCCGGGCAACGAGCATTTACAGCGGCAGACCACTCTGCTCTATAACGCTCAGATCACGACCATAGACAGCTTCTGCCTTTTTGTTCTGCGCAACCAGTTTCATACTATCGGATTGGATCCCGGCTTTCGGATCGCGGAGGAGGGGGAGTTAAAGCTCCTTCGCGCGGATGTGCTGGGGGCGGTGATCGAGGACGCTTACGGGAGGGAAGACCCGGATTTCCTGCACTGTATGGAATATTTCAGTGTCGGAAACAGAGACGAGGCGGTGGAGAAGGAGGTCATAAAGCTCTATGATTTTGCCATGAGTATGCCCTTCCCGGAGGCGTGGCTTGCGCAGCGGAAGGGGGATTACCAGGTAACAGGCGACCCGCTGACCTTCCCGTGGGCGGCGCTTTTTATGGAACATGTGTGTCTCGTGCTGGCGGGGTGTGTGGAAAAGCTGGAAGCGGCGCTTGGTCTGTGCGAGGAACCCGACGGGCCGTATTTTTACGGGGAACTGCTGGAAAAGGAGCGGGAGATGTCGGCGGGGCTGCTTAGGCTGTGCGGCGGGGACTGCGCAGGCGCGGAGAACAAGAGCGCTTCTGGCGGGGTAGAGGATGTGCAGGAAGCGGGCAGCAATCAGACGGGTGCGGCGCGCGGTGCGCAGGCGGAAACGGCGGATTACGACGCCCTCTGCGGCGCGTTCGATGCGGTGGCGTTCGGGCGGCTTCCCTCCAAGCGGGACGCCTCTGTCTCGCCGGCAAAGCGGGAGGCGGCAAAAGCGCTGCGGGACAGTGTGAAGGAGGCGCTTTCCGAGCTGCGGACGCAGTTTTTTTGCGGATCGTCCGTGCAGGTGAGCAGGCAGATGGAAGGCTGTGCGGCGGCGGTGTCGGCCCTGGTGGATCTGACGCTTTCCTTTAAGACGGCTTTCGACGAAGCGAAGCGGGAGAAAAACATTCTGGATTTTGACGATATAGAGCACCTGGCCCTGCAGATTTTACTGCGCGGGGAAGGGGACGGCTATGCGCCCACGGAGACCGCGCTCGCCTACAGGAGCCGGTTTCATGAAATTCTGATCGACGAGTACCAGGACAGCAATTTGGTGCAGGAGTATCTGCTCGCCGCCGTCAGCGGGGAGTCCGAGGGACGGTACAATCGGTTTATGGTGGGGGATGTGAAGCAGAGCATCTATAAGTTCCGCCTGGCGAGACCGGAACTGTTCTTGGAAAAGCAGGAGGCCTACGGCGGCGCGGAGGAACATGCGCGGCGGATTGACCTGCATCAGAATTTCAGGAGCCGCAGGGAGGTGATCGACAGTGTGAACGCCGTCTTTGCGCGGATGATGGGAAAGGAAATGGGTGGCATTGTCTATGACGAGAAGGCGGCGCTGCATCCAGGAGCCGCTTATCCCGTGCGGGAGGGAGGGCTTTCGGAGGACGCCTCGAACGTGACACAGCTTCTGCTGTTTCGGGAGGAGAAAGTGTCCGCGGAATCTTCCGTGCAGGACGGGACGGGGGCGCAGGCGGCTTCCGAAAAGCGGGAGGCGAATGAGGAATCTGCGGGAACGCTTTCAGCGAAGGAACAGGAAGCCTACGGCGTGGCGGCGCAGATCAAGACGCTCCTTCGGGAGTTTCAGGTGACGGACAAGGAGACGGGGGCGCTGCGCCGGGCGGCCTTTCGGGATATTGTGATTCTGCTGCGCACGTTGTCCGGCTGGGACGAGGTATTTAAGCGGGTGCTGGAGGAGGAGGGGATTCCCGTCCACGTGACTTCCCGCACCGGGTATTTTGCGGCCGCGGAGGTGCAGGAACTTTTGCATTTTCTGCGGGTTTTGGACAATCCGCTGCAGGACATTCCCCTCTACGGCGTGCTGCACACCTGCCTGGGCGGCTTTTCAGAGGAGGAGATCGCGCTTGTGCGGGCGGCCTTCCCGAAGAAGAAATACCTGTATGACGCGCTTGCCGCCTGTGTCGGGCGAGAAATGACGGAAGCGGTCAAAGCGCCTTCACAGAGCGTAGGGCAGGCAGGCGAAGCGGAGGCAGCAGGCGCAGAGCAGATCGACGAGGCTCTGCGTGTAAAAATCATGGACTTTCTTGACAAAATTTCCGCTTACAGGGAAATGTCAGTCTATCTATCCGTCCACGAGCTTCTGCAGGTCATTCTGCGGGAGACGGGCTATCTGCACTATGTGGCGGCGAGGCCCGAGGGCAGTAGACGGCGGGCCAACGTGGAAATGCTGCTGGTGAAGGCGGCGGACTATGAGAAGACAAGCTATTTCGGCCTCTATCATTTTCTGCGGTACATGGAGCAGATGGAAAAATACGAAGTGGATTACGGCGAAGCCGCCATGCAGGACGAGAACGCGGATGTGGTGCGTATTATGAGCATCCACAAGAGTAAGGGCCTGGAGTTTCCGATCTGTTTCGTGTCGGGACTGGGAGCGGCGTTTCGCAAAAAGGAGGGCAGCGGGATTCTGGCGGTGGATGTGGACGCCGGGATCGGCGTTGACTATGTGGATCCGGAGAGACGGGTGAAGGGAAAGAATCTGCGAAAAAATGCCGTCGCGTTGAAACTGCGGCGGGACAGTATGGCGGAGGAACTGCGCATCCTGTATGTGGCTATGACGAGAGCGGAGGAGAAACTGATTCTGACCGGAGTGGTCAAGAATCCGGAAAAGACGGCGGCGGCCCTTCTTCCGCTGCGGCGGCGGGAATGCAGCCTGCTTTCCTATGACGTCCTGATGGGGCAGAACAGCTTTCTGTCGCTTTTGCTCTGCGCTCTCTCCGGCAATCGGTGTTTTGACGGACTCTATGAGGCCTGCGGGGCGGAGGTGGAACCGGACGCTCCGGAATATGCCGCGGAACTGGCGTTTGCGGTAAAATTGACCGAATGGGATCATGTGGTGGAGGAGAAGATCGAGGAGACGGTTCTGGAGATGGAGGCGAAGAAAAGGCTCCTTTTCGGAGATTTGGCAAAGATGGCGGACGAAAGTCTTATGACAGAGTTGTCGCGAAGGTTTTCCTACGAATATCCGCACGGAAATCTGCGGGAACTTTATACCAAGACGACCGTGTCGGAATTGAAGATGGCGGGGATGCAGGAAACCGACGAGGCCGCGGCAAAGCTCTTTGAGGAGAAACCGGCGGTTCCCTATCTGCCCAAATTCCTGAGAGCTGACGAGGCCGTCAGCGGTTCTATGCGGGGAAGCGCCTTCCACAAGGTGATGGAGCTGTTTGATTTCCACGAACTGACCAGAGAGGTCAATGCAGACCGGCAGGCGGCGGAAGCGCTTCTCTTGGAGCAGATGGAGCGGATGCGGTGGACGGGCAGACTTTCGCCGGATTACAGCGGTGCGGTGTCTGTGCCGAAGCTTGTGGACTTCTTGACGGGCCGGGCGGCGCTTCGCATGGCCGAGGCGGCCCGAGCAGGAAAACTTTTCAAGGAGCAGCCCTTTGTGATGGGGATTCCGGCCAGCCGTCTTGGGAGCGGTTTCCCGGAGGAGGAGACGGTGCTGGTTCAGGGTATTATCGACGTGTTTTTTGAGGAGGAGGACGGCTTTGTGGTGCTGGACTACAAGACGGACGCCGTGTCCTCGGCAGCGGAGCTTGTGAAACGCTATCAGGTGCAGCTTGCCTACTACAGCGAAGCGTTGGAACAGATTTACGGTTATGAGCCGGGTGTGAGCGGAAAGCCCGTGAAAGAGCGGGTGATTTATTCCTTTAAGCTGGGGGAGGAGATTACGGTTTGATCCGACACCTGTTTCATCCTTCCCGTTATGCCGATAAAACCGACACTCTTCACACTTTACATATTTGCCGATATTCGTTATAATAAATCATAGTAACAGTCAATACAGCACAGTGGAAAGCGGGTGATGGTTTGCCGTCTGGTATTGAAGTGACAAAGGCAGCGCTTGATGACTTTGCAAAAGTGCAGAGACGTATGCTTCTGGCAAAAAAAGAAAATGCAGTTGAGACATACGCAGACTTAAAAGAAGAGTATTTGACGTTAAAGGCATTGCTTAACGTTTCCGGTGTAGACCTTACGGGTATTGACAAGATTAAAGAATAGCGTGAGAAGTACTTCTAAAGCTCAGCAGCAAAGGCTGCTTCGCTAAGAAGTACTAAGTCTCACGCCAGAGAATGCCCAAAATACGGGCATTCTCCGCACAGATTTGAGTCACAGCAAAGCTGTGACACAGCGGGTAAAAGGAGAAGAGCGATGAGATTAGTGACACGATCTGATTTTGACGGGCTGGCATGCGGCGCTCTCTTGAAGGAGGTTGGCCTGATTGACAGTTGGAAGTTTGCGCATCCGAAGGATTTACAGGATGGCCTTGTGGAGATCACGGAGAATGATGTGTTGGCGAACGTGCCTTTTGTGGAAGGGTGCGGACTCTGGTTTGACCATCACTCAAGCGAGCATGAGCGCAATGAGTTAAAAGGGAAATATAAAGGTGAGAGCCGTATCACACCGTCCTGCGCGCGTATTATATATGAGTATTACGGCGGCGAGGAGCGTTTTTCTCATTTCGATGATATGATGGTGGCTGTGGACAAGGTGGATTCCGGCAATCTGACCATAGACGAGATACAGAATCCGCAGGGCTGGATTCTTGTGGGATTTCTGATGGATCCCCGCACGGGGCTCGGCAGGTGGCGCAATTTTACAATATCCAACTATCAGCTCATGGAGAAACTGATGGAGTGCTGCCGTACCATGAATACAGAGGAGATACTGGCGCTGCCGGACGTGCAGGAGCGTATTGCCGTTTACCGCGAGCAGGATGAGAAGTTCCGGGAGATGGTGAAGGCGCACACGAGGGTGGAGAAGGATGTTATTATTTCTGACCTGCGCGGCGTTGACCCGATTTACTCCGGCAACCGCTTCTTGATTTACAGCATGTACCCGGAGCAGAATATTTCCGCGTGGATTGTCAACGGGCGCGGCGGCAAGGGCTGTTCCGCGGCGGTGGGTTACAGCGTATTAAATCGCACTTCCAATGTCAATGTGGGAAGTCTGATGCTCAAGTACGGCGGCGGAGGACACAAAGCGGTGGGAACATGCCAGTTCCCGGACGAGACTATGGATGAGCAGCTTCCGAAGCTGTTGGACGAGTTGGTAAACTACGATACCTATTACCAAAAATAAGAGGGAAGGGGTATGAATGGAAGATATGAGCGTGTTTAAGAGTTACTTAAGACGTTTGCTTCAAGATTTGAAAGACCTTCAGGAAGCCCTAAAAAATAAGGAATATGAGAAAGCTTCACAGATGACAGAGAAACTGATTGATGATACGCAGAAAGGCATCGAAGATAATTAAAGACAACAAACAACAGCAAACGGAAAACCAGGCCCCGGAAAGAAAATTTTCGGGGCTTATGTTTCTTCCCGTATTTCTGACGGCGGTCTGCATCCTGTTTACAGTGCTGATGGCGGGCTATATTCTGTGGTTTGACAAGGGCAGTTTTCAGGAGGAGACGGGGGGAGAGACTTACGACAGATATTACATGATGATTACGCAGGAGGATCAGTCCGGTTTTTGGCAGTCTGTCTACCAGGGCGCGTATGAGCGTGCGCTGCAGGAAAATGTCTATGTGGACTGGCTGGGAAAAGACAGCTTTCGGGATTACAGCGTCGCGGAGCAGATGGAGATCGCCATCGCCTCCGGGGTGGACGGCATCATTGTGACGGCCAGCGAGGCGGAGGAGCTGACGGCACTGATCGACCGGGCGGACGCGGCGGGGATTCCTGTGGTGACGCTTTACGGGGACAATACCCAGAGCGCGCGATGCAGCTTTGTGGGTGTGGGCAGCTACAATCTGGGCAGGGAGTACGGCAGGCAGGCGCTCAAAATTATGCGGGAGCGGCTGGTTGGTACGGCAGAAACACGGATTACGATAAAAATGCCGGAGGAGCCTGACGGGGAGAGCACGGTTATCGCGTCGGTGGACGGCGCTGAAATGGCAGTGGCGCCGGTAGAGATTGGGACGGAGGATCGCCCGGTCCGGGTGACTCTTCTGGTCAATTCCTACGCGAACAGTCTGGATCAGAATATCCTCTACTCCGGTATTCAGGAGACAATCGAGCAGGAGCGGGGGGAGACGGCTGTGGAGCTTTCCCTGCAGTCGGTGGATGACACAAACGCCTTTTCGGTGGAGGAGTCTGTCCGTGATATTTTTATGGGCGAAGAGATTCCTGATATTTTGATCTGCCTGAACGAGCTGAACACCACCTGCGCCTATCAGGCGGTGGTGGACTATAATAAGGTGGGGGCGGTCAGCATTTTGGGCCACTATGTTTCCGACACGATTCTCAATGCCATTGACAGAGGCGTCATTTATGCCACCGTGGATATTGACACGTCGCAGATGGGCGGCTTTTGCATTGATGCCCTGCAGGAGTATCATGACCTGGGGTACACCAGCCAATATTTTACGGCTGATATCGGCCTGATTACCAGAGATAACGTGGACGAGTATCTGCGGGGAGAGGAGCCGGAAAATGTGGAATAAAATACGGGGCTTCTCCCTGCAGTTTAAAATCAGCAGCATCTATATCGGGACAAATCTCCTGGTGATGATGGTAAATATTTTTCTGATTATCGGCATCAACAGCATGTCCGGCAGGCTTGATATGGTATATCAGGACAACCGCCATTTGAACCAGTTTTCCGACTCGGTCAACGCGCTTCAGGATGATATGACGGCTTATCTGAACGTGAAGACCAGTGATTCCCTGGAAAAATATTACCGAAGTGAAGCTTTGTGCAGGAATATGGCGGCGGAATTGAACGAGGAGGTTACGGGAAACTCTTTTGACCGGATGGAGCGCAACATCAGGCATATGACCGAGCGCTATCTGGAGGAGGTGGCGCAGACCATCGAGGCCAAGCGTGGGCGGAATGTGGAAAAATACCGTCTCCACTACGAGAATGCTACCAGAATGTACGGATATATCAACACTTATATTTCTAACCTGAATATGGAGCAGTTTAGAAGCAATTCCGAACGCTACAGCGAATTGCAGCAGCGTTTCCGACTTTTTGAGGCGGTGTCCGTCATAGCCATCGTGCTGGTTATGGTCAGCAACGTCTGCATTATCATCAGCTTTGTGGGCGCGCTGATCCGGCCGTTAAAAAAGTTGTCGAGTCAGGCGGATGAGGTGGCGAAAGGCAACTTTGAGATCGACCTGCTGCCGGTGGAGTCGCAGGACGAGGTGGGCGTGGTGACGGGGGCCTTCAACTCCATGGTGGGCAGCATCGGCAGATACATTGAGCGGATCAGGGAGAGCATGGAGGCGGAGCGGGCCTTAAAGGAGCGGGAGCTTCTGATGGAAGGGCACCTGAAAGACGCGAGGCTGAAATATCTGCAGGCCCAGATTAACCCCCATTTCCTGTTTAATACCTTAAACGCGGGCGCACAGCTTGCCATGATGGAAGGGGCGGACAGAACCTATGATTATGTTCAGAGGGTGGCCATGTTTTACAGATATAATATGAAGAAAAGCGAGGAGACGGTGACCGTGGCCGAGGAGGTGGAGATGGTGGATTCCTACATCTATATCCTGAACGTGCGGTTTGCAGGGGACATTCACTATGAAAAACGTATCGACGAGTCCCTCCTGCAGATGGAAATGCCGGGCATGATCCTGCAGCCCATCGTGGAGAACAGCGTCAATCACGGTATACGGGAGATGGGAGATAAAGGCGTGATCCTCCTGTCTCTCTATGAAAAGGACGGGCGGGTTTGTATCAGTGTGAAGGACAACGGCGTGGGTATGAGCGCGGAGACTATCGAGAAGGTGTTGAGCGGCACATACAGGGAGGCGGATATGGCGTCGGGCGGCAACGGCGTCGGCATGGACAATGTGATTTCCCGCATGCGGCTTTTTACGGGCAATGAGAACGTGATGACCGTGAAGAGCGGCGGGGAAGGCATGGGGACGGAAGTTTGCATTTACCTGTGACGGCGCGCGGGCCTGCGGGGAAGGGCAGGAACGACCCGGGAAAAAGGAAAGGATGAAACAAGATGAGCCACTACAAGATTATGCTGGCGGACGATGAGGGAATTGTGATTGATTCCCTGAAATTTATCATAGAGAAGGAATTTGGCGACCAGTGCACGATAGAGTTTGCGAAGACCGGCAGAAGCGTGATTGAGCTTGCGGAAAATTTCCGCCCGGACATTGCCATTATGGATATCCAGATGCCTGGCATCAACGGGATCGAGGCTATGCGGGAGATTCGGGAGACGAACGCAAATGTGATCTTTATCGTGATGAGCGCCTACGACAAGTTTGACTACGCGAAGGAAGCCATCAAGCTTGGCGTTTTGGAATACATTACCAAGCCCATGGAAAAGACGCGGATTATTGCGGCGCTGGGGAAGGCCATGGAGCAGATTGACAGGGAGCGGAGCAAACGGAGCAACGACCTGCTGATCCGGGAGAAGCTTGAGAACGTGATGCCCATTATAGAGAGCGGCCTTCTCTATAACCTGCTCTTTCAGGAGCATTTCACGGAGGATATCGAGAACTATAAGCAGCTTTTGGGGATCGACCAGAACTATGCGTATATTCTGGCGGTGGTCTGCGGGGATACGCAGGAGGGAAACCACATGACCAACGCGGTGGGCAGCAGCGTGAAAATGCAGCAGTACGCGGATCTGCTCCGGGAGTATTTAAAGGAGGCATATCCGGGGATGATTCTGGGGATGTCCATGGCGAACAAGCTGCCGGGACTGGTGCCCTGTGAGGAGACGCAGATGTCCTACGAGGAGCGGATCGCCCTGATTGAGAAATCGAGAGAGCTTGTTAGAGAGCTGAAAAAGCGGACGCAGATCAGTTTTCGTATCGGCATCAGCGCCATCGCGCCGCTGGAGGAGGCGAGGGAGGCTTATAAGGAGGCGACCAACGCCCTGATTATGACAAACGGCAGCGTGGCCCATGTGGATGACCTGCCCATCGGCTGCGCCCATGAGGAAGCCTATCCGGTCGATCTGGAGAAGAAGCTCTTTGCGGAGGTGAAAAGCGGGGACGCGGAACATGCCGTGGCTACGGCGGAAACGTACTTTGACCTGATTGCGCAGATGCACGGCGATTACCTGATGAATATCCGCTTAAAGGTGCTGGAGTTTGTTCTTTATGCGGAGTACATCGCCTATAATTCCGGCGGTATGACCTATGAGTTCCGGGATCGGGCGGACTATCTGCCGACGGTTATGGAAATGGATAATATTGCATCAATAAAAAAATGGTTTTTGGAAAAGATGGAGACGGCGGGACGCAATGTCAGCACGAAGGCGTCCGAGAAGTCTATGGGTGCCGTGGAGACGGCGAAGGCATATATGCAGAACAATTACAGCAGGGACATTTCTCTTGACGAGGTGTCCCAGGCGGTCAACATCAGCCCCTACTATTTCAGCAAGATCTTTAAGGAGGATGTGGGCGAGGGCTTCGTGGAGTATCTGACCAAGATCCGCATGGAGAAGGCGAAGGAGCTGCTGACCACGACGGAGTATTCGATGAAGGAAATCTGCGCCATGGTGGGGTATGCGGACCCCAACTATTTCAGCCGTTCCTTCAAGAAAAATGTGGGCGTGACGCCGACGGAATATAAGCAGCTTTGATTGTGGTCGGGGTGGATTCCCTGCGCGGTATATTATATAATGAAAAGAGAAAGCCTGACTAAAAATAACCGGAAAGTAGCGTGAAAAGTGCTTCTAAAGACGTCCCGCCATAGGACGGGACGCCAAGAAGCACTAAGTTTCACGCAGGAGAATGCCTGAAATACGGCATTCTCCGCACTGATTTGAGATTCCGCAGAGCGGAATCATGGCGGTTAGAGTGAATGGCGGATATGGGAATGACAGACAAACAGTTTAACGGATTTGTGAGATTTTGGCTGGATGCACTGAAAGACGCAATAGAAGAAAAAGAAAGTGAAAAGAAGGATGAAAAGCTGACAAAAATCGCAGATAATCTGCAGAAGATGTTGGAAGATTAATTTTATGAAAAAACAAATTATATGTCTGGCTGCAGCGCTTATTTTGCTGCTTGCCCTTGGCGGCTGCGGGAAAACCGAAAGCGGCAGGGAGGAAGATGCCGGAGAGGAAGAAAAAATTCAGATCGGGTTGAGCTTCGATTCCTTTGTCATTGAGAGATGGCAGAGGGACAGGGATGTGTTCGTCTCCGTGGCCAAGGAGCTGGGGGCGGAGGTCAACGTGCAGAATGCGGGCGGCGTGGTGGAGGAGCAGAAAAAGCAGATCGACTATTTCATCCAGAAGGGAATGGACGTGATCGTGATTATTGCCATCGACCCGGCCTCCCTGCGGGAGTCGGTGGCCCGGGCGAAGGAGGCGGGTATCAAGGTGGTCTCCTACGACCGGCTGATCGACGACGCGGATGTGGATCTGTATATTTCCTTTGACAATGAGAAGGTGGGAGAGTTGATGGCGTATGCGCTCCTTGGTGCGGGCATCAACGAGGACAAGCGGGTGATTATGATCGGCGGCTCTCCCACGGATAATAATGTGCCTCTTGTGGAGAGCGGTTTTAGAAGTGTGATGTCCAAACACCGGGTTTCTATTCTGGATTCCATCCACGCGGAAAACTGGCGGGCTGAGGAGGCGTCGGATTACATTTACGAAAATTCAGACAAGGTAGCCCGGGCGGACGCCATCATGTGCGGCAATGACGATCTGGCGACGCAGGCCGTGCGCGCGCTGGCGGAGACGAGGCAGGCGGGCAATATGCTTGTGGTAGGACAGGATGCGGATCTGGCGGCATGTCAGCGGATTGTCGAGGGCACCCAGGTGATGACGGTCTACAAGCCGGTGGAGCGACTGGCGACCCGGGCGGCGGAGGAAGCGGTGAAGCTTGCGCGGGGCGGGAAGATCACGGGAGAGGATGTGAACCTGATTGACAGCGGCTCATACAAGGTGCCGTATATCGGGCTGGAGCCGATCAGTGTGAACCGAGACAACATCGACGAGGTCATTATAGGCAGCGGTTTTCATCTGAAGGAGGACGTATATCTGAATGTGCCGGGACAAATGCCGGAATAGCATTTTCTTGCGAAGGGGAATGAGGAAATCGCAAAAATGTGCTAGTACAATTCTTGCATAAAATATTCGTATGGTGAAAATGTACAGAAAGTCATAAATTATTCCTATTTTTTTTGTGGTATATTGAAGTTGCGATAAAAATCGCACAATCTTTTATCATTAAGAAAAGGGAGGAAAACTGAAACATGAAAAGAAAAGTATTAAGCATGGTACTTGCAACTTCTATGCTTGCGGCAGCGCTGGTTGGCTGCGGCGGCGGTGAGGCAGCTCCTGCAGCGACATCTGAGCCTGCAGCTGAGGCTCCTGCGGCAGAGGAAGAGGCTCCCGCGGCTGAGGCTCCGGCAGCAGAGGAAGAGGCTCCCGCAGCAGATGCGGCAGCTCCGACAGGAAATAAGGTAGGCGTGTCCATGCCCACCAAGGATCTGCAGAGATGGAATCAGGACGGTTCCAACATGCAGGCAGAGCTCGAGGCAGCTGGCTACGAGGTAGACCTGCAGTACGCTTCCAACGATGAGGCGACTCAGGCTTCTCAGATTGAGAACATGATCAACGGCGGCTGCTCCGTACTGGTAATCGCTGCCATCGAGGCAAATTCTCTTTCCACCGTTCTTGAAGGTGCAAAGAGCGCGGGTATTCCGGTTATCGCATATGACCGTCTGATTATGAATACCGATGCCATCAATTATTATGCTACCTTTGACAACTATAAGGTAGGCGTGACGCAGGGACAGTATATTGTTGACGCCCTTGATCTGGACAATGCGGACGGTCCTTTCAACATGGAGATTACCGCGGGCGATCCCGGCGACAACAACGCGCCTTTCTTCTACAACGGCGCTATGGACACATTACAGCCTTACATCGACGCTGGCAAGATCGTGATCCCTTCGGGTCAGGTAGATTTCGCGACCGTAGGTACGCCGAAGTGGTCTACCGAGACTGCACAGTCCAGAATGGAGAATATCCTTTCTTCCAACTATGCGGACGGCACAAAGCTTGACATCTGCCTTTGCTCCAACGACTCCACCTCTCTCGGTGTGCAGAACGCTCTGGCAGCAAACTACACAGGCGATTACCCGATCGTTACCGGTCAGGACTGCGATATCGCTAACGTAAAGAACATGATCGCTGGCAAACAGTCCATGTCCGTATTCAAGGATACCCGTACACTGGCTTCTCAGGTTGTTAAGATGGTTGGTCAGATCTTAAGCGGCGAAGAGGTTGAGGTAAATGATACCACGACTTATGACAACGGCACAGGCGTGATTCCTTCTTTCCTCTGCGATCCTGTATTTGCTGATGCGAACAACTACAAAGAGCTGCTGATCGATTCCGGGTACTACACGGAGGCAGATCTCCAATAACAATGTGAGGGAAATCACTAAGTTCGAAAAAACCTCACTAAGTGATTTCAAGCCTCACATGGGAGAATGCAAAAAGCGTGCATTCTCTGCATGAAATATGATATAATCAAATAAGACCGGCAGGCAGGATTTCCCGCCTGCCGATTTTAAAAGAGGTAGAAAAGTGGGTAGGCTACAAGAAACTATGTTGGGAGGAATACAATTTGGCTAAGATTTTACTGGAAATGAAAAATATTACCAAAACGTTTCCCGGTGTCAAGGCGCTCGACAATGTGAATCTGAAGGTGGAGGAGGGTGAAATCCACGCGCTGGTCGGGGAGAACGGCGCGGGCAAGTCCACGCTGATGAATGTGTTGAGCGGCATTTATCCCTATGGTACATATGAGGGCGACATCGTCTATAACGGTGAAGTGTGTAAGTTTGGTAAGATTAAGGACTCCGAGGAGAAGGGAATCGTTATCATCCATCAGGAGCTGGCATTGATTCCGTATATGTCCATCGGAGAGAACATGTTCCTTGGAAACGAGCGCGGAAAGAGCGCGGCGATCGACTGGAACGAGACTTACGGGGAAGCCGACAAGTATTTGAAGATGGTAGGTCTTTCGGAGTCATCCCGGGTGCTGGTCAAGGATATCGGTACGGGTAAACAGCAGCTTGTGGAGATCGCCAAGGCGATGGCGAAGCACGCGAAACTTCTGATTCTGGATGAGCCCACATCTTCGCTGAACGAGACGGATTCCCAGGCGCTGCTCGATCTTATGTTAAAGTTTAAGAAAGAGGGCATGACATCGATTATTATATCTCATAAGTTGAACGAGGTTGCTTATGTGGCGGATAAGATTACGGTCATCCGCGACGGCTCCACCATTGAGACGATGGATAAGCACACCACGGAGATTTCAGAGGATAGAATTATTCAGGGCATGGTAGGTCGTGAGCTGACCGACCGTTTCCCGAAGCGTCACGGTATAAAGATCGGCGACGTAAATATGGAAGTGAAGAACTGGACGGTACATCATCCGCTCTACCCGGAGAGGAAGGTGTGCGACAACGTTTCTATTAAGGTGAGAAAGGGCGAGGTGGTAGGTATTTCCGGCCTGATGGGCGCGGGGCGTACCGAGCTTGCCATGAGCATTTTCGGACAGTCCTACGGCACGAACATCAGCGGGCAGCTTTATCTGGACGGAAAAGAAGTACACTTAAAGACAATCAAGCAGGCGATCAAAAATAAGCTGGCTTACGTGACGGAGGATCGGAAGGGCAACGGCCTTGTACTTACCAATCCGATCAAGATTAATACGACGCTGGCCAATCTGGACAGCATCAGCCCCCACAAGATTATCGACAAGGATAAGGAGTATCAGGTGGCGGAGGAGTACCGAGGAAAGCTGAAAACCAAGTGTCCCACTGTGGAGCAGAATGTGGGCAATCTTTCCGGAGGCAACCAGCAGAAGGTGCTGTTGGCGAAGTGGATGTTTACGGATCCCGATGTGCTGATTCTGGATGAGCCGACAAGAGGTATCGACGTGGGTGCCAAGTACGAGATTTACTGCATTATCAATGATCTGGTGGCGGCGGGAAAATCGGTTATCATGATTTCCTCGGAACTGCCGGAGGTGCTCGGTATGAGCGACAGAATTTATGTGATGAACGAGGGCCGGATTGCAGGGGAGCTCTCCTCAGAGGAGGCTTCTCAGGAGCGGATCATGTCCATCATCGTAAGTTCGGGAAAGGGGGCGTAAGGACATGGAAAAGACGAATGTTACGGCGATCTTAAGAAAATATACCATGATTATCGCCCTTGCTTTGGTGGTGATTTTCTTCAGCATTACGACGGAGGGCAAGATTCTCTTCCCGCAGAATATCAATAACCTGATTTCACAGAACGCTTATGTGTTTGTGCTTGCGACCGGTATGCTGTTGTGTATTCTGACAGGCGGCAACATCGACCTTTCGGTCGGTTCCGTGGTCTGCTTTGCGGGCGCAGTCGGCGGCATGATGATGGATAAGGGCGTGAATATCTGGGCGGCAGCGTTCACCATGCTTATCATCGGTGTCCTGATCGGTATGTGGCAGGGCTTCTGGATCGCCTATGTGAAGGTACCGCCTTTTATCGCGACACTGGCGGGTATGTATGCGTTTCGAGGGTTGTCCAATGTGGTGCTGCAGGGTATGACGGTTTCCCTGAAGAGTGAGACTTTTATCAGAGTGTTCGGCGGCGGTGCAGACTGTTATGTGCCTGATTTTCTCGGCGGCGGCGAAGGGCTTAACATGACCTGTATGGTGGCCGGATGTATTGCGGTTGTTATTTTGGTGGCGGTACAGTTAAAGGGCCGCATCAACAATAAGAGCAAGGGTTACGAGACGGCGCCCCTTGCAAGCACGGTTATCAAGCTGGCGCTGATCAGTGCCGTGATTTTGTGGGTATCTTATAAGCTGGCTTCTCATAAGGGCATCCCCACAGCGTTGATCTGGATCCTTTTGGTACTTCTGTTTTACGGGTACCTGACCACAAAGACCCGGATCGGCCGTTATCTGTACGCGGTGGGAGGCAATGAGAAGGCGACCAGGCTTTCCGGTATCAATACGAAGAAAGTGTATTTCCTCGCCTATGTGAATATGGGACTTTTGGCGGCTTTCGCGGGCATTTTGACGATCGCGAGATTGACCACGGCACAGCCCACTTACGGGCAGGGCTATGAGATGGATGCCATCGGCGCCTGCTTTATCGGCGGTGCTTCGGCTTACGGCGGCGTCGGCACGGTGCCCGGTGTGGTAATCGGTGCGACGCTGATGGGCGTAATCAACCAGGGTATGAGTATCATGGGAATCGACGCGAACTACCAGAAGGTGGTCAAGGGACTGGTGCTCTTAGCAGCGGTTGCGTTTGACGTGTTGTCCAAGAGAGAGAAGAAATAAGGGAGGGGGATGAAAATGAATAAAACAGCGGATATATTAAAAAAACATACTATGAAAATAGTCCTTGTCCTGATCGTGATCTTCTTCTCGGTGATGACGAAGGGACAGATGTTTGCGGCATCCAGTTTCCAGGCGCTGATCGCGCAGAACTCCTATGTGTTTGTGCTGGCGACCGGTATGCTGATGTGTATGCTGACGGGTGGTAACATCGACCTGTCTGTCGGTTCCTTTGTCTGCTTTGTCGGCACCATCGGCGGTATTATGATGGTGCGCGGCGGTATGTCAGTGCCAGCGGCGATGCTGCTTATGATAGGCGCGGGCGTGATTTACGGTGTCGTGGAAGGTTTCTTAATCGCGTATATCAACATTCCGCCCTGGATTGCCACATTGGCAGGTTATCTTGCCTTCCGCGGCTGGGGTACGGCGTTGATCGGCGGTTCGTCCATCGCGCCCATGCCGGAAGGCTTTATCAAGCTGTTTACCGGCAGCGTGCCGGATTTGTTCGGCGGCGAGGGACTGAATATCACCTGTCTTCTGGTGGGCGTGATCGCCTGTGTGCTGTTTGTGGTTTTCCAGTTAAAGGGCAGAAACGATAAGGTGAAAAAGGGTTATGAGGCGGAGAGCCTGACAGGCGTGATAGTGCGCTGCGTGCTGGTTTGTGCGGTAATCCTGCTGTTTGCCTATAAGCTGGCGCAGGCGGGCGGCATTCCGAACAATCTGATTTGGGTGGCGGTAATCTTGCTGATTTATAACTTTATCACCTCCAAAACAACTATTGGTCGTTACTTCTACACCATCGGCGGCAACGTGGAGGCGACCAGACTTTCCGGTATCGACACGAAAAAGATTTTCTTCCTCGCTTATCTGAATATGGCGGTTCTCACCGTAATCAGCGCGTGGATGACGATGGGAAGACTGTCGGCGGCGACTGCGACAGCCGGCAACAACTACGAGATGGACGCGATCTCTGCCTGCGTGGTGGGCGGCGTGTCCGCTTACGGCGGTTCCGGTACGGTGTTCGGCATGGTAATCGGTGCGGCGCTGATCGGCGTTATCAACTTGGGAATGAGCCTGATGGGCATCGACGCGAACTGGCAGATGGTGGTTAAGGGCGTCGTACTTTTGGCGGCGGTTGTGTTCGAGATTTTGAACAATAAGGAGAAGACGAAAGACTGATACTATGACAAGAAAACGGAGGGCTGTCCGGATGGGCGGCCCTCTTTTGTCATGCGCAGATCCGCATATGGAAGTTTATGGATTGAAACCAGTTACCACCTCAAAAAATTCATTGATGTTGGAACCCTTTCTTCCCAGCTTTTCCCAATCATAGGTTGTGGTAACTTTTATTTCGTACAGCTTTTTGTTGAGTGAGTAATTGTTGACAACAAAACAATTTTCCGCTTTTAAGAGTGACATCATATGTTCATACGAGTTCCCGCCTGAATTAAGGGAATGATAAATATTTTTGTCCGCTTTAAATTCATCAGCGCTTTTGTATCCCAACTCTTTGATTAGATACTGTGCGACATCTTTTCCTTTATATTTTGGCGTATGCAGACATGCTATATATTCAAAATCGGGATAGTTGACAATCAGAAAATGTGGGATTCTTCCGTTTTTGTTTTGCAGGATGCAGTAGTCTAAAAGTTCCTGCAGATTTTTCTTTTCGCCTTCTTCCGCAATTGCCCGGTCGCCATCAATAATAATAAATTTCGCCAGACAGTTTGTCGTACCGTCAGTTTGCACTTGCTCCAGAAAATTTCGATAACCGCCGCCCTCCATGTTAACAGATTTCAAGGTGATAATCAGCTTTTTCTGTCGGCGCATCTCGTCTACATAATGGTGTTCCGTGCTCCCCTCACAAAAAACTTTGAAGTTTTTTTGCGTCGCGCGCGTTTTTCTACTCAATAGCCGTACCTCCCAGAATACCCTTCATGTAAAATTCATATATTTTAGTCGTTTCGTACCGTATTTCGGGAAAATCCGCTAAAGAATACAGTTCGGAATCTAAAGTCTCCGTATCTTTTGTGATAAAGTAAATCTGCTCCTTCATATAGTTTTTTAAGTCGAGATGTAAAACATTATGCGTCGTGAAAATGAACTGCCCGTAGTGTTTTGTGCCGCAGATAAAGGAAATGACTCTGTCAGATAAAACCGGGTTTAGCACGCGATCCATTTCGTCTGCAAAGACAGTTTTGTTTTCATATACCACTCTGAAAATCTGCACCGCCCATGCAAAGAACTCCCGGACGCCGCTGGAATCCTGTGCAAGCTCTCGGGAAAAGGTGTCGCCATCTCTTTTCTGCCTGATTATTGTTGTTTTAGAAAATGGCTTTTCAGCATCAATTTTCAAATCTATAATGCTGGAGTCAATCATCCGAAAGATATCCAAATACTTTGCGTCGTGTAAAATACGCAGATCATCCTCTTCGCTTTTCAAGGACTTATAAAGGTCATAATTTATGATATTAGTTTCCGGGCACAGATCATTTTTGACCCAGTTTGTAAAATCGATAGCGTGTTTGTCCCCTAACAGCGCGAGCTTGGTTACTGTCAATCCGAGCGAGTGGTCCGCGTTCACGACCTGTCCCAGAGCGTCTTGCATTTTGTGTGCAGATTCTGGCATCTTTAACAAATAGTTGCTTTTGAGCTGCGTGTTGCAGTTGCTGCAGTCATTATAGTCTTTCTTATTTTCGCATCCCAGAGTGTAATTCTCTCTTTCTAAAGAAAATACTATTTCATATTTACTTTTGATTTTATTCGTGAATTTAAGTTCTTCTTTTATGATTCCGGCAAAGTCTATTTCTAAATGATAGAGATACAGAAAATTTTTTGGGGTGAGGATTTCGATTTCGAAAGCTTGTGTGGTGCCGTTATTTTTCGGGCAAAAATCCCGATTGTTATTTGTGTTTATCATGGATCTGTATGATTTAGGAAACTCAGTTCCTAAAAAAAGTGACTGAAAATAGGATAAGCTGTTGACAAAGTTCGACTTCCCGCCAGCGTTTTCCCCAACGATTACGGCAGTTTTTAATAGATCAACCCCTGTTTCGGAGCTGACATAATTGTTTGGGAATCTGTTCTTCACTTTTGATTTTGGCGCCTGCATCGAAAATTCTACATTTTCCCGAAAAGACATAAAATTTTCAAATTTATAATTTAGTATCATAAAATCCTCCAAAACAGATTTTGGGTTTACGATGTTGTTTCGAATATTATAATACAAATAGAAAGTATGGTCAAACCATAAATTTGATTTATATAAACAGTTTGCCCAGACTTACGGAAAATATGAGAACTGTCGACGGATTTTGTTTCATTTATGAGAAAAGATATTTAAGGCTTGTCTGTGAACATTTTGTGAAAATTTATGAAAAGTTTGGAAAGCCGTTGACATTAAATTTTTATTGATGAAAAATAGAAAAAGACAATATGAAGGAGGAATGACAATGATTAAAACCCTTGCGGCACAAATCAAGGAGTATAAGAAAGTTTCCGTCATGACGCCGGTCTTTATGATACTGGAGGTTGTCTTCGAGATGCTGATCCCGTTTCTGATGGCATCCATCATCGACGACGGCGTGGAGGCGGGCAATATGCAGCACATCTACGCGGTGGGCGCGGTGATGATTGCGGCGGCTCTCTGCGGGCTTTTCTGCGGTGTGATGGGCGGCAAATACGGCGCCAGGGCATCCACGGGCTTCGCGAAAAATTTGCGGCAGGCCATGTTTGAGAATATTCAGACCTTTTCCTTCGCCAGCCTCGATAAATTCAGCACGGCGGGACTGGTGACCAGACTGACCACGGATGTGACCAACATGCAGATGGCGTACCAGATGATTCTGCGGATCTGCTTCCGCGCGCCGGTCAGCATGGTCTGCGCGATGGCGATGGCGTTTTTTATCAATGCAAGGCTGGCATCCGTTTATCTGGTGGCGGTGCTTCTGCTTGCCGTAGTGCTGTTTTTCATTATCCGGGGAGCGATGAAGTATTTCAAGCAGGCATTCCCGAAATACGACGAGCTGAACGCATCCGTGCAGGAGAACGTGAGCGCGATCCGCGTGGTCAAGGCTTACGTCAGAGAGGAGCACGAGACGAAGAAGTTTAAGAAGGCCAGTCAGGGCATCTACGATATTTTCCAGAAGGCTGAGCAGCATGTGGTGTTAAATATGCCGGTCATGCAGTTTACGGTTTACGGCTGCATTTTGCTGATCAGCTGGCTGGGTGCGAAGCAGATCGTGCAGGATACGTTGACCACGGGTGAGCTGATGAGCCTGCTTACATACTGTATGAATATCCTGATGAGCCTGATGATGGTGGCGATGATCTTCGTGATGATGAGCATGAGTATCGCCAGCGCGGAGCGTATCTGCGATGTGCTGAATGAGAAGAGCGACCTGACCAATCCGGTCAACCCTGTTTATGAAGTGCCGAGCGGGGATATCGAGTTTCGGCATGTGCGGTTCTCCTACCATAAAGAGAGCAGTGAGGCGGTTTTGCACGACATCAATCTGAAAATACACGCCGGGGAGACGATCGGCATCATCGGCGGCACCGGCAGCGCGAAGACCAGTTTGGTCAATTTAATCAGCCGTCTTTATGACGTGACTGACGGTGCCGTGCTGGTAGGCGACAGGGATGTCAGGGAGTATGACATTGAGACACTGAGAAACCAGGTGGCGGTAGTTCTGCAGAAGAATGTGCTTTTCTCGGGTACAATCCTGGATAACCTGCGATGGGGCGATGCGAATGCCTCGGAGGAGGAGTGCAGACGGGTATGTAAGCTTGCCTGCGCGGATGAGTTTATCGAGAAGATGCCGGAAGGGTATCACACGTATATAGAGCAGGGCGGCACCAACGTCTCCGGCGGGCAGAGACAGCGGCTCACCATCGCGCGGGCGCTTCTCAAGAAGCCGAAGGTACTGATTCTGGATGATTCTACCAGCGCGGTGGACACGGCCACGGACGCGAAGATCAGAAAAGCTTTTGCGGAGGAGATTCCCGATACCACGAAGCTGATCATCGCTCAGCGCGTGGCCAGCGTGATGAATGCGGACCGCATTATCGTGATGGACGACGGGCGTGTGCACGGGTTCGGGACGCACGAGGAGCTGCTGCGCGACAATGAGATTTACAGGGAAGTTTACGAGTCGCAGACGAACGGAGGAGGCGACTTTGACGAACAACGCGAGAAGAACTTCTAAATTGCTCGGCAGCAAAGGCTGTGTCGCAAAGTCAGCATAGCTGACTTGGAAGTTCTAAGTCTCGCGTGGGAGTTCGTGTCTGCATGGCAGCCACAAACTCCGCAAATAATGGAAAGAGAGGTAAAAACATGCCGGGACCACATGGAAGAAGAATGCAGGGTGGAAAAAGAATAGAGAATCCGGGGAAGGTGTTTAAGCGCCTGATGCGGTATGTGATGAAGAGTTACGGCCCCCATCTGGTGATCGTGGCGGTGCTGATTTTAGTGAGCGTGCTCGCCAACGTGCAGGGCACCATGTTTATCCAGAGCCTGATCGACGACTATATCGCGCCCATGCTGACGCAGGATGTGCCCGATTTTTCGCCGCTGGCGGGAGCGATCGCAAGGGTGGCGTGCCTGTACCTGATCGGCGTGGTTTCGGCCTATGCGTGGAACCGCATTATGATTAACGTGACGCAGGGAACGCTGCGCAATGTGCGTGACGATCTGTTTTCTCATATGGAGAAGCTGCCGATCAAGTATTTTGACACGCATGTGCATGGCGATATTATGTCAACCTACACGAACGATACGGAAACGTTACGGCAGATGATCAGCCAGAGTATGCCGCAGGTGTTTAACAGCGCGATTACTATTGTCAGCGTGCTGATTAGTATGGTAATATTAAGTATACCGCTGACTGTGGCGACGCTTGTCATGGTGGCGGTTATGCTGGTAGTGACAAAGAAGGTGGCGGGTTTGAGCGGCCGCTATTTTCTGGAACAGCAGACGAACCTTGGTAAAGTCAACGGTTTCATAGAGGAGATGATGAACGGCCAGAAGGTGGTCAAGGTATTCAACCACGAGGAGAAGAATATCGAGGACTTCCGGAACCTGAACGACGCGCTTTTTGAGAGCGCGGACAAGGCAAATTATCTGGTCAACGTGGTGGGTCCTGTGAATCAGCAGCTCGGCAATGTCAGTTATGTGGTCTGTGCCATTTTAGGCGGCGCGCTGGCGCTTTCCGGCGCAACGGGTCTGACGCTTGGAAAACTGGCGAGTTTTCTGACCTTTAACAGAAGCTTTAACATGCCGATCAACCAGGTGAGCCAGCAGTTCAACTCCATTGTCATGGCGATGGCGGGCGCGGAACGCATTTTCAAAATGCTGGATGAGACGCCGGAGGTGGATAACGGTTACGTGACGCTGGTCAACGTGAAAGAGGAGAACGGCACGCTTACGGAAACGCCCGAACGCACGGGCCGCTGGGCATGGCGGCATGAGCATCAGGCGGATCATTCCGTGGATTATGTGGAACTTAAGGGAGATGTGGTTTTCGACGGGGTGGATTTTGGGTATAATGATGACAAGATGGTGCTTCACGATGTGAAGCTCTACGCCGAGCCGGGACAGAAGATTGCATTTGTCGGTTCCACGGGCGCGGGCAAAACAACCATCACCAACCTGATTAACCGCTTTTATGACATTCAGGATGGAAAAATCCGCTATGACGGCATCAATGTCAATAAGATCAAGAAGGCGGATCTGCGCCGTTCGCTGGGAATCGTGCTGCAGGATACCCACCTCTTTACGGGGACGGTGATGGAGAACATCCGTTATGGAAAACTGGATGCCACCGACGAGGAGGTGCGCGCGGCGGCGAAGCTGGCCAACGCGGACAGCTTTATCAAGAGACTGCCGGAAGGCTACGATACCGTGCTCTCCGGAGATGGCGCAAACTTAAGTCAGGGGCAGCGGCAGCTTTTGGCGATCGCGAGGGCGGCTGTGGCCGATCCGCCGGTGTTGATTCTGGATGAGGCGACCAGCTCCATCGACACCCGCACCGAGCGCATTGTGCAGGATGGCATGGATAAGCTGATGAAGGGCCGGACTACCTTTGTGATTGCCCACAGACTCTCCACGGTCATGAACTCCGACTGCATTATGGTGCTGGAGCAGGGACGCATTATTGAGAGGGGTACCCACAACCAGTTGATTGAAGAGCGGGGAAAATACTACCAGTTGTATACAGGAAACGCAATTACTGCATAAATTGAACTTAATTTGTAGTATGAAGTTGACAGACGGAACAAAAAATTATATATTAAAATTGACTACGGGGATTAGTCCCCTAGTCGGAAAGACAAGGACAAAAACACATGAAAAGAATTTATAACGTGTCCGATGCGGAGATGGAGGTTATGGAAAAGCTTTGGGATCAGGAAGGCGGTATTAAGCAATCCCAACTGCTTGCCTTATTTGAAGCGGATGGAAAGGAGTGGAAAAGACAGACTCTCAATACTTTTTTGAGCCGGTTAGAGGGTAAGGGACTGGTGAAACGGGAAAACAGAATAGTGGAAGTCGTGTACAGCCGGGAAGAATATAACGACATGCAGATGAAAACAGTAATTGATCAAGTGTATGGGGGAAAGTTAAGTAATCTGGTAGCGGCGTTCGTTAAGAGGAACGCAATCAGTGAAGGTGAGACAGAGACGCTGCTTGGATTACTGAAGAAAAAGAAGTAAAGGAAAGAGTCATGGAATATCTGCTGGTCATGTCTCTTTCTGGAAGCGCGATGACTGGTATTTATCTGCTGTTACGAGGTTTGCTAAAGAAAAAGGTTTGTGCAAGATTTTATGATCTACTCGCCCGGGTGGCGATTCTGTACTATCTGGTTCCATTACCTTACTTGAAGAAATATTATGCAGCGGCGCTCCGGCATCTCCTGCCGGAGAGAGCCATGGAGATTTCGCGGGTGCCGCTGACATGGAGAAATCATATCGTGCACGCCGAAGGGGCGATGCATGTAAATATCTTCGCTATCCTGCAGACAACGGCGGTCGTTGTGTGGCTGTCGGGTATCTGCATTCTGATGGCAAAGCAGGTGGCGGAGTATATCTGGCTTGTCAGGCTGGCAGCCGGATACGCGGAGCGGGCAATGACGCCGGAGCAGAGAGCATTTCTCGACGGTCTGAAAGAACAATGTGGAATCCGCTGCCGCGTGTTTCTCTACGAGGCGCCGGACAAGGGATATACCATGACTTTCGGATTCTTCTGTCCCGTGATTGTCTGTGGGAGAGAAATAGCAAGCCGGGAGGCGGAACTGCTTGTACGGCATGAGCTGGTACATATCAGACGTAAGGATGCGTTTTGGAAAATGCTCATGCAGTTGGCGGCGATGTTGCACTGGTGGAATCCGTTGGTATGGAAACTGCGCCGCGATTTTGAACAGGTCTGCGAGTGTTCCTGTGATGAGACCGTGATGCAGAACACAACGGACGAGGAGGTGGAAGAGTATCTGCGCTTGATGATTGAGGAGGCGCGGGAGAAGAAAGACGAAAATGTCTCCCTGCGGTGGAATGCCGGTTTCGGAGACAACGCACAAAAGATAAAGGAAAGGATGGAAAATTTAATGAACAAGAAGAAGTGGAACCGTACTGCGGCAGTGACATTGGTGGCGGTATTGGCTTTTGCAAACTCTATGACGGTGTTTGCGTATCGGGATACGTTTGAAAGAGAAGTTTCGGAAGAAGCGTTACAGGGCGAGATAGAGGCAAGGACACAAAGTGATGCTTTTGCATTTGTTCCGAAGGAGATTGACGAGGAAGTGATGCAGGAGTTTAGGGAAGCGGAAACCATGGTGGATGCACCAGAGATATTGTATGACAGACAGTTTGTGGATGAGGAAGGTAATATTTATCCGATTTTGGAGGATGACGGAATCGAGCCGCACTGCAACCACGATTTTGTCGATGGAACGGGTTTTGACCATATTCCAAAGTCCGGTGGTGGTTGTATGATAAGGGAGTTTGAGGCACAGAGATGCAGCAAGTGCGGTTATGTGATAGAAGGTGCGGAGATTAGCAGGACTATATTTGCAAAGTGCCCGCATTGATAGATGTTGTTTTAGGACGGCTGTCATGCGACGATGATTACTATATATGGTGATGCCACATTGGCAGTACCGTTTTCAGGATGACTGTCATGTGATGACGATTATCGCACATAGACCTGCCCGCATTGACAGCCCGCCACCAGGGCGGCTTTCATGCGATGGCAATTACGGAATCTGACATGTGAACGGTTCACATGGACAGAGCCGGCGGGATGGCGGCATCCCGACTCGAAAACCGGCGTTTCCGGGCTTTCCCGGAAGCATCGGACATTTACAAGGTAATGTCGCGGTTAAGAAAGCGGACTTTAAGGTCATGGGTTTTCTTCTGCGAACATTATAGCACTGAGGTTCAGTGTAAAAGGGGATAGGATACGGGCGGCTATACAGATAGCCGCCCGGCCTGTGTTTTTTGGGGAGGAAATGCTTGATAGAAATGAGACGAGAGGATATGATAATAGCAGAGGCGTGAGAAGAACAGCCTTTTTGGAAAGGATGAGGTATAAATGGCGGTTAGGACATATAATGATTGGCTGCGAAACTTGCTGGTAAACGTAGAGTGTGTTTTGGCGTTTGATACAGCAGCAGATTTCTTGGGATTGACAAACGGAGGCTATAGGCCGTTAGCACAAATATTTGTCGATAAAAGGCAGAATATCGAAGGCACAGAGCAGATTGTAGTGCCTTCCTTAAAAATGATTGAATGCGAAGAACGGAACGGATTGATTTGCACGACTGTTAATCGAACCATTATTGATCTGTTAGAACAGAACGGAGATGAGCAGATTATAGCGGAGAGTCTGGCCAACTATTATGAGGAACATGATGAAAGTTTTGAAGGGCTTGCAATACCGGAATATTTGCGGCCGAGATTCGAAAAGTATAAAATGATGGCGCTTAAGTATTATGAAGAGTAGAGGGCATTTTATGGAGCTTATGGAATTTTTATACAGAGTGATGGAGGAACTTGCCGATGCGGGAGTACCAGTTGTATTCAAGGGAGCGATGGTTCTTAACCTTGTAATCAGGGAAAATAATCCCTCCAACGTGAAGCGGATGACCCGGGATATTGATGGTGATTGGACTGGAGATCATCCGACGATGGAAGAAATGGAAAAAGCATTGCGGGATGCGGTGCAAAAAGTGGACTCGTCATTAAGCGTTCAAATGAGCAGGAAATTTGGGGAAAGAAAATCAGCAGGCTTTAAAATTATTAATGAGAAGGAAGAAAAGATAGCGAGCATTGACTTGAGTGTACGACAGAATAAATTTTGTAGACCATATATATCCTATGTAAACGGTATATCCATAAACGGTTCCAGTATGTCTAAAATGCTATCAGATAAAATATATGCGATTTCGAGAGAAAGCGTATGCAGAAGAATAAAGGATGTGCTGGATATATATGTCATGTCATTTGTTACTGAAATTAACGCAGAAGAATTATGTCGTATATGGGAAGAAACAGGAAGAAACCTCGGAAATTTTGAGGCATATATAACACAGCAGGATGAATTAAAAGAAGCTTATGATAAGATGAAGGGGATAGAAAATAAGCCGGATTTTTTTGAGGTATATCATCGGGTTCGTGATGTGGTGAATTTTTTTAGAACTTGAAGCGTAGATATTAGGGCTTGCAGTTTTCTGCAGGCCTGTTATAATGTCTTATATAATAGTAAACAGATAGGAAATATATGAAAGGAAAGCATGGAGATAACAGAGAGATGAATAAGAGAATTTATTTAGATAACGCGGCCACCACCAGAGTGTCCGAGGAGGTATTGCAGGAAATGCTGCTTTATTTCCGGGAGAGTTATGCGAACCCTTCCGCGATTTACAGCTTCGCGGGGGAAGCGAAGAAAGCGGTGGGGATCGCCAGAGAGCGGGCGGCCGGACTGATCGGCGCGAAGCCCAATGAAATCTACTTTACGGCGGGGGGCAGCGAGTCCGACAACTGGGCAATCCGCGCCGTGGCAGAGGGGCTTTCCGACAAGGGGAGGCATATCATTACGAGCAAAATCGAGCACCACGCGGTACTGCACACCTGTCAGTATCTGGAAAAGCAGGGGTATGAGGTGACGTATCTGGATGTGGATGAGGAGGGGAAGCTTTCACCGGAAGCCTTGGAAAAGGCAGTCCGTTCGGACACCGTACTGATTTCCCTGATGGCGGCAAACAACGAGATCGGCACCATAGAGCCGATTGCGCGGATCGGGGAGATTGCCCATGAGCGGGGCGTCCTCTTTCACACGGATGCGGTGCAGGCATACGGGCATGTGCCCCTTAATATGGAGGAGATGCACATCGACCTGCTTTCCGCCAGCGGCCATAAACTGAACGGGCCGAAGGGCGTGGGGATTCTCTACTGCCGGGAAAATGTGCGGCTTCGTCCGTTCATTCACGGCGGCGCGCAGGAGAGGGGGCGCAGGGCGGGAACCTTGAATGTGCCGGGTATTGTGGGCTTTGGTAAGGCGGCGGCGCTGGCGGGAGAAACCATGCAGGAACGGTGTGACAGAGAAACAGCTCTGCGGGATTATCTGATTGACAGGGTGCTTGCGGAGATTCCGTACACAAGACTGAACGGTTCGAGACAGGAAAGGCTCTCCAACAACGCCCATTTCTGCTTCCGATTTATAGAGGGGGAGTCCCTGTTGATTCTGTTGGACCAGCGGGGCATCTGCGGCTCCAGCGGGTCGGCGTGCACCTCGGGGGCGCTGGATCCGTCCCATGTGCTTCTCGCCATCGGCCTGCCCCATGAGATCGCCCACGGGTCGCTGCGGCTGACGCTATCGTCGGAGACGACGGAGGAGGAAATCGACGCGGCCGTGGAGGCGCTCAAGGAGATCGTAGGGCGGCTGCGGGACATGTCGCCGTTGTATGAGGACGCGATGAAGGAAATGAAGGGAAGGTAAATATGTACAGCGAAAAAGTGATGGATCATTTTAACAATCCCCGCAATATGGGGGAAATCGAGAATCCCAGCGGCGTCGGCACCGTGGGCAATGCCAAGTGCGGCGACATTATGCGCATGTATCTGGATGTAGACGAGGCGGGGGTCATACGCGACGTGAAGTTCAAGACTTTCGGCTGCGGGGCTGCGGTGGCGACCAGCAGTATGGCCACCGAGCTGGTGAAGGGAAAGACGGTGCAGGAGGCTTTGCAGGTGACGAACAAGGCCGTGATGGAGGCGCTGGACGGCCTGCCGCCCGTGAAGGTACACTGTTCCCTTCTGGCGGAGGAGGCCATCCATGCGGCGCTCTGGGATTACGCGAAGAAGCGGGGGATTACGATCGAGGGATTGCAGGAGCCGGTGGCGGACATTGAGGAGATTGCGGAGGCATAGTCTCGACAATGGTTACCGTGCTTCCGCCTCCCGAATGGTCGTGACCTTGCGCACGCCGGGCAAACTGGCGATATGCTCCCGCACAGCCTTCGTGTCGGCGGTCATGCGGATGCTCACACGGTAGTTGAAGGAATCTGCCAGCGGATTTCCCTCAATGCCGGCGGTCAGTTCCGTCATTTCCGCGCCGGTTTCGTCAGTAAAGTAAGCGGCCTTAAATTCTTCCCACGCCTCGTCGCCGCTGACATACTGCACGGAGAGAGATTCGCAGGAAGAAAGCCCGCTGATTTTGGCAAGCTCTTGACCTATATGGTCAATTTCTGTCTGAGTCAAATCAGCATCCATAAAGACGGCGAGCTGTTTCTCCTGATAGACATTGTAGGCAAGAGAGGTGGAGCCGACCGCGAAGATACATAACAGCGCCGCAGCCGCCGCGCAAAGCCTCCGGTACCGGGCGGAATGGATGCGGCGGCCGCTGGAGAGGGCGCGCAGCGGGAAGAGATGATTGCGGCAGGAATGTTCCCCGCGTGACGGACAGCTTTCTGCGAGCGCGTCCGCCATTGTGGACGGCATGGTAAGAGCTTCTTTTATTTGCGTCATATTATTTTTATTCATATGGCAACCTCCTTGTGCTATGTTGTTATACTGTGTGATATTTTATTCTTCCATCTCCAGCCGCAGCGCCTCTCTGGCCCGCTGCAGCCTTTTTTTGACGGCGCTCTCCGACAAGCCCAGAATTTCTCCGATTTCTTTCACCGAGTAACCCTCGAAGTAATGCAGAACGAGCACGGTCTTCCACTTGGCGGGCAGGGCGTACAGCTCCTGCAGGTGCGGATGTTCCCGCGCGGGGAGGCATTCCCGGAGCGGTTCCAGATCCATATAAGCGTGCCGTCTGCGGAAGCGCAGGCAGTCCTTACAGCAGTTTGCGGTGACCCGCAGAAGCCACGCTTTCTCGTGCGCGGCGGATATAAATGCGGGCGCCTTTTCCAGATAGCGCAGCAGCGTCTCCTGCAAAGCGTCCTGCACGTCATGAGGATTGCCCAGAAGCACATAGGCCGTGCGGTAGAGCATGTCGCCGTAGACCTGCAGGATACGTTCGACTTCCGGTTCGTTCTTTTCGCGCAAGACGGATTCCCCCTTTCCCTGTTTATTTTATAGAAAATTGCGGCAGTGTAAACCCCGACGTCGGATTTCTGAGAGCTCTCACGCTCACCGCCATGTCACAGCTAAGCTGCGACTCAAATCAGTGCGGAGAATGCCGTATTTCAGGCATTCTCCTGTGTGAGACTTAGTACTTCTCCGCGAAACAGCCTCTGCTGTGAGCGGCTAGAAGTACTTCTCACACTATATACGGAGGACGCCCTAAAAAGGTGACAGCGATTTTCCGTTTCTTTGAAAGCGCACTATGTATGTGAAGCCTCCGGGGATATATGGTATAATAAATGCACAGATTTGAGATCCCGCAGGGCAGAATCATGGCGGTTAGCGGGTAGAATAAAAAGGAGCGGGAAAATGGAAAATACAAGCATGGAAAACGCGAGAATGCAGAAATTTCAGGCGGGCGACATCATCATGCGCGAGGGAGAGACTTATGACGAGATGTACAAGGTGGTGTCGGGATCGGTGGAAGTTTACATAAGATACGGAGAGCGGGATGAGCATCTGATCGGCATTTACTCTAAATCCAAGTGCTTTGGCGAGATGAGCGTGCTCTCCGATCAGGCGGCCATCTACACGGTGGTTGCCTTTGACGAGGTTTTGCTGATGCGCATTACAAAGGATTATCTGGAGGAGTTTATCAGGAATAATCCGAAAAATGCCATTGACATCATGAAAAATATGGTTCACACGACGGTGGTGATGCAGAAAAACATCGGCCTGCTGCTTGACGATCTCTACGACAAGGATGGCGCCAACAAGAGAAGGACGGAGGAAATCCGTCAAAAGATTATGCAGTACAGTGTGGGCAGCCTGCACTTTACGCCGTAAGCCCGCGAAGGCCGGAGGGCGGAGGGGCAGACGGGAGGCAGTGGACATCGGCAGGAGGAAAGGAAGGAAAATCGAATGGAATTGCAGGAACTTATTGCGCTGGTGAAGGAGACGAAAACCTTTGTGGAAAACAGGGAGAGGGCAGGGCATATCAGGACGAAGGGGCGTGCGGACTACGTGACACAGGTAGATACGGACATCCAGAGCTTTCTTGCCCGCGAGCTTGGGAGGCGCTTTCCCGATATTCAGTTTTTGGGTGAGGAGGAGGGGCTGCACGAGATGTCCGGGGATACTTACTGGATTCTCGACCCCATTGACGGGACAACCAATCTGATTCACGATTATCAGCACAGCGTTGTCTCTCTGGCCCTTTATGAGAAGGGGGAGACTGCGCTGGGGATCATTTATGACCCTTTTCGGGAGGATGTCTACAGCGCGCAGAGGGGGAAAGGCAGTTTCTTAAACGGAATGCCTATTCACGTGTCGGATGCCGAGGCTTTGTGCGAGACAATCATAACAGTGGGAACTTCGCCATACGACAGAGACCTGGCAGACGAAAACTTTAAACGGATTCGGCGTGTGTTTGACAGCGCGCAGGATATCCGCAGGACGGGCACGGCGGCCATGGATCTTGCCTATGTGGCGTGCGGGCGGATAGGGGGCTTTTTTGAGCCGCGTTTAAGTCCGTGGGATTTTGCGGCGGGACAGCTTTTGGTGAAGGAGGCGGGCGGACAGGTGACCGACTTTGCGGGGGAACCGCTGGGATTTTCAAGCAGAAGCAGCGTTGTGGCATCCAACGGGAAGGTGCATGAAGAGCTGCGGGGTCTGCTGTAGTGTAGTGCGGGATGGATGCTGCGGCAATAGGGCGGTGCTTATCTGGTTGATTTTTACTCGGTTACAACTGACTCGAATGCGGCTGACTCGGTTGAGACCGACTCGGACAAAACTGAGCAAAGTTTGACACCTCTTATCCCAATGTGCTATAATCAAAGAAAAGCAGGCGGAGAAGGGGGATTATATGAGATTTCTGGGCAGAGCGGAAGAGAGGAAGAAGCTCCACCGGGTTTTGGAAAAAGACAGTCAGGCCGTGGCTTTGCTTTATGGACGCAGGCGTGTCGGAAAGAGTGAGCTGATCAAGCAGGCGCTCAAAGAGACGGATATTCCAAGTATTTATTACGAGTGCAAGCAGACGACGGAATTGAATAATGTGGATAGTCTGGCGGTGCTGATTGCGGGAAAATTTGGTCTGCCGAAACCGGCTTTTGGCAGTATGGAAGAGTTTTTGGATTTCCTTTTCCAGAAATCGTGTCAGGAAAAGCTGGTTTTTGTTTTGGATGAGTATTCCTATCTTCGGGAATGCGTGACAGGGCTGGACAGCATTTTGCAATCCTTTATTGACAGATACAGTGACAGCGGAAAACTTAAGCTGATTTTGTGCGGCTCCTTTGTTGACGTTATGGAATCTCTCCTTTTTAATGAGAATCCGCTGTATGGTCGTGTGGATTTGACAATCCATTTAAAACCGATGGATTATCTGGAGTCGGCTTTATTTTATCCCGAATTTTCAGATGAAGATAAAGTCAGATTGTACAGCGTGTTTGGCGGCATTCCTTATTTTAACAGACTGATTGATCCGGCGGCCACGGTGAGGGAGAATATTACGGAGCTCATAGCTTCTCCGGGGGCGCGACTGGAGAATGAAGTTTCCATGTACTTAAAATCGGAGATATCTAAAATTGTCAACGCAAACGAGGTTTTTGATGCGCTGTCGCGCGGTTTTTCAAGATACAGCGATATTCTTTCACAGTCTCACGTGTCCAGCGGTCCGGCTATGGTGGATGTGCTGGATAAACTGATCCGCATGGAAATGGTAGAAAAACAGGTGCCGATTAACGATACGAGGAACCGCAAAAAAGTAGGATATCGGATTAGCGACAATCTGTCTCTGTTCTATTACCGATATATATTCCGCTATCTGTCGCAGATGAATGTGATGGAACCGGACATGTTTTACGAGCGTTACATCAAAGAGGATTTTGAAACCGAGTATGTGCCGCGGGTTTTTGAAACCATCTGTAAACAGTATTTAATCCGTTTAAATCGCAGGGGACTGCTGGAGGAACCGTTTGAGAAAATAGGCAGGTACTACTATGATGATCCTGTGCATAAAAGAAACGGCGAATTTGATATTGTGACGAAGGATGCAAAGGGATATATCTTTTATGAGGCAAAGTTCCGCAAGGAGCCCATATCGGAGGAAATGATCCGTGCCGAGATTTCACAAGTGCAAGCGACAGGGTTTCCGTGTTACAAGTATGGCTTTTTCAGCAGGGCGGGTTTCACGGCCGGGCAGAGAGAGGATTTGATGTTAATTTCTTTAGAGGAAATATATTTGGCAAAATAGGAATCGTCCTGAAACCCACAGGCGGCGGAAACAGCGTGAAGGTTTGTTCTGCCGCCTTTTGGCATTTCCTTAGAGTGAAAAGAACTTCTAAAACTCAGCAGCAGAGGCTGCTTCGTTAAGAAGTTCTAGGAGTTGCTTCGCAACTCCGTTTCACTCAGGAGAATGCCTGAAATACGGCATTCTCCGCATTGATTTGAGATTCCGCTATGCGGAATCATGGCGGTTAGTGTGAATGCAAGGAGTGTTTTGTTTGAAAAGAATGCTCCTTATTTGCGCCTATATGTCACTTATGGCAGTGAAATGATTGGCAGGCTTATAGCATGATGTGTTGGGAATCTTCTTTTGGTTGGTTTTGCGGTATATTCCATTATTTATTGGGAATGTCAAAAATCATGGATATGTAGTTTATAGTGGATAATGAGGATGAATGTTTGTGGGGATACAAAAATAAAATTCTGGAAACTGGATGAATTATTATTATAGTGCTGCTAAAAGAAGGGAGCCATCTTCCTATAGTGTATGCGGAACTGATAAACGGGATGATGCGGGAGAAGATCTGTTCGCTGGAACTGGAGCTTGCGGAGCGCGGGTATGACATGGATTATACCAATCTCATCTATGTGGGCGGCGGTGCGTTGATGGCGCGCGACCATGCGGGGAAGTACAGGAGCCACACCGCCTATGACTGCGACCTGTGTGCCAATGCGAAGGGTTATGAGTTCCTTGCCTGGCAGATGATGGGAAAGAAGGTGGCGTGATGGCGGGAAAGCAGAGGTCTGTGTTCATCCGTTTTAACATGGCGGATGAGGCGGACTGTGACCCGTATAGGAAACTTGCGGGAGCTGCCGGAGGAGCTTAACGGGGTACTTGACCTTATCGCCTAAAATGGATAGTGGTCATAGTATTGGAGACAGGAAAGTATGGACATGGACGGGTGTTTCAACGGATCAAGGACTATGTATCATGGAAACTGCTTGCAGATATGTTGATAGGTGCAAGTGATCTGTTGCATTTTCAGTGTTTTCTTTGGGAGAGCAGCATATCTGCAATCAATGATAGTGGATATGTTAATTATGTTACTGCCTGCAAAAGATAGATGGATTATCGTGAGAAGAAAATACATATAGATAGATTATCTGTAATAGAGATAAGAAGATTATAAGGTGATTCCTGTGCCGATTGTGGGCATGGGTTTTTTTATTGCCCGTCCCGGAGGTTACGAGGACGGATCGGAGGAGGATATGGCAAAGGATACGGCGGAAAGAGTCAGGGAGAGCCGTCAAGGGTAAAGCATGGCATCATGGTAAATTTCTTCGGTACACTGATCTGTGAAACACCGTTGCCATTTGGAGATGATGGCGTGCTCTGGCTGCAGGACGGGGATTTTGAATGGCTGTAGCTGCCATTTAGTCCACACGTTTTAATTTTCGTACGCGGATAGACTTTTTGACAGCACTTGCGGCTTCCAGCATGACATACATTTCATCAGGATCGCAGTCGGAAAAGACTGCCTGTACATCGTCCATCAGATAGGAGCCGGAGTCATGGATGCTGTCGGAAAGCAGTCTGTCTACGCTCGTATGCAGGGCATTGGCGATCTTTATGAGGGAAGGAAGGCTGATCTTGGTAGAGGCAACTTCTGTGTGGGAGATATGCTGGCTGGTAAGCCCTACCATTTCAGCTAACCGCTCCTGTGATAATCCTGCGGCTATGCGGGCTGCGCGTATCTTCTGTCCTAATAATACATAATCCATTCTGCTTACCTCATTCTAACTAATTTGATTAAAAATTGATATTATTATTGTATGGGCGATTGAGTCATACTAAAATGGATTGTATAGGCGATTAAGCTATTATAGACGGATTTGAGAAAATAAGAGTAAGAAACAGTGCGCTTTATGGGGATATGTATACTGCTGGTAGACCTAATACGGCGTAAATTTAGCTATAATGAGGCAGAGCTTATAGAAAATTAAAATATATTGTAGCAGGAGGAAAATATATGACAAGAGCATATGCAAAACACCATGAATGTCCCACTTGTGAGTATTGGGATGGAGAGAGGAAGCCGGACAAGAATCCACAATACGCGCAGTACAACGGTTATGGCACCTGCTTAAGCCCGAACAGCCATTTCCGCGGACAGAAAGTGGGAGGAAATAATCCAAGAAAATGCTGGGAATGTTGGAAATATGTACGTGAGTGAGAACAAGATTGGAAAGAGATAAGTACGTGTGAATGTCAAGATAGAGAAGGAGAAAGCAGATGCTGCACTTACCGACTGTACAGGGTAATCTTGCCGACTATAAAGATGCCGGTTTCCCGATTCTTTATATCTGCACCGATGAAGAAGACCGTGCGGACAGATATATCGGATCTATTGTGGGAAGGGCAAAGGCTTATGAGTGGAACGGAGCAAATGGAGTTGTAGATTTTAAAACGAAGGTTTCTAAGGGGAACGGTGATGAGACACTTACTGCAGCCTTGTCAAGATTTAAAATGAGCAGTGAACTGAATCGCGCCCTGCTGGTGATCAAAGATGCGGACAAACAGCTGGACGACCATGAGTGGAATGGAGAATGTGAAAAGGTTACGGCTCTGCTGAAAGAAATTGCCAGAAATATACGAAGGGGAAAAAGTGATGCAACGGTGATCATTGTCTCTTCTGAAATACATATTCCAAAGCCTTTGGAAAAGCTGGTCACCATTCTGGAGCTTGATCTGCCGGACGCAAAAGAGATTAGGGATATTATTAACGGTTTCATTCAGGAAACAGGTATTTCCGAGATCCCGGGGAAATTTCTGGATGATATGACGATTGCCTTTAAGGGCATTACAGAATCGGAAATCAAAGATCTGCTTGGACTTTCTGTTTCCCGTGATGGGGAGTTGACGGAAAAGGCGCTGCAATTGATTCTTGACCAGAAGCAGCAGTTGATTCTAAAGGCGGGTATCTTGGAGATGATCCCCTTAAAGGAGAGTATGGCGGATATCGGCGGTTTGGAGAATTTGAAAGACTGGCTGCAGAAAAAGGCAAAGGTCTTTAAAAACATGAGAGCAGCAGAGAAATTCGGCGTTACTATGCCCAAGGGAGTACTGATCGCCGGGGTACCGGGCTGTGGAAAAAGCCTGACTGCAAAAGCAGCCGGGAAGCTGTTTGATGTGCCGCTGCTGCGGCTGGATATGGGTCGCCTGATGGGAAAATATGTGGGAGAGTCAGAGGAAAACATGAGAAAGGCGATCCGGTTAGCGGAGGCAATTTCTCCCTGCGTGCTATGGGTAGATGAATTGGAAAAGGCGTTTGCCGGAATTGGAGGCGGAGGCGGCGCAGAAGTGACAACACGCCTGTTCGGCGCATTCCTGACATGGATGCAGGAGAAAAAGAGCGCGGCGTTTGTCGTCGCCACGGCGAATGATATTATGAAGCTGCCGCCGGAGCTTTTGCGAAAGGGACGGTTTGATGAGATTTTCTATGTACCTTTGCCGGCTGCTGATGAGCGCAGGAAGATTTTTGAGATTCACCTAAACAAGAGGCGGAGAAAAGACGCTGCGGAAATTGATATAGATGAACTTGTGGAGAAGACAGAAGGATACAGTGGCGCGGATATTGAGGGCGTCGTGGGAGAGAGTGTTGAAAATGTATTTGTGAGTGAAAAAGGGAAACTGACAACGGATGACATATTGGACTGCATAAACAACACCCATTCGCTGTCTGAGATCATGAAAGAACCACTGGAAGAGATGACAAAGCTATATGAAGAAAGAAAATTCAAGAAAGCGTAGAGGAATGCTATGAATAAAAATAAGGTTTCGGAAGAAATAACGCTGCATGAAATACTGGGAGAATTTCTCGATTCTTACGCGGATAGAGATGGAGAGATAAATTTTCCGGAGTGGCTGGGGGATAAGCTGAAGCAGGAAATACCGGACATTTCAGAACAGGATGCAAAAACCCTGACAGATGATATTATCCGTGCGGTTGCGGAATATGATAAAACGCTGCAGAAAGTAAAGGCGGCTATTGCGGAAGGAACGTCCAAAGAGGAATGGCTGGCTGAAAACCTAGCACAAAATTATGCGGATATCCCTGCCGCTGAAGCAGGGGAAAAGCTGCAGCAGATTGAGGAGAGCCTTGCTGTATCAAATATGCAGATGATGCAGGAAGAGCAGGAGGTCATTGTAGAGACCGGAACGGTAGAACAGATACCGGAAGAGTGGAATGAATACAAATTAAAAAGTAAATGCTATGAAATTGGCAGGCAGCTTGCCTATACTGCCGTCGGCGTAGCGGCAAATGTGGTAAAGGACCGGGTAGAAAACGGAGAAGATGCAGAGGTTGGGGATTCCATTAAGGAAGCGCTTCAAGGAGGGCTGATCAAGGATTCTTCCGAGATGAAGGCTGTCGTCGCCGGAGCGGTTAAGGTGGCGGCAGAGAAGGGCTTAAAGGGTGTTGTTCCGAAAGACACATCTGTGGATGTGATAGGTAATATGGCTGGGGCAGCGGTTGAGAGCGCTGAGGCATTGTGTGAGCTTGCATGTGGAGAAAATAATGTGACAGATACGGTGGATAAGATTGGAACGGCTGTCATAGCAGCAGGCGGACGCATGGCTGCCGATGTAGTAAAACGGCGTTTAGAATCAGTTCCCAAGGTGGGACCTGTCCTTTCTGTCATGACCGGTATCTTGCTTGATCATCTGCCAGTGAGAAAGTTTGCCCAGGATGTCTGGCGGACTGTGCGTAATACAGCGAAGGCTGCATGGGATGGAATAAAGAATTCAAAGACAGTAAAGGCGTTTACTCGGATGAAAGAGAAGTTATTTGGATAAAACAATCAGTACTGGGAGGTTAAGATAATGGCAGTAAAGATTCCGCTTAAGATGTCGGATGGAACTATGGTGAGAACTATCGAGGATTTGAGAGAGCATTTTGATCTTGAGGCAGTTCTTGGTTATTATAGCAGCGGACGATTGGTAGAATGGTTAGAAGGAAGGTATTGTGAAAAAGAAGCGGCGGAAGTGAGGAAACTGGAGGCGGATGCGAAAGATTTCAATGAAACGCTTTGCGCAGTCTTGGGCGTAACCTATGAGAAAAAGGCTGGCGACAAGACAGATCTAGACCATGTTCGGAAAAAGAACGAAAGACTTGACAAAGTAAAAAAGTATACCATGAATGATGAGATTCTCGCGGCGATTGATTGGGTCGCTTTTACCCAGAAAGAATTGGAGGATTTATCGAAAAGGCAGGATACATTGATGGTGGATGATAATGGAAACAAGGTAATCTATCTATGCGGAGAACATTTTACCATCCCAGATGATCTAGTTAGAATTACATATAAAGGATTAAATAAACCTATAGTGGATGTATCTAACAATTTTTTAGAAAGAAAAATTGTTTTTGATGGGGTGAAATTGAATGGTGTAAATGACGTTATTTGGCACGCCGAAAGAACTACAGATTTGACGGAAGCATTTAGGCTGTGGGAGATGGCAGCTGAACAGGGAAATGCGGAAGCACAATATCGCTTGGGCGTTTGCTATTATAATGGTGAAGGTGCTGAGACGGATTATAAAAAAGCTATGAAATGGTTCTGCAAAGCAACGGAAAAAGGTCATGTAAAACCTTTTAGACATAATGGATATTATTTCAATGATTTTCAGACGTGTATTACAACGAATCCGATTATTGCACTAAAAAAGGATGGAACAGTAGTAGAAAATTTAGAAGTACCTACTCAAAACTGGGAAAATATTATTGCTGTTTTTAGTGGAGATAGTGTTATTGCGGGATTGAAATCGAATGGAACGGTTGTTACAGTCAAACGTGCATATAGAAATATGATACAAACACTTATTTTCCCCAAAACGATAACTCAATGTGGTACTCAAGATTGGTGTAATATTGTTAATCTTTCTGTAAAGGATGAATTTATTATAGGGGTGAAATCGGATGGAAAGATAGTTGCAAACAAAGAAAATTATGACGGTCAATATGAAGTTCAAAATTGGTGCGATATAGTAACGGTATCAATAGGAGACGGTTATATTATAGGTCTAAAAAAGGATGGAATGGTAGTTGTGGCAGGAAATATTAATTGTCGTCAATGTGCCATCCAAAATTGGCGTGATATAGTAGCAATTTCAACAGCTGAGTATCATACTATTGGCTTAAAAAGAGATGGAACAGTTATGGTAGCAGGATTTTATGATGGAACGGACGAAACTGATGATAATAGTTTAACTGCCTGTTTGTTGGATAAAAGTGCTATACAAGAAATCTTGAATTGGAAAGATATCAAAGCTATTTCGTTTGATGGTATTAATGCAGTAGGATTAAAAAAGGACGGTACAGTGGTTCTTGAATCTGTATCTTCAGTAGAGAATTTGTCTACGTGCAGTCAGATTGTCCAAACGTGGTGTGATATAGTGGCTATATCGACAGGAAATGGTTGTATTGTAGGGTTAAAAAAGGATGGTACTATTTGCACAGTTCCAAATGACGATCGTGTTCAATATTGTTCCAATTGGAGTAAAATAGGATTAGTTCTTAATGAATTTGTTGAAGATACTAAAACATATTAGAAGGGATGAGGGCTGCAAGTTGTATTGAATTATATAAAATATAGAAACATTCGAGGAGGGTAAAGTTATGGATTTAAATTTAGAAATATTGAAGCTAATTTTGAATTTGCCAATAGGGAGCTGGACGGACAATGTAAAGATAGAGAAAACGTATGGTCTTATTCATAAGTCAACAGCTGCAGTAATTCATGGGACAAAAGGTTTTTTAATCTGGGATTATATTGCTTTTAATGAAATTACATTTAAAGACGTTGATGAAAATATTGTTTCCTTATATCGTGGATTTAGCGATCAGGATACGGAAAGAATGTGGCATGAGTTGGTTGAAAAGTACGGGGTATAGATGTTATGATGAAAAAGAAACTGAAAAAAATCCCAATTGATCTGGTATCCTACATCCAGATTGAGACAGAAGCAATCAAAGATTTCAACGACAAGCAGATGATCTCCAGCTACTGCCTTGGCAAACTGGAGACTGTGAACTGGTACCTTGAGTTACTGGAAACAGGCTCTAAGAAATACATAGTCCCTCAGAGTAAGCAGCATTTGGAAATGGTCAGAGACCAGCTCATGGCGTGCCATAAACAGATCATGAGCGTCAGGATAAAGAATCCGGCAGACCGTCCGCTTATAGAAATTAAATATCCAAAGGGATATGAGGGATGATACAGAGCCGTCATAAGGAGATTTTATGGGGAGGACTGAAAGGTTCTCCTATTCTTTTAAGGGATGCCGGGAAGGTCCGGACTGGTATCTGGCGGAGGTGAGTGATCCCGCATCGGAAGAAGACATGGAGATGGTCAAAAAAGATCCGATATGGGGCAATGGAAAGAGGAGCAGTATCTATGCGGTAAAAGAAAATGAGGATGCGCCGGATGAAAGAGCGTTCCTGCTGATCTGTTTTGTGTTTACATCAGATTTTTATGGTGCTGACACATGGTACAGATTTGATCCGGACGGAGGGATAACAAAGTTTGATTCTGATCTGCCCCATTTGGACGGACCATAGAAGAAATTGTCTGATCTGCTGCATTGTTACACCAATTATGAAGGAGGTACAGCTATGAAATGGAAGAAACTGCTAAACCGGATAAAACCGCCATGTGCGAAATGCCCTTATAAACTGGGAATGGTAGAAACGCCAGTCAATCCCTGCCCGCAATGCAAACTGGACGGTTACAGTGCCTATGAGCGATTCCTGAAAATGCCGTGGCAGGGGAAAACGCCTAAGAACACTTTCCATGTTGTTTGAAGTCATTGAGAGATACCGAAAGCGGAAATCCGATTTAAGCAGAACATAACCAGCAGGAAAAATCTATGGTGATGCCATGCCTCGCAAACCCGCATAAATACTGAATGTGTGGAGTTTTGCTCATGGCTATAGAATATAAAGAAAGGGGTGAGATCATATTGTTAAGAAAAATGATTCTTGACGCATTGCTGTTAGCGCTCACGGCCGGCATCGTCATCGTAAAGGCAATATATGAGATGGACAGTGCGCCCTTTTTGGCTCCTGTTACCGACACATGGAAAAATGAAATAGGAAAAGGAGATGAAGTTATGGCAGCAAATATCGAAACAATGTTTATGTAAGGGAGAAACCGTGGCACGGGTTAGGCACGATGGTCGCGGAAGCGCCAACATCAGCGGATGCCCTGCGGCTTGCGGGGCTTGACTGGATGGCGGTGCAGGAGCCTGTGTATACGGGTTATAACGAAATGGTGAAGGGGTATAAGGCAAACGTACGCAGCTCCGACAGGAAGGTGCTGGGTGTGGTGTCCGACCGCATAAATACTGGGTTTGCAAAATTTTAATAAATTTATTAGCACTCACCTCTTGACAGTGCTAACAATAAGTTGTATTGTGATAGTGTAAATAGAACAGATTGAAACAAAGCATCTGCAACGTCAAGGAGGTGGATGATATGAACTTAACGAAATTTACGCAGAAATCCATACAGGCGGTAGAAGGGTGTGAAAGACTTGCCTACGAGTATGGCAATCAAGAGATCGAAGAAGAACACCTGTTATATAGTCTGCTTACCATTGATGACAGCCTGATTCTCAAGCTGGTTGAGAAGATGGAGATACAGAAGGAGTACTTTACGAACCGTGTGGAGCAGGGGCTTTCCAAGCGCACGAAGGTGCAGGGAGGACAGATTTTCATCGGGCAGGACTTGAATAAGGTTCTGATCGGCGCGGAGGACGAGGCGAAGGCGCTGGGTGACGAGTATGTGTCGGTGGAGCATCTTTTCCTCGCCATGCTGAAACACCCGAATAAGGAGATCAAGGAGATTTTTCGGGAGTTCGGTATCACGAGAGAACGGTTTTTGCAGGCGCTCTCCACAGTGCGGGGCAACCAGCGGGTGACTTCGGATAATCCGGAAGCAACCTATGACACGTTGGAGAAATACGGGCAGGATCTGGTGGAGAAGGCGAGAGACCAGAAGCTTGATCCCGTGATCGGCAGGGACACGGAAATCCGCAATGTGATCCGGATTCTGTCCAGAAAGACGAAGAACAATCCCGTACTCATCGGCGAGCCGGGCGTGGGCAAGACGGCGGTGGCGGAAGGGCTGGCGCAGCGGATTGTGAGAGGTGACGTGCCGGAGGGGCTGAAAGATAAGAAGATTTTTTCGCTGGACATGGGCGCGCTTGTTGCGGGCGCGAAGTACCGGGGTGAGTTTGAGGAGCGTCTGAAAGCGGTTTTGGACGATGTGAAGAACAGCGACGGGCAGATCATTCTCTTTATCGACGAGCTGCACACCATTGTGGGCGCGGGCAAGACCGACGGCGCCATGGATGCGGGCAACATGCTAAAGCCCATGCTGGCGAGGGGCGAGTTACACTGTATCGGGGCGACGACGCTGGACGAGTACCGCCAGTATATCGAGAAGGACGCGGCGTTAGAGCGGCGGTTCCAGCCGGTTATGGTGGAGGAGCCGACGGTGGAGGACACCATTTCGATCCTCCGCGGGCTGAAAGAGCGCTACGAGGTTTACCACGGGGTCAAGATCATGGACAATGCGCTGGTGAGTGCGGCTGTGCTGTCAAACCGCTATATCTCCGACCGTTTTCTGCCGGACAAGGCGATTGACCTGGTGGATGAGGCGTGCGCGCTGATCAAGACGGAGCTGGACTCCATGCCGACGGAGCTGGATGAGCTGCGCCGCAGGGTGATGCAGTTGGAGATCGAGGAGACGGCTCTGAAAAAGGAGGACGATCATTTAAGCAGGGAGCGGCTTGCCAACCTGCAGAAAGAACTGGCTGAGTTGAAGGAAGAGCTGCAAAACCGCATGGCACAGTGGGAGAATGAGAAGGCTTCCGTGGAAAAACTTTCCAAAATCAGGGAGGAGATCGACGAAGTCAACAGCCAGATCCAGATCGCCCAGAGAGACGGAGATTATGAGAAGGCGGCGGAATTAAGCTATGGTAAGCTGCCCGCATTAAAGCAGCAGTTGGAGATTGAAGAGGACAAGGTCAGCGCGGAGGAGCTTTCGCTTGTACACCAGAGTGTATCCGACGAGGAGATTGCCAAAATCATTTCCCGCTGGACGGGCATCCCGGTGTCAAAGCTGACGGAGAGCGAGCGGAACAAGACGCTGCATCTGGACGAGGAACTGCACAAGCGGGTGATCGGACAGGACGAAGGCGTGACAAAGGTAACAGATGCTATTATTCGTTCCAAAGCGGGGATCAAAGACCCCACCAAGCCTATCGGTTCCTTCCTGTTCCTCGGACCTACGGGTGTGGGTAAGACGGAACTGGCAAAAGCGTTGGCGGCTTCGCTGTTTGACGACGAGACGAACATGGTCCGTATCGACATGAGCGAATATATGGAGAAATACTCTGTCTCCAGGCTGATTGGGGCGCCTCCCGGATATGTGGGTTATGAGGAGGGCGGCCAGTTGACGGAGGCGGTGCGGAGAAAGCCTTATTCCGTGGTGCTCTTTGACGAGATCGAGAAGGCGCATCCCGATGTATTCAACGTGCTTCTGCAGGTGCTGGATGACGGGCGGATCACGGATTCCCAGGGGAGAACGGTGGATTTCAAGAACACGATCCTGATTATGACTTCCAATATCGGGGCGGAGTATCTGCTGGACGGTATTGACCCGCAGGGAGCGATTACGGAAGAGGCGGAGAAGCTGGTGATGGGCGATCTGCGGAACCACTTCCGGCCGGAGTTTTTGAACAGGCTGGATGAAACGATCCTGTTCAAGCCTTTGACGAAGGAAAATATCGGCGGTATCATCCATCTGATTGTGGATGATCTCAACAGAAGGCTGGCGGATCGGGAGCTTTCTATCGAACTTACGCCCGAGGCGGAAGCATTCGTTGTGGAAAACGCATATGACCCGGTATATGGAGCGAGACCGTTGAAACGGTATATCCAGAAATATGTGGAGACATTGTCCGCAAAGTTGATTCTCTCGGATCAGGTGAATGCGAAGGATGTGATTCTGATCACGGTGGAGGATGGCGCACTGGCGGCGCGAAGAAAAGAGTGAAGAAAAACGCATAGAGAACAGACCCGGCATTGGAGTTGGAATCCAAAACGCCGGGCCTCTTTTCGTATCGGAGAAGAGGCAGGTGTCAGAAGGGAGCAGAGGTGATGCAGGTTATGGTGATGGTATGAACTATTGACGGCAGGAAGTGACGGAGAGTGCGGTCAGTGGAGCGATAAGCAGGAACGCAGGGGCAGAACAGGCTGGCAAGTTGTTTGTAAATGTGGTATGGTAGGAGAGGATGTAAAAGCAATAATTGACTTATATGGTCATTGCTTTACATGAAAAGGCATACAAAATAGTTGCGACGGAACAAAAAACGCCTGTGGTTAAAATATGATTTAGCGAAATGGAACGGGAAAAAGGCGAAAAGAGTAACAAAAGTTGTGGATAAGCCGCTGTTTTTGCAAAATGCTAAATCGTAATTTAGCATCGAGAAGGGATGCTGCCCTGGATGGATGAGAAAACGGCGGGCGTTTTTGAAAAAGAGAATGGAAAAAAGAGGGAAACAGGAGGTAAGTATGAGATATCCGGCATTTTTACGGGAAAACGGGGCAATCGGGTTTGTGGCGCCGTCCTTTGGCTGCGCGACAGAGCCTTACAAAAGCGGCTTTCTGAACGCGCAGAAGCGATGGAAAGAGCAGGGATTTCATTTACAGCTTGGACCGAACTGCTATGTGGAGGAGGGGGTGGGAATCAGCAATGCCCCGAGAAAGTGCGGGGAGGAGCTGACCGCCTTTTACTGCGATAAAAATAACGACTGTCTCATTTCCTGCGGCGGCGGCGAGCTGATGTGTGAGATTCTGGATTACGTGGATTTTGAGCAGATCAGGCAGGCGCCCCCGAAATGGTATCTGGGATATTCGGATAACACGAATTTTACTTTTCTCCTGACGACGCTGTGCGATGCAGCTTCTGTGTACGGCCCCTGCGCGGCGGCCTTCGGGATGGAGCCATTACACTCGTCATTGAATGATGCGATGCTGCTTCTACAAGGGAAAAAGCTTACAATGCAGGGGTATGACAAATGGGAGAGGGAGTCTTTGAAGGATGAGGAGCACCCTTATGTACCGTACAATTTGACAGAAACATCTGTTATTAAATATTATCTGCCGGACGGCAGGACAAATGTGGAGAGCCTGCGGGGCTCGGCGGCGAAGTATGCCGGGCAGGATGGGGCGGGTCAGCCATCGCTGTTGGAGGACCGAGAATGCAGAAAGGCGTCGTTACAGGAGAGCGCGGAGGCCCCGGCGGGTGAAAATGTCGAATTCGGCTTCTCGGGCCGTCTTCTCGGCGGCTGCATGGACTGCCTGGTCAATTTTCTTGGCACCCGCTATGATAAAGTGACGGAATTTGTGGAGCGTTATAAGGAGGATGGTATTATCTGGTTTCTGGAGGCGTGTGATCTGAACCTGATGGACATACGCCGTGCCATGTGGCAGATGGAACATGCGGGGTGGTTTAAATACTGCAAAGGTTTCCTGATTGGCAGACCGAGACTGGGCATGGGCATGGAGGAGTTTGGCATTGACAGTTATCAGGCGGTCTGCGAGATGCTCTACCCCTATCGGGTGCCTGTGCTTATGGACTTGGATATCGGGCATATGCCGCCGTCTATGCCGCTAATCTGCGGCAGCATGGCAAATGTGGCCAGCGACGGGAAGACTTACCGCGTGGAGATGGAGCTGAAATGACGGGCGGTAAAGGAAGAATATGGTAAGAGCCCATGAGAGCGAATATAGGTTAAGAAGTTACAGAATATGAGGCAGCAGGACCGGCTGGAATAAAACGGTTAAGAAAATGGGCGAACCTGATATTTGTTATGAAGGTATGTATGAAATGTAGGTTTGTGTATGAAAGTGATGGAAAGGACAGATAAAATGATGCCGAAAGACCCTGTAATGTTGCTGAGTTATGTAAACTTGAAACTCCGTGATTTTTATAATAATTTAGATGCGCTCTGTGAAGAGCTGGATGCGGACCGTAGTGAAATAGTCGAAAAACTGGCGGGAATTGATTATCATTACGATGAGGAGAAAAATCAGTTTGTCTGAGCAAATAAAAATTACAATCGTTATGCATGACGAAAAACCGAATGTTCAAAAAGACGGCGAACCTGTCGGAGAAATGACGCTGACACAGGAGTCAGCTATGACACTGATGCCGGTTTTGCTGGAAAACGGACTGATGGACGGCAGTTTTTGCGGCGGGAGAGGGGACTGCGGGCGGTGTGTTGTTCAGTTTCTGAAAGGTGCGCCGTTTCCTACAGGGTTGGAAAGAAACCGTCTGGAGCCGAGGGAGCTGCGGCAGGGTTACCGGCTGGCCTGCGTGACCAGACCGAAGACGGATTGTACGATCAAAATTCTCAAAGTGGAGGTGGCAGAAACGCCCATCGTCACGGAAAGTAATCTCCTGTCAGAAAATATTGACTTAAATAGTCAGGGAAATGGCTTATCTGAAAATCAAAGATCAAATGTTATGAAATCAAATGTCGGTGCAGAAAAAGATGCGGAAATGCCGATAAAAAAATCCCGTGTTATTTCTGAAACGAGAGCGAGTGTTATTGAAAATGCAGAAATAGATAAAAAAACTGGCTTAAAGAAAAGCAGCCGTTATATTATTGCGGTTGATCTTGGCACCACCACCATTGCCATGCAGCTCAGGGATGCGGATAAGGGCGCTGTGGCAGATACCTATTGTGAAATGAACCCCCAGCGAAAATATGGAACGGATGTGCTGGCGCGGATACAGGCGTCGGTTGACGGGCAGGGCGAGGAGCTGCGCAGGCTTGTCTGCGGGGTGATTTTGAGAGGGCTTGGGCAGTTTGCGGAGAATTTACAGAAAGAGTCGGACGGGAAAATTCTGTCGGATGAGCCGGTTACGGGGGGTGAGAATATTCTCTGCATGTGCATCGCCGGAAATACCGCCATGGAACATCTTCTGCTCGGATTAGAAGTATTGTCTCTGGGAAGAGCGCCTTTCCTGCCGATGGAGAAAGGCCTGCAGAAGATAACGCCTGCCCGCCTTTTTGCAGGAATAGATGGCGCATCGGAGAGTCTGCGGCGTGTGGGCAGTGGGACATTTCCTGATTTCCCGGTCTATATCGCGCCTTGTATCAGCGCTTTCGTGGGAGGCGATATCGTGGCGGGGCTGTATGCGCTGGGACTGATTGCCTCTGAGGCGTCGGGGGACAGAGAAAGACCGGAAAAAGCAGGTGCCGTACTGTTTGTCGACCTGGGTACCAACGGCGAGATGGCTCTTGCGGACGGGCATCGTATGGTCACGACGGCCACGGCGGCAGGCCCGGCCTTTGAGGGGGACGGCACGATGATAGGTACGGATCGGATTGCGCTCACTGCGCAGCTTCTGAAAAGGGGTATATTGGATGAGACGGGGCTTCTGAAGGAACCGTACTTCACGGAAGGGGTGCGGATAGAGGAGGGTAAGGAAATTCCGACGGCTGGAAATCGAAAAAAGAGCGCGTGTTATTTTAGACAAGAGGACGTTCGCGCCTTACAGATGGCGAAGGCCGCCGTTCGTGCGGGAATGGAGATTTTATGGGAGGAGATGGGACGACCCGAATTGGAGCGGGTCATTTTGGCTGGCGGTTTTGGCTATTATCTGGATGTGGAAGCGGCGATTGCCATCGGGCTTTTACCTTCTTATATGCGCGGCAGGGTGCAGGCGGCGGGGAATACGTCCCTGGCCGGGGCATATGAGCTGGGACGGGATCTGTGCGGGAACCGGGTGGCTGCCGTTTGGCTGGAAGAGAGGACAGCCTTTGCGGAAAGCATGAATCTGGCGGAGACGGAGCGGTTTGAGGAACTTTATCTGAAATATATGAATCTGGGGGAGAATTAGAAGAGAGGGCAGTTTAAGGTTTGGTTAAGGCTGCGCCTCTTTTGTTTTAAGGAAAGCGTGTTATGCTGATACGGTAAACAGGATGACACCCCAATACAGGGGATGCCATATAAAAGGAGGAGACAAAACATGTGGACGAGAGGCAGGTTAAAGGAAGCGGCGAAGGCGGCACTGCACAGGAATTACTGGAAAATTGTGCTGGTGTCCGCAATTCTCATGCTGTTTGGCTGTGAGGCGGGAGGCGTCAGTTTTCATAAAACCGTCTATAACAGCAGCGCGGAGACAGATGTTGGAGAGGTGAAAAGCGGCCCTCTGCCGACCGGGAAAAAAAGCGTTGTCACAGTAAAGAAAGCGGCCGATTCGGATAAGATGACAGTGGAGACGATCGGCGGCGGGGAATTTCAGACGAAAGATGTGGAGATCAGCTTTTGGGAAGGTATGTTCATCGGATTTGTGGCAGTCGGTATTTTCCTGATTATATTTGCCGTAGTCTTGGCTGTTATTCTGGTCGTCGATATCTTTCTGATCAACCCGTTCAGCGTGGGCGGCAAACGTTTTATGGTAAAGAGCGTGGAGGACGTGGCGCAGGTGAGGGAAATTGCTTACGGTTTTGACCACTCTTACAAAAACGTTGTCAAGGTGATGTTTCACAGGGAGCTGCGCGTCTTTTTGTGGTCGCTGCTGCTTATCATACCGGGCATCATAAAAAACTATGAGTATTATATGGTGCCCTACATCCTGTCAGAAAACCCGGACATGGAGTATAAGGCGGCGCTGCAGTTGAGCCGTGATATGATGGACGGCAATAAGTGGAAGACCTTTGTTTTGGGATTGTCATTTATTTTGTGGGACATTTTGGGTGCGCTTACGTTTGGAATTGTGGAGATCCTTTATGTGCAGCCTTATCGGAGCCTGACCTATGCCGCACTGTACTGTCAGCTTAGAAATACACGTGTTATGAATCATGTAGGGATTCCTGTATATGGTCAGAACGGCGTGAATGGCCAATACGGAATGACCGGGCAGTACGATGCAAGTGGAAACGGCCAGTACGGTGCAGGAGGGTATGGAGATGCGAACGGCCGGTATGGCATGAACGGAAACGAAAATGGACAGCAATAGTAGTGTGAGAAGTACTTCTAATCACTCGCAGCAAAGGCTGCTTCGCGAAGAAGTACTATGTCTCACACAGGAGAATGCCCAAAACACGGGCATTCTCCGCAGAAAAGATTTAAATGAGGGATGACATGGCGTACAGAATATTAGTGGCGGATGACGAGGCGGAGATCAGGGAGATACTCCGCCTGTATCTGGAAAAAGAAGGATATGAGATTGTGGAGGCGGCGGACGGTATGGAGGCGGTCAGACAAATCAAAGAGGAAAAGATTGATTTGGCGCTTCTTGATATCATGATGCCGGGCATGGATGGATATCGGGTGTTACGGAATATCAGGGCGGAGAATAATCTGCCTGTAATTATGCTCTCGGCCAAGAGCAGCGATTCCGATAAGATTCTCGGGCTTGATCTGGGGGCGGACGATTATATCACGAAGCCCTTTGTCCCGCTGGAAGCGGTGGCGCGGGTGAAATCCAATCTGAGGCGGTTTTATGCGCTGGGCGCCGGGGAGAGCCGACGGGAAAAAAGCGAACCCCTTGAGGTGGGGAAATTGCGGCTGGAGCAGGATTCCTGCCTGCTGTACCGGGACGGGGAGCGGATAGAGCTGACTTCTGTGGAATTTCGGATTATGAAGCTGTTTATGGAGAATCCGGGCAGGGTGTTTACCAAGCAGCAGATTTTTGAGGCGGGCTGGGAGGAGGCATACATGGTTTCCGACAACAATGTGATGGTGTGCATTTCCAAGCTACGCGCCAAGCTGGAGCAGGATGGCAGGGAGTATATTCGGACCATCAGAGGGCTGGGATATCGGATGGAAAAAGAGTGAGGACAGCCGAGAATGAAAAGTAACGTGAAATGGTTTCTGGTGCAGCGGTTCCTGATCACTATGTTCTGCGTGTATCTGAGTGTGGAGGCGATCAATTTCATTTACAGGGTGGCGCTCACCCCGGCTGTGATTGTATTTTTGGAAACCCAGCAGATTGAGATTACGGGAAACAGCAATGTGGCGGCCTGGCTGTTGCAGATGCTATTCTATTTTTCGACAGATTTTCTGCCGCCCGGCATCAGAGAGTGGGTACAGGAGGCAATTGGGCGGGTGATGGGCGGCAGCATGAATATTCGGATTACTTCGCCGCTCTACAGCGGTGTGTGGGGCGTGGCGCTGCATATTTTGATTATAGGGGGGATTATCGTGCTTCTGCTGGTCAGACTGCTTCCCTATCTGGTGGGGGCATTCTGCTATTCCCGGATCGTGACGAAGCAGTTTAACGGGCTGCTTGCGCAGGAGGAGGCGCAGAAGCTGGCCAGAGATCAGCGGCGGAATCTGCTGCTGTCGGATATTGCCCACGATATCAAAACGCCGATCACCACAATCTGCGGGTACAGTAAGGCACTTTCCGAGGGTGTTGTGGCAAATAATGACAGGCAGTCTTATCTGGACGCAATTTATGCGAAGGCCATGCGGATGGATGAGCTGGTAACGCTTCTCTTTGATTATGTGAAATTGGAGAGTGAAGGCTTTACTCTGCATAGAGAGCCAGGCGACCTGGCGGAGCTTACAAGGGAAATGGCGGCCCTTCTCTATGCGGATTTTGAAGACAGTGGGATGGAGCTTGTGCTGGAGATTCCGGAGGAGAGGGTGTTTTTTAATATGGACAGGCTGCAGCTTGGGCGGGCGGTTACCAACCTGCTCACCAACGCGCTTCGCTATGGGAAGGCGGGCGGCAGGGTACTTGTACGCTTGCGGGAGTATGAACTGACGGTGGCGGACGAGGGGGAAGCGATAGACCCGGATTTTGCGGCGCATATTTTTGAACCGTTTACAAGAGGCGACAGGGCCCGTTCCTCAAAGGGCGGCAGCGGCCTGGGGCTCGGCATTGCCCAAAAGATCGTGGAGATGCACGGGGGAAAGCTGCTTTTAAACCAGAACTTCGGGGAGGGATATACGAAAGCCTTCCAGATGCGGTTTCCTCCGCAATGACGGGAATTTGAATCTGGTGAAAACATCCGGCATATATATGGTAGTGAAAAGAGGTTGGCGGGTGTTGTCTCTTGATAAAGGTAAGAAAAGACATTGTGTTATTGATTGCGCTTGCGGTTATCGTGCTTGCGGGAAGTCTTGGTATGAGGGCGGGAGGGATTGAGCCTTTGGATGCGATACAATGCGTAACGGGTGTTATTAATGAAAAGGAAGATGTGGATACGCCCAAAATAGCGATTACATTTGATGACGGGCCGCACCCGTACTATACGGAACAGCTTTTGGACGGATTGAAGGAGCGGGGAGTCAAAGCCAGCTTCTTTGTGATGGGGAAGCAGGCGGAGGCCTATCCGGAGCTGGTTTTGCGGATGCATGAGGAGGGGCATTTGGTCGGCAACCATACCTACAGCCATATACAGCTGGGAAAAAATAACAGGGAGACTTTTAAAGAGGAGCTGATTAAGACAAACGAGGTGCTTCAAGGCATAACAGGGGAGGAACCGCAGTATGTGCGGCCGCCTTACGGCAGCTGGGATAAGAATTTTGAGACAGAGCTTACGATGATTCCGGTGCTCTGGACCATTGACCCGATGGACTGGTGCAGCAGCGACGTGAATGGGATTGTCAAAAAGGTGACCCAGAAGGCGGAGGAAAATGCTGTCATTTTATTGCACGATGAATATGAGTCCAGCGTGACGGCAGCCCTTGAAATTGTGGACATTTTGCAAAAACAGGGGTATGAATTTGTGACGGTGGATGAGATTTTGTTTGACTGAAGAAGCGCGTCTGCCAGGAAAGGTATTGGACTTTTTCTAAATAATCGTGTAGTATAGTACAATGAGGTAACGGTAGAGTGAAAAGAACTTCTAAAACTCAGCAGCAGAGGCTGCTTCGTTAAGAAGTTCTATGTTTCACTCAGGAGAATGCCTGAAATACGGCATTCTCCGCATTGATTTGAGTCACAGCAGAGCTGTGACATGGCGGTTAGAGTGACAGTACAGACGCGTCAGAACAAAAAGGAAAAAGGTAATACATGGGAACAACCGACAGAGAGGACGAAGAGAGGACTCACGCAAAGGATGCGGCAAAGGAGCGCGGGAAAAAGAGAAAAAAGCGCAAAATTGACAAGGCAAAGGTTGCGGAAAATAGGCGGAAAATAAAAGAGAAAAAGGCCAGGCAGAAAGCGGAGCGGGCACAGGAGAGGGGCGCCGGAATTGGGAAAAAACGGTGGATCATTGTGGCGGTCTGTTTCGTTGCGCTTGCGGCCGCCGGCGGCTTTGGGGGCTTTTTCATGCAGCGTCATATGGACATGCTCACGGCTGAGGGCGCGGCGGTGGAAGCTATGTTACATATGGAGGCTATGAAGCTGGCCGAGTACAGCAAAACCCAGCACAGAAAGGACAGCGTCAGACAGAATGCGGGAAAGGACACCACGCGGGCGCTGGTGGACGCCGCACGCTATATGATAGAAGGGATCAAAAACCGGCCCCGGGAAGTGAATGTTACTGCGGAGAATGCGGCGGATTTTGCAGCCATTGAAAGCTGCCTGATCAACACGGAGACAGGAAAAATTGACATAACCATGAAGGCGAAGGATCTGGCCATCAGTGACGACGGGTATTATTATCTTTTCGAGGAAAAGCCTTATCAGTCGGCGCTTCAAGGTACGGAGTATATTATCGAAGACCAGAAGGATGTTGAGTTGACCTTTTCGGTCAATTTGAATTACAATACCGCAAGCTCCCGGCTTTTCTCTAAATTTGTGGTGGCGGTGAAGAAGAACGGGGGATTTCTTGCGATCACGAAACCCCGCTATATTACCAATCCGGAGGCGATAGCGAAATATAATCCTTCCTTTGCCGCCACATCCTCTAAGAAGGGGCTGCTGGTAGATCCGGAGAAGCTGCAGAGCTCGGAGCTGGATGATCTTGGCGTGAAACATGCCGCTTACAACATTCCTTTAAGCCGGATTCTGGGGCAGACGAGCAACGATTATTATCCCACGGTCTACTATACTTATAATGGAAAGAACTATGCGTTTAACGGGCAGATCATTGCGGAGTACGACTATATTTTTACCAATCTCACCAACAGGGGCATTACCACGACGGCGATTGTTCTGAACGATATTTCTTCGCATCCGGAGCTGATTCATCCGAAGGCGCGCTCCGGCGGACATGCGCCCTACTATGCCTTCAATGCGGCGGATGAGAGCGGGACGGAGACGATCGCCGCCATCGCCTCTTTTCTGGCAAGCCGCTATTCGGGCACCGGGCACGGCAGGGTGATGAACTGGGTGATCGGCAATGAGATCAACGCCAGAAGCGAGTGGAATCATATCGAGCATATGAGCACGCCGGACTATGTGGACGAGTATGCGAAGGCTTTCCGCATTTTTTACAATGCTTTTTTAAGCATCAACGGCAATGCCCGGGTATACATATCGCTGGATCAGCAGTGGGGAAAGAGCCTTTATTCCAAGAACGGGTATGGTTCCAAGGAGATTCTGGATGAGTTTAACAGAAATTTGAAGGCGGAGGGGAACATTGACTGGGGGCTGGCGCAGCATCCCTACAATTACCCTCTGACGAGCGCGAAGGCTTGGCAGAGCAACGGAAAGTATGTGCAGGAGAATGAGAACACGCCCGTGATCACGATCAAAAACCTGCATGTGCTGACGGATTACCTGCAGAAGCCGGAAATGCTGACAGATGACGGCGAAGTGCGGCATCTGATCTTAAGCGAGATGGGGTACACCTCCTCGCAGGGACAGGAGCTGCAGGCGGCTTCCTTTGTCTACGCATATAAGGTGATTGAGGCGAATCAGTATGTGGACAGTATGCTCTTTTCCAGGGAGACGGACGCGGCCTCCGAGGTGGCGCAGGGGCTGGATCTCGGCATCTGCACACTGGGCGGCGGCAGGAAGTCCATCTATGAGGCGTACAAGTATGTGGATACCGCAGAATCGGCCGCACACACGGACTTTGCCCTGCGGGTAATCGGTATTTCCAATTGGAGCGAAGTGATTAGGAAGCGTTAAAGCGGCAGTTTCGTCAGAATAGTTGAGAAATCAAATATTGATAGATGCTTTGGTTTTTCTTCTGCCAGTTGGTACAGATGGCGGCGGCAGTATCTTCATCGGGGACGGACAGGGTGATATCCACCACTGTCACGTCCTTTTCTTTTACGACAAGATGCGCTTCAAACTCGCCTGAGGTGGACTTGTAGTAGTCTGCCCGGACGGCTGACTCGCTGCGCATGTCCATTTCGTGATCGGCAAAAAAGGCGGCAATGTCTTCCTTGATGGATTCATTGATGCGGTTGCCGAAATAGGAGAGCGTGCTCCGCCCATCTTCCGTGATCTCCAGATAAGTTCGGTTGCGCAGGGATTTCGCTCGGATCAGCTCCGCGTCGATCAGCTCCGCGATCACCTGCTGCAGAGTCAGAAAGTTCGTGTAGTCGCGTCCCAGAATAAAATCGCCGATCTGCGCCTTCGTGAGCGGAAAGGAAACCCGATCCAGCATGTAGAGGGTGATCAGTTTATAGAGTGTTAAAGGATCCTGTGCCATAATGTCTCCTAAATGATTAAATATGTGACTTGACGGCCTCCGCTACTACCTCCGCCACCTGCGGGTCGAAGGCTTCGGGCATGATGTTGTCCTCATGCAGTTGGTCGTCGGGGACGAGGGCAGCGATTGCCTGCGCGGCAGCCAGCTTCATCTCCTCCGTGATCTGTACGGCGCGGCCTTCCAGCGCGCCTTTGAAGATGCCGGGGAAGGCGACCACGTTGTTGACCTGGTTGGGGAAGTCGGAGCGCCCCGTTCCCACAACCCGCGCGCCAGCGGCCTTTGCCACGTCCGGCATAATTTCCGGTACAGGATTTGCCATGGCGAAGAGGATGGAGTCCCGGTTCATGGAGGATACCATATCAGGTGTTACGATATTCGGGGCGGAGACGCCGACGAAGATATCCGCGCCTTTCAGGGCGTCTGCCAGCGTGCCGCATTCCCCGTTCGGGTTGGTCACTTCCGTCATCTTCTGCTGCATCCAGTTCAGCCCCTCGGTGGTCTTACCGATGATACCGACCTTGTCGCACATGATGACGTTGGGGAAGCCGTAGGTCAAAAGCAGTTTGGTGATGGCCACGCCCGCGCTTCCCGCGCCGTTTACGACCACCTTACAGTCCTCCTTTTTCTTGCCCACAACCTTTAAGCCGTTGATGATGCCTGCCAGCACTACAATGGCAGTGCCGTGCTGGTCGTCGTGAAAAACGGGGATATCCAGTATCTCTTTCAGCCGCTCCTCGATCTCAAAGCAGCGGGGCGCACTGATGTCTTCCAGATTGATGCCGCCGAAGCCCGGAGCCAGATAAGTCACGGCCTTGATGATCTCCTCCGTGTCCTGTGTGTCCAGACAGATTGGCACGGCGTTGACGCCGCCGAATTCCTTGAATAGAACCGCTTTTCCCTCCATCACGGGCATGGCGGCGTGGGGGCCGATATTGCCGAGGCCCAGCACCGCGCTGCCGTCGGATACCACGGCCACGGTATTGGATTTCCATGTATAGGTGTAAGCCGCTTCTTTGTCCTGCGCGATCACTTTGCATGGCTCCGCCACGCCGGGCGTGTAGGCGAGGGAGAGATCCTCTCTTGTTTTGACGGGGGTTTTGGAGACGGTCTCCAGCTTGCCGCGCCATTTTTCGTGTAATGCAAGGGCCTTTTCGTTGGTTGTCATATCAATACCTCACTGTATCCTTAATTTTAATTTTCCTTAGCGTCTATTATCTTATAATATTTCATATTTCTCTGCAATATCCAGCGGCTTTTTATTTCAGAAAAAAAGACTTTCTATTTTGAAAAAGATGGTGTATAATAAACAAATACAAGCATAAAATCATTTTCTGAGTCGTATCAGGCAAGAAATCCCCGGACGAAAGAGCTGTGTATAGGTTATCGATGAGACAGATATGCTGTGGTTAGGAAAAGCAATTTGCTTGCGCAATGAGAAATAGAAGAGAACGTGGGAGGAATCTATGAGAGAAAAGTATGAATCGCTGGCGCTTACGGACTTGAAGGAGATCGCGAAATCGAGAGGGATCAAGGGCACTTCTACCATGAAGAAGGCGCAGATCGTGGAAGCGATGCTCAAGGAGGACGAGAAGGACAAAGCGGCAGGGAAAGAAGTGGCGGCCAAGTCGGTGGTGACACCGTCTGCGCCTGTGAAAAAGGCGGAGTCCGGAGAGGAGGAGAAGTTTCCGACGGAGCTTGACAGCGGCATTACGGCCAGTGGTATTCTGGAGGTTATGAGCGATGGCTTCGGGTTTATCCGCTGTGAGAATTATCTTCCCGGTGAACATGACGTTTATGTGGCTCCCAGTCAGATTCGCCGTTTCGGCCTGAAAACGGGAGATATTCTGGAGGGCAACACGAGGATTAAGACGCAGAACGAGAAGTTCAGTGCGCTCTTGTATGTGAAGTCCATTAACGGTTATCCGCCGGAGATCGCGATGCGCCGGGTGAACTTTGAAAATATGACGCCGATTTTCCCGGATGAGCGTTTGAAGTTAGAAACGCCGGGCTGCACGGTGGCCATGCGGATCATGGATCTGATGAGCCCGGTAGGTAAAGGGCAGAGAGGTATGATTGTGTCCCCACCGAAGGCAGGTAAGACAACCTTGCTCAAGGAAGTGGCGAAGTCCATTACAAGAACCGCCCCGGATTCGCATTTGATTATTCTGCTGATCGACGAGCGGCCGGAGGAAGTGACGGATATCAAGGAGGCCATCGAGGGCCCGAACGTGGAAGTGATCTACTCCACTTTTGACGAACTGCCGGAGCATCACAAGAGAGTGTCTGAAATGGTGATTGAGCGCGCGAAGCGGCTGGTGGAGCATAAGAAGGATGTGGTGATCCTCTTAGACAGTATCACTCGTCTGACGAGAGCATACAACCTGGTGGTTCCGCCCAGCGGACGCACCCTGTCCGGCGGTCTTGACCCGGCGGCGCTACATATGCCCAAGCGTTTCTTCGGTGCGGCCCGCAATATGAGAGAGGGCGGCAGCCTGACGATTCTGGCGACGGCGCTTGTGGAGACGGGCAGCAAGATGGACGATGTGATCTACGAGGAGTTTAAGGGCACGGGCAATATGGAGATGGTGCTTGACAGAAAACTTTCCGAGAAGAGAGTATTCCCGGCCATCGACGTTCCGAAATCAAGCACCAGAAGAGAGGATCTGCTCTTAAATCCCGATGAGCTGGAGGCGATCAACATCATTCGCAAGGCGTTCAACGGTATGAAGGCGGACGAGGCGGTAGAGCGTGTTGTTGATATGTTTGCCAAGACCAGAAACAACCAGGAATTTGTAAATATGGTCAAAAAGATGAAGTTCATATAAATTATGTGAAAAAAGGCTTGCATCCCCGAAAATCCTATGCTAGAATATAAAAGCTGTGTGACTGGAAGCCGAGGCTTTACACATAACAAGGTCGGCAGTTCATGGCAGAACTTGAAGTAGGGTTGAAAGAAACGTGCTTTCAACGGCAGGTTTACGCGGAGGGCGTAAATACGCAGGCTGAGAAAGGAGTATGATATAGCGATGAGAGAAGGAATCCATCCTGAGTATTATCAGGCAACGGTAACGTGCAACTGTGGCAACACTTTTGTGACAGGTTCCACTAAGCCCGAGATCCATGTGGAGGTTTGCTCCAAGTGCCATTCGTTCTACACAGGACAGCAGAAGACGGCACAGGCTCGCGGCCGTATTGATAAGTTCAATCGGAAGTACGGTGTGGAAAACAAATAAATGCAGGATACGAAAAAGGTTGAGGCTATCTCAACCTTTTCTATCTATTAGGGAAACGGATATGGCAAAAAGAAAATTAAAATATTCCGGGATCGGCGGACAGGCGGTTCTGGAAGGTATTATGATGAAAAACAAGGATCAGTACGCGGTGGCGGTGAGAAAGCCTGACGGTGGGATCGAGGTGGAAGTGGAGCACTATCACAGCGTGATTCACGGCAGTAAGCTTCTGGACATTCCTTTTGTCAGGGGCGTGTTTCAGTTTATTGACTCACTCGTTTTGGGGATGCGCTGTCTGAATTTTTCCGCGTCCTTCTACGAGGATGAAGGAGCGAAGGAGACGGCGGCGGACAAGGCGTTTAACAGGATTTTCAAGGATAAGGCGGAGAAGGTCTTTAACGGGATCGTGATGCTGTTTTCGCTGGCGCTGGCTATCGGCATTTTCATGATACTGCCTTACTTTGTCACTTCGCTGTTTGAGGAATATATCAGAAGCGCTTCCTTTATGGCGATTTTGGAGGGCGCGCTCAGGATTGTGATTTTCGTGGGGTATGTGCTGGCAATTTCCCTGATGAAAGATATCAGGCGGGTTTATATGTACCACGGCGCAGAGCATAAATGTATCAACTGTATCGAGAAGGGGGCGCCGCTCACGGTGAAGGAAGTGATGCGCTGTTCCAAACAGCACAGGCGATGTGGCACCAGCTTTCTTTTGTTTGTCATGTTTGTCAGCGTGATCCTGTTTTTCTTTATCCGGGTGGAGAATCCGGTTTACCGCATTTTGATTCGGGTGGCGTTGATTCCCGTGATTGCGGGGATTTCCTATGAGATCATAAGGCTTGCTGGAAAGAGCAACAATATACTTGTGCGGATCATCTCTGCGCCCGGTATGTGGCTGCAGAGGCTGACCACGAGAGAGCCGGACGAGAGTATGGTGGAAGTGGCGATCGCCGCGGTGGAGGCGGTCTTTGACTGGAAGGGGTATATCAGAGAGACGTTTGGGTATGAGGTGGACGAGAGCTGGATGGAGGGGTAGCAGCGAAGCTATTTGGCGATTCGGACGCGCGAGCGGGGCGTCATATCTACGTCGCCGCGCTCCCGCTCCGTGAAACGCGTAGCAGTACTAGGCTCGTGGAAAACCTCGCCAAGTGCTGACGCGTTTCAAGGGGCTCCTTAAGATATGACGTCCCGCCCGCGCTGGCGGATGGGAAGCGGACGCGTGCGCTTCGCTGCGCTGGTTTTGCGTGGTGGGAAGGCGGAAGGTAGTGGGAGGAGGACGCTGCGCTTCGCTCGCTGGCTGTGTGTGATAGAAAAGTCGATTCTGTGGGGATATAGGAATGAACGGGAACCTGACGTACGGTGAGGTGTATAGGGAAGGTGCGGCGCGGCTTGGGGACGTTGGCATAGAGGAGGCCGCGCTGGATGCACGGCTTCTCTTGGAGTTTGTGTGCGGAACGAACCGGAATACGTTGCTCGCGCACGGGGATCGGGAGATCTCCGAGGAAGCATATGAGAGGTATCGTGGTCTGACGGAGCGGCGTGCGGCGCATGTACCGTTGCAGCATTTGACGGGTGAGCAGGATTTTATGGGATTGATCTTTTTAGTCAATAGAGAAGTGCTTGTGCCGAGACAGGACACGGAAGTGTTGGTGGAGGAAGTGATGAAGCATCTCCACGACGGTATGCGGATTCTGGATTTGTGCACCGGTTCGGGGTGTATTCTGCTCAGTCTTTTGCATTATTCCAATGACTGTGAGGGCGTGGGAACGGATTTGTCGGCCCAGGCGCTCGCGGTGGCGAGGGAAAACTATGAGAGGCTGCGGCAGGAGCGGCCAGAGATGAAGGCACGGTTTTTGGAAGGGGACTTGTTTGCGGCGCTGAAGTGCGGGAAGGCATGGGATAGCGTGGAAGCATCGGAAGCGGTGAAGGCGTCGGACGGCGTGGGATCACCGGGAGATGGGAACGTGGCGGATGGCGAGAATAGCACGGAGTCGGGGACTGCAGAACGTGGTGGCAGTGCGGAACGCTTTGACGTGATTGTGTCGAACCCGCCATATATAAAAACGGATGTTATTGATACGCTGATGCCGGAAGTGCGGGAGCATGAGCCTTTGATGGCGCTTGACGGCGGGACGGACGGTCTTGTCTTTTATCGGAGGATAGCGGAGGATGCCGTGGACTATTTGAACGGCGGCGGTATGTTATTTTTCGAGATTGGCTGCGAACAGGCGGCGGATGTCTGCATGATTATGGAGACGGCGGGTTTCCGGGAGATTGCGGTGGTGAAGGATTTCGCCGGGCTTGACCGGGTGGTGTACGGGAGCTGGTTTGGGTAGCAAAACGGATGTTATGGAATAAATAATAATGCATGCAGACGTAACGACAGGAATTTATGATATAGAATGTGAGAGTGGCTGTGAGAGCCGGAGGTAGCTATGTTTGATAAATTGGAAGATCTGCTCAGGAAATTTGAGGAGATTATGAATGAGCTGAGTGAGCCGACCGTGGCGGATAACCAGGAGCGGTTCCGGGCGCTGATGAAGGAGCAGAGTGACCTGACTCCTGTAGTCAACGCCTATAAAGAATATAAAAAATGCAATCAGGACATTGAGGACAGTCTCGCTATGCTTGACGAGGAGTCCGACGATGATATGCGGGAGATGCTGAAGGAGGAGCTTGCCGAGGCGAAGAAGCGTGTGGAGGAGCTGGAGCGCGAGCTGAAAATCCTTCTTCTGCCCAAGGACCCCAACGACGATAAAAACGTGATCGTGGAGATCCGCGCGGGTGCGGGCGGCGACGAGGCGGCGCTCTTTGCGGCGGAAATTTACCGCATGTACGTGCACTATGCGGAGGGAAGACGCTGGAAGGTGGAGACCGTGGAAGTGGAGGAAATCGGCATTGGCGGTATGAAGAGTGTGACCTTTATGGTGACGGGGCAGGGCGCGTACTCCGTTTTGAAGTACGAGAGCGGCGTGCACCGGGTACAGCGCGTGCCGGAGACGGAGTCCGGCGGGCGTATCCACACGTCCACCATCAGCGTGGCGGTGATGCCCGAGGTGGACGACGATATCGACATTGTGATCGAAGACAAGGACATCAGGATCGACGTGATGAGGGCGTCCGGCAACGGCGGACAGTGCGTCAACACCACAGATTCCGCGGTGCGTCTGACCCATTATCCCACGGGAATCGTGGTATACAGCCAGACCGAGAAGTCCCAGATCCAGAACAAGGCGAAGGCGTTCGCGCTGCTGAAAGCAAAGCTCTACGATATCGAGCAGCAGCAGCGGCACGACGCGGAGGCGGAACTTCGCAGAAGCCAGATCGGCACGGGCGACCGTTCCGAGAAGATCAGAACCTACAATTTCCCGCAGGGGCGCGTCACCGACCACCGCATCAATCTGACCATCTACAAGCTGGATAAGGTGATGAACGGGGATATTCAGGAGATACTGGACGCGTGTATCGCGGCGGATCAGGCGCGGAAGTTGTGCATCTTAAATCAGGAGATGTAAAAGCCCGATTTCATGCGGACTTCGCGGTTTTATGGTGCTTTAACAACTATATAATTCTGACCGAAAACCGACTCATTAGGGGTAAAAATGAGTCGGTTTTTTCGTTCTGGAGGTTATAATGATTTCGCAGCCTCCCCTAGTCGGTTTTGCCCGGTCAAAAAATTTGTAGACACCCGTACAGCCGGCGCAGGGGTGGCACAATTAACTGTAAATATTATATCAGTCCTAAGTTATTTATGAGTTTACTGGATATGTATATAATGATGGGGTGGCGGATGTTGATACAGTATGGTAATATATGCTTGAGGTGATTGCTTGGAAGATATTTTGAAAAAAGATGGATTGTCATTAGAATTACTGGAAGACTTATCTTATCAATCAGGACTGGGAATAAGGCTGAAGAAAAATCTTCACTATTTTGACAGGGAAGCATTGCTTGAAGAACTAGTGTCAGTAAATAAATGGTATGATACTTGTGAGCTGCTTCATGGGCTGATTATAGATTACCGTATAAGAAGTATCCAGTCGGCAATGATGAAATATGACAGATACTATCCAGACCATCAGGCAGCAAAGGTATTCAATGATATGTTGGAATTTCGTACTCTTTGTGACAGCTATCAGGAAGTAATGGACATAGCGGCGTTAGACAGGATACGAGTGGCAGATATGACTGGCGGTAAGGCAGAAGATGACGGCTATCGGGGAGTCCATGTGTATTTTCAGATGAGCAGTTTTCACTACCCGATAGAAATCCAGTATAATACTTTTTATGACAGGCAACTGAATAACTGGCTTCATAAGTATGTATATAAAAGAAAATATGATAACCATGTGGGAAGTTTGTTGCGACAGGCATATGAAGATGCCAGAATTAGAAATGAAGATGAATTTAGAGAGGTGTTGAAAAATGTGCTATCTGATTGCGAAAAAGTTTAATGATGCAGGATGCCTTGCGTTACAGACAGTGCATGGTCAGCATTTGGCAGATTTTAAAGAAAAGCTGATGGAGGCTGTCGGTTATGAAACGATACAGCTTGTGACAATCAGCCGCCCGTCTGCGTACGGCGAGTATGAGCCATATCATTTTGTGGAGACGGAGCAGGAGTTTGAAGAAGCGGTAAAGAATATGTGAGAATTGAGAAGTTTCATGAAAAAGGTGAAAATAACGGTACTGAGAAAGGAATTTTATAAGGATTTTGCAGAAGCCTATCTGACAGAAGGGGAGCAGGTCGGCTCCTGTCCGCTTCTGAACGTCGGTGATACCTTTCTTTTTGAGGGAAATGCCCAAATGCCCGAGGGATTCTGCCCGTGGGCATGGATTGACATTTACCAGAGTGTCAATGCCATATCTGCCGGAGCCACGTTTGCGCCGTGGAACCGTGAGGATGGGCAGACGATCGTCTGCTGCACGGACGGCATTCGTCCGGTTATTTTTAAAGTGGAAGTGGCCGGGCAGGTGTAAATTTAGGTGTAAAATAGGGCAGATTACTATTTGCACAGAAGCTTGAGTTGGTGTACAATATACAATATGGTTGAAACGCTATTCTTGCGGGCTGGCAAGAAAATAAACTGTTTGGCAAAGGCGTCGTAAACGCCTGGGCGGAGGAGGATGACGTGAAGACTATCGCGTGGAACAGGAGATTTGAGCTGGGGGTAGATTTTATTGACAAGGAACATAAGCAGCTTTTCTCAACAATCAATAAACTGCTTACTCTCAGCGAGAATGAAGAGAAAAGAGAGTGGGTGTGCAAAGAGGGCATTAAGTTCTTAAAGAATCATACGATCGAGCATTTCGAGCATGAGGAAGCTTACATGCGGTCCATTGATTACGCGGATTTGGAGATACATAAACGCCTGCATGACGATTTTCAGAATAACACGCTTGTTTCTCTGGAGGAGGAGCTGGTGGAGACGAATTATTCGGAGGAATCCATGCGCCATTTTCTGGGCGTAAGTATCGGGTGGCTGGTAGCGCACACGCAGACGGAAGATCTGGCAATCGCGGGGAAGAAGATGAGCAAGTGGAATAAACTTCCGCACGATGAGGAGATCGACGCGCTGGAGCAGACGATTGCCCAGCTTATTTCGGACGTATTCCAGTTGAAGGCGAAAGCCATCAGCAGACAGTATGGCGGGGAAGACATCGGAAAGGTGATCTGCTGCCGCTTTGTATACAAGGGAAAGCAGAAGGAAAAATGGGAGATCGTGATGTCCTATGAGGAAACGCTGCTTCTCAAGGTGATCAGCGAGCTGATGAGCACGCAGTACCTGAAAGTGGACGATATGGTCATCAATATCACCCGATATCTTTCCAGACAGCTTTTGGAGAAGATCAGGGAGTGTTTTCCCGATATGCAGATGTTTGAGCTGGAAAGCGAGTCTCTGCTCACACAGGAGCAGCTTGTCAATTCCTTTGAACGGGTGCATCCCGCCTGCAGCCTCCTGTTTGACACAGGCGCCGGGTATTTTGCGTTCAGCGTGACCACCAACGATTCCATGCAGGGGAAGATTGTGTCGCCGATCAATGCGCAGAATGCCATGGGACAGATCAGAAAATATCTGGACGGCGAGATGCGAAAGAAACAGATACTGATCGTGGACGATTCCGATTTTATGCGGAGCAATATGATCCGTCTCCTTGGGAACGACTACGAGATGCTGGAGAGCAACTCCAGTATTGCGGCGATCAAGAAGATTACGGTCAACAGACCGGATCTGATTCTTCTGGATTATGAGATGCCGGTGTGCGACGGCAGACAGACGCTTGAGATGATTCGCTCCGACGAGGAGATCGCGGATATTCCCGTTGTATTCCTGACAGGCAGGGGGGACGCGGAGAGCGTGAAAAAGGTAATGTCCTTGAAACCCAAGGGATACTTGCTGAAGTCCATGCCGGAGGAAGATATCAAGAAATATATCGACGGGATTCTTGCGAAGAAGTAACGGGCAGGGCTTAAGGCCTGTGTGCAAAGATTCTTTGCGTGACTTTTCGTGTTAAAACTGCTATGGTCAGGGAAAGACAGGGGAAAGAGAGTCTGACCGGAGGAAGCTGACATGGCAGAAGTGGGAAAGAATATAAAAAAGATCAGAAAAGAACGAAATCTGACGCAGGATGATCTGGCGGAGCGTCTGCACTGTACCAGACAGACCATCAGCAATTATGAAAACGGAAAGAGCGAGCCGAATATTGCTCTTCTGGTGGAAATTGCAAATGTGTTGGAAGTGGAAGTAAACGACCTGATCTATGGTCCAAAAAAGAAGGAAAACAGGAGAAGGCAGAAAATCAGGTCGGTGATAGCGCTTGGGGTGGCATGTGTGCTGCTTACGGTGATCGAGATGCTTACTCCGCTTGCGAGGCAGTATGGGTGGGAAACGTTTGAGATAGCGCCTTTTTACCTGCTGCGGTATGTGTTTCGCCCTCTCGTGCTGGCGCTTCTTGGATGGGGCATTGCGGAGGCGGCAAAAACGTTTGCCGGGATTCGTCTGTGGGAAGGCAGAACGGAACGGACCGTAAGGGCAGCGCGTATTGTTTTTTGGATAGCGGCTGTTATTTTGACAGTGTTTGCCGTATGGGCGTTGTGGATGGCGGCGGACCTGACGTATATCTGGTGGCTGTCGGAACGAATGTTGAAGACGCAGGGCAGTTTTGACTCCTCGGCGGTGCCGCATCTGATGCCGGGACAGCTCCAGAATCTGTTTTTGCGGCTGATTGTGTTTTACCGTCTCGGCGGCAGCGCCCTGTTTCTGGGTGCGGCGCTGGGATTTTGCAAGGTGACGAAGGAAACGGCTGGGGAGCGGCATTCTCCGCATAGATTTTGAGATTTTTACAAGAGTGGGACAGGAGGATAGAAGAATGGAAACGGAAGGAAAAGAGAACCTTACAGCGCAGAACGCGGGAGAAGCGGAAATCGGGACCACGGAGACCATGAAGGACTATGAGCGGGAGCTGGAGGCTTCTTTTAGAAAGATCAGCGAGGGCGATATCATCAAAGGCACGGTGATTGACGTGAACGAGGAGGAGGTCATCCTCGACCTGAAATATTATGCGCAGGGCATTATCAAGGCGGAAAACCTGAGCAACGACCCGGATTTCCTTGCGGCGGGCAAAATTGCCGTGGGGGATGAGATCGAGGCGACCGTGATTAAGATGGATGACGGGGAGGGCAACATCGAGCTTTCCAAGAAAGAGGCGAACGATGTCCTCGCATGGGGTAAGCTGCAGACTATGATGGAGCAGGAAACCGTTGTGAAGGTCCGCATCAAAGAGAGCGTGAAGAGCGGCGTGGTTGCTTTTCTCGAAGGCATGAGGGCTTTTATTCCCGCATCCCAGCTTTCCACAGATTATGTGGAGGATGTGGAGACGTGGGTCGGCAAGGAAATCGAGGTCAAAGTGATCACCGTGGATCAGGAAAAGCAGAAGGTGGTACTTTCCGGCAAGGCTGTCGCACGCGAGAAGGAAGCGGAAGAGCGCAGACACCGCATTTCCATGATGGCGCCCGGCGCCGTTGTGGAGGGCGTGGTGGAAAGCCTGATGCCTTACGGTGCGTTTGTCAATCTGGGGAACGGGATCAGCGGTCTCGTGCACATCTCCCAGATCAGCCAGAGAAGAATCAAAAAGCCCAGTGAGGTTTTGAAGGAAGGGCAGAAGGTCAAGGTAAAGATTTTAAACACCAATGACAATAAGGTCAGTCTCAGCATGAAAGCGCTGGAAGAGGTCATGGAGGACGTGGAGGAGGACAGAGCGCCGCAGGAGTATACTTCCGGGGAGTCGGTTTCCACCAGTCTGGGCGATCTGCTTGCAAAGCTGAATCTGTAAGCGTGTGGGAAAATCTTGCTGCGCAGACTTTTCTCGCACAGGAGAATGCTTGAAAAATGGCATTCTCCGCGCTATTTAATTATGGGAGGGAGTATGCAGACGCTTTACGTTACAGATTTGGACGGTACGCTGTTGAACAGTAATGACCGCATAAGTCAATATAGTATAGAGACAATCAACGGGCTGGTGGCAAAGGGAATGCAGTTTACTTATGCTACAGCCCGTTCTCTCGTGTCCGCCTCAGTGGTGGCAAAAGGGTTATCGACGACCATCCCGGTCATTGCCTACAATGGCGCGCTCATTATCCACCCGGATACGGGCGAGGTGATTTCTTCGCTTTCCTTCTCGGAGGAGGAAGCGTGTTATGTGAGAGACGTTTTGCAGACAAATGGCGCGAATCCCCTTGTCTACGCCTATGTGGACGGCGTGGAGCGGGTGTCCTATGTGGCGGGCAGGGAGAACGAGGGCATTCAGCGGTATCTGGATATGAGGAAAGGGGACAGGAGATTCCGGCCACTTTCGGATGAGACCTGCCTATATCAGGGAGACATTTTCTATTTCACCTGCATTGCGGACCGGGAGGAGCTGGCTCCCATGTATGAAATCTTTGCCGGGGACGGGCGGTTTCGCTGTACCTTGCAGCAGGAACTTTACCGCCCGGAATATTTTCTGGAAATCATGCCGAAAAAAGCTTCCAAGGCGGAGGCAATTAAGAGGTTAAAGGAAATATGGCACTGTGACAGGGTGGTGTCCTTCGGGGACGCCATCAACGATATTCCCATGTTTGAAATTTCTGACGAGTGTTATGCCGTGTCAAATGCGGTGCCGGAGTTAAAGGCACATGCCACAGGCGAGATTGCTTCCAACGACGAGGACGGGGTGGCGAAGTGGCTGGCGCAGTTCGGACGGATATCCTGAGGAAAAGGGCCGGGAGCGGTTGAAAATTTCCGGAGATATGTTTCGTTAGAGGGAAGGGGGAGAGGCGGCGAGTTTGGCATAGAATCCTCCGTGGTGGCGATCATCGGCTATATTGTGGTGAGTCTGGCGGCGGTGTGGATGATAAGGTGGAAGAGCAAATAAGAAGGGAAAATAGGAAAGGTGGGAGAATACGGTATGGCAAAACATGTTTTGGCGGTAATTGACATGCAGAATGATTTTATCGACGGCGCACTCGGCACGAAGGAAGCGGAGGCGATCGTTGACAAGGTGGCGGCGCAGATCAGGGATTTTGACGGCGAGGTGGTCTGCACGAGGGACACCCACTTCGAGGGGTATCTGGGCACGCAGGAGGGAAAGCGGCTTCCTGTGCCTCACTGTATCAAAGATACGGAGGGGTGGCAGATCCGGACGCAGGTGAGTCAGGCGTGCGCCGGGGAAACAAGGGTCTTTGACAAGCTGACTTTCGGCTCCGTGGAGCTGGCGGAATATCTGAAGAGTATGTCTGATCTGGAGAGCGTTACGCTGATCGGGCTATGCACAGACATCTGTGTGATCTCCAACGCGCTTGTCATCAAGGCGTTTCTGCCGGAAGTGACTGTGCGGGTCAATGCCGACTGCTGCGCCGGGGTGACGCCGGAGAGCCATAAGAATGCGCTGGAGGCGATGAAGATGTGTCAGGTGGAGGTTGTGGGCGGAGAGTGATTCCCTCATGTTTTGTGATGTAATGGAAATAATTCCCTCATCTTTTTGTAAGAAGAGAGCGGGAAACGACAAAAGAGGAGATTGACGGAGCATGAGAAAGAAAGAACTGGCTCTTGCGGTGATTGAGAGACTGAAGCAGGAATACCCCGATGCGGGCTGCTCTCTGGAATACAACGAGGCGTGGAAACTGCTGGTCAGCGTGCGGCTTGCCGCCCAGTGTACGGACGCCAGAGTCAATGTGGTGGTGGAGAAGCTGTATGAGAAATTCCCGGATGTGGACGCGCTGGCGGCAGCCCCGGTGGAAGAGATCGAGGCGATCGTGCATCCCTGTGGTCTCGGGAACAGCAAGGCGCGGGATATCAGCGCCTGCATGAAACAGTTGAAAGAGGAGTACGGCGGGCAGGTGCCGGATGATTTTGACGCGCTGCTTTCGCTGCCCGGCGTGGGCAGAAAGAGCGCCAATCTGATTATGGGGGATGTGTTCGACAAGCCGGCAATTGTCACGGACACCCACTGTATCCGGCTGTGCAACCGCATCGGTCTGGTGGACGGGATCAAAGAGCCGAAGAAGGTGGAGATGGCGCTGTGGAAGATCGTGCCGCCCGAGGAGGGAAACGATCTGTGCCATCGGTTTGTCCTGCACGGCAGAGAGGTGTGTACGGCGCGGACGAAGCCTTTTTGCAACAAGTGCTGTCTCGCGGATATATGCAAGAAGAACATATGACTGATGCGCGGCCCTGCGGAAAGCAGATGATTGCCGCAATAGCGTAAAAAGGTGACGGACAGCTTTTGCGGCTGTGTGAAGAAGCAGACGAAGAGGTTTTAAGGTCAAAAGCGTGTAACGTAGGAGGGCGGCATATGGACGAGACTAATTACTTTCAGAGCGCGTTGTCAAATTTCGTCACGGAAGCCGCCTGTGGCGGCGCGGTCAGGCATTTGACCGATATCGGCTGTACGCTGGATCAGATTGTGGAGCGGCTGGACTACCCGGCGCCCCGGGCGAAGGTGCAGCGGATTATGATGGAATATTTGTATGAGAGCTGTGTGCTCTTGAAGGAGGTGCCCTCGGGGAAGCTGTTGGCGGCGCAGGAACAGTTTGTGCAGGAGCAGGACGCTTACGGCAGGCGAAGCTTTCGAAAAATCACGATTGACCTAAATAGTCAAAACAATATGACAGACAGGGCGGATTTGACAATCATGTCGCAGCGGGAAAAAGCGGCGAAAAACCAGGAAATTCTGTGGAAGGAATCCGTCTATGATCCGAAACGGGATGGAAAACTGACAGAACTGTTGCATAGAAAGTGCGAAAAGTATGGGGAAATCTACAGTTATGTATCCTGCCCCTTCGGGAAAACTTTTAATGACCAATATAGTCAAAACCAGGAAAAAATCAGGCAGAGCAGGCCGGATGGAGCGCAGGCTGCCGCAGAGGAAAAAATGAGCTGCCTCAACAGCAGGCAGCGTGGGTATCTGCAGGGCATCCGCTGGGAGCAGCCCGTTTTGTATCACAGGCTCAACCGACGGATGCTTGAAATTATCAGTAAATTGTATGAGGCGGGAGCTTACGGCGGCGCCTGTTTTTTTGTCACCGGGCGGGAGAAAATCATGATATCTCCGAAGCAATTACCGGTCAGGCCAGGAACGCCTGTACAAGCATGATTGCCAGCAGGATGAGACAAAACAGGAGCATTCCCGCATTTAAAATGACAGTTTTGAAACGCTGCCCTTTTTCTATGACAATTTCGCCCGGTTTTAATGCAAAAGTACGGCGCTTCACAATAAGCAGAATGATGCCCGCGATGACCATGGCGAACACGCACAGCGAGTAAACGGTGGATATAGCGGCGGTGTAGGGGCTTGCCGGATCCAGCGTCAGGATGATGCCGCCCAGAACGCTTCCAAAGAAGTTTATCAACATATGCAGCAGAATCGTATATTTGAGGCGGCCGGTCTTTACATAGATAAAGGCGAAAAAGCAGCCGAGGAAAAAGGCGTAAAAGAACTGGTTAAAGTTCATGTGGAACAGTCCGAAAATTAGCCCGGAAAGGATGACTGCGCAGCCTTCCCCATATTTAATAACTTTATCGCAGATCAGCTTGCGAAACAGAATCTCCTCAAAAACCGGGGCGCACAGCACCGTGAAGATGGAGGTAAGCCAGAGCGAACCGCCGGTTATTATATTGAGGAGCGCATTTTGCACGGGGGATCCTTTGAGCAGGCCGATGCCCGCAGTGAGGCCGAGGCCGATCAGATTGCCCGCAACCATAAGGCCGTAGGTCATCAGGAAAGCGACTGCCAGCTGCCCGGGTTTCATGGAATGCTTTTCAATGACGGGGGTCTCTTTATTACGCATCAGCGCAAAGGCGATCGGAAAGCCCAGAACATAGAGGGGCACCATGGTCACGGCCAGAAGGATGTTGAAATTATTCTGCCATTGCGGAAAAAGTGTGAGCGCAAACGTCTGTGAGCCGATCTGCACAAGAAGTATGACCGCCGTGCCGATGAGCATACGGGCGCCGATGCTTGAAAAGTCCTTTTTGTAAGCTTTTGTGTTCATTGATTTTCTCCTTTATCTTCTTTAATTTTGTTTCGTGTATTGGCTCCGATTTGACAGGGTGCACCTGTCCATTCGGCGATGTCTGGCCGCGTCAGTCCGCTTCGTCATCTTTTTCTTCTTCAAGGCGCTTTCTCCTGCGGCGATAGAGGGCGGAACAGACGGTCAGTGTGACAGAAATCACTGCGCTGAGCATGAGGAAGTACACGATAAAGACGACAAATGCAGTGGTGGCGTTATGGTAATTGCGGTAGGAGACAATGGCGTTAAAAAGACCTGTCACCGCGGCGGCAAGCAGACTTAAGCTGATATTGACTGCCGGAGTCGCCAGAAGGTGTCTGTCCCAGATGCCGTTGCGAAGACATCCGGCAATCAGGTAAATGCCCATGCAGAGGAATACGATAAATTCACCGGCATACATTTCCCTCGTACTTTCAGATCCATATATAACAATCTGCGCAGCGATGACAAGAAAGAGACCGATAAAGCCGATCCAAAAGCCCCGGCTCTCAATCTTTAAAAGGCGCAATTCCTGCATTTCATCTAAACTGCTTTTCTTAAACCATTTCATTTTCATCTGCCTCCATTTCAAAGTAGTCAACGCAAAAATAATGTTCTGCAAAGTTTTACGCGGTATCGTCTTCCCAAAATAAATCATCCAGGGTTTTGCCGAGTTCCCGGCAGATCTGAATACATAGGTTTAAGGTGGGGTTATAGTCGCCGGATTCCACCATGCCGATGGTCTGTCTGGTGACCCCGACCCGTTTTGCCAGTTCTGTTTGGGAAAGATCCTTTTCCATGCGCGCCAGCTTCAGTTTCAGATTCTTCATAAAAATCTGTCAGACTCCCTTCTTTTGCGTTTTGGCAGTCAAAATTTTCTGCCCGTCTCTGGTAAGCAGAATAGCACTTTAAAAAACAAATGTCAAGTATATATTACATAAAATAATTATATTTTACATGTGTATAATAAAAATTGCCTTTTTACAGGAAATAGGATAACGTGCCGCGCTCCGGTTCCTGATGGAGCACCTTGTGCGTCCGATAGTATGTGGGCGTACAGCCGAGAAACTTCTTAAAGAGCTTATTGTAATAGCTGGTATTGTTGAAACCGACGGAGAGAGCGAGATCCGCAATGGAGCCAAAATCCTGCTCGTCATCCATCAGCTTTTTGGTGGACTCGTAGATGCGGTATTTCATCAAATATTCAAAGGGGCTCATCTGAAGGGTACGCGAAAAACAGCGGCAGCATTCACTTTTGCTGACATGGATGCTGTCGGCAATTTCCTGTAAAGTCAGAGGTTCCGCGTGATGGGTTCTGATATAAAGCATCGCTTCTTTGACGCGCTGTTCATCCTGTGATATCCGAGAAGGAGAGGCGGTTTCCGTCTGCGGGAGCTGGCGCAGCAGCTCGGCCCAGAAATGACAGAGATACCCCTTGGTGGAAATTTCATAGCCGAAATTTTGGGTCATATTTACTTCAATTACTTCCATCAATGTCTGCAGCATATGCTCATGCCAGGGCGCGCTTTCATCCAGGAAAAAGACCTTAAAAAGCTGGTAATTCTGCACTGGCAACAGATACTGTGCCTGCAGATAGTTGCTTTTGTGCCCGAAGATGTAGTCGGGATGGAAGACAAGAGAATGAAAGGTGCACTGTTTCTTGTCCTGTGCGTGAATACAGTGCATGACATTCTGGTTTATGATTAGTCCCTGTCCCGGCCGGATCAGGTAAGAGTCGTCGTCGGTGGAAACTTCCGCCACGCCCTGGTCGACAATCAGGATTTCCATTTCCTCATGCCAGTGCCAGCGGATCCAGTTCAGGTAGGATTTGTGCAGATCAAGATAGCGGGCGTTGACCGGATAGTCCAGTGTGCCATAATCTTTTTTGGAATAGAGGTTATCGTAGGTTTCTATGGTATCCTGATCTTCGGCTTTGGTATTTTCCGATGTTTCGGGTATGGTCGTTTGTGCGGTATTCATAGGTTCTCCTCTTTTGTGGAATGAGCGGCGAAATTTTTGCGCACCGCCTTTTGGACGACGGCTTTATGCGCCCGCTATGGATGTATACTATAAAAATATATTAGCATGTATATAAAACAGAGTCAAACATTTGAAGTGATTATATTATAAATAATAAAACTATTTTGCGGAGCAGTGATGGATTCTCAAAAAAATGAAAACCTGTTAAATCTGGCGCTTGACACAGGGCTTGTGGAGAGGGAACGCTCTTTAGAATTGAATGTGGGTTACGATGTGCAGGAGAAGACATGGGAGGTGATTGTAAAATACCATGGCTCCCTGCAGGCATTGGCGGAGTGGGGGATCGCGGTGGAGGAATTGATTGCGGGGTACGCCATCCTCACCGTGCCGGAATCAGAAATGGGACGGTTGACTGAGGTGGAGCAGATTGAGTATGTGGAGAAACCGAAACGGCTTTTTTTCGCTGATCTTTCGGGAAATACGGCCTCCTGTTTTGCACCGGGAAGTCAGATATTCGAGACGCTTACGGGTAAAGGCGTTCTGGTGGCGGTGATTGATTCCGGAATCAGCTATTATAACCGGGATTTCCGAAATGCGGACGGCACCACCAGAATCCGGTATCTGTGGGATCAGGTGCTGGGGCGGGAATTTGACGCGCAGCAGATTAACGAAGCGCTCGGGACAGGCAGCAGACAGGAGGCAGAGCAGCTTGTGCCAAGCATTGATACCAGTGGGCACGGGACTGCGGTGGCGGGGATTGCCGCGGGAAACGGCGGGGAAGGCGGTCTGGCTTACGCGGGTGTCGCCAGGGAGAGCGAACTCATCATTGTGCGGCTCGGCTCGCCAAGAGCAGACTCCTTTCCCAGAACAACAGAGCTGATGCGGGCATTAACCTATGTGGTCAATAAGGCGGTGGAGCTGGCTATGCCGGTAGCCGTCAATTTAAGCTTCGGCAATACTTACGGCGCGCATAACGGAACGTCGCTTCTGGAGCGGTTTATAGATAATGTTTCCGAAATCGGGAGGAATGTCGTCTGTGTGGGCAGTGGAAATGAAGGGGCATCCGGAGGACATGTGGGCGGAAGTATGCGACAGCAGGAAACAGGTAATTCGATATCGACTAATTTGGTCAATTCAATAGACGCGGATGTCACCGGAGGGGGCAGAAGAGTGGAAATGACCGTGGGAACATACGAAAGAGGGCTAAATGTGCAGTTGTGGAAGGAGTATGCCGACCGCTATTTAGTGACAGTGATGTCGCCCTCCGGTGAGCGCTTTCAGGCAGATACTGACCGGCCCGGTAAACAGACCTATCGCCTGCAGCAGACGGAGATTCTGTTCTATAACGGGGAACCGGCTCCTTATATGACGGCCCAGGAGCTTTATTTTGATTTCCTGCCTGCGGAGGGCAGCCGATATCTGGACCAGGGTGTGTGGACGTTTACGCTCCAGCCGCTGCGGATTATCACCGGGAACTATACCTTCTATCTTCCCTCGGAGGCCGTTCGCAGCGCGGATACCCGCTTTGTCAGAACCACGCCGGATGTAACGCTCACGATTCCCTCCACAGCGGTCAAGGTGGTGACGGTGGGGGCATATGACCCGGTATATGAGTCTTACGCGGATTTTTCGGGCAGGGGATATCTCTATCAGGATCAGGTGAACGGCCGCACCTCGGATGCGTTTGTGAAGCCGGATCTGGTGGCGCCGGGGGTGGGCGTTCTGGCTCCCGACAGGTATGGCGGATATGTGCCTGTTACGGGCACCTCGTTTGCCGCGCCCTTTGTGACCGGGGCCGCCGCGGTGCTGATGCAGTGGGGGATCGTGATGGGTAACGACCCTTATCTGTATGGGGAGAAGGTGAAGGCGTATCTGAGAAAGGGGGCGAAGCCGATCAGAGGGGTGGCGGAGTATCCGGATGAGAGGGTGGGGTATGGGGCGGTGTGTGTGGAGGGGAGTCTGCCGGGGTAGAATGGAAAAATTCTTTATGCCGATTAGAATATTTGTTATAATACGTATTGTAAAAGCTATTTTGTTTGTTGTGTAATATATAATAGGATTTTATAAAAAATGAATAAATAACATGCGCGTCTAAAAGAAGTATAAAATAATTATAAAAAATTAATTAAATAACACGCGAAATCCGACATGACTACTTTTTGTTTTGATATAGTCTTGATATAGTGTTGAATTTGATTGACAAATATAATATGGCCTGAATAATAATACAGGAGATAAATCGTTTAATTATGAGCGAGAGTATATGCAATATTATGGAAATATTGGGGTATAAAGTAAATAATAGAAAGGGCAAAGAAAACTTGTTTTTAAATTTATTGGACTTAACTCTATTTATTGGTTATCTGCTTTTATCAATATATAATTTGAGTTCTGGGAATCCGACGATTATAGGATTTGCAATTAATTTTTTAATATTACTGCGTCTTTTTTTAAAAAATTTAATTGATCAGTGTAAAGCGACAAAAAGTAGGAGAAATTATGCAAACTTTACATTGATTCACATGATTAAGATTGTTATGGAAATTTGTATTATCCTAATTATTGCCATTGCCTATATTGTATTTTATAATGTCAGTGTCGCTTATCAGCCGATTTTCATGAAATTTTATATAGGAATAATTCTATTTGTAACAGCAGCGGAAAATTTATTAGCTTTTGGGGAAAGAATATATGATGCGGAGCCAAGAGTGATACAATATGCTGAATGAAAGATTGGCTGCTAAATGTAATTAGTTAATATCTCCTATTTAGTAAAATGCAGTGCTCTTAGAGAGGAAACGTAAAGAGTATGACCATATAGTATGAGGTGATAATATGGATGGAATTTTGTGGGTAATTAATTTTGACGCAATTGTTATATGTGTAATTGCATTGGCCTTTGCGGTGAAAAACTATGTGAACAATCAAAAAGTAAAAGAACTTCATGCTGCTGTTGCGTCCACAATGTCTTTGTGTGGTCATTATGTCAGAGGAACGGATTTTTATTTAAGAAAAAATGGCGGTGACGATCATTTTGACGACAATATGCCAGTTAAGTATGTGAATCATATGAGCGAATTTAAGGTTTTTATTAAGGAGTAATACGATGAACTCAGGGGATGAAGTTATTGGTAAAATTATGAGCAGATCTTGGAATTTACTGGATATTGCGGTAGTACAGGCTCGCGAACAGGACTCTGGCATATTGTGTAATGAGAGTGCACGGGAGAGGTATGCAGAAGCGTTAGCGCAAAAGTATGAGTTAATGATGGGATTTATGAAACCGTCAGTTTCCTCTTTGGACAGACATAAGGTGGCGAGTATTATCATTGCGAGTATAATTGAAACCAACGCGGTAATTTATAATAAAAAGATTCCTGAAGATAGCAGTTTCTTTGGGAAATATATGATTGCGGTATCTGTGGGTTTGAGTTATATGTTAGAAAGGCTGAACGCAAGGTTAAGAAGTAAGGGAATAACAGAAATTGAACGATATCAGTTTCCAGAGGCGTTTTCCTGTAATACACCGTATTTTGAGATATTTTCAAGGAATTTATATCTGACGCATGAACATACTGATTGGAAACTTAATTTGTTAGATATACCTGAGATTCTGTTTTTAATAGAGTATCTAACTGTGAAAGAAAATGGAATTGATCCTAATGTATTAACTGATGAGCATATTTTTGCAGAATAGATGAAATATTGTTATAGGTAGTTTGTCCAGAGAAAATAACAGTCACAAATTTTATAATTTATGGCAGGAAAGAGTAAAATGTCATATTGAGTGTGCGAGTAGTTTGCTGGATGGGAGTAAAATAAATAGAGCTAAAATATTAATTTATTAAGAAAAGCTGGCGATAAGCTAGGAACTGCGAAAGGGTTCCTAGCTTATTTGTTTCAGATCAACTTGATATACGCGGGGTATGGGAAAGGAGACAAGAGTATATGGGTAAATTAAAAATTTATAAAGGAAAAGAATTTAAAGTATGTGTGGGAGATAGCATTTCGGAAAATGATCTGTTTTTTGAAGAGTATAAGAAGGCTGCCCGGATGCTTGACGAGATCATTGAGTATGATGGAAAGAAGGACTGCGATAATGAGATGGAGTATGAAAACAATATTATTGCAATCTGTGGAGAACGGGGTGAGGGCAAAAGCAGCGTGATGCTGACTTTTGTGAAGGCAGTGAGAAAGTATATCTCTTCTGATAAAGAGGGTAAGAATGTATTTGGGGAATTTCAGAATATAAAGCATACATATTTTACGGAGCCGGTTATCATAGACCCCTCTATGTTTGACGATATACATAGTATTTTAGACGTTGTGTTGGCAAAACTGTACAGCAAAACAGATAAAATACATAAAAACATGCAGCACAGCGATAAGAAGAATTATAGGTATGAGGAACTCATTGCCCAGTTTCAGACAGTATATAGATATGTGAGCCTTATCAATAACCGGAAAAAGTCCTTGGATGATCAATATGACTATGAGGGGGATATCGGCCGTCTGTCGCGTCTGGGTGACAGCACAAATTTGAAGGAAGAGCTGACTGATTTAGTAGATAAATATCTTAGTTTTGTGACGGATGACCAGGGCGGGAAAGACAGGCGCAGGCTTGTGATAGCCATAGATGATCTGGATCTGTGCAGTGATAGGGTCTATCGGATGGTCGAGGAAATTAGGAAATACTTGATCATACCCAATGTAGTAATCGTAATGGCTTTAAAGATTGAGCAGTTGGAGGATTGCCTGCGTGAAAAGAATTTAAGTGATTATAAAGCAAGCATTGATAGAATGCAGTCGGATAGTAAGTTTATGGATGAAATCAACATGATGTCCGAAAAGTATGCGAATAAACTGATTCCGAAGGCAAGGAGGATTTATCTTCCTAAAGTGGGCAGTTTATCCCATTTGACAATTGAGTATGTTGACGACTGGGGAGAAGCGGAAAAAGTAATCTGGAGCACCGGTGAGCGGCCGAATATTGTTGCGGCAATGTGCGAATTAATCTATAAGAAGACGGGGATGATCCTGTTGCCCAAGGAAGCGGAGAAGGATATTCTGTTTCCCGATAATCTTCGTGAGACGGTGAATTTGATTGTAATCCTGCTAAAAATGAAGGACGCGGATGAAGGCAGTGAGATACAATATAAAAATATGAACGAGTTGGAAGCATATTTTGAACGCGCGTGGGATCATATGGCGATTTTGCTCAAGGACAGGGAGAAATTTCGCGGTTTGCAGTATGCGGATGTTTGCGGTGTGAATGACAATGCGCGTTCATTTATATATAGTGTGTTATATGAAGCAGCAAATAGGGCAACCCCGATGAATGCTAATTATATGACGGCATTAGATAATAGTTTTACGTGGGTGATTAGAGTGATTGCAGACGTGTCTTTTTATGTGAGCGATGTGTATCGGAAAGCCAGAGTGTACCGCGTTAATATATTTTATACGTTTATGATGAAAAAAATGCTTTTGGAGGGTGAGACAGATGCGCTGACGAGACTGTTAGGCGGCTATGTGTGGAGCGGCATGTTCTCAGGTGTTTTGCCGGGCGTGAAAGATACTGAAATTGACAGATCAAGATATAATATTCGGACGCAGGATACATATAATAGGATTTTGCAGTATGTGAGTGGCAGGGAGGACATCCATGTAAACTTTACCTATGGGAATAGGGGAAGTGTGAGCGTTCCCAAAGTGCCGGGCGGGGCGGATCGGAAGTATTATATCTATGCATGGATTTTAACGGCTTTGCTTGCAAACAATTTTTCTTTTAATAATTATCAGTATCAATACATTACCGATGGAACCATTGTGTGGAATAATTCCAGCACACATGAATATGTGTCGATCAGCTTGGAAAATTATATTGTCGCCCTGTTTAATCTGAATCTTATCCGTAAGAAGATAAGTTTTGAGGCATTGGGGGCAGGCGATGAAATACAGGGTTATATTGAGCAGATAGAGGAAAGCAATAAGGACAGTATTCAGTTTATGAGACAAGTGGTTTCCAATATGGATATTGTTATGTCTATATTGGATTATTGTAAAAACCATGCAGGTGTTAAGGAGGGGTCCGTGAATGAAACGGACCGTACCAGGAAGCTTGTGAAAAAGTTTTTTGAGAATATGCTCACATACATGAGGCAGTATGGCGTAGAAGGAAAAGTGGAGGACTTAACACAGTTTACTTTGACAGAGGGGTGTACCATTGATGTATGCGAGCTATATGCGCTGCTTACGGATATTGCAAGAAGCGGCGAAATGCAAAAAGATGAAACAGAACATGAAGGCGAGAGATTGATGTCAGAGTTTAGGGACAAGCTGAGAATATCACCGCTTCCGGAGAGTTGGGACACAGAAGAATTAAGGGCATCAGCTTACTTAAAAACTGCGACTGCGGAAAATGCGAAGAGAAATCTGGAGATTCTTGCAGAAAGAATACAAAGATATATAGGGGAAAACCAAAAAGAGCCAGATGGTTTTCAAAGGGAAGCATTATGTGACCTGTATGGAAAAGTTCTGGACATATATATATCGGATGAAAAAGGTCAGTTGCCGGAAATATTAAGGAAAGAGTACAAGCGTATGGCAGAGATACAAAAACAGTTTTAAAGCTGGTGCAGATGGGGGATAGGGATGGATACCGAGCGAGGAAATTTGGAGATACTCTTTCAGGAAATACCGTATTACCATATTGCGTCAGCATACGGAAGCCATAATTATAGGACAGTAAACGAGCAGTTATACTTGAAATATGCAAAGGAGGTGTTCCCTTATAATTCAGAAGACGAGATAAGGAATAAATACATATATCTCAAAGATAAGATCAGGGAGAAAACCGTTTTTACCACTATTTTAGATTTTGCAAAGAAAGTATTGGTCTATGATGGAAATGAAATAAAGTGCAAGATAGATGAAATGCTGCGTTGGAGGGAAATTTCGTTTCAACTGGGTCAGGATTTGTTTACTTGTGTCTTTTTGGCAGATGTTGATATGCGAAAAGGCACGCGTACAGAATATTTTGCATGGATTCCTATTATACGGAGTAATGACTTGAGGCTGCAGAATATATTGAACAAGGGGATTGCGGATAATCATTTTCACCTGAACGGATCCACAAAGATATTTGAACTGAATTGGCTCTGCCTGATGAATATTATAGAAAACAGGCGGCATGATTTTAAAAAACTGCCTGATACCTTGCAACGCCACATAGATGATACCGAGGCGTGGAATCAAAAAGAGTCTCTGTATGGAATGTGTCAGAGGGCAGCGTTGTACCGTGTGTATCTTTTTGCGGTACTTAGGGAAGATGATTATTTGATTCGCAGGGCAGAAGAATTGCTTAAATGGATAAAGGTGGGGGAAAATTGCAGCGCCCATGTTTCCGGAATCCAGGATGTTATCACGTTGGCAAAGCATATATATGGGGCGGTGGTGGACGATAAGCATATTTTGGATTATGCTTTGGAGAAAGCGATGTTTGGAAAAAACAATAATAACTGCCGTCTGCTTTCTGGTGAGCGGAAATTTTTGTACGATTGCTTTAAGGCAGTCATGGAAGAAAAGTTCAATGATGGTCAATGCGACATATTTTATCAATATTTGTCCATGCGGACACAGTTCAGGGGCGAATTGATTCAAGTAAACAGGCAGGTGGGATTTGCAAATTTTAGCAATTATGAGACCCGAAAAGAAATCTTTATCGAAAAGATAAGAATGTATGAGGAGGAGTTGGTCAGGCTCTCTGTTAATGAACCGTTGTCAAGGGATTACATGAAATCATTGGAGGCACGGATATGTCCAGGAGAAACCCCGTCAAAAACTTATCGAAAAATAGCCAGAAACGAGCGTATAATAGCGGATCAAAACTGTTATAACAAGTTGATATATGTCTTGCATTTCCCTAAGAGTAGAGATGTGGATTTCCAATATGGGAAACCGAGACATTATAAATTGCGCGGATCGGTCAGGAGTAAATCGGAGGGTATTGCCAAACTGTTGGTGAGCAAAACACCTGTGAAAAATTGCATCAGGGGTATAGATGCATGTGCAAATGAGGTAAACTGTAGACCGGAAGTATTTGCGCAGAGCTTTAGGTTCCTGTCGGATATCATGTTTGAAACGGAATCTGCTCAGGATTGCTATAAACAGAAGACTATGACGAAGCTTCATGTGACGTATCATGTTGGGGAAGACTTTCTGGATATTGTGGACGGGATCAGGGCAGTGGATGAGGCGTTGCTGTTTTGCGGGCTCGGAAGGGGAAGCAGAATAGGTCATGGTCTTGCGCTTGGAATTGATCCGTATTCTTACTATTGTTATAAGGGAAAAACATTAGTAATGGAAAAACAACGCTTGCTGGATGATATCGTCTGGCTTTTGTGTAAAGCGGATGAACTTGGCGTCGATGTGAACAGAAGCCTCAGGACGGAATTAGAAAGTAAATTTTATGCGCTTTACAAAGAAATATATGATAATATTATCGACCATGAAATTACTATGCAGGAGTATTATTGCAGTTGGAAGTTACGGGGGGACAGACCGGAGCTTTATTGGCTGTGTGCCGACGGTATAAAAGAAAAAGTGGAGAGAGCAGATAGTGCTGTCATTCAATATGACCGATACGGGTTCAACCGTCAAATTGAAAACATAGATGCCATGCGGGAAATTAAAGACATCAGAGTGCTGTACCACGCATATCATTTTGATGAAAGAGTTCGGAAAAAGGGTAGTGAAATGACAGTCCAAAAGGTGGATGGGAGATATGTCGATGTAGTAAAGCAGCTGCAGGATGGTATGATACGGCGGCTTGTAATGTTTGGAATTGGCATAGAGACCAACCCGTCTTCTAATTACCTCATTGGTACGATTATGAAATATGACGAACATCCTATTCTGAGGTTTAATGCCAGAAAACTGACGAACACAGATACCAATATGTCATTGAATGTATCCATTAATACGGATGATCAGGGAGTGTTTGATACATTATTGGAAAATGAATATGCCCTTATGGAATTGGCATTAAAAAAAGCAAAGGATGAAAAAGGCCAGTATAAGTATGATATAGAGGACATTTATGAATGGCTTGATTATGTCAGGAATATGGGACTTCAACAAGTTTTTAGAAACAGTTAAGGTAACTTGAGATATGCGGGGTATGTAAGGAGAGGAGAAGCAAAAAATGTGTCCTACAATTGATATGAAAGAAACGGGAAGGCGTATACGCTGGATTATGGGACAGAGGAACTTGACAGTAAAAGATGTGAAGCAATATTTAAATTTATCAAGTGTGCAAAGTATATATCATTGGCTAAACGGGCAGAGTCTGCCGACGGTTGATAATTTGTATGCGTTGTCAGAGCTTTTCCGATTGCCAATAGACGAAATAATTGTTGGCAGTCGAAAATATACAGTGTCGTTTGGGAAGATGGATCCGTTAAAATGTGGTGCCAAAATTCCTGATTGTTCATTTGGCTTAAGAATGTGGGTATATTATCAGGGAATAGCAAAGGTAAATGCAGCCTGAATTTTAAACTATGGATTCAATGACAGGCGCACTATGATGCCCTTACAATAATTTTAAAGGATACAGGTATATCCGGAAAGATTATTGTAAGGGTATTTCTTTTAAATAAGGAAAAGGAGTGTCTGAAATTATGGATAATTTATATTATTTAGAAGGGCGCGTCAGTATTCCGACTGAAAGAAAGGCGGAATTTAACAGGAATGTATTAGACATTCTCCGGGCCTGCGGTATCCGCAAACTGAAGGAGATAGAGATCGACGGAAAAAGTATTATTGTGGTTCGGGAACCAGTGGAGAATGAAGAAGGAATGGTTGCGTTTGATTATTCAATCTTTGAGGGGCAGAGAAGACAGATATCTTTTTATGATATGAATACTTGCGAACTACATACAGAAGACCGTGGGTATAATGAGTTTGGCATGGTAATGAATCTCATAATGACCATGCAGGAGGCATATTCCGCAGAACAGTGTTATCTGATGAGAGAAGACAGGTTATGCGAGGTTTACGGATACGCGTTGCTGATAGAACGTACCATAGGGCTTAAGCTGACTTTTCCCAATCGGGGAAATATATGGGATATGCTCTTGTTTTTTAAAAAGGATTCCAAATATAAAGCAATAACATATAAGGAAATTTGGGATAAGTTTCCTTTTGGCTATGGACAGATTAATTTGAAACAGTTTATAGGATGTATACTCAGCGAAGATACATCTGCGCATCGTCCTGAGAAATGCTTTGAAGGTGGGAAAAGCGAGTTGAAGGAAGCCAGTACAATACAGAGAGTGTATTATGCATATGAAGTATTTCTTAGATTGTTGAACGAACAGGGCAGTGAGGAGATCAGATGTCATTTGAAAACCTTGTTGGAAAATAACTTTGCGGTTCGGGAAAAGCTGGCGGGACGGGACGATGATTTTGGCGTATTGGCGGAAATTTCGCTCTATGAATTACCGGTTTGTGTAGTGGCTGCTTTTAGCTGGGCAACGGGAGAAGAATTTTGGAAGACATGGTTTTCATTAGGGGTAACAGGATACAAAGATATCTTCACAAAGGCGGAGAATAAATCTGATGAGGTGGGAAATGAGGAGGAGGGAGCAAGAATTCTCTACAAAGCGTTTTGGCGTCAAAATGAGGATGAATTTTTAGAATTTTGGAATGAAAAAGAACTGTATTTGTCAGATGACATGAGAGATTGTCTGGAAGAATGGAAAGAGGCTTACGCCATGGCTGAGGCAGAAGAGGCGGAGTCCATACAAACAGAGGAGTATTTAGCGGGCATTCTGCTGGAAATGGCACACCTATGGAAGTGTCGTTATGTGGAGGAAAAAACAGTACGGGAATTTCTGGAACATGGCAATGAACTTTCATATAAAAGGGCATTGCTGATTCTGCGAAAAATGATGGATCAGATCATTTGGTATTTTCCGGAACTGACCGTCGGGCAGATAAAAGAGTGGGTTCTGCAAAGATGGATTGACAGATGGGAGAGAATCAGAATCAGCGCATATGTTTCTCTCCTGGGAAATCATAAAAAGAGATTGGAAATTTTGGGATTTTAGGAGAGGTGGACGAGAAATGGGGACATTTGGCTGTTATGAGGGAAGTGCGTGTATACCGGAAGAAAAGCAAAGAGAATTCACAGAAAATGTTATAAAGCTGCTTAACTATGGAGGGATGATGCAGTTTGAACAGGTATGTATGTACGGAAAGAAAGTTACGCTTATAAAACCGGTGGAAATGGATGCGGAAGGGAAGGTGTATTTTCACTATAATTATTTTGAGGATGATGCGTGGGAAAGCGCGGGATATGATACAAGCAGAACTTATTTCTTTTCCGGGAAAATAGGAGGCAGGGAATTTTGTGATGTAGTTACAGCGATTCATGCATTGTATGAGTTATATGACGGGGAAGTCGGGTTTACCCAGATTAACGGAGAAAATGTAGAAATCAGTCCGTGTATCGGATGGATCAATCATGTTCTGGGGACTGAATTTTCCCTAAAAAAGAGGTTTGACTTGTGGAAGTATTTTGAAAAGTATTGTCTGGACAGATTGGAGAATGGCGATGATGATCCCATGGATTCCTATGATGTCATGGATATGGTGCCGCCTTATTTGTATACAGCCATGGGGGGAACGGATTTTGCGGATATTTGGTATGTAAGTAAGGGTACAGAAAGTATTCATCAGGAGAAACTTGTATCAGGTTCTTATCCGGAAACGATTTATAAGTGCAGAGAATTATTGCGTCAATATTTAGGGGAGAAAAAAGGTGATGAAAAGAAAAAAGCATGGGATAAAATAAAAGTGCTGGTCACATCCAAGCGTGGTGGGAGGGAAAATAGAACGGCGGGAGAGATTGGGAACATTGCGCAGATGTCATTACGGATACCGGCTCATATGTTGGTCTTTCTGGCATGTGAGATTGAAAATAAGGATTTCTGGACGGTTTGGAAGGAAGTGCATAGAGAGGCGTATACGGATGCGGAGCTATCCGGTTATGCTTCGGATGAATTGACAGAGGAGAGAAAAGTAAGAATAGAAGAACCGGTTGAAAAAATGACGACGGCGGAGTATCTTTGTCAGAACGATTCCTTTGTGTTTTGGGATACACCAGAAGAACTAAAAGGGAAACCGAATTATTATCTTTCTGATGATGACCGTGTCTTTTGGTGGGATGGTTCCGAGAAAGTGGCGTTATCTGAGAAAATGGATGAATGGCTTACAGAATTAGCCAGGCAGCATAAACATATTATGGATGAAATCATTTTGGAGGAAAGGGATAAGGAGAGTTTTTTAAATAAAATGTTATCTCTGCTAGAGGAAATTGAGCATTTTTATAAGCGGATTTTTTGCTTTCAAAATATGTTTTATGAATTTCTGCAAAACGTTTCTGACAAAAGATACATTGCGGCGGTCAAACTGCTTGAAAGATTGGCGCAGGAAAACAGAGAAAAGGGAAAAGTAATTGAACATGTGAAATCGTGGTGGGATATCACCAGCAGGAATGTTACCCATAACGAAGGGCGGCTGGTATTGAAACGGTACTTGGGTGTAATGGCAAACAGAGAATTGCGAAAACTGTATTTTGGATTCTAAAAAGGAATTAGGTAGATTTACATGAAAAAGGGACTGGCAAACCGACATCTATCTATGTAATAATTAGTTATAAGTTGACACTGTTAGAATAATTTAAGGGACTATCCCAAAGTTTGTGTAAACCTCCAGACTGATGTAAGATAAAACTACA
>CAJUBE010000006.1 GCA_910584725.1 uncultured Lachnospiraceae bacterium | reverse complement strand
AATTTAATCTGCAGGAAAGTCGCAGTAGATGGGTACTTTATTTCGCCGCGTTACATCAGACCTACGAGTCCATGAGCTATGGGGAGAAAACCACACAGCTTACAAAAACCGCCTATGTATATCTGCCGTATGGTTATTCCGGGGAGCAGCAGTACAATGTGCTCTATCTGATGCACGGAGGATGGAGCAACGAGACAACGTATCTGGGCACGCCGGAAAATCCGCATGAACTGAAAAACGTGATTGATAACGCTATACAGGATGGGAAAATGGCGCCGGTCATCGTGGTATGCCCGACCTACAACAATACGAGTACAGAGGACAGTGCGGATTATAGTCTGGCGCTGCGGCTGACGGACAATTATCACAATGAACTGATAAACGACCTGATTCCGGCTGTGGAGGGAAAGTACAGTACCTATGCGGAAGGAACTTCCGTGCAGGAATTGACGGAAAGCCGCAGCCACCGCGCATTTGCCGGTTTTTCCATGGGCTCGGTTACCACATGGCATACATTCCAGTACTGTATGGACTATTTTCGCTATTTCCTGCCGTCCAGCGGCAATCTGACTAATGACGGGGCGTACATGGAGCAGCTGGTGACGGATGCGGGGTATGGTTCAGACGACTTCTTTATTTATGCCATGTCCGGCACGGAAGATTTTGCTTATAGCTCCTTTACAAGTCAGATGCAGGCGATGTTAAATGCGCCGGGCGGTATTTTTATGGAAGCGGAGAATGAAAATGACGGCAATCTGGCATACCGGGTGCAGGAAGGCAACGCACATGACGGGAACGCCGCCCTGCAGTATATTTATAACGGACTGATCTGGCTGTGGGCGGAGGGGAAATAGGTGTCCGGATATTGTAAGTGTTAGTAATTAAAATCATATAGAAAGAAAATGGAGGAAAAGAGAATGAAAGTTTTATTTATCAACGGAAGCCCGAATAAGAAAGGAAATACGGCAGCACTGGCGGAAGCGCTTTTGGCAGGGAAAGAGTATGAAACTTTAAATCTGACTGATTACCGGATTGGAAGCTATGGACAGTCATTTGAGGACGACCAGCTTGTGGAGGTAATCGCAAAGATGAAGGAGGCGGATGTGGTTGTAATCGGTTCGCCGTTGTACTGGCACAATATCTGTGGTTCCGTGCGCAATGTGCTGGACCGTTTTTACGGTCTGGTAGAAAATGGTGTGTTTTCCGGAAGAAAATTATATTTTCTGTTTCAGGGCGCTTCCCCGGAAAAATGGATGCTGGAGGCGGGCGAGTACACCATGAACCGTTTTGCAAAGCTCTACGGTTTCACGTATGAGGGAATGGCGACGAATAAAAGCGAGGCGGAGAAACTGGGAAAAAGTATCTGAAATGTGAGAAAATCGAAATGAACCCGAAGATGATTTGGAAACTGGCAGTCGATATGGGAATGACAGTGGCATTATTGTTACTTATGGCATATGAGCTGGTCGGGCAGGCAGCCCACGAATGGATCGGCATCGGAATGTTTGTCCTTTTTATCATTCACCATATCTTAAACGGCAGTTGGAGCGGAAGTCTTTTAAAAGGGAAATATCACCCTGTACGCATCATGCAGACAGGGCTTGTATTACTGATACTTTGTGTAATGGCCGGCTTAATGATAAGCGGAACGATCCTGTCCCGTCATGCGCTGGCTTTTCTGCCCATAAAAGGCAGACGTTCTTTTGCAAGGAATCTGCATATGGTTTCCGCCTATTGGGGATTTATCCTGATGGCTGCTCATCTCGGGTTCCACTGGAATATGATGATGGGAATGGCAAAAAAACTTTTCCCGAAACCGTCTGCGGTACGGAAGTGGGCGGGACGCATTCTGGCACTGGTGATTGCGGGCTATGGCGTATATGATTTTATAAAGAGAGACATCGGAGATTATATGCTGCTCAGGAGCCATTTTGTCTTTTTTGATTATGAGGAACCGCTGGTATTTTTCTTCCTGGATTACATGGCGGTTATGGGGCTGTTTATCGCTGCGGGGCATTATGTCTGTGCGGGGATTAGAAGCATGGGGCGGGGACAGAAAAGGAAGTGAAGTTCGCCTGAAAAAACGAGCGAAATATTTACAGACGGCTTTCAATGTGGTATACCGGATAGACAGACAGTGATTACAGGGTTTAGAAAGAAGGGATTCCTATGGAAAGCCGTATGGATATGATTAACGGCTCGCTTGGTGACAAGATTATCAAATACGCGCTGCCGCTCGCGGTGACGGGAGTTTTGCAGCAGCTGTTCAACGCGGCGGATCTGGCGGTGGTCGGGCAGTTTTCCGGCAAGGAAGCGATGGCGGCGGTGGGCGGCAACGCGCCGGTCATCGGGCTTTTGGTCAATCTTTTCGTCGGCATTTCGCTTGGCAGCAATGTCATTATCGCAAGGTCGATCGGGCAGGGTGACAAAGAGACGATTACAAAGACGGTACATACTTCGGTCGTGATGGCGCTGCTTGGCGGCGCGCTTTTGACGATACTGGGCGAGTTTTTTGCGCCCGGAGTGGTAAACATGCTGGACGTTCCGGGGGAAGTATACCCGATGGCGGTCAAATATCTGCGCATTTATCTGGCGGGAATGCCGGTGATCATGCTCTATAATTTCGAGGCGGCGATATTCAGAAGCTGCGGGGATACGAGGACGCCGCTTGTCGCTCTCGTGGTTTCCGGCGTTCTGAATGTGATCCTCAATCTGTTCTTCGTGCTGGGGTTTGGCATGGATGTGGACGGCGTGGCGACAGCGACGGTACTCTCCAACCTCGTCAGTTCGGCAATTCTGTTTGTGGCTCTGGTGAAGACAAAACAGGCGATCCGTGTCGAGCCGAAAAAGCTGCGGGTGCACGGGGACGTGCTTGGGGAAATGTTGAAAATCGGGGTGCCCGCGGGCGTGCAGGGCATGATTTTTTCCTTTGCCAACATCATCATCCAGTCGGCGGTCAACAGTCTGGGAACGACGGTGATGGCGGCGTCTTCCGCCGCTTATAATCTGGAGGTTTTCGCCTACTATATCATGAATTCTTTCGGGCAGGCTTGCACCACCTTTGTCGGTCAAAATTACGGTGCCGGGAAGGGAGAGCGCTGCCGTAGGGTGCTGAAGCTCTGCCTGCTGCAAAGTTTAATCAGTACAGCAGCGGCAAGCGGACTGATTCTGCTGTTTTCCCGTCAACTGCTGGGCATTTTCAACACAGACCCGGAGGTGATTGCCGTCGGGCAGATTCGGCTGGCATATATTTTCTTTGCCTATCTGTTCAGCTTTGCGCAGGAGGGATTGTCGGGCTATCTGCGGGGATTCGGCGTTTCCTTTATCCCGGCGGCGTGCGCGGTCGTCGGCATCTGCGGCGTGCGGCTTGCGTGGATTTTCACGGTGTTCAGGCAGTCACCTTCTTTTCCGACGATCATGCAGGTGTACCCGCTCAGTCTGGGCGTGACGGCGGTGGCGATTCTGGCGGTGACGCTGTTTGTGAAGCCGTCGAGGAGATATATCAGCCAATCCGGTAACGGCGCAGCCATGCAGAATGGATGATGCCATTGGTATGTGGGAGCTTGCCGTATTTTTACAGCGCGGAAAAAAGCGGCAGGAAGGACGACGAGCCTAAGACCGGGGATGCTGCGCCGATAGAGCTGTATGCCACACTTACCATGATTGCAGGCTTTGCTTATCTGCTCTTGTATTTTACAGACAGAAAGAGAGGCATGAGCGAGGAAACCAAGAACGAGCTTGTATCCTGGCTTGTCGGATGGGCGAAACAGGGCGGCAGGATTAGAAAATGCCTTGCGCTTGCGGCAATCTTTGTCCTGCTGGTATACTATCACAGTATCGGAAAGAAATCTATGGAGAATAAGAGAAAAAAGACGGTAAAGATATTGCTTCTTGCAGGAATGGCAGTATGCCTGATCCCAATCGGTCAGGCATACGATCAGTCCGTCCGGCACAGGGCGCAGCAGGAAGAATTAAGGGAAATGGTAACAGAGATAAACGTGGAATATTCTGCGGCAGATGTCGGGTCACCAAACGAGATCGGCGTATCCGTACTGGAAGATGGGAGAAAACCGAACGCGGAAAACAGCGGCGGGAGACTGGTAAGCGGATCGGATGCGGAAAGCAGCGGCGGGAGACTGGTAAGCGGATCGGATGCGGAAAACAGCGACGGGAAGTCGGTAAGAGAAGCGGACGCAGAAGGCGGCGGACAGATAGCGGATCAGCCGCAGATGCTGGAGCAGTACGCCAAATTGTATGAAAAAAACAAAGACCTCGAGGGCTGGCTTTCCATAGAAGGCATGAAGATAGATTATCCTGTTATGCAGAATGAAGATAACACCTATTATCTGCACCATGACTTTTATGGAGAGGACAGCAAATATGGCTGCCTTTATGTGAAAGAGCAGGCTGACCTTGACGCCGGGACAAATTTCATTATCTACGGTCACAACATGAAGGACGGCTCCATGTTCGGGGATCTGGACTTGTACCTGAAGGAGAGCTTTTATAAAGAGCATCCCGTCATTTCCTTTGACACGCTCTATGAGGAACGCACCTACGACATTATAGCGGTGTTCCGCTCACAGGTCTACCGTGCGGATGATGAGGTATTCAAGTATTATCAGTTTTATGAGGCGGACACGCAGGAAGAATTTGAGGATTTTTATGACAATATCAAGAAGCTGTCCCTCTACGACACAGGCGTGGAGGCTGCGTTCGGGGACACCTTCCTGACATTATCCACCTGCGCCTACCATGTGCCGGATGGTCGGCTGGTGGTGGTGGCAAAGCGGAGAGAGTGATATACCATTATTTTCCCATTTTTTACACTTCTTCCAGAATCAGAAAGTCCCAGCAGGAAAGGGGCAGCCGGTCACCATCTTTGACTAAAACAGTCGATATCCCGCTCGGAGTCGTGTTTGCAGATGCTGACGAACTGCCGCAGCGGGAAGCATTGTCGCCGCCGGTCAGGGCTTCATGCCCGGAAAGCAGCACGCGGGCGTCTTTACCGTGGTAGACGGTATCCTGCGGTTCCTCGGAATAATTAAAATAGTAAGTGATTTCTTTTTGCAGGCCGTTTGTGCCCCGTTTTACGATCAGGGGATAAACGGCTTCTTCTCTGGCAACGCCCGCCTTTTCACAGAGAAAACCGAGCAGTTTTTTCAGCACGTCAGCGTCCGTATAGCAGCCCAGATAGGCGGCATAGCCTTGACCGAACCGGTTCCCCGTGATGGCGGCGCAGCCGCCCCAGTGGGGATGGTCGTAGAGAGCCAGTGTTTCGGCGGCGCCGGGGATGAGGAGTTCCATCCAGTTGTGGACGCAGTAACGCTGTTCCGATGCAGAGTGCGAGCTGACTGATTCAGTCATGCAGACTGCGGCGGACTCCGCGCGCACTTCCGCCGCTGTTTTCAAGGAAGCTTTTCCGTTTGTCTCGGAATTCTCAACATTTGCACGCAGTCCCACCCGCACCGCGTCCGTGAACTGGTCGTATGTCATGCCGAAAACGTCGGTCAGACCGTGGGGCAGATCGTCGTGGTAGATCTTGAGCATTCTGTCCGCCACCGCGGTCTTAAAGGTGGAGAGCAGGACGCCGCCCGCCTGCACATAGTCTCTCAGCGCATCTGTAAGCGCATCGGAGACACTGTAGAGAGCGGGGCTAATCAGCAACTTGTATTGACTAAACAAGTCGATATCATCCTCGGAGGAGAGAATGTCACACTCCACATTCATTTCGTAGAGGGCGTCAAAAAACCGGCGAAACACATCATTGTATGCGGGACCGTCCTTGATCGGAAACCATTGCAGGGCATCCAGAGAGACATTGTCCAGAAGGATTGCAACGGAACAGTGCTTTTTCAAATTGACCAAGTGAGTACTGTACGCATTAAATTCTGCGCCGATGCGGCAGGTCTCCCGGTAGGTGGCGTTCTCTTTCAGGTTGTGGCTTAAAACCCCTTTCCAGTAGGATTCAATAGCATTGTGGATGGAATGCCAGTGCCAGTATTCCACACAGTTTGCGCCGTTTGCCAGATGGCTGAACGCCTGCAGGCGGAGCTGTCCGGGGTAGGAGAGCCAGCCGTGGTTGCCCTGCGCCTCGGTTTCCAGAACGAGATAGTTGTCCTTTTTCAAGGAGCGGGCGATGGCGCCGCCGAAGGCAATCTCCTTGCCTGTCAGATCCTGCGCGGAAGGGTGGTAAATATCACAGCCCGCGACAGTGAGCGGTTTGGCGGCATCCCACTGGTCAACCTCCGGCTGTAAACCGAAAGAGTAGCCCCGCCAGTCGTAGTCGAAATTCTGAGTGATGAACTGATCCGGGCGGGCGTATTCCTGTACGATGGCGCTCTGCCACGCGAGGAACTCCGACACGAGTTTCCGCTGGAATTTATGATATTCCACACCGAGACTGGCATTGATGGTGCCGCGCACGTCGGGAAAATCTTCCCAGGAGTTGATACGATTGCTCCAGTAGTCCAGCCCCCACGCCTCATTTAAGAGGGAGAGATCATCGTGGAAAAGCGTCCGCACATAGTCCACAAACTTTTTCTGGGCGTAGGCGGAGCAGGTGTCGTAGGATTTGGTTTCATTGTCGAGCTGGAAGCCGATCACATGGTCGTATGGCTGCACTTCCGCCATTAAACGGCGGATGACCCGCTCGGCATGCTTTAAGTACATGGGGTGGGCGATATCCATGTTCTGCCTGTGTCCGTAACGCCCCGGTCCGTCGTGGGTTTCCGCGATGATATCCGGGTATTTGCGGACAAGCCATGTGGGCACCGCGTAGGTGGGGGTGCCGACGATCACTTGTATGCCGCGCTTTTTTGAGCAGGACAGCATCCGGTGCAGATGGCTGAAATCAAAAACATTGTCCTGCGGCTCCCATGTGCTCCACGTGGATTCCGCGATGCGGATCACGTTCATACCGGCCTTCTTCATCATTTCCATATCTGTCTCGATGCGGTCCACGGGAAGATATTCGTCGTAGTAGGCTGCGCCGTAGAGAAGTTTGTCCATTTTCATCCGATACCTCTTTCCTATTTTGTAAGTTTATAGAGTCCTGGCCGGTCGGAAACAGTGAGTGTTCCCTGGACTGCGGCGTTGTGTCATAACATGGTCTCCAGTTTCTCCACCGCCAGCCGGATGTATTCGCCCAGCGGATTTTCCGTACACCCCGCGATAAAGTGGTTACAGCGGTTGACGGGAATCAGAATTTTAAACGCTCTGCTTGCGCCGACGGCGGTGGCGATGGCGGGGGTGATCTCCCCCAGCAGGGCGTTTGCGAACACGATACCCACGGGGCCGATCACGATATCCGCATCGGCTGCGTTCACCAGCACGGCGTTTTCGCCCGTTGCACCGAAGTCCGCGCCCGCCTTTAACATGGCGGCGGTGGCAGCGGTGTTGGTGCCGATGGCGTAAAGCTCCAAATCTTTGTGTTTTGCTTTAATCTGTTCGATGACGGTCTTGCCGATGCGGCCGCCCTGTCCGTCGATGACGGTGATTTTCATGCGGGGTTCCTCCTGATTTTTAGTAAATTTATTGTAACAGTTCAACCTTTGGCGGCCCTGTCACGCGTGGTTACTGTGTAAACGCAATGCACAAAATGCTTCAAAGCCGCATTTATAAAATAGGTAACAATAGTGTACCATAAGTGTATAACGTATAAAATAAAAAAATTTCCTCATAATACCTTTTATCCAAATTATCGTGGTGCGATAACTGAGAGAATGCTTTGCGTTCTCTGTATAAACAACAATGGGTAAAATGGGAGAAGTTATGTCAACTAGCAACGTAACCATATATCTGAAAGCGGAACAAAATATAGAGGTGCAGGAGCCGGAAGTGAGCGTCAAGGATATCGCCACGCTGACCTGCGCGGATGCCCATGTGCTGGCAAAGGCGAAATCCCTCAAGCTGTGGACATTTCGGGAAGGGGAGAGCAAACGACAGGTCATCAGCGTGCTCAGGGTCATTGAGGAGATCGAAAAAGCCTGTCCGGGCGCGAGCGTGGAGAATCTGGGAGAGACGGATGTGCTGATAGAATGGATCAGCGTGGACAGACACAAGGGCTTTGTCCAATGGTGCAAGCTTGCCTTTGTGGCTCTCATCAGTTTTTTCGGCACGGCGTTCACGATTATGGCTTTCCACAATGATATCGGCATCAACGAGGTTTTTTCCAAACTTTACGAGATGGTGATGGGCTATCGGGGAGACGGTTACGGGATTCTGGAGCTGTCCTACTCGGTGGGACTGGCTGTGGGGATTATCGTATTCTTCAACCACATCGGCGGCAGGCGGATTACAAAAGACCCGACCCCGATTGAGGTGGAAATGCGGGTTTATGAAAAGGATGTAAACCAGGCGCTCATTGCGACGGCGGACAGGGAGGGAAAGACCATTGATGTTTCTTAGGCAGCTTCTACTTTTGGCGATTGGGGTGAGCGCGGGGCTGATCGTGTCGGCGGGCGTGTTTACGGTGCTGATTTCGGTTGGGTTGATTCCGCGCTTTGCGGGCAAAATGCATGTGGCAAAAAAGGTGTTCGTGCTGGAGGAGATGGTGGTGCTCGGCACGCTGACAGGGAGTTTTTTCAGCGTTTTTGGCGAGTGGGGCATGATAGGAAGAATGGTGCGGACACATGCGGTTTTCGGGGCGGCGACAGAAGGCGTGTGGAATTTCGTCGGGACGCTGATACAGATTGTGTTCGGGCTGTTCGCGGGGATTTTTGTGGGCTGTCTTGCGCTTGCCATCGCGGAGATGTTAAATACGATTCCCGTCTTTGCCAGAAGGATCGGATTCCGGCACGGGCTGGGGATCGCGATACTGGCGGTGGCGCTTGGAAAGCTGATGGGAAGTGTGATTTACTTTACGCAGCGGGTGTTTTTATGAGACTGTGCATAAAGCGGCGGAGCTGTGAAAGGTATTTTGTGACGGCGCATGGCTTAGGACTGAAAAAAGAAATGTCGGGCGGCTTCAAGTGGTTTGGGCCGGTAAATTTTCAGGAAAAGAGAGCAGAAAATTTAAGAAAAAGGAGAGGACACATTATGGCGGAAAATCAGGCGGGGAAGGAAATGCAGAAGCAGGGCGAAAACATGACGCAGCAGGAGAAGGAGCAGGCGTACCGGCAGCATGTGGAGCAGGCGACACCGAAGTACAGCATGGCCGCGCGCATGGCGAAGGCTTTTCTAGTCGGCGGTTTGATCTGCGTGATCGGTCAGTGTATTTTAAACTATGCCACAAACAGCATGGGGCTTGACAAGGAGACGGCGGGCTCGTGGTGTTCCATGCTTTTGGTGCTCGCAAGCGTTTTGCTGACCGGTTTCGGGCTTTACCACAAATGTGTGGAGTGGGGCGGCGCAGGCGCGCTTGTGCCGATTACGGGCTTTGCAAACTCCGTTGCCTCGGCAGCGATCGAGTATCAGAAGGAAGGGCAGGTGTTCGGTATCGGGTGCAAAATATTTACCATCGCCGGGCCTGTAATCCTGTACGGGATCTTTACAAGCTGGACGTTGGGCGTGGTGTATTGGATTGGGAAACTTTTGAGGATTGTGTAAGAAATTGCACAATCCCTTGTCTTGACATTCCGCAGCAATATGCTATACTTGCATTGTTAACCAAATATGTATAAGGTTGACAATTAAAAAATATAGTTTTGCATCAGAGCGGAATCATGGAGGACAGCATGGAAAAACAAAAATCTTATGACGTGGGCATTAAGGCCGGCAACGAAGGAAAAGCGGTGACAAGGCGAAAAATCAGTACGCAGGATATGGTGCTTTGCGGGGTGTTTACCACGCTGATTGCGGTGGGGGCTTTTATCAAGGTTCCCGTTCCCGTAGTGCCCTTTACGCTGCAGTTTCTGTTCACTATGCTGGCGGGGCTTTTGCTGGGCGGCAGGAAGGGTGCGCTGAGCGTCGGCGTCTACATTTTGCTGGGGCTGGTGGGGCTGCCCGTCTTTGCGGAGGGCGGCGGGTTTTGGTACATATTAAAGCCCAGCTTTGGCTATTTGCTTGGCTTTATGCTGGCGGCCTATGTGACGGGCAGGATGGTGGAACGGAAAAAGAAGCTTTTGATCGGATGGGTCATTGCGGTGAACTTTCTTGGTCTGTTCATCGTCTATGCGGCAGGCATGATTTATTACTACGTAATCTGCAATTATGTGATTGACACGCCGATTGCCATCGGACCGCTGTTTTTATACTGTTTTGTCCTGGCGGTTCCCGGGGATATCTGCCTGTGCATTTTGGCGGCTATATTGACTGTGAGAGTCAGACCTATGTTTCAGAAGATGCTCGGCGCCGTGTAGGACTGAGTGTACGGGTGTAAAGGTGACAGACCGGAGCGGCGGATATTTGACGCGGCAGGGAAAACTGTGTGGGCAGACGAGATGAACAGGGCAGGAGGAACTGAAGAATGAGCAAAAGTCTTTTTGTCACAGGGACAGGCACGGATGTGGGAAAAACTTATGTGACCGGACTGGTCATAAAGAAGCTTGCGGAGAGCGGCACGCGCGCCGCCTACTACAAGGCGGCCATGAGCGGCAACGAGAGAAGGGCGGACAGCACGCTGATTCCGGGGGACGCGCTGTCTGTGAAGGAGGTTTCGGGGATATCCCAGCCTCTGGAGGAAATGTGTCCTTACATATATGAAAACGCGTACTCGCCCCATCTGGCGGCGCGGATTGAGGGCGGGCCGGTGGAACTTTCCGTGGTGAAGGAGGGCTTTTGCAGGCTCGGCGGGGCATACGATTATGTGACCGTGGAGGGCAGCGGCGGTATTCTCTGTCCCATCCGCTATGATGAGGAGCGGATTATGTTGGAAGATGTGATAAAAGCGCTGGATTTGTCCTGCCTGCTCGTGGCCGACGCGGGACTTGGCACCATCAACAGTGTAGTGCTGACCGTTGCATATATGCGTGCCAGAAAGCTTCCCATTGTAGGGATGATCTTTAACCGCTTCCATCCCGGCAATGTGATGGAGGAGGATAACATCCGCATGTGCGAGGAACTGACAGGGCTAAAAACTCTCGCCTGTGTGCGGGAAGGCGACCGTGAGCTTTCCATGGAGGCGGAGGCGCTGCGAGCGTTATACAACTGACGAAAAGGTTTACATAACATGTCTGCATAACCATCGTTGGCACTGAGAGAATCTATTTAAAATATATAGCGGAAATAAATCATACAGAGAGGACTTTGCAATGATCTGGTATCCTTACGAACAGATGAAAACCATGAAGCCGCCCTACGAGATCGTGGACGCGGAGGGCGTGTATCTTTACACAAAGGATGGGGACAAATTGATCGACTCCATCTCCTCCTGGTGGAGTGTGATTCACGGCTACAAACATCCCGTGATCACGAAGGCCATCAAGGAGCAGGCGGACATTTTTTCCCACGTCATGCTGGGCGGGCTGACCCATCCGGCGGTGCAGAAGCTTTCGGATAAGCTGGCCGACTGGCTGCCCGGCGATTTGGATTACTGCTTTTTTTCGGACTCCGGCTCGGTGGCGGTGGAAGTGGCATTAAAGATGGCTTTGCAGTATAACGTGAACAGAAAGGATGAGAGGAAGACGGTGCTCGCGCTCACCCACTCATACCACGGGGACACCTTCAAGACCATGGAAGTGGGGGATGACGAGGACTATCATTTCGCCTTCGGGGAGAAGAAGGGCGTCATCCATATTCCCACGGAGCTCCCGGCATTGGAGGAGGCCTTTGAGAAGCATCACGGTGAGCTGAACTGTTTTATCGTCGAGCCGCTTCTACAGGGGGCGGGCGGTATGCTGATGTATGATCTGGATTTCCTGAAGCGGGCGCGGCAGCTCTGCGACAGGTACGACGTGCTGCTTATTTTTGACGAGGTGGCGACGGGCTTCGGCCGGACGGGTTATCGGTTTGTGGCGGACGAGGTGCTGCCGGATATTCTGGTGCTTGGCAAGGCGCTGACGGGAGGGCATATCGGCCATGCGGTGACGGTGGCCGGGGAAAAGGTCTACCGGGGCTTTTACGGGGACGACCCGGCGCTTGCGCTGATGCATGGCCCCACCTTTATGGGGAATGCGCTGGCCTGCAGCGCGGCCCTTGCGTCTATCGAGCTGTTTGAGGGACAGGACTACATGTCGAAGATTCATCGGATCACGGAGATCATGCGGCGGGAGATGTCGGGTTTTGAAAGCCCCAAGGTGAAAGAGGTGCGCATCATGGGCGGCTGCATCTGCCTGGAGGTGCGGGACAGGACAGACCTTGCGGGCTATCAGGAGTTTGCGGTGAAGCGGGGCGTTTTTGCGCGGCCTTTCTTAAACTGCCTGTATGCGATGCCGCCCTATGTGATCGGGGAGGAAGAGCTGGCGCAGGTGCTGTCCGTGATGAAAGTGTGGTTCTCTTAATGTTATGTTACTAAAATGGCGGCATGAAAAGAAAATCTTTGCCAGCCAAAATGCGAAAAAGTTATGATATAAATTTTATGGATGCCGACAAATCAAAAAACAGGAAACACAGGAGCCGGAAAAAAGAGGAGCGGGAAGATGGATAGAATCAGAGAATTGCAGGAAAAATTATATCGGGGCGAACTGCTTACAAAGGAGGAGATCATGCCTTTGACGGAGGCGCCGCTTAAGGAGCTCTGTCAGGCGGCTGATGAGATTCGGGCGCATTTTTGCGGGAGCCGCTTCGACCTTTGTACGATCATAAACGGAAAGTGCGGGAAGTGCTCGGAGGATTGCAAATACTGCGCCCAGAGCGCACATTATACCACGGCCTGCGGGGAGTCTTATCCGCTGCTTTCCACGGAAAAAATCGTGGCGCAGGCAAAGCGCAACGCGGCGCAGGGGGTGCTGCGCTACTCCATTGTCACCAGCGGCAGGCGGCTTTCGGAGGCCGAGGTGGAGCAAGTATGCGAGAGCATCCGCGCGGTGCGGCGGGAGGCGGAGATTGAGGTCTGCGTCTCCTTCGGTCTGCTCGGGGAGGCGGATTTTCGCAAATTGAAAGAGGCGGGGGCATCCCGCGTCCACTGTAATCTGGAATCCTCCGAGCGGTATTTCCCTTCGGTCTGCACGACCCATACCTACGCGGATAAGATCGAGACGCTGCGGGCGGCGAAGCGGGCGGGACTGGAGGTTTGCAGCGGCGGTATCATGGGGCTGGGCGAGACCATGGGGGATCGGATCGACATGGTGTTGACGGCGCGGGAGCTTGGGGTGAAGTCCGTTCCGGTCAATGTGTTAAACCCGATTCCGGGAACGCCCTACGAGAAAAATCCGGCGCTGACAAATGACGAGGTGTGCCGGATCGTGGCCATTTTCCGCTTTATCATCCCGGACGCGTCGATCCGTCTGGCGGGCGGCAGAGGACTTCTTGGAGACAAAGGGGAGCGTTGTTTTGCCGGGGGCGCAAATGCGGCTATCAGCGGGGATATGCTGACCACGGCGGGCATTACCGTGGAGACGGATATGGCGCTTCTGAAAGAAATGGGTTATACTGTGGTAAAGGGATAATCTGCGGAGCCGGTGTCGGGGGCGGCCAGAAAGGCGGAAATCCCGGCAAAGAGAGGAAAGCGGGAAAGAAACAGGGGTGGCAGGTATGCTTACATTTCAATACCGGGTGGCAGGTATAGACGGGGATTATGCGAATCTGGAGCGCATTGACGCGCCCGAGGAAGGGTATAAGCTGGTGGCACGAGCGCTTTTACCGCCGGAAATTAAGGAGGGGACGAAGCTCTTATATGAGATGCTGCAGTATTCCGTTCTTGAAGAGTAGATGCGCTAGCAAACAGATGCGATGATGCAGCGCACGGAGCGGGGCAGAGGCGTGACGGACAGGCGGGAGGATATGTTTACGGTATTGCTTTTTATGGGAGGCTTCCTGTATAATTGAGACAGAAAAAGTACGGAAAGAGGGCCACATGAAAATACCATGCGAATACTGTGGACAGATGATTGCGGAGACGGCGCAGACCTGTCCTTACTGCGGCGCGGCGAACACCAGAGTGAAGAGGACGGCATATGGCGTCCCCACGACCATAGAGGAGCTGCAGGCATACTGTCAGCGCCATAATCTGCCGTTAAAAGACATGCGGGTGTTTCTCGGAGAGGATTACCGGGGGGCGAAAGCCTTCGGCATTTACCGGGATGAGAGCACCGGCAATTTTGTTGTGTACAAAAACAAGGCGGACGGCACCCGGGCAGTCCGATATGAGGGCAATGACGAGGCTTATGCGGTCAACGAGCTTTACATGAAGATTAACGAGCGGGTGGCGGAGCAGAAGCGGCATATGGGCGCGAAAGGCGCAGGAGGATCAAGAGAATCGAAAACGCCGGAAGGATTGGCAGGGGTTTTACTCAAAGGCTTGATTAGAAGTGTTATCTTGCAGGCGATTATCATTACACTGGCGGCCGCGCTCATACTCGGCGGCTGGTTTGGGCGGAGACCTTCCAGCGGCTATTATGACTATCAGGGCAGCGCTTATTTCTACGATAATTCCGACTGGTATGTGTGGGATGACTATATTGAGGCATGGTCGCCTACGCAGGCGGACAAGGAGCTAAAAAAGAACGCGGACGACTATTACCAGTCCGGCAGTTGGCGTGAGAGTTACGGGACAGAGGACTTTACGGAGTCCGGCTGGTACAGTGAAAGGGAGTGGGCAGACGACGACTGGGACTATGAGTATGACTGGGACAGCGGTGACAGCTGGGATAGCGGCTACGATGATTGGGACTCCGATTGGTAACATAGCGAGAAGAACTTCTAGCCACTCGCAGCAGAGGCTGCTTTGTGGAGAAACGGTTTTGACCAAATAAGTCAAGGATAAGGAGCGCAGATTTGCATAAGACAGAGCATGTGGTTAAAGAGGTAGCCCCCGGTTCCATCGCGGAGGAGATGGGAATTGAGGCGGGCGACGTCCTTCTTTCCGTTAATGACAAAGAAATAGAGGATGTTTTCGATTACCGCTATTTGATGAAGGACGAGTATGTGGAGGCGCTTGTGCGCAAGGCGGACGGTGAGGAGTGGCTTTTGGAGATCGACAAGGACTACGACGAGGAGCTGGGCGTGGAGTTTGAAAACGGCCTGATGAGCGACTACCGATCCTGCAGCAATAAGTGCATTTTCTGCTTTATTGACCAGATGCCGCCGGGGATGCGGGAAACCCTGTATTTTAAGGATGACGATTCCCGGCTTTCCTTTTTACAGGGCAATTATATCACCCTGACCAACATGTCTGAAAAGGATGTGGAGCGCATCATTCGGATGCAGCTTGCGCCGATTAATATTTCGGTGCAGACCACGAACCCTGCGCTTCGGTGTGAGATGCTGCACAATCGTTTCGCGGGGGAAAAGCTGCGGTTTCTCGATCGATTTTACGAGGGACATGTGGAGATGAACGGGCAGATTGTCTGCTGTAAGGGAGTCAACGACGGGGAGGAGCTTCGGCGCAGTATTACGGATTTGATGAAGTATCTGCCTTTTATGCGGAGCGTGTCGGTGGTGCCCGCGGGCATCACGAAATACAGGGAAGGTCTTTATCCGCTGGAGTTGTTTACAAAAGAAGAGGCGGAAGAGATCATTGATATGATTGAGCAGTACCAGAAGGTCTGTTTTGACCGATATGGTCTACACTTTATTCATGCAAGCGACGAGTTTTATATGCTGGCCGGGCGGGAGTTTCCGGAGGAAGAGCGCTACGACGGCTATATCCAGCTGGAAAACGGTGTGGGTATGATGCGGCTTTTCCGGGAGGAGTTTGCGGAAGCGATGCGGTCGGTCGTGAATGACCAAAATGGTCAACATGGAATGAACGGTGTGAAGCGCGTGCTCAGCGTAGCCACGGGAAAGCTGCCTTATGCCGTCATACGGGAGTCGGCGGAGGAACTGTGCGGTGTGTGCCCGGGGCTTACGATTCATGTCTTTCCCATTCGCAATGAGTTCTTCGGGGAGACGATTACGGTGGCGGGACTGGTCACAGGACGGGATTTGACGGCGCAATTACGGGAGCGGCAGCAGGCGGGGGAGAAGCTCGGGGATGTGTTGTTGATTCCGGCAAATATGCTGCGCAGCGGTGAGCAGGTCTTTCTGGATGATGTTACCGTGCGGGATGTGGAGCAGGCGCTGGGGATTCCGGTAAAGGTGATAGAGCCGGGCGGCGGGGATTTTGTGCAGGCAGTTTTGAACCCTGATTATTGTATGGAAAGGGATAATGACGGGGATTCTTTTGTGTACGTGCAGGGATATGACAACCGTGAGAAGAACTTCTAAAGTTTGGCAGTAGAGACTGCCTCGCTAAGAAGTTCCAAGTCTGCTTTGCAGACTTTTCTCACGCAGGAGAATTTTATGAAAATCAAAAGGGAAGGAAATAAATAAGGAAAACATGTCTGATACGGTCAAAAAATTAGCGGTAGAGGAACTGACGGAAATTTATCGCACCCATATGAAAAAGGATTTCCCGTCCGACGAGTTAAAGCCCTTGAGCCATATCACAAGGAGCATGGAGGCGGGATTCGGTTTTTCTCTCGGTATTTACGACGGGGAAAAACTGGCGGGCTATGCCGTTTTTATACTCTGCCAGGAGGCAAAGTGCGCGCTCCTCGACTATTTTGCGATATTGCATGAAAGGCGGGGAAAGGGGATGGGGCATCGGGCTTTCTCCCTGTTTGCTGCTTATTTCGAGGAAAATTTGCCGGAAGTGGAGGGGCTTTACATCGAGTCGGAGCGGGTTTCGGCGGCGGAGGATGCAAAGCAGCGTCTGACCAGACAACGGCGGATCGCCTTTTACCTCTCCTGCGGCTGTGAGATGACGGCGCTTCGTTCCGTCCTGTTCGGGGTGGATTACAGCGTTTTGTATAAGCCTTTCGGGGAGAAGGGGCAGGAGCCGTCGCAGGGGGCGCTGGACACCCTCTACAGAAAGATGTTTAAGCCGGAGCATTACGCTCTGTTTGTGAGCCTTGGCACGATGGAAGAGTAGTGAAAAAACGTTACTTTTCACACCGCGCCATGCACTTGCTGCATGGTGTCGGAGCCACCGCCCAAATGCTTGCTTTTTAGCATTTTGCGGTCCCTTTGGAAACGTATTTTGGCTTGACTTTATGGGGGGGGGGTATGATATAATAGACATGATATTATACACTCTTATACGTAAGAGAAGGAGGATCGGTGGGTATGGAGTTGGAAATTCTCAAAAATGAGGAGAAACGGATGAACATGATCATGTTTCTGTTTCTTGATGTGATCCCTGTTGTGGCGGTCACTTATGTGCTTTTGTTTAATGGCGGATCGGGAAGGGACGCCATCGCTCTTGTGATGGTGCCGGCAAGTCTGTTGATCAAGGTGTTTGAGAAGAAGCTTGGAACTTACGCCAAATATCTGTACATATCCGTGCTGCCGCTTTTTGGCGCGGTAACTCTCGTGGCGGGCACGCCGGGCGTTTTCGGCGCTATGGTGGAGGCGTATTTTCTGGTTTTGTTTTTGGCGGTTCCTTATTATGACTTATCGGTAATTAAGGTGTGCGCGGCGGTGACTGTTGCGGTCAATGCAGCGGCTCTGATTATTTTCAGACAAGCTTATCTGTGCATGTATACACTGTCGATCTGGGTTTTCATTGTTATGGTGTATGTCCTTGCGATTGCGGCCGCTGTCTTCATCGTATTCAGGGCAAGAGCACTCTTTGCGACGGTGGAACAGAAGGAAGGGGAGGTGGAAGAGCTTCTGAACAATGTAAGAGGCGCTTTCGAGGGATTGCAGGAGTCTTCCCAGTCCATTTATGATTCTTTACACAGCTTCGAGCAGAGCTCTTCGGAGATCGCGGCGTCCACGGAGGAGATTTCCTCCAGCGTGGAGCAGCAGATCGAGCAGGTGGAGGGCAGCATTCAGATATTCAACGATCTGGACAGCCGGATCGGGGATTCCGAGTCCAGAGTGTTACAGACGGTTGAGAATGTGAAGCAGCTTGAGGAGAAGAACAACGAGGGCATTGTGGCCATTGGGGAGCTCTCCAAGAAGTTCAGTGAAAATATCAAGGCGACGCAGGTGGCGTCCGAGGGCATGACGGCGCTGGCCCAGAAATCCAGTTCCATCGGAGAGATCATCGACAGCATCAGCCAGATCGCGAAGCAGACCAATCTGCTTGCGCTGAATGCGGCGATCGAGGCGGCCAGAGCAGGTGAGGCCGGCAAGGGTTTTGCGGTGGTTGCGGATGAGATCAATGCGTTGTCCGGCGAATCAGCCACGGCGACACAGAAGATCGACGCGATTCTGAAGGATATCATCGCTACTATCGACGATACGAACAAAGTGATCGACCGCAATACCGTGATCGTGAGGGAGTCCAATGAGAAGCTGGATGACACGGTGAAGATATTCGATATCATGCTTAAGTCTTCCGAGGAAGTCATTGATGAGACGGAAAAGCTGAAAGACGGGCTGAGCGGCATTGTGGAGATCAAGGAACGGCTTCAGGAGGCAATGCAGCAGGTGGAGAAAATTTCCCAGGTTTCGGTACAGGGAACGACGGAGATCAGCTCTTCCACGGAGGAGCAGGTGACGGGTGTCGAAACCATCCTTTCCTCTATGGCGAAGGTACAGGCAGGTATCGATCGGCTGGCGGAGGTGCTGGCTTAAGGCTGTCAGTTGTAGTATAATAGAAAAAACGGAATGTCCCGCTGTCCGGCGGGGCATTCTTTATGTACGCGAATAAGCAGAGTCAGAAGGCGGCAGTGACAGGCTGCATGCTTGCATGCAAGACTGTTAATGGCGGCTTCTGACGAGCAACGCGAATGAGAGATGCGAAGTATCTCGAATCTGCTTATTCACGGATCAAGGAGAAATTTATTATGAGTGATAAGAAAACAGTGATCGGTCTGCTGGCTCATGTGGACGCGGGAAAGACGACTTTGGCGGAGCGTGTGCTCTATATGGCGGGGGAGATCAGAAATCCCGGCCGCGTGGATCATCGCGATACGTTTCTGGATACGGACGCGCAGGAGCGTGACCGGGGCATCACCATCTTTTCCAAACAGGCGCGTCTGTCATGGAAAGGCGTGGAAGTGACGCTTATGGATACGCCGGGGCATGTGGATTTTTCTGCGGAGATGGAACGGACGCTGCAGGTGCTGGACTGTGCGGTGCTCATCATAAACGGCGCGGACGGGGTGCAGAGCCACACGCGGACATTGTGGAGGCTGTTAGAGCGCTATCAGGTGCCTGTCTTTCTCTTTATCAATAAGATGGATCAGCCGGGGACGGATGCGGAGAGATTGCTTTTGGGGGTGCAGAAGGAGCTGGACGGCCGCTGCGTATCCTTTGTGTGCCCGAGCGGGGAGCGGACGGATGCGTTTTACGAGAATGTTGCGTTGTGCGATGAGGCGCTGCTGGAGAAGTATTTCGAACGGATGGAGCAGGGACTGCCTCCGGTGAGCGATGCGGAAATCGCGTCGCTGGTAGAGAGCAGGAAGCTCTTTCCCTGCTTTTTTGGTTCCGCATTGCACGGAGACGGCGTGGAAGCATTGCTCAACGCTCTTATGGCATATGCGCCTTTGCAAAAGTATGGGAAAGCGTTTGGCGCGCGCGTTTTTAAGATTACGAGGGACGCGCTGGGCAATCGGCTGACGCATGTCAAAGTGACCGGGGGCAGTCTCCAGGTAAAGCAGACGATAACGGTGTCCGCCGGACAGGGCAGGGCGGGGACGGATCAGACAGAACCGCCGGAGCCGGATGAGGCGGACAGGTCGGATGCGGGCGCATCGGCAAAATCTGTCAAGGCAGGCAGAGAGCCATCGGACTGCGTGGAAAAGATTGACCAGATCCGTCTGTATTCCGGGGAAAAGTATGTGGCGGCGCAGGAGGTATCCGCCGGGGATATCTGCGCGCTTTTGGGGCCGGAGCACACCTTCTGCGGGCAGGGACTCGGCGCGGAGAGCGATATCGTGCTTCCGGTTCTGGAGCCGGTTATGACTTATCGGGTCAATCCGTCTGAAGGAGTGGATATTCACGACTTGTATATAAAATTATGTAAACTTGAAGAGGAGGAACCGCAGCTTCACACGGTCAGACAGGTGCAGAGCGGAGAAATACATGTCCGGCTCATGGGCGAGGTGCAGATTGAGATTTTGAGGAAAATGATCCTGGAACGCTTCGGCATAGAGGTGGATTTTGACGAGGGGAGTGTTCTCTACAAGGAGACCATTGCGGATGTGGCAGAGGGAGTGGGGCACTTCGAACCGCTCAGACATTACGCGGAGGTACATCTGATTCTGGAGCCGGGGGAGCGGGGGAGCGGGCTGATTTTTCGAAGCCGCGTAAGCGAGGATAAGCTGGACCGGAATTGGCAGAGGCTGATTCTGACGCATCTGGAGGAGAAGACCCATCTTGGTGTTCTGACGGGATCGCCGATTACGGATATGCAGATTACGTTGGCGGCGGGGAAATCCCATGTGAAGCACACGGAGGGCGGTGATTTTCGGCAGGCGACTTACCGCGCGCTCAGACAGGGGCTGTGCAGGGCGGAAAGCGTGCTGTTGGAGCCTGTCTATGCCTTCCGTATGGAGCTGCCTGCTCCGCTGGTTGGGCGCGCCATGACGGATATACAGGCTATGGGCGGCCGTTTTGATGCGCCGGAGACCGTGGGGGAGGAGATGGTGCTCACGGGTACGGTTCCCGTCTCCGAGTTTGGCGGTTATCAGACGAAAATGCTTGCCTATTCCGGGGGAAAAGGAAGGCTGTTTACGAGACTGCAAGGCTATGAACCGTGCCATAACGCGGATGAGGTCATGGAACAGATCGGCTACGAGGCGGAACATGATACGGAGAATCCGTGCGGTTCCGTGTTCTGTGCCCACGGGGCGGGATTTGTAGTGGAGTGGAATCGGGTGGAGGAGTACATGCATCTGGAGCCGGCGTTGAAAGCCGGGTGGCGTCTGGCGGACGGCAGTATTTATGGGATGGACGACGAAAATGACCAAAATAGTCAAATTGGCCGATATGGACAGAGTGGAGGAGAGGAAACGGGAAGCGGCGCAGGGCAGGGAGAGCACGGTGCAAAGAGCAGCTTTGCAGAGCGTTACGCGAAGCGTGCTTCCGTCGGCGGATCGACGGTTGACTTTATTGGTCAAGATGAGGTGGAGGAAATCTTTGCGCGGACATTTGGCACAAAGGAGCCGAAAAGGCAAGGGTGGGCGAGAACCATCCGCGCCAGGATGGCGGCGCCCGCCGAAGTTGAATATCATGGCGGTCAGGGGGTGCAGGAGGAGTATCTTCTGGTGGACGGCTACAATATTATCTTCGCGTGGGCGCCGCTTTCCGAGCTCGCGAGAGCGGATTTGAACGCGGCCCGCGGCAGGCTGATGGACATTCTCTGCAACTTCCAGGCATTCCGGAAAATGCACCTGATCCTTGTCTTTGACGCGTACCGTGTGAAGGGGAATCCGGGCAGCGTGGAGCACTACCATAATATTGACGTGGTCTACACGAAGGAAGCGGAGACGGCGGATCAGTATATCGAGAAGGTGACCCACGAGATGAGCCGGAAGAATTATCGCGTGCGGGTGGCTACATCCGACGGGCTTGAGCAGATCATCATTATGGGCGCCGGCGCGATCCGGGTTTCCGCCAGGGAGCTTTTGGAAGAGGTGAGGGCGGCGGAAGCGGAGATGCGGGAGAATTATAATCTTTAAGATTTTTATAAGAAATCCCACGACTTTTTTATAAGGACTTATTTTTATGATAGGTTCAGGCTTAGGAACTGTTCATCAAGTGTTTGGCTGAGGAAGAAACCGGGATATGAACGGTTCCGCGGATGAAGGGGGTAAGGTTTTCAAATGGATGCATGTGTGCTGGTGGTGGATGATGACAGGGAGATTGTGCGGGCGATCGCCCTTCTGTTGGAGAAGGAGGGATACCGCGTGTTAAAGGCCTACGACGGCATGGAGGCGCTGCGGATTCTGGCGGAGAACGAGGTACAGCTCATCATCATGGACGTGATGATGCCGAAGCTAGATGGGCTGTCCGCCATGATGAAGATCAGGGAGCGCAAGAACCTTCCGATTATCGTGCTGAGCGCGAAGACGGAGGACACGGACAAGATTCTGGGGCTCTCCATGGGGGCGGACGACTATGTGGCGAAGCCCTTTAACCCGCAGGAGCTGGCGGCCCGGGTGAAAAGCCAGCTTCGAAGGTACACGCTGCTCGGCGGCATTCACACATCAAGCGAGACGGACGAGATCGTAAACGGCAGACTCTGTTACCGTATGAAGGAGCGCACGCTCTACGCGGACGGGGAGCCGGTCAGACTGACCGCCACGGAGACGAAGATCATAGAGCTTCTGATGAAGAACAGGGGGCGGATCTTTCCGGCGGAGGAGATTTACGAGCGCGTCTGGGAGGATGTGTCTTTCGCGCCGGAGAACACGGTGATGGTGCACATCAGGCACATCAGGGAGAAAATCGAACTCAATCCGAAAGAGCCAGAATATATAAAGGTGGTGTGGGGCATTGGATACAAGATGGAAAAAAGGTAAGACAATTTTAAGTTTTCTGGCTTTTGTGACAGGATTGACTATGATAGTCATTCAACTGGTTCCCGCCGTGAGCATGGCGGCGGCATTCGGTATGGAGGTCTTTGAGGGACGGAAGGATTATCAGGAGAGCGGGGATTTCAGAATCCTGATAAGCAACAGACTTTCGGAGCTGCTGGGGGTTGCCACGGGAGGAAGCACCTACGCGGGATATGGCACGGATTTCACGGGCGCGCCCCATACGGAGGAATCTGATCAGGAGTGGGCGGACAAGTTTCTGAATGAGACGACTGCGGTACAGGAGGAGACTGTCGTGGAGGAGTCCGCGGATTACACGGCAGATGCCATCGGCGGAATGGCGACTCTGGAGGATTTTGACGGCAATTTTGACGATTATCAGGAATATCTGTTGGAGCAGCAGGCGTACTATGATGAGATCGCGGCGGAGGCCGGTTATGGCAGCGTGTATGACTATGATTACGACGGGTACTATGGTTATGACGGGAACGATTACGGTTACAGCTATGGGGATGAGGAGAGCAGAGACGCCTATATGGCGGACATGGCGCAGAACAAAAACCTCCGCTATGCTGTGATCTATCAGAATAAGCTCCTCTACTCCAATATCGACGGCTTTGAGGACAAAACGGGGCAGGAATGGGCGGGTGAGGACTTTTCCAAGTCTCTTGACGCGGCGGCGTACAACTTCACGCTCTGGTATAACAGGACCGGCGACGGCAAGGTACAGATCTTGAAGGACAGCTACGAGGTGGATGTATACGGCGACGGGATCTACAGCGACAGAAGCCGCTGGCTGGTGCCCGGCTATGCAAACGTTACGATGGGAGAATCGGCAAAGGACGCGGTGGTCTTTCTGGCGGCGGCAAAGTTTCCGCAGCTCTATATTGTGAGGGAGGATGGGCGAAGCGGCGCCACACAGTATGGCGGCAGGCTTTACCGCATGCGGCAGAATGCCGTATATCTTGCCAGCGCCGCGGAGCGGATTGGGATTTTTATGTCAACCGGCGTACTCCTTCTGGCGGTCGGTATTCTGATGAGGAAGAGCAGAAGGCAGGCGGTGGTGCGGATTGCGGACTTGCTTCAAAAAGTCTGTCTGGAAATTAAATTGTCTGTCCTGCTTATTCTGGTGATTTTATTCACGGGAATGGGAGGGGGCGTGTTCGGACATCTCGGCTGGTGGCTCAGAAGCGGGTTGGGGTATTATAACTGGAGCGGCGATTACATCTATGAGATGGCAAGACTGAAGAGTGCAGGCGGCTATCTGGCGCTCTGGTTCTGGCTTATCTATCTGGTCGTTCTGGACTGGCGGATGAATGGAAAGCGGCAGAAGAAACCGGTTTTCGAGCTGCTCAAGGTGAAGGATTTCAAGTATCCGATCCAGAAAAGGCTGGTGAGGAGACAGCGAAACACACTGATTGCGGAAATCAGTCTCATGCTGCTGTTTGCGGGGGCGGTCTGCGCGCTCTGGCTGCTGCAGGGGGAGCTTGTCAACCAGCTCTCGGGCGGATATGCATACAGTTTTGCGTATGAGACGGATGTATATGAAGCGGTGGCGGAAGACTTGGGCTATTCTTTTCATATGAGAGACGCTTACATGTTGACAGCCTGTGTAATTTTCAGCGCACTTTTTGTCTTTACTATGATTACCGTTTCCGGTTTAAAGAAAAATTACCGGCTGGCTGTGGATATTGGCGCGCTGACGGATCAGATTCTTGCGGTGCGGGAGGGGAAGCTCACGGGTGAGCTGGTTTTATCAGAAGACACAGATCTACAGAAGGCGGCGGACAACTTAAACCAGATTCAGAAGGGCATGGAGACGGCGGTTACAGAGCGGATCAAGAGCGAGCGGATGAAAGTGGATCTGGTGACCAATGTGTCCCACGATATCAAGACGCCGCTCACCTCCATCATCAGCTACGCGGAGCTATTGCGGCAGGAAGAAGAGCTGCCCCAGCATGTGAAGGAGTATATTCAGATTTTAGGCGAAAAGGCGGAGCGGCTGCGCGGCATCGTGCAGGATGTGTTTGAGATCAGCAAGGCAACCTCCGGTCAGCTCCCGATCCGGATGGAAGCGCTGGATATGGGAAAACTTCTGCGGCAGACGCTGGCGGACATGAATGACAGGATCGAGGGGAGCGGCCTGATCATGCGGACGACAATTCCCGAGCATCCCGTGTCGGTGACGGCGGACGGGCAGCGGCTCTACCGGGTGTTCCAGAATCTTTTGCAGAACGCCCTGCGCTATTCGCTGGCAGGCTCCCGCGTATACCTTGCGCTCACGGAGGAGGAAGGGCAGGCGGTGGTACGCATCAAAAATACCTCCGGCGTGGAGCTTGCAGACGGCAAGGACTTTACGGAGCGCTTCGTGCGCGGCGACGAGAGCCGCACAGACGGCGGCAGTGGGCTTGGACTTTCCATCGCGAAGAGCTTTACGGAAGTTTGCGGCGGGAAGCTTACCGTGGAGACGGATGCGGACTTGTTTACGGTGACGGTTTCTTTCCCGACGAACGGGGAGGGACAGACGACCGGCCGACAGATGCCGGAGACGCGGGAGGAGGCGGAGCCGGTATGAGGAAGAAAAGAGCATGGATAGGCGGCGTCTGCCTTGGTGTGAGTCTGGCGTTCACAGCCTGCGGGACAGACGGGAGAAATGCCGGTGTGCGGGAGGTGCCGGACGTTCAGAGCGTGCAGGAAGGGCAGAACGCAATAGGCGGACAGGATGTACAGGACGCGCAGACACCGCAGGGCGTACAGGAGATAGAGGGCACGGAAGACATGCAGAACGCATCGAAAGCGCAGGACGGACAGGAGACGACAGGCACACAGAACGCCGAAGCCCTCAGAGAGCAGGTCCTCTCGGAGATGACCGACGAACAAAAGAACTGGATGGGCGGTCTTTCCGGGGAACAGCGGCTGGCGGATTTTGAGAGTCTCTGCGACGGCCTGAGGGACAATTACCCTTATGTGACACTTGCCAGACGGCAGGCCGGGGCAGATCTGGACGCATTGGAGACGGCTTACCGGGCAAAAGTGGAAGGGTGCGCAAATGACGACGCTTTCTATGAAGTGTTAAAGGATTTTGTCAGGGAATTTTCCTATACGGGGCATCTGGATCTCTGGGGACGGCGCTACGAGAGCGAGCTTGCGTCCGCGCGGGAGTTTGTAAAGGAGCCGGGGCAGGAGAAACGGTATAAACCCTATGTGGACACGTTGGACAATCCCGTCTCCCGGAAAACCTACGCCGCCATGACGGCTTATTACGGGGAAGTGGATCGTCTGACGGAGGAAAAACGGGCGGCGGAGAATGACGGAAGCCGCGGAGAATCCACAGAAGCGGAGGCAGCCGGAGAAACCGACGCGGTGGAGGAGGCGATGCCTGCCAATGTGGAGACGAAGATTCTGGAGCCGGGAAAAACGGCGTACATCTTTATCGACGCTTTTGATTATGAGCAGATGGAGACCGACCGCGAAATACTGCTGCCTTTTTATGACAAAGTCAAAACATATGACAATCTGATCGTTGATATCACAAATAATTTAGGCGGCAGTATGTCGTATTTTGATGAGCTTGTGGCTGCGCCGCTGACAAAGGAGACGCTGACGGTGCCGGGGTATCAGCTATTTAAGGACGGGGAAAACAACAGGGCTTTCCTGTATGTGGAGGAGGGCGTCTCATCCGGGCTGTATCAGCCGGTCAGCGAGCTTCCCCCGATGCCCAAACTGAATCAAGAGGACGCCGCGGACTGCGACTGGTTTTTGCGGGAGGATTATACGGTGGAGCCGACGGGAGAGGGATTTGACGGAAAAATCTGGCTGCTGGTGAACGAAAACAATTATTCCTCCTCCGAGTATGCGGCTATGTTTTCTAAGGCCAGCGGCTTTGCAACGCTGGTGGGACGAACGACGAGCGGCGACGGGATCGGCACGGATCCGGCTTACCTGATTTTACCAAACAGCGGTCTGGTGGTGCAGTACAGCCCCATGTACGGGGTGACGGCAGACGGAACCGGGAGCGAGGAGCACGGGACAGAGCCGGATTTTGTGAGCCCCGAGGGGGAGAGTGCGCTGGAGACGTGTCTGGGGCTGATAAAATAGGAAACGCCCCTAATAAACGTTATTTCGTTTAAAAAATCTATTGACATTGGCATATCATTTCTATAGAATAAGAGCATCAGAGAAATTCTAACAGATGTGCGGTTCGCACGTTCAGGACAGTTTCTGTCGAATTTTTCTTTTACAATGACAACTAAAAATACGGCGGAAACCGAAACGTGCATCTGTGAATGACATGCTCTCTTTTCCGCCGGAGTACAGAAAGGAGAAAGCATGACAAGAGGATATGCAGGAAGACAGCGGAAATTTTGGAGACTCGGACGACGGGAAAGGGGACAGCGAAAGGTAAAGGACAGGCTGTTTCGGTTTTTATTTGAGGAAGACCGTGAAGCGCTTTTGCAGTTGTATAACGCACTAAACGGGACGGATTATCAGGATGCTTCACAGCTTGAGATTGTGACAATCGAAAGTGCGGTTTATGTGGTGATGAAAAATGATCTGGCTTTTATGCTTGCGGGTACATTGAATATGTATGAACATCAGAGCACCTACAGCCCGAATCTTCCGGTGCGGTTTTTGATTTATCTCGCGCAGGAGTATCAGACGATGATTGAAAAGGCGCGGGTGAGTCTCTACGGAACAGGGCTGATTGAATTGCCGGCACCAAAATGCGTGGTGTTTTATAACGGGCAAAAAGGGGTGCCGGAGAGACAGATTCTCAGGCTGTCAGATGCGTTCATGGATAAAAGGCAGGAATCTGACGTAGAGCTGACTGTCCATATGTATGATATCAATTATGGACATAATCGGGAATTACTTGAAAAATGCAGAAAATTGAGTGAATACTCTACATTTGTGAATGTACTCAGGGAGTTTACAGTGGGGAGTGACAACAAAAAGGAAGCGTTTTCCGAGGCGGTAGATTACTGCATCGAAAACGGGATATTGGAGGATGTTTTGAGAAGAAATCGGTCGCGGGTTCTGGGTTCGATATTGGAAGAATTTGATGTGGAAAAGTATGAGAGGACACTCAGATGGGAGGGCAGAGAAGAAGGAAGAGAAGAAGGGATTCGCTGTACTGTTGAAGTATTACAGGAAACCGGACAGACGAGAATGTTTGTTATAGATAAACTGGCGGAGAAATATGCCCTTTCACAGACCGAGGCGAAGGAGAAAACGGAACAGTACTGGAAATAACGCGGTATAACCCGTTCTGGGAAAGGGGTGAATGGAACGATGTTACATAGACAGCAAGCAGGGAGCCCTCAGGCTCCCTGCTTTTCCTTCCTAACAAACATCAGCCCGAACGTCCCGACGCCGCAGTTGCTTGACACGGTGGCGGACGCTTTCTGCAGGACGATTTCATCAAAGGTAATATACCGTTCTACCGTCGCCACAATCTCGTCGATCTGTTTCACGCTGCAGCCCGCGTAGGTGACGAACAGAATGCGGGTGTCAATCTGCCTGCCGTGTTTAAACAGTTTTCGGATATACTGCCGGACAACCCGCTGCATATTGCCGGATTCGATCCAGCACAGCCCAAGCCTGTTTCTGTTCATGGAGAGAACAGGATGGAGATTCAGTATGGTGCAGATTCTGTGCACGGTGCCGCTCACCTTGCCGTTGCGGTAGAGGGTGGCGGTACCGGGCACAAGGAAGTTGGAAAAAACCCGTTCCTTGAACTCGTCCAGCGCCTGGCAGATTTCATCCACGGAATATCCCTCCTCGGCCAGCTTGGCGGCGTGAAGCACCATCAAACCATGGCCGCTGCTGATATGGGCGGAGTCTATTACGGTGACGTTGTCGAAAGTTTTGGCCGCCTGGGTGGCATTCGGGTAAGCGCCGCTCAAATTCGCGGTGGCGGTGATATGGATTACATGCTCCGCTTCCGCCAGTGTCTCCGCAAAGAAATATTCGTACTCAGACGGGTCTGCCGTGGAAGAGTGGGAGTGGTTCCCCTCCTTTTGCAGATAGGCGAGCAGACTGTCGGAGGAAATCTCAAAGAGATCGCAGAAGCGTCCTTCGTTCGTGTGTACATAGCAGTACATAAGGCGAATATGGAACCGCTCGAGAAGGTCTTTTGGCAGATCGCAGATACAGTCCGCCGTGATCGCGATCTTGCGCTTGCGGGCGCTGGTGATCTGGTTCAGCCCTTCCATGTCTTCCGATTCGTTTTCATCGTCCTGCGCCATGTACTCGATCAGCGTCGGCGGCAGATATTTGAGAAGGCCTGCCTCCAGGAGCGGCGCGCTGATGGGCTTGGCCAGATAGCCGTCGAAGCCCATGCCGTGGTAGACCTGTTCCGCGTCGGACATGACGTTGGCAGTCAGGGCAATCACGGGGGTTTTCTGGCAGAACCCCTTTGTCTGGCTGCGGATGGCGTGCAAGGTGGCAGCGCCGTCCATCTCCGGCATCATGTGATCCATGAGAATGACATGGTATGTGTTCTCCGCCGTCTTTTTTAAGGCTTCTTTGCCGCTCTCAGCGGTATCTACTTTCACTTTGGTGTCACGCAGCAGCTTGACTACCACCATCAGGTTCATGGAATTGTCGTCCACCACCAGAATGCGGGCATCCGGCGCGATGAAGCTCTGCCGGTAGACGGAACGCCGGTTTAACTGTTTCTGAGCGGCGAAGTTGATGACGCCGATGGGGCGCACGTTGACGATGCGCTGCTTTAACTCGATGGTAAAGACGGAGCCTTTGTGATAGACGCTGTCTACGGTAATTTTTCCGCCCATCATCTCGATAAGCTGCTTGGAGATATTGAGGCCGAGTCCAGTCCCCTCGATGTTGCGGTTGTCCGATTCGTCCACCCGCTTGAAGGAACTGAAAAGGTCGTCCAGGCTTTCCTTGCGGATGCCCATGCCGGTGTCCTCCACCGAGATGCGCAGGAGAATCTGGTCGGCGGCAACGCGCTCTCCCTTGGCGGATAAGGTGACGGAGCCGGATTCTGTGTATTTGACTGCATTGGTCAACATATTGGTGACCACCTGTTTGATCCGCACCTCGTCTCCGTAGAGCATGGAAGGGATATCTGGATCGATGTCCACCTTAAATTCCAGATTTTTCTGGTGGGCCCGAATCCAGATCAGGTTCACCAGATCGCTGAACATGGAACTGATTGCATACTGGGTCGGCACGATATCCATCTTGCCGGATTCCAACTTTGAGAGATCAAGGATGTCGTTGATCGTGGTGAGCAGCATTTTGCTGGCATTCTGGATGTTGATGGCGTTCTCCGCAATCTCGTCGGAGATATCTTCCCGGAGAATCATTTCATTTAAGCCGATGATCGTGTTGATGGGCGTGCGGATCTCGTGACTCATGTTGGCGAAGAAGGTATCTTTTGAGCGGGCGATCTGCTCCACCTCCCGCTTCTGTTCCTCAGCGACCTGCTTCTCCTGCTCGTAGGTTTTGCACTGGATTTTTAGGAGGATGCCGATGAACAGACTGACGCATATCAGCGCGAAAAAGGAGTCGGAAAAGCTGTAGAAGCGGGTGGATTCCGGCACCAACTCCGGACGGTGGTAGGCGAACAGGTAAGTGCACAGAAATGAGAGAAGGGAGAGCGTTATGGCGATCCAAAAGCTGCGCCCTTCAAACAGAAGAAAAATATAAACCAGCCCCAGCACAAACCAGACCGGCATACCGCTTTCCGTGCCGCCGCTGGTGATAAAGAGCACGGGAAAGAAGATCACATTGGTGCCGATGGCGAGAAGCCAGGAAGCCTTTTTGCTGTCGCCCTGCGCCAGAGTCATGCGGATGGAGAGGCAGGAAATAGCGCATATCGGCACGAGAGAATACAGCACCCTGAGGTCGGCGCCCGGAAGAACGAGGACAATGCCAATCACGGAGGAGGCGAACACCAGGAGCATGATCATTCGGTTGATTCTCTCTTTGAAAGCAAGCTGCCCGGGAAAAAGGGCTTTCATAAATCGTTTCCATCTTTTCAGCATACGTCAGTTACCCATCCTTTCCAGAACCTCGGATGCGCCGAGAAAATCAAAATCCTGCGTCAGCTCCCGCAGTTCGTCGGCCAGCCCGGCCAGGGAGGCGCCTCCGCGGCTGTACCCGGCAAGCCGGTCAAGCAGCTCCGAAAGCCCTTCGCTCTCGAAAGCCGACAGTTTTTCCGCAATCTCTGCAATCAGCCCGGACAGAGCCGCCTCGTCCTCTGTGCCGGCGGGGGCGGTCGTGGACGTGTCGGCCGCGCCGGAGTTTGGTGCGGTTGTGCTTTTTGCCCGGACAGTGCTCTTTGCGTCGGGATAAACAAAAACGTTTCCATCCAGCGCATCTAACAGGCGGTCGTGGTTTTCCATCATCGCCTCGTGCTGCTCCAAAATATATTCAATCCGGTTTTCCTTGCCGGCCATTTCCAGTTCTTTTGCCATCTCCGACAATTTGCCCGCACCGATTCCCTTGGCGTTTCCTTTCAGTGCATGGACGCAGATCACATAGTTTTTCCAGTCCTGTTCTTTAAAATAGCGGGCCAGATTGTCACGGCGCTTTTTGCCCTCCGCGTGGAAGATGGCGACAATTTCACGGAAGCCCTCCTCGTCGCCGCAGTAGGCGAGGGCCTGCTCGATATCGATCCCTGCCCGGGTCAGATGAAGTCGTCCCTCTGCATCCGTCATATTCTCCGCATATTTTGCGGCTGTCGCTTCCTCTGCGTTTTTCCCGGCAGCAGGCATCCGTCCGTCCGCTTCCCCGTCCTCCTCCACGGGAATCTGCATCTGGGAAGGAATATAGCGGCGCAGAATGCGCTCCAATACGCTCAGCTCAATGGGCTTGGCGATAAAGTCGTTGAAGCCTTCCGAGATAAACATTTCACGGGCGCCGCCGATGGCGTTGGCGGTAAAGGCGATGACGGGGAGGGACTGATAATACATGCCCGGCTTCTGGCGGAGTTTGTGCAGCGTCTCCACGCCGTCCATCTCCGGCATCATGTGATCCAGAAAGACGCAGTCGAAACTCGGCGCATTCAGTTTTTCCAATGCTTCCTGCCCGCTGCTCGCCATGGTGACCTTGAGCCGGTAGGGGAGGAGAAGCCTGGCCATAACCTTCAGGTTCATGGCGTTGTCGTCCACCACCAGCACACTTGCCTGCGGTGCAATAAATTTATTATGTAAACTAGAATGCTGATCCTCGCCGTATAGAATTTTCTGGCCGTTAAAGACGGCGGCGATGGACAGCACCGTAAAAGGCTTGTAAATGCGCAGCATATTTCCCGGTGCAGACAGTTCCCTGCCGTAGTCTAAAAGCAGCACCACGGTTTTCTCATTGCAGAGCCTGTCGAAGAAGCCGCGGTCTTCGTTGTACTCTTCCCAGCCGATAAAGATGTGGGTGTAGGCTTCGCGCTCCATCCGGCGTTTCAGCTCGGGGAGATTCCGGCAGATGCGGAAGGGGAAGCCGAACTGGCCGGCCATGTGCCGGATGCAGTTTTCATAGCCTTCCCGCACCACGGTGTAATCGTATTTATCCAGATTGATGTAGCAGGCCGCAAAGAGATTGTTTTTGTCCCTGATGGACACGATGGGCGTCTCGTCCAGAACCTTCTGTGGAACCGTAAACTGAAACCTGCTGCCCGTGCCGGGTTCGCTTTCCACCGTCAGAAAGCCGCCCATGCCGCGCACGAGAGCCTGCGTGATGGCAAGTCCCAGCCCCACGCCTCCGGCCTCCCGGTTTCTTTTGGTGTTGACCTGACTGAAGCTTACGAAAATCTTTTCCATATCGGTGCGGTCGATGCCGATGCCGGAATCCCTGACGCTGACCTGCAGATTGATGCCGTATTCCTCTTTGCGGCTTGTGATGCGCAGGATCACGCCGCCCTCCTTTGTGAATTTGATGGCGTTGCCGATCAGATTCATGACAATGCGCCGGAATTTCTGCTCGTCGCCCAGAAGGTTGCTGGGGAGATCCGCGTCGCAGTCCACAATCAGCTCAAGATGTCTGCCGTTATCCATGGTCATTGCCATATTGATGATGTCGGTGATGGTGGAGGTGATGTTGTAGCTTTCCTCCGCAAGCTCCATCCGGCCCGTCTCCAGCTCCGAAAAGTCCAGAATGTTGCTGACTGTGGAGAGCAGGTTTCGGCCGGCGGTCTGGATGTCCACCACGTCACGCCGCACGTTTAGGGGCAGATCTTCCTGCAAGATGGCTTCGCTCATGCCGCAGACCGCGTTGATGGGGGTGCGGATCTCGTGGGAGACGTTGACAAGAAAATCATTTTTGCTGCGCTCCGCGATTTCCAGTTCATGGATTTTTTCGATCAGAAGCTCGTTTGCCTCCTGCCTGTTTTTCTGGATAATCCAGATGACGGCGGAAACCATGTAGACGGAGAGAAATTGAACGGACAGCCGGAGAATTCCCTGAACAGAGTCCACAGTGATCGTTTTTGTGATAAAACCGTGATACAGAAAGAGGAAAAAGGGGACGACGATCCCGGGATAGAGAATCTGGCGGATATTAAATATGCTGAGCAGGACGATCACGCCTGTCATGGTGACCAGCTTGGCGGAAAAACCGTCCGTAAACAGGGCATAGAGAATAAACTCAGCCCAGCAGGCGATGCTGATAAAACTGGCCCGGCGGGGATGATCCCAGCATTCCCGGAAATAGATAAACCAGCCGGAAACCGTAGGGACAAAGAGCAGCTCCCGGATATAGATGCTCCAGCCGGAGAACAGCCCGGTGGCAAACGAGGCCGCGGTGTAGAGGCTTAAGACAATGAGCACGATGCGCTCCAGCCGTCTTTCGGTTTGCTCTGTTTTTATCTGTATATTGTCCAAGACGGTCAACACTCCTTTCCCAGCGTGAGACGGAGTTGCTTCGCAACTCCGTCTCACGCTGGAGAATGCCTGAAATGCGGCATTCTCCAAATTGGTTTGTGACACGGCTGTCGGATTATGCATCTGTAATATGGAGCATCTCTTTCAGCTGCGGCAGCATGTCCATAAACACATCCAGAATCACAGGGTCAAATTGCGTGCCGCGGCCCTCCGACATAATCTGCATAATCCGTTCGATAGGTCTGACCGGCGGTTTGTAGCACCGTTCTTCGTAGAGCGCGTCAAATACATCCGCCACGGCCATGATCCGCGCCGAGAGCGGGATGTTTGTCTCAGTCAGCCCTGTCGGATATCCCGTGCCGTCCCATCGTTCGTGATGGTAGAGGGCGATATCCTCCACCAGCCGTACATAGTGCTCGTCCTCGAGATCACCGATGATGGTCTGGATGATTTTTCGGCTGTGGGTGGTGTGCAGTTTCATCGTCTCAAACTCGTCCGGGGTCAGCTTCCCCGGCTTTTGCAAAATGGCGTCGGGGATTTTAATTTTCCCCACGTCGTGCAGGGGTGCGGCCTTGCAGAGATCCTCGATATAGGAAGGGGTAAGTTCCTCTGTGTACAGCCCTCTGGCAAGCAGCTCATTGGCGATCATGCCGACATAGGTCTGGGTATTTTTCACATGCTTTCCGGTGCTGCCGTCGCGGCTCTCGATCAGGTTGGCCATACCGATAATGACCGAATCCTGAATCCGCCCGAGGCGCATGGAATCCTCCATGATTTTCTGTGCCTGGATGTTCACCATGGTTTCCAGCTTGTGGCGGTACTGGTCAAGCTCGATGGTCTTGCTCACTCGGCTTAAAAGAATATCCGGCACAAAAGGTTTCGTCACGAAATCCATAGCGCCCATCTGGAAGCATTTGATCTCCGTTTCCGCCAGAGCGTCCGCCGTCAGGAAAATAACGGGAATGGATTCGGTATGTATATTGGAACGAAGCTTTTCCATTACCTCGAAACCGTCCATTTCCGGCATGTTGATATCCAAAAGGATCAGGTCGGGACGGTGCGTCTCCAGGTATTTGAGAGCCGCTTCCCCGGAGCCGGCAGCGGCGATACGGTACTGCGGGCCGAGAATCCGCTGGGCAAGCGACAGATTTGTTTTGTCATCGTCCACCACGAGAATCACATTTTTCATACGGAATACTCCCTTTTGTAATCAAATAAGTTACTTATTTCCATTGTAAAACAATCCCGGTATAAAATCAAGGAACCGAAAATGCGAAAAAGAGAGAAGAAAAGCCTACGAAGCCGAAGGCTGAGTAGTCACGGGAAGATATTAACAGGGGGAAGGGTTTGCCTAACGGCGGGAATCTGTGGTATGATAAAAACAAGTGAGAATGCCTGAAACGCGGTAATCTGTGTGCGGATGGGCATGAAATTATGTTATGTAAACCCAAGAAGTACATATTGTGGATAATGAGCAGAGGTAACATGGAATCAGATCGTAAAATACAGGGAGATAAAACAGCGGAAAAGGCGGTGCGGCAGACGGGAGAGCCGGACGGTATTCCGAAAAAGATATGGGCAGCCTACGAGAAGGCTTTCCTTTCATTTGCGGCGGAGGAAAACCGCAGATTTACCAGAAGCACGGAGAAGCAGTTAAGCCAGCTTGAGCGGCGTATTCTTCGCAAGAGAAAGCAGGAGAACCATCAGGTGCTGGCGGATATGAAGGATCTGCACAGGAAGGTAGCGCAGGTTGGCTATACGGTGGTGCTGAAAGATAACAGATGGATGAAAAAATACCGCCGGGTGGTGCGCCTTCTGGCCCGACTGGACATAACTTTCCTAAAGAGGATGGCGGCCGGGGCGGTTCCCGAGGATATCGCCGGGATGGAGAGGACGGCGCAGCTGCTTCGTGCCAAGTCCTTATATGAAATTTACAAAGACGAATACATGCAGTATCTGGTGGGGCAGCGGATCGAGGAGCTGATGGAGGCGGAGCCGGAAAAGCAGTACCCGGAAGCCAGGGCGATGAAGCGGCGTTTTATCCTGCACATCGGCCCCACCAACAGCGGCAAGACTTACGAGGCATTGCAGCGGCTAAAACAGGCGTATCACGGCATTTATCTGGGGCCGCTTCGTCTGCTGGCGCTGGAAGTTTACGACCGCATGATGACGGACGGCATCCCCTGCAATATGATTACCGGGGAAGAGACCATACGGACGCCCGGCAGCTTCGTGCAGGCCTCCACGGTGGAGATTCTGGATATCAGGGAGACGTATGACATTGCCGTCATAGACGAGGCGCAGATGATGTCCGATGAGAACCGGGGCAGTTACTGGACGAGGGCGATTCTCGGCATCCGCGCGGAGGAGGTTCATGTGTGCTGCTCCGGCACGGCGGAGAAGCTTTTGACGGGGATGCTTAAGCGCTGTGGCGACGAGTTTGAGATCGTCCGCCACGAGCGGAACACGAAGCTTACGTTTATTCCCGAACGCTTTGACATGTCGAAGGATGTGGAGCCGGGCGACGCGCTGATCGCCTTTTCCAAGAAAAACGTGCTGGCCATCGCGGCGTCGCTGGAAGGGCGGGGCATCAGGGCCAGCGTGATTTACGGAAACCTCCCTCCCCAGACGCGGCAGGAGCAGGTGCGCCTGTTTACCGAGGGAGTCAATCAGGTGGTCGTGGCCACGGACGCCATCGGCATGGGAATTAATCTGCCGATCCGTCGGGTTGTTTTTATGAATACGACCAAGTTCGACGGCGTCGGAAAACGCAGGCTTCTGGCGGAGGAGATCCGGCAGATCGCGGGCCGGGCCGGACGGTTTGGATTTTACGACACAGGGTATGTGCAGTCGGCGATGGAGCCGGATTATGTGGGGAAGAAGCTGGCGGAGCCGCTCTATCCGCTGCGGCGGGCGCGGGTCGGTTTCCCGGAGATTCTTCTCGATATTGACATCGAGCTGGACGAGATCATTGAGGCGTGGGAAAAGACGGGCAATCCGCCCATGTACGACAAAATCTCCATGAAGGAGAGCGTGGACAAATACAGATATCTGCGGGACTACCGAAAGAAAATTACCTATATGGATGACAGGAAGCTGGTACTTTCCCTGATTACCTGCCCCTTTGACGTGAAGGACAGGGAAGTGCTCAGACTGTGGCTGCGCTACTGTGAGAATCCCGAAAAGCAGCAGAACTGTCCGATGCTGCCGAAGGATTTTTCGCTGGAAGGGCTGGAATCCTACTATAAACAGCTTGACCTCTATACCCAGTTCGCCGCCAGAATGGACTGGGTGGTGGACAAGGAGGAGGTTGCCGCCAACAGGGAGTGGGCGCAGCATGAGATCGGGGAGCTTCTAAAGGACGACAAGGGCCAGTTTGAGAGAAAATGCCGTATCTGCGGCAGACCCCTTGCATGGAATGCCGCGTTCCCGGTCTGCGACCGCTGCTACAGAAAAATGGAGAGGGAAGACAGTTAAGATACGTGAATTGTGGAATGGAGCAGCTATGATTTGTACCTATTACGCGGATGTGAGATGCCTGGACAACGAGGTGTTGTTCCGGGAAAAGCTGAGACTGCTTTCTCCTTACAGACAGCAGAAAATTGCAATTCTGCGGCATGAGAAGGATAAAAACAGAAGCTTAGCGGCGGGACTGCTGTTGGATCATGCGCTGGGAGCTTACGGTTTACAGGAAAGAAGTGTGGAATATGAGATTGGCGAGTGGGGAAAGCCCACCCTAAAATATTATCCTGAAATCTGCTTTTCCCTCTCTCACTCCGGCGATTATGCCATCTGTACCATCGGGGATAAGCCGTTGGGAAACGACATTGAGCGCGTAAAGGACGGGCGGCTCAAGGTGGCTGACCGTTTCTTTGCAAAGGAGGAGCTTGCGTGGCTCTACGAGGCGGAGGAGGAGCAGGAACAGACACAGAGGATGTTCCGTCTCTGGACGATGAAGGAGAGCTTCGTGAAGGCCATCGGCAGGGGGATGTCCCTGTCCTTACAGGATTTCGTGGTTCATATGGATGAGGAGTCGGGAAGGGTCAGGGTGCGGCATACCGTGGACGCGAAATATTATCACATGAGGGAGTACCGGGAGATTGCGGGGTACTGTACGTCGGTCTGCGTGCAGGACAGCGCGGACATCGCCTACAGTATGATACCGATCGAGTTCTATTAAAATAAGGGGGTGGCTGGATGCGAAGGAAAAGGAGAATACGGATCGCTGCGGCAGCTTTTGCGTCGCTTTTTGCTCTTTATGCCGTATTTGTCTATTTTCTGGTGAGCGCCTGTCTTGTGCCCTCTTTTATGGATAAACTGAACGCTTTTGAAGATATCACAAGGAAATGCTACAGCGAGCAGGTGCAGACGGCGGATATTCGGGACAACAGGACGAAGCTTCTCACGGAGACGGAGGAGTGGCTGGAGAGCGCAGAGCGCAGAAAGATTCAGGTGCGGACGGCGGACGGGTATCTTCTCACGGCGGCGGAGTTCCCGGCGCAGACGAAAGACGAAAAAAGCGAAGAAGGTACCGGGGATAAATGGGTGCTCCTCCTGCACGGCTATACGGGCTGGAAGGAGGAGATGTATCAGTTCGCCTGCTGGTATCACAAACAGGGCTTTTCCGTGCTTGTGCCCGACCTCCGATGCCAGGGGGAGAGCGAGGGAGACTTCATCGGCATGGGCTGGACAGACCACTATGACTGCGAGCTCTGGATTGCGCATATACTGGGACAGTCACCGGAGGCGCGGATCGTCCTCCACGGGCAGTCCATGGGTGCGGCGACGGCGCTCTTGATGGCGGGTTCACCGGAAGTCTCCGGGCACATTAAGGCGGTGGTATCGGACAGCGCTTACACATCGGCCTATGAGATGTTCGGAGATAAGATTACGGAGTGGTTCCATCTCCCCGCCGCGCTTTTCGTGGACTCGGCGTGCGTGATGTTGAGATTGCGGGGCGGTTACGATCTGAAAGACGCCTCCCCCTTACAGGCCGTTTCAGGGAGCGGCATTCCCACACTTTTCATCCACGGGGACGAGGACAGGATGATAGATGTGAACATGTCCTGTGAGCTGTTTGAGGCGGCGGGCTGTGAGAAGGAGCTCTTCATCGTGGAGGGCGCGGGTCACGCGCAGGCACAGGATAAGGCACCCGATATTTACTACGGGAGGATCGGAGAATTTCTGGACCAATATTTGTAGAAAAAGAGGTAGTGCGTCGGAAACAACTATGTTACACTGGATATATGGAGTTTGGGAAATTTTGGGGATTACGGGAAGGTAGTGTGATTATGGGTAATGAAAGGAAAAGGAAACGGAATAGGACGATGCGGCAGACCGCCCTGATGCTTGTTATTGTCATGCTGGGGGCGGCTTTTGCATTTCCCGCAAAGATGAGCGTGGTGCAGGGAGCCGGAAAGCGCACGGTGCGGGTAAGCTTTTTCCCTATGGACGGCTACCACGAGACGCTGCCTGACGGCAGTCTTTCCGGAATGGATGTGGAATATCTCGAAAATCTTTGCGATTATGTAAACTGGAATATCGAGTATGTTCCCTGTGAAAGCTGGGACGAGGCTTTGCGGATGCTGGCTGACAAAGAGGTGGATCTGGTTGGCAGCGCCCAGTATTCCGCCGAACGGGCGCAAGCTTACCAATATGCGAATATCGCCAACGGCTATACCTTCGGCGCCATAGCCGTGAAGGGGGACAGTCCGCTTGCCTATGAGGACTTTGGCGCGATGAAGGATATCACCTACGGCGTGGTGGGCACTTATGTCAGAAAACAGGAGTTTATGGAGTACCTGAAAGGGCATGGTATTGAGAATCCCCGGGTGCGGGAGTACGAGAGCACGGCTGTCCTGCAGGGGGCGCTCTCGGTGGGGGAGATCGATGCGCTTGTGCATTCTCTCACGGAGATTCGGGAAGGGCAGCGTGTCATCGGCCGGTTTGCGCCGATGCCCTTCTATTACATTACATATCCCGGAAACGATGATTTGATGCGGGAACTGAACCAGGGTATTGCGGACGTGAAGATGAACCGCCCGGAGCTTGAGAACGAGCTGATGGTGAAATATTACGACAGCCGCCTGGATCACACGATTCTGCTGACAGGGGAGGAACTGGATTACATTCGAAAAAGCGACGGGTTGAAGGTCGGTTATCTGGACGGTTACTATCCTTTCTCCTACGAGGATGAGGAGGGTGCATACAAAGGGCTTGCGCCGCAGATGCTCGGTGAAGTTTCCGTGAGCACGGGGCTTACTTTTTCTTACGTGAAAATGCGTGATATGAACGAGGCGAAGCAGGCGCTCATGGAAGGAAGTATAGATATTATCGGCTACTGTGGAGAATCAGACGGAAGTATGAAGCAGACGGGCTGTGTCTTGACGAAAGCGTACGCCCAGGTGCCCCGCGTATTGATTACCAAGAGCGGAGGAAGGACGGATGAATTTCAGACGCTGGCGGTGACAGAGGAGAATCTTTCGGAAGGGGGCTCCGTTTCCTTTGCGGGGGAACAGACCGGGCTTTTGATTTTGGAGACTCCTAGAGAGTGTCTGCAGGCGGTGAAGTCGGGCAAGGCGGAGGCGGCGCTGTGCGACGGGTATCTGGCGGAGTATCTTCTCGGCTCTCAGTTTGGGTTCGGGCAGCTTGAGATTCACACGGTTTTGAGCGATGTGCACGATATCCGCATGGCGGTTCGAAATGATGAAAACTCACCCCTTTCCGGCATTTTGAATAAGGAGCTTCTGGAAGTCACCGACAAGTCGGTCAATGACTACATGCTGCAGGATAACTTTTATTCCAGAATGAGCGTGGACGGTTTTATCAGGGATCACAGCATAATTATTATTCTGGTACTGCTGGCGGCCGCGGGACTTGCGATCTTTGTGCTGTACCGTATGCTGGAGAACAGCAGGAGACTCCAGAAACTGATGTATAAAGATGCGGACTTTAATATATGGAATATCAACTATCTCAAATACAGGGCGTCCCTGATACTGGATGCGGATGCGGACAGTAAGTACGCGATCGTGTACACGGATATCTGTCAGTTTAAGAGTTACAATGCGCTCTATGGATGGAACGCTGGGCAGCGGCTTTTGGAGCTTACCATCGAGGTCATGTCCGGGGAAGTCGGAGAAAATGAGCTTTATGCCAGAAGCTACGGCAGTCATTTCGTCCTTTTTGTGCAGTATAAGGATATGTCGTCGCTGGCAAAGCGCATGATGGCTATGGCAGACAAAATCTCCGATCATATCCATGAGAAAGCGGGGATTCGCATGACGCAGGCAATGGGCATCTGTGCGGTTGAAAAGGGCAATACGGATATTCAGCTTGCCCTTTCCTATGCGATTCAGGCGGTGGATCCCTTAAAGGACAGCCACAGCAATGCGATCAGCATTTACGATGAAGAGCTGCGAAAGAAGCTGCGGGAACAGCATGAGCGGGAGAAACTGCTCGATTCTGTGGATTTTCGGAAAGATTTCGTGGCATACTATCAGGCGAAGGTGGATATCCGCGACGAGCGCGTGGTGGGAGCAGAGGCGCTGGTGCGCTTCAAAGACCCCTCGGCGGACGGCGCGATCCGCGCGCCCGGCTTCTTTGTGCCGTACTATGAACAGACGGGCAGAATTACGGAGATCGATTTCTTTGTGATGGAGAGCGTCTGCAAGATGTTGCGCAGACGGCTGGACGAGGGACTTGCGGTGGTTCCCGTGTCCTGCAATTTTTCAAGGTCGCACTTTGTAAAGGACGGCTTCCCGGAGCGGTTCGTGTCCGTGATGGAAAAGTATCAGGTGCCCAAGGATCTGATCGAAGTGGAGATCACGGAGACGCTTGTGGTGGAGGAGATGCAGCAGCAGAAGGTGAAGGAGAATGTGGCGATCTTAAAAGAAAAAGGCGTGCACCTTTCCATCGACGATTTCGGCTCCGGCTACTCGTCGCTCGGCGTGTTCGAGCAGATACCCGCGTCGGTCATCAAGCTGGATCGCTCCTTCCTGTTAAACAACGAGAACCGGACAAGACAGGTGCAGATTATGAGAAATATTGTAAATCTGGCAAGAGACCTGGAGGCGCAGGTGGTATGCGAGGGCGTGGAGACGGAAGGAGATACCGAACTGATGATGGAGATCGGCGCCTATGTGGCGCAGGGTTACCGATACTGCAAGCCCGTGCCGGAGGAAGTGTTTGAGGAAATGATCGTATGAGGAAAAAGAAAATGACCGTTTTGTGCATTCTGGCGGCGTTTTTGTGCTTTTTATATTGTTTTATCGTATTTCGGATCAGATCGGGAAACCGATTTTATCTGATCTGGGCTCTTGGCGGATTGTTTTTTATCGGCTTGGCAGTCATGCTGCGCTATGAATTGTGGGGGCGTCTTCCCCTGCCGCTTCGCAGGGGGATTGTCGGTCTGATCGCTTTTGGCGCGGTTCTCTTTGTGATAGCGGAGGGCTGTATCTTCGCCCATTACAGGGATAAGGGCAGGCCGGACCTGGATTACATTATCGTGCTGGGAGCGCAGATGAAACCTGCCGGACCGAGTGTGGTGCTCAAGTTCCGATTGGATGCGGCTTACGACTATCTGGTGGCCAACGAGGATACGCTCTGCGTGGTATCCGGCGGACAGGGGGCAAACGAGCCGTGCAGCGAGGCGGAGGGGATGTATACTTATCTGGTGGGGCGCGGGATTGCGCCGGAGAGAATTTTGATGGAGGATAAGTCCACAGACACCTCCGAGAATATTGCCTTCAGCGCGGCGCTCATCGGCGGCACGGACAAGGATGTGGGGATCGTCACCAACAACTTTCATGTGTTCCGCGGCGTGATGCTCGCCAGGCATGCGGGGTTTGAGGATGCCTGCGGGATTTCCGCGAGGTCGAATATTTATTTTCAGCCGAATAATCTGGTGCGGGAGTTTTTCGGGATTATGAAGGATCTGGTGTGCGGGAACCTACTTTAAAGGGGTAATTGTGTAGTGTAAAGAACTTGACTTGCGGGTGACAGTGCGGTTAGAATAGAACAAGCGTAGATGAAATCAGTTGTGCGATAAACTTTGGAGATAAAAGTGGAGAGACAGAGGAGAAAAGGCAGGAGAATAGCGGGAATTGCGGCGGTTTTGTTGTGCGCTTTTCTGGCGGGCTGCGGGGCGGAGGCTGCGCCGGACTACACGAAGCAAGGCATGGAGGCTGTGGCGGCCCTCGACTATGAGAAGGCGCTGACCCTGTTTCAGACGGCGGAGGAAAACGGGGAGGAGACACGTCTGCTCTATCGAGGTATGGGACTTGCCTATCTTGGGAAAACGGATTATGAGGCTGCCATAACGTATCTGGAGGCGGCTCTGCGGCTGGGAAGCGGCAGGGTGGAGAATCTGGATTTTGACATCAATTATTATCTTGCCACAGCATATTATAAAAATGGGCGGATGCAGGATGCGGTGAAGGTTTATGATGCGATTCTCGGATTGCGGCCGGAGGAGACGAACGCTTATTACCTGAGAGGGTGCGTGAAACTGGCGGAAGGCAATTTTGAGGCGGCGCAGGCGGATTTTGACACGGCAATCGCTCAGGAACCGAAAAATTATGACCGAATGATCCGCATTTATATGGTGCTGGAGGAGTACGGCTACAAAGAGGCGGGGCAGATTTATCTGCAAAACGCCATGAAGGAAAACGAGAAGTCCATTTCTGACTATGACATGGGGCGTATCTGCTATTACATGGGAGATTACGAGAACGCCAGAAGTTTTCTGGAGCGGCTTAAGACCGCAACGGATTACGGCGCGGCGCTCTATCTGGGCAGAACCTACGAAGCGCTTGGGGACTACAATTACGCGGCCAGCATTTACGCGGGCTATACGGAGTACGATCAGAAGAAGGCGGAGATTTACAACCAGCTCGGGCTGTGCCGTATGCAGCTTGGGGAGTACCAGAGTGCGCTTGAGGCGTTTCAGACGGGGATGAATATCGAGGGAAACGATATGATGCAGACCCTGAAATTCAATGAGATCGTTACTTATGAGTATATGGGCGATTACAAGACGGCGGCGGCTCTGATGAACAGCTACCTGCGAAGCTACCCGGATGATGAGACAGCGAAGCGGGAGTACGAGTTTTTACAGACAAGATAACCATATAATATTTTATTTATAGAAGATTCAGGAAGGGAGAGATATATTATGAAGAGTACTTACTTGCGTGTGAAAGGCATTATCAAAAAGGGAGATACCTATCTTCTCTTAAAGAGATGGGTGGATGACCGCATTCCCGATCCTTTTGTCTGGGAGTTTATCGACGCGGAGGTGCCCCACGGCGAGGCGCCAGACGAGACGATGCTGAACGCGATCTCAGAGCTTTTGTCCATCAGCGGCAAGATTGAGAAGGTCGAGTATACATGGTCCCAGCTTCTCGGCGAGACCCACTGCGTGGGCATTGCTTACATCTGTTCCATCCCGGAGGAGGAGGAAGCCAACATCGTTTTGTCGGAGGATTACGGCAGCTACGAGTGGGTGAAGAGGAAAGACTTCCCGAAATATATTGAGAACCAGTATGTACTGAAGGATTTGGAGGGTAAGAAGCTTTGATTAATACACTGACAGAGAAGATCAAGAAACTGGAGGCGCCCATTGTGGTGGGACTTGATCCGACCATGAAGTTTGTGCCGGAGCATATCAAAAAGCAGGCTTTTGCCGAGCACGGGGAAACCATGAAAGGCGCGGCGGAAGCGATCTGGCTGTTCAATAAGGGTATCGTGGATGCGGTGTGTGATCTCGTCCCGGCGGTGAAACCGCAGATCGCCATGTATGAGCAGTTCGGTGTGGAGGGTGTGCAGGCTTTCCAGAGGACGGTTGCTTACTGTAAGGAGAAAGGGCTTGTCGTGATCGGCGACATCAAGCGCGGCGATATCGGTTCCACCTCCGAGGCATACGCGGTGGGGCATCTGGGGCAGGTGCAGGTCGGGGAAACCATGTGCCGCGGCTTTGAAGAAGATTTTGCCACGGTCAATCCGTATCTCGGTTCTGACGGCGTGAAGCCTTTTATCGAGGTTTGCAAGAAGGAGAAGAAGGGTCTCTTCATTCTCGTAAAGACTTCCAACCCGAGCAGCGGCGAGTTTCAGGATCGTCTCATGCTGCCGGAGGGATGTACGGATGCGTCTAAGGCCAGACCGCTCTATGAGATCGTCGCTGAGAAAGTTGCCGGATGGGCGGCGGATCACATGGGCGAGACCTACAGCTATATCGGTGCGGTGGTGGGCGCAACTTATCCCGAGATGGGAAAGATTCTGAGACAGATCATGCCAAAGTCATACATTTTGGTGCCCGGTTACGGCGCGCAGGGCGGCAAAGGAAAGGATCTGAAACCATTTTTCAACGAGGACGGATTGGGTGCTATCGTCAATTCTTCCAGAGGCATCATAGCGGCTTATCAGCAGGAGGCGTATGCGAAATACGGATCGGAGAATTATGCCGACGCTTCGCGGGCGGCGGTGCTTGCTATGAAGGAGGATATCAGGGAAGGCGTATTCTGTTAAATTTACATTTTTGAATATTCTGTTAGAAAAGACGGCATACTATCCTTAATCATGTAAGAAAGGATCGTATGCCGTTATGTTGGGAAAACAGAGCATTCAGTTTGTGAGGAAACCGTACATTATAAGCAGCGCCTCCATCGTGGGCAGCAAGGAAGCAGAGGGACCCATGGGGGAGCTTTTTGACAAGGTCGGTTATGATGACAGCTTTGGTGCGGAAAACTGGGAGGAGGCGGAGAGCCGTCTGCAGAAAGAGGCATTAGAGATTGCCATCTCGAAGGCGGGGCTTACCAAGCAGGATATTCAGATGGTGTTTGCGGGAGATCTGCTTGGGCAGTCCATTGCCAGCAGCTTTGGGCTGGCGGGGTATCAGCTTCCCCATGTGGGACTTTACGGCGCGTGTTCCACCTGCGGGCTGTCCTTAACCATGGGCGGCATGATGGTTTCCGCGGGATTTGCCGACAAGGCGGCATGTATCACTTCCAGCCATTTTGCAAGTGCGGAGAAGGAGTTTCGCTTCCCACTTTCCTACGGCAACCAGAGGCCCAAGTCGGCAACGTGGACGGTGACGGGCAGCGGTGCCTTCCTCGTCTCTTCACAGCCGGGGCAGCAGACGCGGGCGGTGATGGAGGGCGTGACGGTCGGAAAAATCGTGGATTACGGCGTGAAGGATTCCATGAATATGGGCGCCTGCATGGCCCCGGCAGCCGCGAGCACAATCGTACAGAATCTGGAAGATTTCGGCAGGGAACCGAAGGACTACGACAAGATTATCACCGGGGATCTGGGCGAAGTGGGGCAGCAGCTTTTATTTGATCTGCTGGCGGAGAAGCAGATTGATATCACCAGACAGCACATGGATTGCGGCATCGAGATTTACGACAACGAGAAACAGCACACGGATGCGGGCGGTTCGGGCTGCGGGTGCAGCGCGGTGGTGTTGTCGGCATATGTCTTGAAAAAGATCGAGGAGGGTATTTGGAAGAGAGTACTTTTTCTGCCTACAGGGGCGCTTCTAAGTAAGACCAGCTACAATGAAGGGCAGTCGATCCCGGGCATTGCGCACGGGGTGGTGCTGGAGCAGTATAAGGGGTAGGAACAGTATTTTGTCAGTTTTTATATAGTGTTATGGTTTGGGCAATAATCTTATTGGGTTATTGCCCTTTTGCATTATGTAAACCAAAAGCGCAAAGTGTACCAAAAAAGAAGCAATCTATACCATTTGGCCCGAGAAAAGGCAGATTTGTGATATGATAAATTATTAAATGAAACGTACAGTTTTATCTTGTATTTTGGGAAGAAGTAGAAGAAAGGGGTACACAATTTATGACGATTGAAAAGAAAGAAAACGGAAATGAAGTTATGCTTCTGCCTGCGGGGCGCCTTGACACCACCACCGCACCTCAGTTGGAAGCGGAGATCAACACATGTATTGCGAACGCGGAGACGCAGAAGCTGACGTTGGATTTTAAAGGTTTGGAATATCTCTCTTCCGCGGGTCTGCGCATCCTTCTGGCAGCGCACAAGGCGTTTATGAAACGGAAAGGCGGAATGACAATCTGCCATGTCAACGAGACGATTCAGGAGGTTTTTGAGGTTACGGGATTTCTGGATATTCTCAACATAGAGGAATAGTAATTGTTTGGCATAGGAACAGTTACGAATAGAGGGAGCGCATATGAAAGAGCTAACGGTTGAAGCAACAGTGGAGAGCATTCCGGTTATTACGGAATTTGTGGACGAGCAGCTGGAACAGTTTAACTGTCCGATGAAGGCACAGGCACAGATCGATATTGCCATAGACGAGCTGTTCAGCAACATCGTTCACTATGCGTATCATCCCGGAACGGGGCCGGCAACGGTGCGGGTGGAGGTGGTGGAGGAGCCGCTTTCCGTGGTCATCACGTTTATCGACCAAGGCGTGCCCTATGACCCGCTTGCAAAAGCGGATCCGGATGTGACGCTGTCCGCGGAGGAGAGGGATGTCGGCGGACTCGGTATTTACATTGTAAAGAAAAATATGAACGAGATTACCTACGAGTATAAGGACGGAAAGAATATCCTGAAAATACGCAAGGAGATATAGCGCACATGACGGAACAATGGGAGCACAGGGATCTATACAGGGAAATCGTAACCAGTCTGCTGGAAGGCGTCATGGTGATCGGCATGAACGGCAAGATTGTCATGCTGAATCCGGCGGCGGAACAGATGCTCGGATTGACGCAGGAGGATATCGGGGATTCCTTTGTCAACGTATTTCTGACCAGGGAGGGGACGGACGACTTTACTGAGGCGATTCTGGACGCGGTCTATGAAAAGGGCAGAGTAAGCAATATGCCGGTTGACTTTTTGATGGAGGGGGAGACCAGAAATCTTTCGCTTTCCACAAGTTACATACGAAGTGAAGGCGAGAAAGCAGTCGTCGTGGTGATGAATGATGTGACGGAGTTAAATGAACTGCGCGACGCGCAGACCGCGCTGGACCGCATACAGAAGTTGAACCGGGAATATGAGAAAGCAAAGGACGAGGCGGTTAGGGCGAACGAGGCGAAGAGCCTTTTCCTCTCCAACATGTCCCACGAGATTCGGACCCCCATCAATGCCGTGCTGGGCATGAACGAGATGATTCTCAGGGAGTGCGAGGACAAGCAGCTTCTGTCCTACGCGGCAAATATTCAAAGTTCGGGAAAAACGCTCCTGTTTCTGATTAACGACATTCTGGATATGTCCAAAATCGAGTCGGGTAAAATGGAGATCGTCCGGGTGGAGTACGCGCCGGAAAATCTGATGATGGATCTGTGGAACGTGATCTTTCTGCGGGCGCAGGAAAAGGGACTCAGTATCCGTTTTTCATTGGACGAAACCTTGCCGCGCGTGTTGTATGGGGACGATGTCAGAATCAAGCAGATTGTGACAAATTTATTGACTAATGCAGTCAAATACACGCCGCAGGGCGGCATAGAAATGACGGTGGCATACGTAAGAAAAGGCGGAGAGGAAATTGCGTTGACGATATCCGTAAAGGATACGGGCATGGGAATTCGCAAGGAGGATATGGGAAGGCTCTTTGAGAACTTCCAGAGGCTTGACGAGGAGAAAAACCGCAATATCGAGGGGACGGGCCTTGGCATGAACATCACCATGTCGCTCTTAAAGCTGATGGACGGGGAAATGAAGGTGGAGAGCGAATACGGAAAAGGCTCCGATTTCACAGTCACGATTCCACAGAGAATTGTATGTGACGAACCGACAGGGGATTTCGAGACGATCAGAAGCAGACGGGAGCAGAATCTTTCACAGAAACGGCAGACTTTCGAGGCGCCGGAGGCTAGTGTGCTTGTGGTGGATGACAACAGCATGAACCTTACTGTATTCAAGTCGCTGTTAAAGCGCACGAAGATGAAGATTACAACGGCGGATTCCGGGAAAAAGTGTCTGGAGCTTGTGAAGAAAGAACCGTACCATATCATATTTATGGATCACATGATGCCGGAGATGGACGGCATTGAAACGCTTCATGAGATACAAAAGATGACGGATTTTCCCAACAAAGATACGCCGGTGATTGTGCTGACGGCAAACGCGCTTTCCGGGGCGAGGGAAGGTTATTTGAAGGAAGGCTTTGCCGACTTTCTGACCAAACCCATCGACGGCGACCTGCTGGAGCAGACAGCAGCAAAGTATCTGCCGCGAGAACTGGTAAAAGACGCAGCCTCCGGCGGGCGGGAGACGGCGGAGAAAATTGCGCAGGCGGATCGGGAAGCTTTTCTGGAAGAGGGCATTTCTCTGGAAAACGGCATGAAATATGCCAAAAACGATCTGGAAATGTATCTTGAGCTTGTGCGGCTGTTTATCAGAGACAGAGGCAAACAGGAAGACATGCGGCGGTTTCTCGCTGACGGTCACTTACCGGATTACGCAATTCTGGTGCACGGCTTAAAGGGAAATGCGAGGACGCTCGGCGCGGAGCAGCTTGCGGATATGGCGTTTGCGCATGAAAAGCAGAGCAAGGCGGGAAATGAGGTCTATGTGGATGCTCATTTTGAAGAACTGGCGCTGCTCTGGGATAAAACGATTATGAGCTTTCAGAAATTTTCGGAAAAGTACGGCGCGGGGGAAGAGGAAAAATACCTTGCGGCAGAAGGCGGCGAGATATTAGCGCTCTCGGAGGACGATCTTGAGGCTGTGGCGGCGCTTCTGGATGATTTTGAGACAAATCAGGCGGTAGAGAAGTTGAGGGCGTGGATGGAACATCCGCTGGAGCCCGAAATGCGTGAGCGCATAAAGCAGGCGCTGACTGCTTTGGAAGATGAATTTGACGAGGAGAAAGCGATTGCCTTACTGAGAGAAAAAGGAGGAGACGGAAATGGCGTTTAACAAGAAACTTATCGTGGCGGTGGACGACAGCGGCATAGTCCTGAAAATGCTGATTAAGGTGCTTGGTGAAAAGTATGATCTGCATGTGTTTAACGGCGGCAGACGGGCGCTCCAGTTTTTAAAAGACAGGACGCCTGATCTGATCATACTGGATATTGACATGCCGGAGATCAACGGGTATGAGATGCTGAAAATGATTAAGGAGAAGGAGCATCTGCAGAATGTGCCTGTTATTTTCCTGACATCCAACAACGACAGAAACCATGTGGTAAGGGCGGTAGCGGGAGGCGCGAAGGACTATGTGGTGAAGCCCATCGACGAGGATATCCTGATGGAAAAGGTACATGCGGCGCTGGAGGATGCTTCCGCAGACGAATCCCTCAACTGGAATAACATCTAAACCGCCTGCGGATTTTCCAGCTTTTTCAGGTAGGACACACAGAGCATGGTAATATCGTCAAACTGCGGGGCTTCACCCACAAAGGCATCTATGTCGGCCTTTATGACGGGCAGAAGTTCCGCAGGTTTTTTATCGGTATTTTTGGAGAGCACATCGGAAAGACGATCCATGCCGTAAAGCTCATGGGCCGCGTTGGTGGCCTCGGTCACGCCGTCCGTGTACTGAAAAATTTTGTCCCCCGGGGAAAGTTGTATACTCCCGCTCTGATATACCATATCTTCCATGCCGGCAAGCACAAAGCCGGGGCGCAGTTTATGAGCTTCGTAGATACCGCCTGCCTTTGCGATAAAGGGCATTTCATGTCCCGCGTTGACGAAAGTAAATTTCCCGGTCACAAGGTCGAGAACGCCCTCAAAGGCGGTGATGAACAGCCCTTCGTTGTTGGAGCGGCACAGCAGTTCGTTGACTTCCGAAAAGACTTCGCCCAAATCGACACCGGGTTTTGTGTGGTCGTTGATCAGCGTCTTGCCGATCACCATAAAGAGAGCGGCAGGCACGCCTTTTCCCGAAACGTCGGCAATCACGATGGCCAGATGCGTCTCGTCCACCATAAAGAAATCGTAGAAGTCGCCGCCTACCTCCTTTGCGGGATTCATGGTGGCATAGATGTCAAACTCGGGACGCTCCGGGAAGGCGGGGAAAATACAGGGAAGCATATCGGCCTGAATCCGGGTCGCCACGTCAAGCTCCGTGGAGATGCGCTGCCGTTCTTCGCTGTCCTTAATCTGCCGTTCCAGAAGACGCCTTGTTCTCGCGGCAATCGTAGTGCAGATGGAAGAAATGCCGAGCAGAATCAGGGCGCGGGGAAGCACGAAAAAGAGGGTGGCCTCAAACAGCATTTTATCGGTGATAACCCGTTTTGTGATATCGGGCTCATTGATCATCAGATTCAGATCCCCCTCGCCGATGTACATGCCCACATAGATGGAGGCGGAAAAAAGCGCCCAGGACGCCACAAGCGTAAGCCTGGTCAGACTTTGGCTGTAATAATGACAACTCAGAGCAATCGGCACTGCCCATGCCAGCACGCCGTGCTTGGGCATGGCGCTTGACAGGATAAAAATGCTGATAATACCGCAGACGACAATGCCGTATTTCAGCCAGGAAGGCGTGCCGCCCGTGATCCGGCAGAGCAGCGTCGGTATCAGGAAAAACAGGATGGTGAAAGGCATACCGATGTTCATGATCATGGGTGGGATGATAAAGATGCCAAGGATGTTGAACAGCCATGCCAGAGCGCCCACGCCCGCGCATACGGCAAGGCATTTGGCGGCGTATCGGTTGGCTTCCGCCTCATTTTCCAGAAGCGCCTTCCACTGTGTGTCGGTATTTGACTGTTTCTGTTTTTTGCTGCGTTTCTCTCTCGGTATCTTCATGACTGGTCCTCATTTGCTTTTTGTTATAGGTGGTTCGCTGCGGGACGTTTCCGGCGCAAATTCATGCGTCCGTTGATCCGTCAGCATACTCCTATATAGTATAGCAGAGAAAGAGAGGGATCCGCTTTGCAAAGTATACCGAAAAAAGCGCAATCTGTACCGGCGGGGAAGGGTGGAAGAAGCTGCCGGAAAGTTATTATATAAATGTGAATTGTAACTATGAAATCTGCTTCTGAACCTGAGTTGAATATTTTACTTGGAAAAATCTTTCAATATGATTATAATAATTGTTGGATAAAAGGAATGGACAGGAAGCGGGGATCGGCATGAGAGAGATGGAATTTAAGATGGAGCGTCCGGGGCTTCTCAAAGAGGGCGACCGGGTGACGGTGACCGAGGGCGTTCTTCCAAGCAATTATTATTATACGATCGACCCGTCCCTTGCCATGTCCGGCAATTTTCCGTTCCGGGAGCGGATGCTTGAGCGGGAGGGCGTAGTGACGGAGGTCATCGAGAACGCCAGAGGCTTTTATGTAAAAGCAAGATTTGGAGAGAGTGAAAAGAACTTCTAAAACTCAGCAGCAGAGGCTGCTTCGTGGAGAAGTTCTAAGTCTCACGTAGGAGAATGCCTGAAATGCGGCATTCTCCGCAGAATATAAAATGGCAAAGGAAGGAGAAAGTATTATGTTAACTAAAGTATCGACAGACAAAGCGCCGGCGGCGATCGGCCCTTATTCTCAGGGAATTATCGCGGGGGATTTCCTCTTCGCGTCGGGGCAGATTCCGATCGACCCTGCTACGGGGGAGATCAAAGGCAAGGATGTAACCGAGCAGGCGGAGCAGGCAATGAAAAACGTGGGAGCGATTCTTTCGGAGGCGGGCACGGACTACACGAAAGTGGTGAAGACCACTTGTTTCCTGGCGGAGATGGCGGACTTTGCGGCGTTTAATGCAGTGTATGAAAAGTATTTCACAGAGAAACCGGCGAGAAGCTGTGTGGCGGTGAAGCAGCTTCCGAAGGATGTTTTGTGTGAAGTGGAAGTTATGGCTTATCTGAAGTAAAGAAACATCTGCGCAGGATAGTGGTTTACATAAAGTATGATGACGCGCGTCAACAAGTGATGCGATAAAATTACGCAAGAGAGGTTTACATAAGTTATGATCGGAAATAATATCATACTGATCGGTATGCCCGGAGCGGGGAAGAGCTCGGTGGGCGTGGTGCTGGCGAAGAAGCTTGGTTACGCCTTTGTGGATGCGGATCTGGTGATCCAAAGCTGGGAGGGAAAGCTTCTGCACGAGATCATAGAGGAGCGCGGTGTGGAAGGCTTCTGGGCGTTGGAGGAAACCGTGGGTGAATCCATGGAGGAGGAGCGCACGGTGATTGCCACTGGGGGCAGCGCAGTCTACGGTGAGAACGCGATGGCGCATTATAAGCAGATCGGCACGGTGGTGTATCTGGCGCTTCCGCTGGAGGAGATCAGAGAGCGGCTTGGCGACCTTGCGGAGCGGGGCGTGACGCTCAAAGAAGGGCAGGATCTGGACGCGCTTTATGCGGAGCGGCTGCCGCTTTATGAAAAATATGCCGATATTATGTTGGAGTGCGCAGGGATGTCAATTCGGGAGATTGTGGAGAAAATTTCGGCAGCCTTCCGATAAGCGGGAAACGCGGCATCATAAGAATTACAAAAGAAAGAATAGTGGGAACGTATCCTGATTGCATAAGGGCGCGTTCCCTTTTACTATTTCATAGGTTCTCCCGGCAGGAGACAGAAAAATTTTTATGCTGCATAATCTTTCCCAAATGGCAGAAACTAATGTTACAGTTTAGCTTTTGACTTTGCTGTGACAAATAAGAAGAATTTTAGTGCCGGATGAAAAAGGGCGCTAAGATGTCTGAATCATGGAGGGACGGGATGGATTATTTCAATGCATTTTGGGTGGGAGGCCTGATCTGCGCCTTGGTGCAGGTTCTTTTAGAGAAAACAAAGCTTTTGCCGGGGCGTGTCATGGTGTTGTTGGTATGCGTGGGCGCAGTGATCAGTTTTGTCGGATGGTATGAGCCTTTTATGGAGTTTGCGGGGGCGGGAGCCAGTGTGCCGCTTCTCGGCTACGGCAATATTCTGATGAAGGGCGTGAAGGAGGCCGTGGACGAAAACGGGTTTATAGGCTTGTTCCAAGGCGGCTTTAAGACGGGAGCGGTGGGATGCGCGGCGGCGTTGGTGTTCGGATATATTGCAAGCCTTATCTTTAAACCGAAGCCCAAGAAATAAAAATTGTAAAATGTTGAAGACAATGCGGGGACAGCTCCGTTAATATATATAAGTGCAAAAAAAAACAGGCGGAGAAAGGGGGCAAAGCACATCAACAGGGAAGAACAATTGTCAGCGCTGATTGATTCTTACCAGCATCTTGTCTTTTCAATATGCTATAAGATGACAGCAGATTATTTTGCCTCCGAGGATTTGACGCAGGAAACCTTCCTGTCGGCCTATAAGCATCTTGGGGAGTTTGACGGCAGGTATGAAAAGGCATGGGTCTGTCGGATCGCCACCAACAAATGCCTGGACTATATGCAGAGCGCGGGGCGCCGCAGCATTCCTACGGCGGATCCGGGATTTGAAAGCGCCAGGGGGCCTGACGGGAGAGCGTCTTCAGGCCGGGGCGCGGGAACGGTTTCCAGCATGAGTGAAGGAGCAGCCGGGGAGCATGAGGCGGCGGTTTGGCAGACGCCGGAGAGCATCTGTCTGGAAAAGGAAGTGAAGGAGATTTTGCTTTCCAGATGTCTTTCCCTGAAACCGCCCTATGATGAAATTGCCAAGGCTTACTATTATGACGAGCTGGATGCGGGCGAGATCGCGAGGCGGAGGGGCGTTAAGAAAAAGACCATACAGACGCAGATTTATAGGGCGAGAACCATGCTTCGCAGGATGTATGAAAAGGAGAAGGGCGCATGATACATAATATGACGGAAGAGAGAAAAAAAATGAATAGATGTGACGCTTCCCTCCCGGCTCCTTTGACTGAGGAAGAACTGATGCGGCTGATTGAGACCGTTGAAGAACGGGAACTTTTGCACGCGCCGGGACATTTGAGGGGAAATATATTTTCGCACATACAGGAAGGAAAACGGAAAGAAAGACAGCGCGCGCTTTTTTCTTACCGTGCTAAAGTTCTGGTAGGGATGGCGGCGGCTCTGGCGGTACTCTTCCTCGTGCCTGTGGACGGGGTGGAAACGCCGCGGATGCCGCAGCCCGGTATTCTGGGAACGCTGTATGAAGAGGAAACGGAGAGCGTGGACGAATGGGAGCGGGACGCGCTTGAGACACAGCGGGATATCGAGAGAACATGGAGACGGTATCTGGCAGGGCAGCAGAGAGCGGACGCGAGAAGGAAGTATTTCAGAAACATTTCGGAAAAGATTACAAATTATAAAACTTGGGAGGATTGATGAGATGAAAAAGCAGAAGAACAGATTTATGTTGTTTGTATTTTCCCTCTGTCCGGGGGCGGGACATATGTATATGGGACTGATGAAGATGGGGCTGAGCTTTATGCTTGGGTTTATGGGGCTGATCGCTGTGGTTGGAATAACCGAAATCGCCGTGCTGGCGGTATTTCCCGTCACACTCTACATATACGCTTTCTTCCATGCCAACAATATCGGCGGGATGGATGCAGGGCAGTTTGCGGCTTTGGAGGATGAATACCTCTTCGGCATCGGTGCGTGGGATACCAGCCGCTTTAAGCTGAATATGAATAAGAGAAACCGCAACATCGCGGCGGTGGTCTGTATTGTGCTCGGCATCTGTATGCTGTGGGATCAAGTTTTTGGTATGGTGAGAAGTTACGTGGGCTGGGATAATCCGGTTATGAGGGATATCTATTATTTTACGAGAGACAGGCTGCCGAGGGCTGCCATAGCCGTAGCGATCATCTGGTTTGGCGTGTCGCTCCTTCGCGGAAAGAAGTTTGAGTCTGCGGATATTGACAGGAGGAGTGAGGCGGACGATGATAGAAAGCCTGTGGCGCTGCCCGGGGAGATTGTGGGAGAGTGGAAGGCTGATTCGGGAGCGCAGAAAGCGTATGGACAGAATGCAGAAGCGTACTATGTGGAAGGTCAGGGCGCGGATACAGGGAATGCGCAAAAAAATGAGCAGGGGGGGGAGTAGACTATGGATATGCAGGAAAAGGATTTGTACAGGGAGGAATCCGGGACGCTGCGAACCCGCCGGGTCGGCTCTGTAACTTTCGGGATGACGCTGATTTTGTTCGGCGTGCTGTTCCTCATACATATGGTGGTTCCGACGCTGCACTATGAGCTGATTTTCCAGTTCTGGCCCGTGGTTTTTGTCCTTCTGGGCGTGGAGATTCTGGTGGAGAATCATAAAAGCAATGCGGAGAAATGCAAGTTTGTATATGATTTCCCGGCAATCCTGATGATGGTCGTGATGCTCCTCTTCGCCATGGTGATGGCGGCGGCGGAGTTTTCCCTGCATTATTATCAGCGGGGCTGGTGGTAGTGTGAGAAGTACTTCTAATCACTCGCAGCAAGGGCTGCTTCGCGAAGAAGTACTAAGTCTGCTTTGCAGACTTTTCTCACACAGGAGAATGCCCAAAATACAGGCATTCTCCGCATGGCAGACTTACATCTCGCTGTAGTCAATCTGCCGCTTGCTTAAAAATTGTCTGACGGCTCTGTCCCAGAGCGCATCCGGCGTCTTATCCATGAGAAAAGCTTGGAAAGCGGTGCCGGTGATGAGCGTGAGGGACGTGCCGTCATATTTTATGTTGAGCACAAATGCCTTTACCTGATCCGGGGTGACGGCAGTATCGCCCTTTTCCAGAAGGGACGCCGTGTATTCGGGAATCAGATGCAGCACAAAGTGAAATGCCGCGGGCGTGCGCTTCCCTTTGATCAGATCAAAACAGACAGGACGTATCTTTTTCCACTGTGAAAATTCGTAGGGTCTGGTTTCCCCGTCGTCCCATTCTTCGGATGTGTAGAACGCCCTGTTTTCGCGACCGTCTATGGTGAAGGTGTTGTAGGTGCTGATGGAGGCCTGCTCCAGCAAAAAGGAGTCGAAGGCGTCCCCGGCAAGAAACTGGTTCATGAATTGTTTGATGTTTTTTATCTGCAATGCGATCATGTGCAGCCTTTCTGTTTTATTAGTTTCATTCTGCTTATTTTATCGTTTTAGTCATCTTCTAACATGGATTGAAATATGTCTATTAATGCCTGAAGATTTTTATTGTCTGGCGATTCTTCCAAAGCCTTTTCAAGCCATCCTAAAGCAAGTCGGATAAAACCTTGAAACTGTTTATTTGTCATTCCCATATCTGCTACCATTCTTTCACCGCCTTTTAATTGATATGATTATTAATTGGTATCATAATTATAGCGGTTTTGCGGGGAAGTGTAAAGTCTATTCCATTTAGCTGGCAGAGCTTATGGAATGATTTCGTGTTCTGTTATCAGGCGGCGTATCTTTTCTTCCGCTTCGCCCAGATCCTGGCATATGGCGGAGCAAAGAGGTTTTATGGAAGGCGACACTGCGATCAGGTCAGGAACCATTACCGTAAAACAGCCGGCCGCATGACCGGCTGTTATGCCGTTCACGCTGTCCTCAAATACAGAACATGTATTCGGAGCGTGTCCCAGCCTTTTTGCCGCAAGCAGGAAAATATCCGGCGTGGGCTTTCCGCGTGTAACTTCTGACCCGTTTACGATTTTGGAAAAATAATCCCGTATGCCGGTAATTTGGAGGTTTGATTCGATCCGCAAAGCAGAACTGCTGCTGGCTACAGCTATGTCGATGCCCTGCTCCTGAAAAAATGCCAGTATTTCCTGCACCCCTTTTTTCATCGGAACATGTACGGAGAGTTTTTGCTTCATCCGCATCATACATTGCTCGATAATGGGGGCGCCATCCGAAACATGGTAGTATTCCTCGATGACATGCCGCATCTGTGCCCCGTTTGTTCCCGAAACGGCCTGCAGGAAACCGCCAGAAAGGGAAAGTCCCCTTTCGGCGGCGATTTCCTGCCATGTCTGCTGGTAAATGCGCTCCGTATCAAAGAGAACACCATCCATATCAAATATGGCGCCTTTGTATCTCATCATGACCTCCTGCTTTCGCGTCTTGCGTCCAGCTCCAACGTCATTTCCGTGCGCAGACTGTCCAATTTATAAAAATAGGTACAGACGGCAATCAGCGCGCACAGAGCGATGGGAATCCAGATAAAGCAGATCTGGATATAAGCGAGAGATTTCTCCGTCTGCACCGCATTGGCAACATATCCGCCGTTTTTCAAAAAAGCGCCGATGACGAAGCTGGTAAGCCCCATGCCGCCTTTGACAAAAAATCCCTGAAACGCGGCGATCAGACCCGCCACACTTGCATTTTTCTTATATTCCGAGTAATCTATGACATCTGGCTGCATGGCGAAGGTGATTCCAAAAATACCGTAGATGCCAAGCCCGGTAACGACAAGACCGACCAGAAGGCAGGCGGCTGAATTTTTACCGGCAAAGATCAGCAGATCGCCGGCTATGTATAAAGCGATGCTGAAAAACATAAGATTTCGTTTGCTGTATCTTTTTTCCAGAGCCGGAAGTAAAAACAGCATCGGTAAGCCGGAAAGAATGCTTCTGGCTGATTGTCGGCGGCACAACCTCCTCTGTGCTTGCGAACGTTAAAAAGAAGATGAACATGGCGGCAATCCCGTAGACGGTCATGGTGAGAAGGTAGCCCTTCGCCTCATTTCCCTGACCAAAGAACCGTACAAGTGGTTCTGTGATTGTCATGACAATGGCGGTTCCGACCAGTGCGCATACCATTCTTGTCGAGACCAGTATGTCTCTTTCATGGATGTCGGAGGTCAGCCGCGGGACGATTGTGTTGAGAGGGATATTGACCACGGTGTAGGCGGTGCAGAGTAAGCAGTAAGTCACGTATGCCCAGATCAGTCTGCCGCTAGCGTCCCAATTCGGAATATAAAATGTCAGAAACGTAAAGACGGCGAAAGGGACGGCGCCCAGAAGAAAATATGGCCGCCCCTGTCCCCATTTTTTCATAGTTTTTTGGTTTCCACCTTTCCCCATTATTCAGAAATACCTTGCGGATTATCAAAAACAGGTAAATGCGCCGTCGACAATAAAGTCGGAACCTGTGGTAAAGGAACTGGTATCACCCGCCAGATAGACACATATGGACTGCAGTTCCTCCGGGGTTCCCATTCTTCCGAGCGGAGCCATCGCGTTCCACTTTTCGATCAGCGGGATCAGCGTGGGAGAGTTGAGCGTCAGCTCTGTCCCGATATATCCGGGGCTGATGCTGTTTACGCGAACACCCCGCTTTGCCCATTCGATTGCCAGCGATTTCGTGAGCTGTATCACGGCCGCCTTTGAGGCGTTATAGGCGCACTGGGGCTGGGGAACGTTGACGATATGGGCAGACATGGAAGCCGTGTTGATGATGGAACCGCCGCCATGTGCCAGCATATATTTTCCGGCTGCGATATCGGTGAGGAATATGCCGTTCAGATTGATGTTGATCACTTTGTTCCACTGGTCGTAAGTCATTTCTTCGGCGGGGGCGTTGATACAGATTCCGGCGTTGTTGTGGCAGAAATCAAGTCCGCCGAGCTCGTCGACGACCTGCTGTACCATAGCGTCCACATGTTCCGGGCTGGTGCAGTCGCATCCGATTGCGATCACTTTTCTGCCCGTACTGCCGGAAAGCTCCGCGGCTGTCTTTTTCGCCTCGTCAATGTCGAGATCCACGATCGCAATGTCCGCGCCTGCCTCGGCAAACGCGGTAGCGGTGCTCTTGCCGATGCCTCTCGCCCCGCCGGTAACAAATCCCTTTTTTCCGTCAAGTTTCATTTTTTCGATAATTCCCATGATTACCCTCCTTTTAATTAAATTATTTTGTAAAATGATTTATCAAATTATATTTACATATTAAAGGAACCGATAAAATTAGTCAATCTGTAATAATAGACAATTATTGTGCGATTTAAATTGTAGAAAATGCTGCATGGTAATGGCGGACGGAATGTGTTAAGATATAATTTTGTAAAATTAATTTACAAAATGGGAGAGAATTTATGAAGAAAAGTATTACGCCCAATCAGATTAAGCAGAATAATAGAAGTCTGATTTACCAATATATTTATGAGAACAGAAAGGTTTCACAACAGGACATTGCCTACGACCTGCGTCTTAGCAGACCTACCATCACCACAAATCTGTCAGCCATGGAGGAGGGCGGGCTGATTCGCAAAGACGGGCAGATAGACACGGAGTTCGTCGGCAGGAAGGCATCTGGTTATGCGATTGTTCCCGACTATCGTGTCAGTGTTGGTGTGGAAATCCTGAAGGATGAAATAAAAATGATTGCGGTCGATCTTTACGGGGAAAAGATCGGTCGTAAGGCTGAGACAATTCCGTTTCAAAATGAGGAATCCTATTTCAGAGCCGTATGTTCCGGGATTCTGGCATTCAAGAACGATCTTTCCATAGCAGACGAGCAGATTTTGGGCATTGGCTTTGCCGTGCAGGGTCTGACGACGCCGGACAGGAAGACTATCCTATACGGAGAAATCCTTTCCTGCACGGGACTTTCTATTGAGGCATTTTCTGAGCATCTTCCGTTTCCCTGTTGTTTTATTCACGATGCGGACAGCGCAGCCATTTCGGAGCTGTGGGTATCCCCGGAACTGACGGATGCCTTTTATCTCTCCCTGAGTAAGCATCTGGGGGCGGCAATTATCTCGCGGGGCGTTATTTTGCCGGGAAAGCATGGTCACAGTGCAACGATAGAGCATATGCAGATGAGAGCGGGAGGAAAACGGTGTTACTGTGGCAGACAGGGGTGTATGGAAACGCTCCTGTCTATGACTGCCCTTCTCGATACGGATGAGACGCCGGAAGCATTTTTTGAAGGGGTGAGGCATAATGAGACGCCATATGCGGAGCGGTGGGAGACGTATCTGACCAACCTTGCCGATGCGGTCAACATGCTCCATCTGATTTTTGACACGGACTTTATCTTCGGCGGTTATCTTGCCCAATATATGTGTGAGCAGGATATTCTTTTTCTGCATGAAAAAATACGGGATATGACGCCGTTTTCAGAGGAGAGGGATTTTCTGCGGATCAGTAAAATGCCCAGACACAATATTACAGTCGGGGCAGCGCTGCCCTTTATTCAGTCGTTTCTGGACAGTCTTAGCTTATGAGCCTCCGCGCATGGGCACTCGATTTTTATGATTTACAAAATGGGGTATTCTATGATAGTATAAGTAGTAATAAATACTATGTGAAACGGTTGCGGAGGCTTTATGAGTTATAAGATTGTGGTGGACAGCTGCTGTGAGCTGCCTGTGGAATATAAAAATGACAGCAGATTTGAGATCGTTCCGCTGGGACTGGAAGTGGGCGATTATATCATTCAGGACGACGAGAACTTTAATCAGAAGGAGTTTTTGCAGAAGGTGGCGGATTACCCCCAGTGCCCGAAATCGTCCTGCCCTTCCCCGGAGAGATTCCGGGAGGCATACCATGACGGGGCGGATGAAATCTATGCGGTGACCCTTTCTTCCCATCTGAGCGGCAGCTATAACAGCGCGGAGCTGGGCAGGAGCCTCTACAGCGAAAAGTACGGTGAGAAGAAGATTCATGTGGTGGACTCCGAGTCCGCAAGCTGCGGGGAGACCCAGCTTGTGGAAAAGATCATCGCCTGCAAGGAAGCGGGGCTTGGCTTTGAGGAGACGGTGAAGGCGGTAGAGACCTTTAAGCGGAAGATGCGCACCTACTTTGTGCTGGATAATCTGGAAACGCTCCGAAAGAACGGACGTTTGAGCGGTGTGAAAGCACTGGTGGCATCTACCTTAAATATCAAACCTGTGATGGTGGGAAACTGGGGCGTCATTGAACAGAAGGGACAGGCGATCGGCATCAATAAGGCGCTTGCCCGGATGGCGGACTTTATCGTGGGCGATGTGGAGAACCCGGAGGAGAGAACGCTGATGATTACCCACTGTAACTGTGCGGAGCGGGCGGCGTATATGCGCAGTCTGATGGAGAAGCGCGCCTCCTATAAACGGATTCTGGTTATGGACACCGCCGGGGTCAGCAGCATGTATGCCAACGACGGCGGGGTGATTGTGACCCTATAACAGAGTGAGAAGTACTTCTAAAGACGTCCCGCCATAGGACGGGACGCCAAGAAGTACTAAATCTCACTCGGGAGAATGCCTTAGGAGCGGCATTCTCCTCTGAGCGCCTTCTTTACTTTGGGCAGTTCCAGCGGCGACACGGAAAATGTTTTCCCATCCTTCATAATAAGCTTTAACATGGAAACCTTTTCTACGGAAGTTATGTTGACTAAACAGTGCTCGGAAATCATAACAAAATGGGTGAACATGGAAATCTGCGCGTGGAGATTGGGCAGAGTGCTTAAGATGTCAAGGGAGCGTTCCTCCGTCAGCACCACATGGAGATAGTTGCCGCTTTTCACCGCGTAGAGAATTTCATCCTCATGGACATAGAGCGTGTCCTTCTCTCCGCGCAGTTCTATGGTGGGAATCGTTTCTGCCTTTAGGCTCTGCGCGTGATCCAGCATCTCATCCAGTTCGTTCACCTTGATCGGTTTGTTCAGATAGAGAATCTGTTTCTGGAGCTGTCTGCGCAGGATATCGTGGTTGGAGGCTTCCGTGACGTCGTCCGGCACTTTGGCGAGAGCTGCCTCGATGACGGAAGGGTAGTCGATGGTGGAGATACACAGCACAATAGGAGCCACAACACCCGCGTCGATCAGCTTTCTCGCAAGCTGGAAGCCGTTCACAGGTCCGTTCGTCATGTCGATGAAAAAGGCGTCGTAGAGCATGGGAGAACGTAACACCGCCTCCACATTTCCGTAGGAATCAATATAGAGCACGCCTGTCGTGTGGAGCCGTCTGTCGGAGGCGCGCCCGAGGAGCCGCTCCATCTGTTTTCTGTCCGCAATATTATCATCACAAACCGCGATATGCATATAGAACCCTCCATAATTATTATATTTTAAAAGATGCCCGAAAAACCGAATGGTTTTCGGAAATTTTCCGACATTTGTCCGGTCAGAGAATCATAAATTCAATCGGGGATGAAATCAGCGCCACCACAATCAGAATCTGGATCAGCAGGATGGCCGGCATCCCGTACAGAAAATACCAGTGCCTCGTCTTGTGGCGGAACAGGTGCATTCCGATGATCGAGCCGACGCTGCCGCCGATGATGGCGAGCACAAAAAGCGTGGACTCCGGAATGCGCCATGCGCGCTTGCGCGCCTTGAGCTTATCTATTCCCATAACGGTGAAACTTATAAAATTAATGACTGCTAAATATATGGTAATCAGTGTAATTACGTTCATGTGTACAAGAAAATCCCTTTTGCGTTTCAGGGAGCAGACTCTCTGCTCCATTTATCTATTGTGTATGCACTTTAGAACGCAGTGCAAGCTCGAAAAATCTTCGATTTTCCTCGCTCGCGGGCATTCGCCCTATGCATCCAATTAGATAAATGTTTCGGTGAGCAAGCTCCCCGCTCCATTTATCTACCGTCTGCGCACTGCTCATTGCTTTCGCGTACATCATATCACATTTGGGAAGAAAAAAAAAGGAAAAAACACCCCGCGGCATACTCTGAAAGTGTGCTGCGGGGTGTTTCCATGATTCTATTTTTCAGATCAGAGCAGCTTCTCCCCCTGCTCCTGCATCTTCATGGCGCGAACCTTGCAGGATAAGCCGAAGAGGTTGATGAAGCCCTCCGCGTCGTGGTGGTCGTAGAGGTCGCCGGTGGTGAAGGAGGCGATGCTCTCGTTGTAGAGCGTGTACGGAGAGGTGGTGCCTGCCTTGATGATGTTGCCTTTGTAGAGCTTGAATTTCACTTCGCCGGTCACATACCGCTGTGTGGACTCGATGAACGCCTGCAGCGCCTCGCGAAGTGGAGTGAACCACTTGCCTTCGTATACCACCTGAGCAAATTTATTGCCAAGGTCAGCCTTGAGCGCGTAGGTGTCGCGGTCGAGAATCAGCTCTTCCAACTGTTGATGGGCTTCGTAGAGGATGGTGCCGCCGGGCGTCTCGTACACGCCGCGGGACTTCATGCCGACCACGCGGTTTTCCACGATATCGACGATGCCGATGCCGTGCTTGCCGCCCAGCTCGTTCAAGGTGGCGATAATTTCGGAAACTTTCATCTTCTTGCCGTTTACGGAAGTGGGGATGCCCTTCTCAAAGGTCATGGTCACGTACTCGCCTTCCTCGGGAGCCTTCTCCGGCGTGGTGCCGAGCACAAGCAGGTGCTCGTAGTTGGGCTCGTTGGCAGGGTCTTCCAGCTCTAAGCCCTCGTGGCTGATGTGCCAGAGGTTGCGGTCGCGGCTGTAGCTGGAATCTGCGGAGAAGGGAAGGTTGATGCCGTGCTGTTTGCAGTATTCGATCTCCTCCTCGCGGGAGTTTAAGGTCCACTTTTCATTACGCCATGCGGCAATGATCTTTAAGTCGGGAGCAAGCGCCTTGATGCCCAGCTCGAAACGGATCTGGTCGTTGCCCTTGCCGGTAGCGCCGTGGCAGATGGCGGTAGCGCCCTCCTTGCGGGCAATCTCGACTAACTTCTTGGCGATCACGGGTCTTGCCATGGATGTGCCCAGCAGGTATTTGTTTTCATAGACAGCGTGCGCCTGTACACAGGGCATGATAAAGTCGTCGCAGAACTCGTCGGTCAGATCCTCGATGTAGAGTTTGGACGCGCCGCTTGAGAGGGCGCGCTCCTCAAGACCGTCAAGCTCCTCCGCCTGCCCGCAGTTGCCGCACACGCAGATGACTTCATAGTCGAAGTTTTCCTTTAACCAGGGGATGATCACGGTCGTATCAAGTCCGCCGGAATACGCAAGAACTACTTTTTCTTTCATTTTCGTTTCCTCCATTTGAAATATGTATTATACTTTATATTGTTACGGTTCTCTGGTGGGTGCATAGCGTCTGCCGGAAAATGGCGGACCGCGTCTGCCCTTAAAACAATATACAACAGGACGGGCGAGAATGCAAGTGTAAATTTATGCATATTTTATATGAATATTTGCGATATTTATGTATAAAATGAAAAAAAGTTGTATATTATTCATTTATGATGTATAGTTATGCGTGCAGGCGTCTTGGGAGGATGGGGTGATGCAATATGGCGAAGCAGAACATATATGATAATGAAATTTTTTTCGAGGGATACAGAAAGATCAGAGATAATGAAGTGAATGCAAACAAGTTGTTTGAGATTCCGGCGCTGCTTTCCCTGTTGCCGGATTTGCGCGGCAGAAAGGTATTGGATCTGGGCTGTGGTTTTGGAGAGCATTGTAAATATTTTATGGAGGCGGGCGCCGATCATGTGACGGGAATCGATATTTCTGAGAAGATGCTTGCGGTTGCGAAAAAGGAGAATGCGCATCCAAAGATAACATATATACATATGCCGATGGAGGATATTGAGCGGCTGAACGGGAAGTTTGATGTGGTAGTCAGTTCGCTGGCATTTCACTATGTAGAAGATTTTCCGGGCGTTGTGGAAAATATATATCAGCTGTTGGATGAAGGCGGCGTGCTTGTCTTCTCACAGGAGAATCCGCTGTGCACCTGTCATTCCGGGGGCGACAGATGGACAAGGGACGAAAACGGAAAGAAAATCTATGTAAATCTCGCAGACTATGGTATTGAGGGTGAAAAGGAGAGCGTATGGTTTGTAGATCACGTGAAAAAATATCATAGAACTTTTTCGACGATTGTAAATACATTGATCGATGCGGGTTTTGTGATTGAAAAAATGATCGAGCCGCTGCCGGATGCGGACATGCTGAAAGCGTATCCGGAATATAGGGATTTGCTGCATAAACCGGATTTTTTACTGATAAAGGCGAAGAAATGAATAGAGAGGTGATTATCAATGAGTTATTTGATTTCAGAGACAACGAGAGAAGAAAGGGAAAAGATTGTCCGGGATTCACTGGGCAATATCAGCGCAAATTGCGACGGCTGTATGGCGGGGCTTGCCGATATGTATCAGGATTACATTGACGGAAAGAAGGAACTGAAGCAGATCAATATGGAGTTTCATGCCGGATATATTAAGGAGGATGAGAGACTTGAAAGAAATGGAGTTACAATTTAGAGCCGCGCCATGCACTTGCTGCATGGTGTCGGAGCCAGCGCCAAAATGCGCGTTTTGAAGCATTTTGTGTGCATCAGACGTTGCAATTCACACCGAAATAGTAGTAAATAGATGCGAAATCTGGTGTGCGTGTGAATTGTAACGAAATGGCTGTGGGTATTGAACGGGGAAAGTTGTTTGACAAGCCCGGCTCGCATGTTTAAAATAAAATCCGGCTTTAGATTAGCCAGAGGAGGCACAAAATGGATTACCGAATCATACGGCTGGCGGACCAACCGGAAATCAAGGAGCAGGCGGCAAAATGGTTTCACAAAAAATGGGGCGTACCGCTTGCCGCATATCTGGAAAGTATGGAGGAGAGTCTTACCGGGGAAAAGCCGTTTCCTCAGTGGTATGTGGCGGTGGAGGACGGCAGGATCATAGGTGGACTTGGCGTGATTGAGAATGATTTTCACGACAGGAAAGACCTTGTGCCCAACGTCTGCGCTGTCTATACGGAGGAGGACCGGCGCGGCATGGGCATTGCCGGCGCGCTGCTAAACGATGTCTGCGCGGATATGAAAGAGAGGGGCGTCGACACGCTTTACCTTCTGACAGACCATGACTCCTTTTATGAGCGGTACGGCTGGGAGTTTTTCTGCATGGCGCAGGGGGACGGGGAGCCGGAACTGTCGCGGATGTATGTACATAGGGCGTAACGGAATGACGAAGTGGTTGTCTGGAGAGGCTGAGACGGGTGGAGAGGAATCCGGGTGACAGGAACAGGGAAGGGATGGTTTTGAGTGCAATGATTCAAATAGATACGAAAGGGCTTTTACTCAGGATTTTCATACCCACGGCAGTACTTAGCGCCAGCTATCTGATTCTGGGGCATGTTTGCAACATACCGTATATCCTGCTGTTTTGTATTCTGGGAACTTTCACTTTAGTGCCGCTAGAACTGGGGATCATTTTGTCTGCAAGCAAAAAGGAATATGGCGCATATTCTCTGAAAAGCGCTTTTGTGGGACAGGAAAAGATGGCATGGTGGAAGGCGTTTGCCATCGCGTTTGTATTCTTTGGGGTGGCGGGGTTGCTGTCCGCCTTTGTCGCGCCTGTTGAGAACCAGATTTTTGCCGGGATAAGGAACAGTGTACTGCAAAGTCTGTCTGCCGGATTTGACTGGACGAACTACGAATATTTAAAATCATTTTCCAAACCGGTGCTTGTGCTGACCTGCATCTATTACGGTGTTTTTAACGTCGTTGTCGGACCGGTTACGGAGGAACTGTTTTTCCGGGGATATCTGACTTCCCATTACGAAAAGCAGGGTCCGCTTACGCCGATTCTGATAACGGTTCTGTTTTCGCTCTATCATTTCTGGCTGCCGTTTAACAATATATTTCGTATCTTGGCGTTTACGCCGGTGATGTATGTCGCGTATAGGAAAAAGAATTTTTACATAAGTATACTGTTTCACTGTATTTGCAATCTGTTTTCGACGGTTAGTTTTATCTGGATGGTGTTAGGGTAACTTCGGGTTGTTGAACGAAGGGATCATTTGGGGAGGAATCATGGATGGATAAGAAACCTAATGCAAATATAATAATGTATACAACAGAAGACGGACTGACAAAAATTGAAGTTAGTTTTGATGATGAAACAGTCTGGCTTTCGGCAGACCAGATGGCTGAACTGTTTCAAAGAGACAAATCCACTATTTCGCGGCATATTAAAAATATTTTTTCGGAAGGCGAGTTAAATCGGGAAGCAGTTGTTGCAAATTATGCAACAACTGCTTCAGATGGGAAAACCTATCAGGTCGTTTATTATAATCTGGACGTTATAATTTCGGTCGGATATCGTGTGAAGTCTCATCGAGGCACACAGTTTCGTATTTGGGCGACAAATATTTTAAAAGAATATATGATAAAAGGTTTTGCACTTGATGATGAACGGTTAAAAAATCTTGGAGGAGGAAATTATTTTGACGAACTTCTTAATCGTATCAGGGATATTCGTTCGTCTGAAAAAGTATTTTGGAGAAAAGTGTTGGAAATATATGCTACCAGTATAGATTATGACCCTAAGGCGGAGAGTTCCATTCTATTTTTTAGGCAGGTGCAAAATAAAATGCATTGGGCGGCTCATAAACATACAGCAGCTGAGGTGATTTATGAGCGTGTTGATTCGGAAAAGAAAAATTTGGGATTAACGTCGTGGCAGGGCGAGACGATTCGACGGTCTGATGTAGAGGTTGCAAAAAACTATCTGAGTGAGAGTGAACTGGATGCGCTTAATAAAATCGTGACAGCGTATTTGGATATTGCAGAGGTTCACGCTCTGAATCACGAGCCAATGTATATGAGAGATTGGTTGGAAACGATTGACGATTATTTAAAGATGACCCGCCGGGATATTTTAACAACTACGGGACATATTTCTCACAAGCAGGCTATTGATAAGGCGCATTCTGAATATGATAAATTCAGGCGGTTACAGTATAATGATTACTCATCGGTTGAGCGAGACTTTTTAGAAAACTTAGATATTCTTGAAAGCATCGAAGATGGGATAGGGAGACAGAGATTAAATTAAATGCGGGATTAGAGGGGGCGATAGTTTATGAAGACAGTTATCATACACGGGCAGAGCCACCAAGGTTCCACCTATCATATCGCGCACGCGCTGGGCGAAAAAATCGGAGGGGAGTGCAGGGAGTTTTTCCTGCCGCGAGATTTTGACAGCTTCTGTGTGGGCTGTAACCGGTGCTTTATGGAGAGTGAGAAAAAATGTCCGCACTACGAGGCGATTTCACCAATCACAAGCGCGATGGATGAGGCGGATGTGATCATTCTGGCAAGCCCGGTCTATGTGTATCACGCGACGGGCGCTATGAAAGCGTTTTTAGACCATTGCGGGTATCGGTGGATGGTGCACCGTCCGGCAAGATCCATGTTTTGCAAGCAGGGCGTCTGCATTTCCACCGCGGCGGGCGCTGGTCTTAGCTCGACCAATAAAGATATGGCGGACAGCCTGTTTTTCTGGGGCGTCGGGAAAATATACCGATACGGGAAAGGCGTGGCCGCGACTACATGGAAGGGCGTCAGTGAAAAGAAGCGGGCTTCGATTGATAAAGCGACTACCGCGCTGGCGGAAAAGATCAGGAAGCGGCATGGAAAAGTAAAACCGGGAATCAAGACAAGAGTCTGGTTTTTTGCCATGCATCTGATGCAGAGGAAGGGCTTTAACGAGAGGGACGCGAAGTATTGGAAGGAAATGGGATGGACGGGACGCAAGCGTCCGTGGAAGTAATACGGGGGAAATCATATGGGGTTGTTTGAAAAATCAAAAAAGAAAAATGAGAATGGATTTTTGCAGGTTGATGTGAAGCCACTGATCGACTGGCAGGAACCAAATGGGAACGGTTGTATCGTTTCCGATATGATATCGAAGGAAGGCTGGAAAGTCGGGTACATGTTTCGGGACGAACCGCTTGAAAATCAGCCTGACAGCGGCTGGCATTTCTTTAAGGGCGATGAGAGCGATTCGTATAGCAATGATGCGGATAATTTTCATGTATTTGCTTTGAATACGGTCTGTAATTATGATTCTGACATTATACCATATTTACATCTTCCTGTGGGAACGCATTTAATCAGAACAGAGGGCGGGAAGTTTGTGGAAGATGACGGGGTAATGGCAATAAAATTTGAGAGGCAGTAAATAATGAGGATGTCACTATGATTCGATACGCAGACGAAAAGGATTTCGAGACAGTCAGAAAATACGATAAGCATATCAGCGAAACAGAATTAGCAAACGCGATCCATGCAGAGCGGGTTTTGGTCATGCATCACGAGGATTGTTTTGCGGGCTGGCTGCGGTACAATTTGTTCTGGGATGAGACACCGTTTATGAATATGCTCTATCTTTTGGAGGAATACAGAGGGCAGGGATATGGCGGACGGCTGCTCGATTTCTGGGAGAAGGAAATGGCGGATTGCGGTTATGAAATGGTATTGACCTCCACCCTGTCGAGCGAGCAGGCACAGTTTTTTTACCGGAAGAACGGGTATGTGGACTGCGGCTCGCTGTTGCTGCCGGGGGAGCCTTTGGAGATTATTTTGCGGAAGGAGTTAAAGCGATGAACATTGTTCCATACTCGGAAGAAATGGAAGCATATGTAAAGCGTGACAATGTGATTGATTATGATAATGAGAATGTGGCAGAGTTGTCTGACGCATTGTCTCAAAAGGCAGATCATGAACTGGATTTTATAAAAGCTGCCTATGAATTTGTCCGGGATCAGATTTCACATTCGGCAGACATAGGCGAAGATAGACTTACCTGTACCGCTTCGGAGGTGCTGCGCGCCGGTCACGGAATCTGCTTTGCAAAATCGCATTTGCTGGCCGCCTTGCTGCGATGCAAATCTGTCCCGGCAGGTTTTTGCTATCAGAAGGTAATCTTGGATGACAAGACGGCTCCTGTCCTGGTTTATCACGGGCTGAACGGGGTGTACAGCAGGGATTGCAAAAAGTGGTTCAGACTCGACGCGAGGGGAAATAAGGAGGGCGTGAACGCACGGTTTTCGGTGGAAACGGAACAGCTTGCGTTTGCGGTGCGCCCGGAGATGGGGGAGGAGGACGATTTTATCGTGTACCCCGACCCGGATACATTGGTTCTGGAAAAACTTAAAAAGTATGGGACGAGGACGGAGCTTTGGAATGACCTGCCTGTGGAGCTGGCGTATAGGAGGAAGCGGGAAGCGATTTCGTTTGTGAGGTAGACAATGACGAGAATTATTCGGCGATGGTACTGAAGAATTTTAGTTGACGTTGTGGAGGATGGAAGATGGAGAGAAGAGACAAAGTAAATTATTATCTGGACTTGGCAAAAATGGTGGCACAGCGTTCCACCTGCCTGCGCAGACATTACGGCGCGGTGATCGTGAAAAATGACGAGGTGATCTCGACGGGGTATGTGGGCGCGCCCAGAGGCAGAAAAAACTGTACTGACGTGGGAGAGTGTATTCGCCAAAAGATGGAAATTCCGAGGGGTGAGCGGTATGAACTGTGCCGCAGCGTCCACGCGGAGACCAATGCGATCATCAGCGCGTCGAGGGACAAAATGATCGGCAGCGCCATGTATCTGACCGGGGTGGAGGCGGAGACCGGGGAGTACGTGAAAAACTCCTGCAGCTGTTCTATGTGCAAGAGGCAGATCATCAATGCGGGGATCGAGACGGTGTATGTGAGAGATACTGAGGATGAGTACCGGGTGATTCCAGTGCAACAATGGATCGACGAGGACGAGTCTCTGGAGGGGACGTTCGGCTATTAGGAGGAGAAGATTTGGCAAACAGAGCTTATTTATATGCGAAAAAAGACAAAGCGTTTGTGGCGATTTCGGAATATAATTATGACATTCCCATTGCCTATAAAATTCTGGTGAGCTGTAAAACCAAAAGGGTAAGGTCAAGTATATTCGGTAGTCCCTTTAAAATTGCGCTGCGGGGTAATTTTGAGGAGGGCGTGGAGCGGCTTTATGCCTTTCTGGAGGAATTGAAGCAAAAAGGGCTTATTCCGGAAGCAGAACTGGATGAGAAGATAGAGGAGACAAAGATGTTTTTGGAGAAGCACCGCGGCTGTCGGTTTTTCTGGCTTGAGGGTGCGGAAATATATGAGTATGGCGGTCCTGCCTTATTCGGCAATTTGAAAATGCACAGGCAGATTTCACGGATCGGGACGGAGATTGCAAACTTTTACCGGGAACTGGACGGTGCGAAGCCGGATGAGCGGATGGGTATGATCGGCATTCAGGAGTGGGCGGACTGTTTATATTATGAGACGGATTGAGTGGAAAGAACGACATAAATTTTTTGAAGAACAATTGAATCAACCAAGAATTTGTGAATGCTTCGGAATGGAGGAAAAGTGAGCGGACAGGAAGAGAAAGAGGGCTTGCGGGCGCGTGAGATGTCAAGAACGCCAGTTGACATGAAACCCTCACATAAAGGTAGACTTTTGAAGGAAATGGCGGTATATGAGTTACTTGATGAGCTGAAAATATCTTATCAGCGCGTGGACCATGAGGCGGCGGCGACCGTGGATGACTGTCATGGTGTGGATGAGGCTCTGGGCATTCACATCTGCAAGAACCTGTTTTTGTGCAACAGGCAGAAGACGGACTTTTATCTGCTGATGATGCCGGGCTTAAAAAAGTTTAAGACAAAGGAACTTTCCGCCCAGCTTGGCGTGTCCCGGCTGTCCTTTGCGGAGGCAGAGTATATGGAAGAATTTCTGGACATCACGCCGGGGTCTGTGAGCGTGATGGGGCTGATGAACGACAAGGAACACAGGGTGAGGCTTCTGATCGACAGGGAGCTTCTGCAGGATGAGTTTGTGGGCTGCCACCCCTGCGTGAATACGTCGAGTCTGAAGCTGCGGATGAAGGATGTCTTGGAGAAATTTCTGCCCTATGTGGGGCACGGGTATACGGTGGTGGAATTGGTGGGCGAGTAGTTTACATAACGCAAAAACAACTTAGGTACTAATAATAGTTAACATAATATTGGCAAAAATAAGTTTACATAATATATAACCGTGTACCAGAAGAAGAGACGGAGGGAAAAAGATGTCTGAACGGGAGGAAAAATTTGAAAAAATGCTGCAGGCGGTTCAGGAGGAATACGGGACCGTTTCGGAAAAAATGGAAACGCTGAAGGCGGAAGGTAAAACAAAGACGGCGACATACAGGCAGTTGACGGGCAGAAAACTTGCACTTCAAAATATGCTTTCCATGTATCAGATCTATGGGCTGCTGGACTGAAAATCTGGTGCAAAGATTTACATAACTTAGAAGGAATTATGAGAGATGCTGTTTACATAAATCTAATATTGTGAAGTAGATGCGAGCGCAGAGGAGCAAATTGCATAACTTGCACATAGGTTGACATAATATAGGAAACGGAGAATACATATGATACGAAAAATGACGATAGAAGATTACGATGGCGTGAAAGCGCTTTGGATGTCGATTAAGGGATTTGCCATAAGGAGCTTGGACGATTCCAGAGAGGGCGTGGCACGTTTTCTTGAGAGGAACCCGGACACCAGCGTGGTGGCTGTGGAGGAGGGCAGGATTGTGGGCGCGATCCTCTGCGGGCACGACGGCAGAAGGGGATGCCTTTACCATGTGTGTGTGGCACAGGACTGGCGGATGCGCGGCATCGGAAAAGCGATGGTGGTATTTTGTATGGAGGCGTTAAAGGCGGAAAACATCAATAAAGTGTCTTTGATCGCTTTTACGAAAAACGATATCGGAAACGCGTTCTGGAAACAGATCGGATGGACGAGGCGGGAGGACTTAAATTATTATGATTTCACGCTGAACGAGGCGAATATTACGGCGTTTAACAACTGAGCTTGACGTCCGCTTTTTCCGTATGCTATACTCTTTTAAACAACTGAATAGTCGTAATGTCTTCAGGGCAGGGTGAAATTCCCGATCGGCGGTGACAGTCCGCGGGCGCGAAAGCGCGGGGGCTGGTGAAATTCCAGAACCGACGGTATAGTCCGGATTAAAGAAGGTGTATTGAGATTGTCAGAAGAACTCTGGCAATGATTTGTGCACTCTTTATCGTCCAACTGCTCTGGTGGCATTTTCAATACACCTAAAATTATAACACTTGAAAGGCATCGGTACTTTCAGGTGTTAATTTATTTTAGGAGGAATGGAAAATGAAAAACAGCAGGACAAAAAAACTCACAACAGTAGGGATGCTGTGCGCGCTCGCGTACATAGCGGTGGCGGTCGGGCGCATTCCCGTTGTACTTTTTCTAAAGTACGACCCGAAGGATGTGGTGATCGTGATCGGCGGTCTGATTTTCGGACCGCTCACTTCACTGGCGATGGCGGTGATAGTCTCGGTCGTGGAGATGGTTACGATCAGCAGCACGGGCGTCTGGGGGTGCATGATGAATATGATTTCAAGCGGCTCTTTTGCGTGTACCGCGGCGTTTCTCTACAAAAGGCACCGCACACGGCGTGGCGCGGTGGCGGCGCTTGTCTGCGGGGTGGCGTGCCAGATCGCGGTGATGATGCTCTGGAACTGGCTGGTCGCCCCGGTCTACATGGGCTATCCGCGGGAGGCGGTGGAGGCGCTGCTGCTGACGGCATTTCTGCCCTTTAATCTGTTGAAGGGCGGGCTGAACGCGGGGATTACCTTTCTGATCTACAAGCCGGTGGTCACGACTTTGCGGCGGCTACATCTGGTGGAGAGATGATGAGGGAACATAGGAGTTTCGGGGAAAGGGCGGCATTTTTGTGCCGCCCTATATATTATGATGGCAGAAAACTGCGTTAATTTGTTGTTTTATTGATTCACGACTTTCTGTTGACTATTATGTTATATTTTGTTATAACCAATAAGGGCAGACAACTCAACGGAGGAAATGGGTTTGAACAGGAACGTAAATATCATAACCGATTTAAGTGGGAATAGGATTGTATTGATTAACGATATTATTTTCAAGGGAAAAAGAGCCGTAAATTGGGATGACGTTAAGCGTTATCTTACAAGTTATGTGGGAGAATTTTATGAAATCGCTGATACAAAAGATATTGTGTATATTGGAAAGGATTTGCCAGATGAATACACAGGTTCCCGGTATACATATTCTTTGAAAGGCGCAAATGCGAAGGCAAAGGCAAATGCCTCACAAGGCATACCAGAAATGATTGAGATTGCAGCTGGGAAACATTATAGGAAAAATGTTGGAGAAAAACATAACAGAAATGCCGCAAATGGCTGGTATCGGTATGATTCCCGCTTTGCGCTGCCTGTGTATGATGAACGTGGGGAAATAGAACGGTACAATGTATTTCACGCTTCCATGTTGATACGACATGATGCTGATGGAAAAATGTATCTTTATGATATGATTGACATAAAAAAAGAAACGAGCAACCCTTTCAAATCATAAGATTTTACTTGGCAAAAAACCCATCCCTTTTTCTATAGTATAGGAAATATAGTGGGAGCTGTCAAGCGTGATTTTTACATAGGGATTTACGGGAAGGGCGGCATTTTTGTGCCGCTCGGTTTGTCATATTACAGATCATATTTTTTAAATGGTCCCTCTTCCCCTTCGCAGCTATAACCGAACCAGTCAATCAGCCACCTTCCTTCTGCGGGACGTAGTATAAATCGGTGGTATGTATCGTTGCCGTCCTCATCTGTAAATGAAATATGAATGGTAATCTTTTTTGCCGTTTTCATGGTAAAGTGGAGCGTTCCGCCAGTATGAAAGTAGGCAAAGGTGCTGGGAACCGTGTCAAATGGCGATACATAAATATTATTGGTGATGTGTCCTTTCAAAAGCCTGTCTTTTACCGATTTACTTTCTTCTTCCAGCGCGCCGATCTGTTCGCTCAGACTCCCGTCTGCGTTCTGTCTGCGCATGGCATGGTCCCGCTCCATCAGTGGAGTAATCTGTGAAACATAGTCCTCAAATAACTTGATAAAAGAGGGCAGTACCTGTTCTGCCGTGGGGCGGAAACGTTCGGGTGTGCCGTTTAAGAGAATAGTCAGATTTCCCATATGTATGATTTCCCTTCTGGTAAATAGCAGCATAATAATTATTTAGAGGTTCAATGTCCTTATCTTACCACAAACATAAACATAATTCTATTGACAAGAAAATAAATACTTTATACAATTAAACCGTGAGTTTAATTAACTGCAAAAGGAAAATTGTATCAATTCTAAAAAAAACTCATGACTTTCAAAAAGGAGAACCTATGGGCAGAAGAAAAAAAGAACCTCTGAGTGTCCACCGCGAAAACATAGCGTCTGCCGCGTCGGCACTGTTTCTGGAAAAGGGGATCGCCGCCACGTCCATGGACGATATTGCGAAAGCCGCCGGGTACAGCAAGGCGACGCTCTATGTGTATTTTGAGAACAAAGAGGAAATCGTAGGCATTCTGGTATTAAACAGTATGAAAAAACTGTATGACTACATATCCGCCGCGCTGGAACGGAAGGAGAGCACGCGAGAGCGGTATTATTTAATCTGTAAGGGACTGGTGCGGTATCAGGAGGAATTTCCATTCTATTTTAAAATGGTGCTGGATAAGATCAACGTTGATTTTGAAAACCGGGAGTATCTGCCGGAGGAAAAGGAGACTTACCGGGTCGGGGAAAAGATCAATGAAAAGATAAAAGAGTTCCTGCTGGAAGGCATGAAGAAGGGAGATTTGATAAGCGGCTTGGAAATCATGCCTGCCATATTTAACTTTTGGGGCATGTTGTTCGGAATGATACAGCTTGCCGCAAACAAAGAAGCATATATTGAGAAGGCTATGGGCTTGTCGAAAGGGCAGTTTCTGGAATATGGATTTTCCATGCTGTACCGCTCGATCGCGGCAAAATAGGGGAGAAGAACTTTTCCGCGAAGCGGAATTACGGAGGTAGTGATGAGAGAAAAATTTACGAAAAGAAGAGTCATTATGTGTGTCGCCATTTTCCTATTTTTGATTGGTCTGCTCTGCACGGCTGTCTATCTGAAAAGCGTGGCGGATTACCAAAATGCGGTAAAGGAAACGGTCATAGGCAGCGTAGATTTGTCCGCGATTCCCGACGGCGTCTATGTCGGGGAGTATGACGTGAATTTTATCTATGCAAAAGTGGAGGTGACGGTTAGTGACGGGAAAATGACGGACATTGCCATTTTGGAGCACAGGCAGGAGCGGGGAAAAGCCACGGAGGCGGTTATCAGCGACATGCTTGCGGAGCAGAAAATAGATGTGGACGCGGTGTCGGGCGCAACCAATTCCAGCACTGTCATCAAGAAAGCGGTTGAAAATGCGCTCGGTCATTAATGGCATGTATCACGTAAAAAAATTTGTGGAATTGTTGTAACAAAACAGAAATGAATCCGTCTAACCCATGAAAGCACGGAAAAAGAGGTGATGGCAGATGGAGAAAGAGGCGTTTGAAAAGTTGTATCAGACGTACTATATGCGGGTGTATTCCTATGTGATGGCGCTTGCGGGAAAGGCGCACATGGCGGAGGAGATCACGCAGGAGACGTTTTATAAGGCGTTTACCACAAACGCATCCTTTCGCGGGGAAGCAAACGCGGTGACATGGCTCTGTTCCATTGCCAGAAATCTTTTTGTCGATGAAATGCGTCGGCAGGCAAAGCGTGCCGCACCCATGCCGTCTGATGCGGATGCCGACAGCGGCATTGATATTGCGCGGGAAGTGGAAGACAAGGACACGTCCTGCCAGATTCATCAGGCGTTACAAGAACTGGAAGAGCCTTACCGCAAGGTGTTTGAGCTGCGGATTTTCGGAGAGATGTCTTTCCGGGAAATCAGCGGCATCTGCGGCAGGACAGAGAGCTGGGCGAGGGTCACATACCACCGTGCCAAATGTAAGCTTATGGAAAGGATGGGGATTCATGAAACTACATTGTAATGTGATAAAGGATTTACTTCCCCTCTATGCGGATCAGATCTGTAGTGAGGAGAGCAGGGGGCTTGTGGAGGAACATCTGACGGACTGCACGGATTGTTCCGCGCTTTTACGGCAGATGAGGAGCGAGGAGATGGAGAACAGTCTGGAGACAGAGGCTGTGGACGTGCTTCACAGGCAGGCAAAACTTTTTAAGAGGAAGTCCGCCGTGATCGGTGCGGCGATTGCAGGTATTTTTATGATTCCGGTGCTGGTCTGTCTGATTGTGAATCTGGCGACCGGCGCGGCGCTGGACTGGTTTTTTATCGTGCTGGCTTCTCTGGTTACGGCGTCGTCCCTCAGCATTGTGCCGCTGATGATGCCGGACCATAAGCTGCTCTGGACGATGGGGACATTTACGGCAAGTCTGTTCCTGTTATTTGGGGTGATCTGCATTTACACCCATGGGACATGGTTTTTCCTCGTTTCGGCGACGGTTTTGTTCGGGCTTTCGGTATGCTTTCTGCCGTTCGCGGTATATGCGCAGCCGTTAAAAGCATTGCTTGGCAGCTACAAGGGACTGACGGTGATGGCTGTCGATACGTTCCTATATATACTGATGATGTCCGTGATCGGGGTGTATGTGAAATCCCCGGAGTTTGGGCAGCTTGCGCCGAAGATATCCTTTCCGTGCCTGCTGTTTGCATGGTTTGCGTTCCTGTTGATACGTTATGTAAACTGCAACGGATTTTTGAAAGCCGGAATATGCACGACGTTAGTCGGAGTTTATGGATTCTTTGCTAACTATCTGGTCAACAGGTGGATCGGGGTCGAGCGTTCCCTTCCCGCGTTCCAACCCTTGATCTGGAATGTGGATACGGTTGACGGCAATATCAGATGGCTTGCGCTGATCGGGTGCTGTGTGGTGGGGATTGCGTTGGTGGTACGGGGGATTGTTGGTAAGGAGAAGAGTGAGTGATAAAGCTTTGCTGGGTGAAGGGAAAATGAAACGGAAATAGAAAACCTCCATCTACCATGTGTAAAAGATAGATGGAGGGAGACACTGTCCCGATATTATTTTATTGACGGAACTTATCTACTTCCTGACGCAGCTCGTTTGAAATACGCTTATTGTCGTTGTCGTCCTCCTTGATGGAACCAAGATTTTTCACCAGTTCTGCGGTTGACTCCGCTACCATCACAATTCCCTTTGCACTTTCTTCAATGGCAATGGTAATTCCATTCATTCCTTCTTTTAGTACGTCAGTATTCTCACGCAAATCATCTGCCTGACCGGCAAATTCACTGAGAACACTCTCCAAATGGGTCGAATCTTCTCTATAAAACTGTGCAATCTCGGCAAACTTATCATAGTCCTTTAATACGGTTCCGTCCACAAATTCTAGCATGGCGCCGGAATCAGATGCCAGTTTCTCTACCGCTTCAATGACGGTTTCACTGATTTCCTGAATGTTATTGGCGGTCATTCGAGAACGCTCTGCCAATTCACGAATTTCTTCCGCAACAACGGCAAAGCCCTTGCCCACCTCACCTGCTCTCGCCGCTTCAATCGAAGCGTTTAGTGCAAGAAGATTGGTCTGGCTGGCAATACTTAAAATATCTGCTGTAAGCTTTGTAATGTCATCTACCTTCTTGCTATTTTCAATGGACTCTTTCATAATGGAGCGAATCTCACTTACCATTTCATTCGTCGATGATTTTCCATCTAATGCTGTCTTTTCACTTTCTTTTGCCCTTAACTGACATTCTTTTGCAAATACTGCGCCACTCTCAGAATTTTTGGCAATTTCAAGAATTGTCTCTGCCGTAGTTATGGTAGAATTATTCATGTTGTCTGTTGTTGCAGAAATTTCTTCCATACTTGCGGCGAGCTGCTGCATTGTTGCAGATGTATCATTTGCGCTTTCATTTGAACTGGACACACGTGAAGCAATGACTCCTACTGTGTTTAACATATTTTCTGATTCCACATCCAGTTTTGAAAGCATACTTTCCAGACTGGATGCCAGAAACGCTATGGCTTCTTTTAATTCTATCATTTCTTTCGTAGAAGAATACCCCATCCTGTACTCTGACAAATCGGTATTTCCATGAGCAAGCGCTTCCGTCTGTTGTGCAATCCATGTAAACGGTGCTGTTATACTTTTTGCCATAAGGATAGAAGTTACAATTCCGATCATGATAATAATTACAATGGATATGAGCAATATTCCCAGCAGGTTCTTCACGATTTCATACGCTTCCTTAACGGGAGCCGTAATACAAATGGACATTCCCCCAATTCCTACCGGAGCATATGTATAAACATAATCATTTCCGGATACAACACCTTCTTCGCCCTTCATCATATTGGCAATCGCTTGTCTCTGATTCTCTGTCATGTTATCTATTTCATCCGAAGAAACAGACGCATCACACTCTCCTGTTACCCAGTTTTGCTTTAAAACAATGTCTTCATTTGGATGAGCTGACAATGCGCCATCCGAATTCAGCATAAACACATAATTGTTGTCCGTGATGCGATATTCGTTTAAAACAAATGATATGTACTCCAACCGCACAAATCCGACTAATACACCAATTTCTTTGCCCTCACTGACAATCGGCGTACCGATTGCCAAAATTCTTCTTCCGGTGCTCTTTGAAAAGGTAGGTTCACAAATAACGGTCGTGCCCTCGTTCCACGGTGTAATATAATATTCTCTGTCTGCGATAGATGTTCCACGATGTTCTTCACCGTCGGTATGGGCAATTTCTGTTCCCTCGCTGTCTGTGATCAAAAAATGTGACCAAACATCACCGCTCTCTGAAATAATCGTATTCAGGTATGCTTCTGCTTTCTCATAATCCATACTGGTTACATTTTCATTGTCTGCTGCCGTCTCCACAACAGAAACATATTTCAATACTACCTCTTTGATATTATCAGCCATCATATTCGCCATTGTCGAATAAGTTTCCTCTTTATCCGACTGCACATCATTATAAATCTGTACTGCAATTACAAAAAAATAATGACAAATGGCAGTAACATACCTAATAAAAGATTTCTTAAAAATTGGTTCTTCATACTACTTTTCCGTTTGTTCATGATTTTCCTTCTTTCTTTTTGTGTAATTTAAAAAATAAGACCTATGTGAATTGCTCACATAGGTCTTATCTCTATAGTCATCTATAGTGCCCTCGGTTGTTCTGTTGTTTGATTCTGAACAATAAATGATATCGCCAACTCGGCGTAATCCATAGGTCGTTTATGCTTTAAAATTGTTAACTTTATTACATACAACGATAGCATAGTTTTTTTCGCTGTCAATGGAGGGAGAGCTTTCCCCGGCGAAGTCACAACTTTCGTTGCCTTTTGTCAAATAGATTTATATCTTTTGGGTAAATTTTGTGCCGGAAGAATCCGAAACGGTATAGATAGGCAACCGAAGTTATGATACAATGAGCGCAAGTGAGCTAGAGGGAGTTTGCTCACTCTAGGCGAGCGGCGAATTGGCTTACGGACTTCTGAAAAGGGGTAATGATTAAAATGTACAAAATACTTGTGGTGGAGGACGACGCAGTCATCGCAGAGCAGATCGGCAAATATCTGGAAAAGTGGGGCTACGAGGTGGAGACGGTCAAAGATTTTTCGGATGTGATGGGGCAGTTTGCATCCTGCGATCCCCAGCTTGTGCTGCTGGACATCGGTCTGCCCTTTTACAACGGCTACTACTGGTGCGGCGAAATCCGCAAAGTGTCGCAGGTGCCGATTATCTTTATCTCGTCGGCTTCGGATAACATGAACGTGGTGATGGCGGTCAATATGGGCGGCGACGACTTTGTGGTAAAGCCCTTTGATTTGGAGATATTGCAGGCAAAGATACAGGCGCTCTTAAGGCGTGCCTATGCGTTCACGGCGCCGGGGACGGTGCTGGAGTATAAGGGTGTGTTGTTAAACATGACGGATATGTCACTTTCCTGCCGCAAAAGGATGGCGGAATCTGTGCAGGATAAGGCAGACACGCAGGGCTGCGCGCCAGCTTTGGAAAAGACGGTGGCGAAGGAAAAAGACGGCGGACGCATTGAACTGACAAAAAATGAGTTCCGCATCTTGCAGACACTCTTCGAGGCGTCGGGCGGCGTGGTCAGCAGGGATCTGCTGATGAAGCGGCTCTGGGACAATGAGTGTTTTGTGGATGACAATACCCTCACGGTGAACATGAACCGCCTGCGCAGGCGGCTTGGGGAAATCGGGCTGTCAGAGCTGATTCAGACGAAGAAGGGCGTGGGGTATCTGCTGGGGGAGACGGATTAATGCTTTCGTTTATTGTCCATAAAAATCATTACTGAAAAGATTGATATTATGTATTCTGTTGCATATAATAAAGGTAAAGAAAGTAAAGAAAACCAAGTATCGGATTTGAAAGGATGATGAATTATGGAAGTAGCAAAACTTTCCAGCAAAGGACAGATTACCATTCCCGTATCGGTGCGAAATGCTTTGAAGCTGAAAGCTGGAGATAAGATTGTGATTTTCGAGGAAAATGGCAGATTCTATTTTGAAAACTCTGCAATGTTGGCATTTAAACGGGCGGAGGAAGCGTTTGCGGGTGAAGCACAAAGGGCTGGGTTTGCAACAGAGGAAGAAATGCAGGATTATATGAAGGAAATCCGAAGGGAAGTAAGGAGGTATTAATTTGCGGGTAATGCTTGATACCAACATTTTTATTTCCATGATTTTCTATCCGTCTGCGCAGACAAGGGGACTGGCAAAGCGATTGGCGGACAGTTATCAGATTGTGGTGTGTGACTATGTGATTGAGGAGCTGCGGCTTGTGACAGACAGGAAGTTTCCTGCAAAGAGGAAGTTTCTTGACCGTTTTTTTATGGAACTTCCTTTTGAGTTGGTTTATACACCGAAAACTTTGGATTTGGGTGAGTTTCCGGAAATGCGCGATGTAAAGGATGCACCAATACTGGCTACTATGATTATGGAAGGCATTGACGTATTTGTCACAGGGGATAAGGATTTTTTGGTTTTGGATGTAGAGATGCCGGAGATTGTTACAATGGCAGAATTTTTGGAGCGATATTAGGAAATGGAAAAGAAAACCCATATACCGGCGGCATATCTGCGTGAGCGGCTTGCCCCGGTTTTATTTTATGTAATAGAAGCGTGTCTTTTTATGATGGTAGCCGCGCTCTACGGCTATGCGGGTGTGCTTGCGAATATGACCTATGCGCTGGGGCTTGCGGCTTTTTTCGGCGGCTGTTTTCTTGTGTGGGATTATATGAAATACCGGGAAAAGTATAAGGCTTTGGCGAATATCCTGTCGGCGGAGGAGAGAAGTGACAGCCTGCCGCAGACCTCCTCCGGCATGGAGCGGGCTTATCAGCAGATTGTTATAGCGCAGGAGGCGGAGAAAAAGGCGCTGGTGACACAACTTGACGAGAAGCAGCAGAACATGGCGGACTATTACACCATGTGGACGCACCAGATCAAGGTGCCGCTCTCGGCTATGGACCTGCTTTTACAGAATATTGACGCAGCCGCAGGCGAAAATGAGAGCAAGACGGCGGACGGTGATGTGGAAAGGCAGATTGCAAAACAGCTCCGGGAGGAAGTTTTCAAGACGGGACAGTATGTGGATATGGCGCTCCACTATGCCAGAATGGAGAGCATTTCCTCCGATCTTTCTTTTGCAAGGCTGGACGTGGACGAGCTGGTGAAGAAAGCGCTCAAAAAGTTCTGGCTTCTGTTCAGCGGGGCGGGGATCAGCCTACAGTTGGAGGCGTGTCATACCTATGTGGTCACGGACGGCAAGTGGTTTTCCTTTGTGATAGAGCAGGTGCTGTCCAACGCGCTAAAGTACACGAAAGAGGGCGCGATCTCCATATACGGGACGGACGATAGGGGTGTGCGTGTCACGGATGGCTGCGGCTATCTTGTCATTGAGGATACGGGCATTGGCATCGAGGAGAGCGATCTGCCGCGTATTTTTGAGCGGGGATTTACGGGATATAACGGGCGCATGGAAAATAAGTCCACAGGCATCGGGCTGTATCTGTGCAGGCAGATCATGGACAGGCTGGGGCTGTCCATCCATGTGGAGTCGAAGCGGGGCGGAGGGACGAAGGTGTTTCTCGGCATCGCGCAGGAGGCTTCTCAGTTGAACGATTGAATCGGCTTTACACTTTCCCTTGAAATCGTTATAATTATTATAGTAGCAGGTAATAGCTGTTAGAAGGCGGTGATGGCATGGAGGTGTTAGAAATGACGGAAAAAGAAATGATGCAAAAGAACATTGAGGAATTTGTGCAGTTACAAAGTTATATGCTTTTGGCGGATAAAGATTCTAAAGTATATGAGGCTATGAAAGTAAGATATAATACCTTGAAAGTAATACTCACATCTTCGGGCATTAATCTTACAGACATTGACAGAATAAAAGAATAGCCAACAAATATCTTACAAAAATGTAAGTTACGAGAGGGAAATGTAAGCCGGATCCATGGCAGCGCATTTCCCTTTTGCTTATGATAATATCAGTGATAAGCAATTGACAGATCGTATGAGCCTGCCGATGATTGACAGAAAGCGTGGAAGTCGGGCTTGTTGTAATAAAAGCAGTAGAGGAGGGCAAACATGTCACTGTTAACCGTAAAAAATGTGAAGAAAATATATACCACCCGCTTCGGCTCGGTCAAGGTGCAGGCGTTAAACGACGTGAACTTTTCCGTGGAGGAAGGGGAGTATGTGGCAATCATGGGGGAGTCCGGCTCGGGAAAGACCACGCTCCTAAACATTCTGGCTTCTCTGGACACGGCGACCAGCGGACAGGTGCTTTTAAATGGGCAGGAACTCTCCAAGGTCAGCCAGAAGGATTTGTGCGCGTTCAGACGGGATCATCTGGGCTTTGTCTTTCAGGATTTTAACCTGCTTGACACCATGTCCCTGCGGGACAATATTTTCCTGCCTCTGGTGCTGGCAGGGATGCCTTACCGGGAGATGGAGGAGCGTCTTTTGCCTCTTGCCCGCAAACTGGCGATCGCGGATCTTCTGGATAAATATCCCTACGAAGTGTCGGGTGGACAGAAACAGCGGGCGGCGGTGTGCCGCGCCTTGATCACGGATCCCGATATCGTGCTGGCGGACGAGCCCACGGGGGCGCTGGATTCCAGAGCGTCCGGGAAACTCTTGAAACTTTTCGGGGAAATAAACGGGGAGGGGCAGACGATTCTCATGGTGACCCACAGCATTCAGGCGGCGGCGCACGCGGGGCGAGTGCTCTTTATCAAGGACGGCTGCGTGTTCCACCAGATTTACCGGGGCGAACGGAGCAGAGACGAAATGTACCGCATGATATCGGACGCCTTGACGGTGATGCAGGCGCAGGACGGGCAGGAATATACGGCGGGTGATGTTGACGTGGAAGGGCAGGCATAGAGGGAGCTGGGAGGTGAGTGTGACTATGAATAAAATGAAATTACTGCCGGTCATGGCGTTCAGAGGAGTGAAGCAGAATAAGCTGGTTTACCGTCCCTATCTCATGGCGTGCTTTTTTTCCGTGTTCAGCTATTATCTGTTCTCTTCCCTTCTGCACAACGACTTGATGGAGAGACTGCCAAAGGCGGCGTATGCGTGGCTGATGCTCGCGCTGGGAAAGGGGCTGCTCTCCAGCATTCTGCTGTTGTTTCTGCTCTATGCGGGCAGTTTTTTACAGAAACGTCGGAAGCGGGAGCTGGGACTTTACAGCCTTTTGGGACTGGAACGGAAGCACATCGGCATCATGCTTTTCTGGGAAAATCTGGGAATGTATCTGGTCAGCGTTTCGGCGGGGATCATACTCGGTTTTGTGCTGAATAAGCTGATGTTTCTCCTGCTGCTTCGCATGTCGCGGTTACCTGTGGATGTGGCGTTTCGTTTTTCCATGGATGCGGTCATCGAGACGCTCCGATATTTTGCGGCTGTCTTTCTCTGCGTCTATGTAAAAAGCCTTTGGGGCTTTTACCGCATGAAGCCGACAGAGCTTTTGTCCGAGAGCAGGAAGGGGGAGAAGGAGCCCCGGCGGATCGGGCTGTGGACTGCGGCGGGCGTGGTTCTTCTGGCGTGCGGCTATTATATTTCCGTCACCAGCAAACTGGACAGCATGATTTTTACGGACTTTTTTCTGGCGGTATTGCTTGTGGTTCTGGGCACGTATTTTCTGTTCACCTCGGGGAGCGTGGCTTTCCTGCGGTTTTTGAAGAAAAGGAAAAAGATATACTACAGACCGTCCAATCAGGTGACCATCTCGGGCATGTTGTACCGCATGAAAAAGAATGCGGCGGGGCTGTCCAATATCTGCATTTTCTCCACAATGCTTCTGATTACGTTGACCTGTACGGTCACTTTGTGGACGGGGATGGATCAGATCGCCTACTATGATTACCCATATGATATGGAAGTTTCCTATTCGGAGAACAGCGATGTGGTGGAAAAGGCGCGGGAGAAGGCGGCGGAACTCTCAGAAAAGTACGGGCAGGGAGTAGGGCGGCTGGACGATTACTACGCCATGGTACTTAACTGCGGAAGGTCCGAGGGAAGCAATGCGTTTGTATCCGCCGCCGGAATGGAATTTGCTGACCAGTTCGCTGTCACGCTGCTTTTGTTGGATGACTATAATCGTCTGGAAGGGCAGAATAAAAGTCTGGGGGAGGACGAAGTGCTGCTGTACTCCACGGGATCGGCTTTCGGGTATGACGGCGTAAACTTTTTGGGTGTGGAAGCGGCGGTCAAGGAGGAGCCGGAGCGCATTTATCCTTTTCCGCAGGCAAAAAACAGGATGTTCAACTTTACCGCCCAATATGTGATTGTGGTGAAGGACCGGCAGGCGTTTGATCGGTTTGTGTCGGCATGGGCGGTGACGAACGGCGTGACCGATCTGGAAGGGTTTCTGCACAGCGGTGAGAGGCGTCTCGGCATTCTGCTTGACGGGAAGGAGACGGAGCGGGACGCCTTTATCGAAGCGTGGTCGGTGTGGTGTCAGGGGCAGCAGGGTTTTCTGCGGCTTGATAATGGTCTGGATGGCAGGGATGAGGACCGATCCATGAACGGCGGCCTGCTCTTTATCGGTATGGTATTCGGGCTTCTGTTCTTTATGTGCCTGCTGCTCATCATGTACTTTAAACAGGTGTCGGAAGGGTACGAGGATCAGGACAGTTTCGGGATTATGAGGAAGGTCGGCATGAGCGACGCGGAAATCCGAGGAACGATCCGCAGGCAGATTCTTCTCGTGTTTTTCCTGCCTCTTGTGGGGGCGCTTCTGCACACGGCGGCGGGACTTGTGATGGTGAACGGGCTTCTGGCGGCGCTGCGGTTTTTCGACACCGGGCTTTTGATTCGCTGCTGTGTGGGTGTGGCGGCGGTGGTGGCGCTTCTCTACGGGGGAAGTTATGTGATGACGGCGGGGACTTATTATCGGATTGTGAGAAAATGAACAGACTTTACACTTTCCCGCAAAACCACTATAATAATATTAGTAGCAAGTAACAGTCACTAATTAAAAGGCGGTGATATGTATGGAGGTAATGGAAGATATGAATAATGGGGAAATTATACAAAGAGGATTGGAAGATTTTGAAAAAGTGCAAAGATATATGGTAATAGCAAAAGAAGAAAATGCCACAAGAACCTATGCGGAATTAAAAATACAATATATCTCATTGAAAGCATTACTGAACAGTTTGGGTGTCAACATGGCGGAGATTGACAGAATCAAAGAATAACCGCAAACCGCAAGCAGCCGCACGACGGTAAGATATCATGCGGCTGCGTTTCATTTACTGTTCCTGCGAGGGCAAGCCTGCGATTGCGGATGTATTCGGCTACTGTGTAGCCGCAGAGTATGCTGAAGCCTTTCTGAAAATAGAAGGGCGAGATGCAGACGTGCCTTGCCACGGCTTCCGTGTCGATCTCCTCCGTGATATGCGTTTCAATGTATGTTACAGCATCTTCGATTGCCTTCATCCATTCCATGTGTGATCTCCTTTGCGTTTGCTGTAATTGCAGTATAGCTTTGTATCAGGTGGCCTGCCCGACTTTATGTGGCTAGTTTTGTCTAAAGTTCAGAAATACATGAGTCAGACAAGCAGTAAGGCTGATTTATTTCGTGGCAGAAAAAAGCACCTAAGATTTCTCTTAAGTGCTTAGGAAGCTTATCAGCTCCTGTAAAGGTCGGCAATATGGAGAGACTTCTCCGGGAAGTTCTCCTTGATATACATCAGATACTGCAGGGCGCTGCCTTCATACGGCTGCACGTCGCCCAAAAGCCCTACCTCGTAGCAGCTCCTTATGACATTGATGATGCAGTCGTCCGTGTGGTCTTCCTTACAGTCTTTACATTCTTTCAGGATATGCGCGATCGCCGTTTCCAGTTCTGCCTCGTCAAACACCTTGAAGTCCATTGTGGGAATATGAGCCATTCCCTGCGCAACTTCCTTTTTAGGCGCCTGTTTGTAATCGTTGATGCACTGCTTTCCGTATCCGATGATACAGTTGCTTTTCTGACACTGTCCACATGTCGTTTCTTTTCTGCAGCAGTTTTCCAAATCGTTTCCTACCAGCCCGGCATCTAAGCCCTTCTTGTGTTCTTCAGCCATGCCTTTACCTCCGTATATTAATGATATGTATTGTAGATACACTATACCATGGGTGTTTAATGTGGGCAAGAAGAATACACATTTTATTCTTTTGTAATTCAAAGTCGCCCCTCTGCCTGCAAAATTTCGGTCAGACATTTTTGCAAGATAGTTGTGCATCGACTGTAGGAACTCATTAAATATGCCGATATTAATGATAAAACAGTAACAGAATACTCCGGCAGAAAAATTTGCAGCGCAGGATATTCATAACCAAGACGGGCGCAAGGATGCGTCTAACCATCATAAGGAAGTGATACCATGAAAATCGGAGAAGCGCAGAAAGCTTACAGGCAGCAGCTTGGTCTTTTAAGGGGAGAGAAAAGGGATTTTGTGAAGCAGCGGGAGGAAAACCGCAAAAAGATGGAGGAGGCGAGAAAGAAGAGCGAGGAGCAGGGCGTGACTTTTGAGCTTTCCGAAGCCTACATGCAGCGGGAAAAAGAACTGCAGGAGAAAATCGATGAGCTTTCCGGGCAGATTGACAAAAATGAGAAGACGCTGGATGACTTGATCGAGCAGGAGGTCGGCATCTTTAACAGCGTGGTTTCCGAGCAGCAGGCGGATGCTATGAAGGAGTATGGCGAGAATATGGCAAAGTGTCTGGAAATTGCCAGAAGAATCAGCCGGGGCGACCGCGTGCCCGCACAGGACGAAAAGAAGCTGATGGATTTTAACATGGATATCTATAAGATGGCGAAAGAGATGGCGGCAATGAATACGGAGGGCGAGCACAAGGAATGGGATTCGCTCTGGGGCGAGGAGGAAGAGAAGGAGTATGAAGATCCCTTTGAGGCGTCCCAGAATGCGGAGACGAATGTGGGGATGCCGGAGGGCATGGAAACGGCGGAAACGGAGATTTCTTCCGAATAGGCGGAGAGGGCAGGTTCAGGAATGCGATGAAAAGTGCGAAAGACATGACGGAGGGCAGCCCGTTTGTCCTGCTGATTGGATTTGCCTTCTCCCTGATGGTCGGCAATGTGTTTCAGCAGCTGTATACCTTTGTGGACACGATGATCGTGGGAAAATATCTCGGTGTGACGGCACTGGCGGCTCTGGGTGCGACAGAGTGGCTGGAGTTTGTCATGTTTGGGTGCGTGCAGGGGATGGGAAATACGCTGCTGCCCATGTGCTCCAGTTTTTTGCAGCTTGCTATGCGGGTGGGCTGCGCCTTTTTCCTGACAAAGAAGATAGGTCAGGCGGGTGTGTTCTGGGGAGAAGTGTGCGCGTGGTTTCTGGCGGATGTGTTTTTGTGCCTTTGTCTGTTGTGGGTGTATCGGCGGGAGACTATGGGATGAAAATATTTGGACAAAGTTACATTTTTTGTTGAGCGTGAATTTTTGATGGAGTCCTTCGGGGCTCTTTTTTGATAGAGTGAGAACGGAATGTGACAGTTTGGTGTTTCAAATGCGCCTTTTTATGATTTAATTTAGTCTTTTGCTGGTTAATGACTAAAATGGTATTGACATTGACGTAATTACAAGATAATATAATGGAATAAATAGTTTGAAATTTTAACATAACAGGGGTGACATGTTTGAGAAATTATGATTATGAAAATAAATGGCAGAGCCTCCTGACGCCGGAAATCGTAGGATATTTAACCACAATACATGAGTTTCGGGGAGAACAGCGTCTGATAGCGGACAGGCATGCGGATGTTTTGGAAGATTTGGTGCAGATTGCGAAAATACAGAGCACGGAAAGTTCAAACAGAATTGAGGGTATCCATACGTCAGATGAGCAGCTGCGGAAACTCGTTTTAGATAAGACAAAGCCTAGGTCGAGGGACGAAAGAGAAATAGCAGGGTATCGGGATGTGCTCAATACGATTCACGAGAACTATGAGCATATTCCAGCGAGAGCCTCCTTTATCTTACAGATGCATCGTGATCTGTATAAGTTTGAAGGAACGGGGACAGGCGGTGCCTATAAAGTTGTGGATAACGTGATTGAAGAGCAGGACGAAACAGGAAATAAGAGGGTGAGATTTCAGACCGTTCCGGCGTGGGAGACAAAGGAAGCGGTGGAAGGGCTATGTGAGGCGTATGGAAAGGTTGTAGAGGAAGGACAGGCGGATTTATTGCTGATCATCCCCATGTTTGTTCTGGATTTTCTGTGCATTCACCCTTTCAGAGACGGAAACGGCAGGATGAGCAGATTATTGACACTGCTTTTATTGTACAGAGCAGGGTATTTTGTGGGTAAGTATATTAGTATAGAAAAATTGATTGAGCAGTCTAAGGAGGCATATTACGAGGCACTGGCGGATAGCTCGGCAGATTGGCATGAGAATCGGAATGATTACAGCTTCTTTGTAAAATATATGCTTGGCGTAACTGCGGCAGCTTACCGGGAGTTTTTTGAAAGAGCAAAAACAGTTACCCGGCATAAAATGTCAAAACCGGACAGAATTGCAGAGGAAATAAGGGAACATATCGGCGTGATAACGAAAAGAGAACTGGTACAGATGTTTTCTGATATCAGTCAGACTACGGTGCAGAGGACGCTTAACGATTTGGTAAAGGATGGAAGGATTATTAAGATAGGCGGCGGCAGATATACAAAATACAAATGGAATTGGGAGGATGAGGCGTGATGGTTACAGGAGAGCTGAGAAATAAAATAGATGCCCTTTGGGATGCGTTTGCGGCGGGCGGTCTGGTGAATCCGCTGGAAGTGATCGAGCAGATTACCTATTTGATATTCATTCATGATTTGGATGTTTCGGATACCATGCGGGAGAAAGAGAGTGTTATGCTTGGACTGCCCTTTCAGAGTATTTTTGCCGGGCAGGTAAGCGTCGGAGACAGAGAGGTGGAGGGAAGAACCTTGAAATGGTCTGTGTTCCATGACTTCCCGGCGCAGAAAATGTATTCGGTCGTGCAGGAATGGGTGTTCCCGTTCATGAAAAATCTGCATGGAGACAAGGATAGCGCCTATGCAAAATATATGGATGACGCAATCTTTAAGCTGCCGACGCCGCTTCTTTTGTCAAAGGTGGTGGATTCACTGGAAGATATTTTTGCGCTGATGGAGCAGGTGAAGGATGTGGATATCAGAGGAGATGTATATGAGTATCTGCTTTCTAAGATTGCGCAGTCGGGGTTAAATGGACAGTTTCGCACACCGAGACATATTATCCGTATGATGGTGGAACTGATGAAACCTTCCGCGGAGGATGTGATATGCGATCCGGCTTGCGGCACATCTGGATTTCTTGTGACCGCAGGAGAATATCTGAAGGAAAAACACAAGGAAGAAATCTTTTATGACAAAGTGAAAAAAGACCATTATATGAATCATATGTTTCATGGCTATGATATGGACAGAACCATGCTGCGCATCGGCGCCATGAATATGATGACGCACGGGGTGGAGAATCCTTTTATCGAGTATAGGGACAGTCTGTCGGAACAAAATTCGGACGCAGATAAGTATTCCCTGATTTTAGCGAACCCGCCTTTTAAGGGGAGTCTTGATGCGGAAGCGGTGTCCGCGGATCTGCTTAAGGTATGCAAGACAAAGAAGACGGAACTTTTGTTTCTTGCGTTGTTTGTGAGGATGATGAAAGTGGGCGGGAGATGTGCCTGCATTGTTCCGGATGGTGTGCTGTTTGGGTCTTCAAAAGCGCATAAAGATATCAGAAAAGAACTGTTGGAAAATCAGAGACTGGAAGCGGTGATCTCCATGCCGCCCGGAGTGTTTAAGCCATACGCAGGCGTTTCCACAGGGATTCTGATTTTTACAAAGACCAACCATGGCGGGACTGATCAAGTCTGGTTTTATGATATGCAGGCGGACGGGTTCAGCCTGGATGATAAGAGAAGCCCTATAAATGAAAATGATATTCCTGATATCATAGAACGGTTCCACAACAGGGACGGGGAAACGGAAAGGGAGAGGACGGAGAAGTCGTTTTTTGTGCCAAAGCAGGAAATTACGAAAAACGACTACGACTTGTCGATTAATAAATATAAGAAGCAGGAATATGTGCCCGTAGAATACCCGCCGACAGGAGAAATACTGGAACAGATATTTGAGCTGGAGCGGCAGATTGGGGAGGAGTTGGAGGAACTTAAGGGGATGCTGGAAGAGGAGTTGTAGATAGTTGGGAATTTGCATTTTTTGCAAAGTGCAAGAGTGTAGAGAAAGAGAGAATTTTTAGAAGAGTAAGATATGATTGATATTATACATTTTGATAACGTCTAGAGGGGCTATGCTTATGGAAGAGATGCAATACACAGATGAACTTTTGGAAAATATTAGAAATGATTTAGTAACAATATCGCCAGATGTATTCATTTCCAAGTGGATAATGGAAAAAACACCTAATATTTTTTGCGGTAATGAAGTAAAGTATTATGAATGGAAACATAAAATGGCATCTAGACTTCAGATAGATGCGAGAGATATAATAATTACTGGTTCAGCTTGTCTTGGTTATAGCTTAAATCCAAAGAAGAATTTTAAAAAGTTTAGCCAATATTCGGATATTGATGTAGGGATAATATCTAATTATTATTTTGATATTGCATGGCATGAACTTAGAAACCAAAAATATTATAAATTAAATAATAATATGAAACAAGCTTTAGAGGATCATAGAAATAGGTTAATATATTGGGGAACTATAGCAACTGACAAGATATTACCAATTTTATCATTTGGAAAACTTTGGAATGAAGTAATAAATGAAATGAGAAGTAATCCGCCTATAAATGAAAGAGAGATTAATTTTAGGATATATAAGGATAACAAATCATTTCGAGATTATCAAATCAATAGTGTTAGAGAATGTCAAGAAATAATTTTAGGAGGTATTTCATAATGAAAGATTATTTAGGAAGTACACAACAAAATATTGCGTGGTTTAATCAAAGAAGTAAGGAGGGGGATAGTTTGGTAATCAAACCAACCTTTCAACGTAATCCCGTTTGGACTATTAATCAAAAAAGTTATTTAATTGATTCCATTTTAAGGAGCTATCCAATTCCAGAAATATATTTGCAAGAACGTGTGAATGAAAAGGGAGAAAGCCAATTTGTTGTGGTTGATGGACAGCAAAGATTGAGAACGGTTTTAGATTTTATAAATAATGAATTTTCATTAGTGCCAACTGAAACCAGTGAACAGTGGGAAAATTTGACTTTTGATGAGTTATCGCCAAACGATAAAAAAAGGTTTTTTGAGTATAAGTTTGTGATAAGACTGTTGCCGGATATAGATGATGATATAATACGTAATATTTTTAAAAGAATTAATAAGAATAATGAAAGGTTGAACCAACAGGAACTGAGACAGGCTACTTATTCGGGCGAATTTATTGTTATGATTAATGATATTTCGGATCAGACCTATTGGGAAGATATAGGTGTTTTTACGCCACAAAAGATAAGGCGTATGTTAGATGCTGAATTTATAAGCGAAATTGTGATCGCATATTTAAATGGTCATCAAAATAAAAAGGTGAAATTGGATTATTATTATAAATTATATGAGGAAGAGTTTAGTGATAGTGAACGGATAAAAGGTGTTTTTAATAGTGTAGCAAAAGAGATTTTGCAAATTTTACCTAATATAAAGAAAACTCGTTGGCGTAATATGACAGATTTTTATACTCTCTTTTTGGTGCTTGCTGAATATAACCATAAAATGCCATTTTCTTCAAATGTGAGAGAGAGACTGGGCGAACGCTTAACGTATTTTGGTGATAGGGTTACTAATTTTCAAAAATCGATTAAAGAAGAACTTGAAATAAACGAAAAGGATATAAATATACGTAATTATTCATCTGGTATTCGAGCATCTACAGATTTGGGAAGTAGAAAATTGCGGTTTGAATCATTGAATAATGTTATAGAGGGTATTGTTTGTGAATAGGATTGGACATTATGATTTGGTAACAGAAGTGATTGCTTTAGCAGCATAGATTGATTGGAGCATAAAATGGCAAAATTGATTGAGATTACTGGAAAGGCTTTATCTGGAGAATGGGGAATAGATGATGTTGATGGTACAGGTATACCTGTTTTAAGAACCACGAATTTCACTAATGAAGGAATTGTGAATTATGAAAATATAGTGACAAGAAAAATACCTAAAAAAAATATTGATGAAAAATATTTGATACAAGGTGATATTATTATTGAGAAGTCTGGTGGAAGTGATAAGCAGCCAGTTGGAAGAGTAGTCTTTTTTGAAGGGTTAGAGCACAAATATCTTTTTAATAATTTTACTGGACTTCTTAGAATTAAAGATAAAGATAAATGGGAGCCGAAATATATATTTTATTCACTATATTCAAATTACAGAAAAGGTGGGACAAAAGCATTTGAAAACAAAACAACAGGACTCCATAATTTAAAAACGGATGATTATATTTCTAGATTTAATATCAAAGATACAGCCATTGAAGAACAGCGCAATATATGCAGAAAGTTGGACATCATTTGTAAAATTATAAAATTGCAACAAGAGCAGCTTATTATGCTTGACGAGGTAATCAAATCCCGATTTGTAGAGATGTTTGATAATAATGACGATTGGGATACTGTCAATATGGAAGATATTTGTAGTGACATGAGAACCGGACCTTTTGGAAGTGCCTTACATCATGATGAATTTGTAGATAATGGAATTTTTGTTTTAGGTATTGACAATGCTGTAGAAAACAAATTTTCATATAATAGAATGCGGTATATCACAAAGGAAAAGTATCAGAAGTTAAAACGATATACTGTAAAACCTTTAGATGTAATCATTACAATCATGGGAACAGTTGGACGCTCGGCGGTTATTCCAAAAGATATACCTTTAGCTATAAATACCAAGCATTTAGCATGTTTGACATTAAAAGATGAATTGGCTGATCCATATTTTCTTGCTAATGCCTTTCAAATCCATCCTGAGATAATTGCTCAAATGCATATGAACTCAAAAGGCGCGATTATGGATGGTTTAAATTTAACAATAATAAAGCATTTACGATTTAAACTGCCACCACTTGAGTTGCAGAAATCTTTTGCTGCCTTCGTCCATGATATCGACGAACCAAAATTTAAAATACAGCAATCCATCGACCAGCTTCAACTTCTGTTTGACAGCCTGATGCAGAAATATTTTGGGTAAAAGCAGGCTCACGTTTACAATGTAATTACTATGTTGTATAATGGGGGACGAAAGGAGGGCTGCTATTATGTCCAATACATCTTTATTGCAAGTAAGGACTTCTGCGGAAGATAAAGAAAAAGCTTCTGAAATTTTGGAAAAGCTGGGAACTAATCTATCTGCCGTTGTCAATATGATGATAAAGCAGATTATACTTACTGAGGGGATTCCCTTTAAAGTAAAAATGAATCATTCGGTATATACCAAAGCGGAAACGATAGAAGAAGTGGCAGCTACAATGGCTTTTGAAGGGATAGAGCTGACAGAAGAGGATTTACAATTACTGTACGCTTATAAAAATGGGGAAGTAACGGGCGATGAATTGCGGAAACGGATCATAGGAGAGGGCAGATAATGTCTGATAAGGTATACTGTTATCCGGGGTCGGATGTATTGAAAAACAGGATGGGTATACGGGATATGGAGCAGCTTAGGCAGATGGAAAAGCGCCTGACAATGCTCCGTATTCTTGAATTGGTGGATAAACCTATTCAGGGAAAGTTTGACTTAAGGCATTTGCAATCAATTCACAAGTATATTTTTCAGGATATATACGAATGGGCAGGGGAAATCAGAAAAGTGGATATTGCAAAAGGGAACATGTTTTGCAATGCGAAATTTATAGAAAGTCAGGCGGAAGAAATTTTTGGAAAGCTGAGAGCAGAAAATTATCTAAAAGGTTTGGGCGGAAAAGAGCTTTCGGTTCGATTGGCGTACTATTTTTCGGAGATTAATGCCCTGCATCCTCTTCGTGAAGGCAACGGACGCAGTCAACGTGAGTTTATAAGGACATTGACGCTTCACAATGGGTATGTAATAAATTTTGGAAAGGTCAGCAGAGAAGAAATGCTAAAGGCGAGTGAGCAATCCTTTTTATGTGATTACGAAAAAATGGAAGATCTGTTTGAACGATGTATCCGAAAGAAAAGTGAAACCATATTTTGAGTATGTGTTTGATGCAAGGGAGACCACCCATGACCAATTTCGACTACCTAAAAAAAGAACCACAATTTTCCAGCTTCTCGGAGGTCGCCATATCTTCCGAAAAACTGCTCCCCATAGACCGCGAGGCGTGCGTCATCAATTGCCGCCGCGCGATGGAGTTTGCGGTCAAATGGCTGTATTCGGTTGACGATTCCCTGCAAAAGCCTTATCAGGATAATTTACATAGTCTGATGAGTACCGAGGAGTTCCATGCGCTCATAGACAGGAGTCTTTGGCGGCGGATGGACTTGATTCGCAAGATAGGCAACCGGGCGGCTCATGCCGGAGCAAAGATTACCTTTGATGAGGCGTCGCTCTGTCTGCAAAATCTGTTTTTCTTTCTTGATTTCGTGGCATGCTGTTACTCGAAGGATTATGAGGAGCGGCAGTTTGACGCTTCGCTTCTCAGAAAAGAAATGCCGGAAGAGACGGCTGTTCGCAGCGAGTTTGCGGACGTTGACTTGAAAGCCTTGATTGAGGAAAACAAGGCGTTAAAGGAAGAGCTCACGAGGAGAAGAGAGGCAAAGCAGCTCGCCTATGTGCCGAAACCTTTGGATTTATCCGAATATAAGACCCGGAAAATCTACATTGACGAAATGCTTAAGGATGCGGGCTGGATTGAGGGAAAGAACTGGCTTAACGAGGTAGAAGTCGACGGGATGCCGAATCAGTCGGGAAAGGGGCGCGTCGATTATGTGCTCTATGACGATGCGCAAAAACCGCTTGCCATTATCGAGGCGAAAAGCACCTGTGAAGATGTGGCAAGAGGACGGCAGCAGGCAAAACTTTATGCGGATAGTCTGGAGCAGAAATATAAGAGAAGACCGGTTGTTTTTTTGACAAACGGTTTTGAGACAAGAATGGTAGATGGACAGTACCCGGAGAGGCAGGTGTCCGGGATTTATTCCAAGAGAGATCTGGAGAAATGGTTTAATCTGCGAAACTCGAGGATGTCGTTAAAAAACATTGTGGCGGATACAAAGATTGCGGGAAGATATTATCAGGCGGCGGCAATCCGGGCGATTTGTGACAGCTTTGATGAGAAAAACCGAAGGAAAGCGCTCCTTGTCATGGCGACAGGGTCAGGAAAGACCAGAACGGTGATTGCGCTCTGCAAGGCGCTGATGGATGCGGGATGGATTAGAAACGTCCTGTTTCTCGCTGACCGCAATTCTCTTGTCACACAGGCAAAGAGAAGTTTTGTCAATCAGTTCCCGGAGGAGTTGTCTGTTGTCAATGTGGTGGAGGAAAAGTCCAATTATCATGCCCGGTGCGTATTTTCCACTTATCAGACAATGATCAATCTGATCGACAATGCAACAGACCGGGAGGGAAAAATTTTTTCCTGCGGGCACTTTGATTTGATTATCTGCGACGAGGCGCACAGGTCTATCTACAATAAATATAAAGATATCTTTACTTATTTCGATGCTTTGCTGGTGGGACTGACGGCGACACCGAAGGAAGAAATTGATAAAAACACGTATGCTGTCTTTGACCTGGAAGACGGTGTGCCGACTTACGGTTACGATTTAGCGCAGGCTGTAAAGGACGGATATCTGGTTGATTATTTGTCGGTGGAATCGGAGGTAAAATTTATTGAGCAGGGGATTGCCTACGACGAATTATCGACGGAAGACAAAGAGGAGTATGAGGCTACTTTTAAGGACGAGGACGGCAATTTCCCGGAAAGAATACAGTCGTCCGCAATTAACAAATGGCTTTTTAACGAGGATACGATCAGACAGGTTCTTCACGTTGTGATGGGTGATGGATTGAAGGTTGACTACGGGGAGAAGCTGGGAAAAACGATTATTTTTGCGGTGAACCACAATCACGCGGAAAAAATTTATGAGATATTTAATAAAGAATATCCGCACTTGTCTAAGAACGGGCAGGATTTTGCGAGGGTGATTGACAATTACACGGCTTATGCGCAAAAGGCGATAGACGAGTTCGCTGAGGGGGAAAAATTGCCGCAGATTGCGATTTCCGTGGATATGCTTGATACGGGGATTGATGTGCCGGAAGTGTTAAATCTCGTTTTTTTCAAGAAAGTGTTGAGTAAGGCAAAATTCTGGCAGATGATTGGCAGGGGCACCAGATTGTGTCCGGGACTGATAGATGGGGAGGACAAGCAGAAATTCTATATCTTTGATTTTTGTGGAAACTTTGCTTTTTTCAGGGTAAATGAGGGAAAACCGACGGCGAATCAGATGGCGTTACAGAGTGCGATTTTTAATCTGGAATTTCAGCTTGCCTATAAGCTGCAGGATGCCAGCCGTCAGGTGAAACGCCTGACGGCTTATCGGGAAAAGCTGGTTGAGACGATGAGCGGTAAAGTGCGGGAGCTTAACAGAGAAAATTTCGCGGTAAAACAGCACTTGAAATATGTTGATTTGTATGCCGATGTGAAAGGCTACCAGTCTATCAGTTATGAAGATACGCAGGATGTGAAAGAAGAGCTTGCGCCGCTTATTTTGCCGGATGGGGACGACGCGGGCGCGGTGCGGTTTGACGCACTGATGTATGGGATGGAATTGGCTTACCTTTCGGATAAGCCGTATACAAGAGCAAAGAACGACTTGCAAAAACACGTGAAGGCAATAGCGGGTGTGGCTAATATCCCGGAGATACAGGTAAAGACGGATTTAATCCAGAAAATTTTACAGACAAGCTATGTGGAGAATGCCGGAATCGATGAGTTTGAATATATGCGGGAGGAACTTCGCAGTCTGATGAAATATATTCCGCAGAAATCGGTTAAATACGAGACAAATTTTTCGGATGATATTTTATCTGTGCAGTGGCATGAGGCGGAACTGGAAAACGACGACTTAAAGAATTATAAGGCAAAGGCGGAGTATTATATCCGCCAGAATCAGAATCATATTGCGATTGCGAAATTAAAGAGCAATAAGCCGCTGAGTGAATTTGATATCAGGTCTCTTGAAGAAATCCTCTGGGGAGAGCTTGGCACGAGGGAAGACTATGAGAGGGAGTACGGAAAGAAACCGCTTGGAGAATTTGTCCGCGAGATTGTCGGACTGGATATGAAGGCGGCGAAGGAGGCATTTGTGCAATATCTGGATGGGACGAATATGGACAGCCGGCAGATTTACTTTGTCAATCAGATTGTAGAATACATTGTCCATAACGGTATGCTGAAGGATTTTTCCGTTTTACAGGAATCGCCCTTTACCGATAAGGGGAGTGTGGTGGAGATTTTTACGGACATGTATGTCTGGGCAGGAATCCGAAAGGTGATTGAGCGGATAAATGCAAACGCAATGGTTTGATTTTTTGCAGAGGGAAGGTTTTCTGAATTATGAAGTGCTTTAAAAACTATACCCCCATCACGGCAATGCCTTACCGCCACAGCGATTCCTATGTGGAGATTGAACCGTGTGCGGCGCTTAAGCCTTACATCCGCTGTTTCTGGGGAAGCAGGGATATCTATACATTGGAAGCCGGGGTGGGTACGGAGAATGTGGTGGTGCCGGACACCTGTATGGATGTGATATTTACGGTTAATTATACGGATAACAGTCTGTCGGATTTATTTTGCGGCATCGATGACAGGGCGTTCTCAGGCGGCGGCGCAAACATGGTAAGTCAGCGCTTATCGGTTTTTGCCGTCCGTTTTTATGCGTGGAGCGCGGTCCTTTTCGCGGAGGAGTCCATGCGGACGTGCAGGAATTTTTACGGTGATGCAGGCGGCTATTTTTCATGGCTTGCGCGCGCTCTGGGGCAGAGGCTGTGGGAGACGACGGGGATCGAAGAGCGGGTGCAACTGGCGGAAGGGGCGCTGTTTCAAAGAATGGATCTGCGGCGGGAGGAGCCGGTTTTCATGGATGCGGTGGCGGAGATTCTTTCCCGCCGCGGCGCGCTGCGGATGGATGAGCTGGCGCGGGACATTCACGTGAGCGGCAGGCACCTGCAGCGCGTATTTCAGGAGAATATGGGCGTTTCGCCGAAAACCTTTGCCTCGCTTGTGCGCTATCAGAATTTGTGGCAGGATATCCTTACCGTGCCGTGCCGGCAGATCATGGATGAGGTCTGCCTGCTGCAATATACGGATCAGGCGCATCTCATGCGGGAATTTAAGAGATATCACGGTATGACGATTCCGCAGGCGCGCGCTCTTGCCGGAAAATCTGTCGCTTTTTAACAAGACGGGAATCAGAAATTCGGGATATAATTTTAGAAACGCAGCTATTCGGTACAGGAAAAAGTGTTTACAGATGAAGACGATTTCATGTGTATTTTACATGGAGTAATAAGGTCGAAGGAAAATCCTTCAACCTTGATTTGAGGGTCATCGCTTGATCCAGGGAGAAAAAAATAAGGAATAGCTGCGGCAAATATATTTTGACAAGGAGGATTCCTGGTTATGAGAGAACAGGACAGAGAAGTATTTGAGAGAGCGAGGCGGTTTGTATATCGAAACGCAAGACCGCTTGACTTGGCAAGGTGGAAATATCACTTTGAAAATGGGAGTGAGCAGGAGGTGCTCGACGCGTTAACCGCTTACCAGAATGAGGACGGCGGCTTTGGGCACGGGTTGGAGGAGGACAATATGAACCCCCATTCCATACCGATGCAGGCGTGGCGGGCGACGGTTGCGCTGCGGGAGTTGGAAGGTTTACATAAGTCAGAACCAATTATCATAAAGCTATTGGATTATCTGGAGCACACGTCTGAATTTGACGGGGAGAAATGGAGCTATGTAGTTGCTTCCAACAATGACTTTCCCCATGCCTCATGGTGGACATATCCCCATGCGCCATGGTATCAGGATACGGAGAAGGAGAGGTTTATCAGGCGGTACAATCCGACCGCATCTCTGGCAGGATTTATCCTGCGGTATGCGCAGGAGGACAGCGGTTTCTGGAAAAGGGCGCTCGGTATCGCGAAAGAATCGGTGGAGGCCCTTTTTCAGAACGGCGATCCGCAGGATATGCACGTGCTCCCCTGCTTTGTGCAGCTCTGGGAGGATATCGGGGCGGCAGGGCTTTCCGGCAGGTTTGAGATGGAGCGTCTGACGGCGCTTTTGCAGGAGCTGGTGTCTGCAACCATCACACAGGACACTTCTACATGGGAGACGGGTTATGTCTGCAAGCCGTCCCAGTTCTTTAATAGGAAGGAATCTGTTTTTTATGACGGAAACCGTGAAGCGGCGCAGTACGAGTGCGAACTGATCAGAAAGGCGCAGATGCCGGACGGCGGCTACGCCGTGAACTGGAGCTGGGACGACTATCCGGAGGCATGGGCGGTCAGCAAAAACTGGTGGCGGGCGGAAATCACGGTCAACAACATGATCTATCTGCGCAATATGGGATAAGAAGAATAGAGATGTACGGCGGCGGGGCATCCGAAAGGAGAAACCGCCGTTTTTTGCGTATAAGCAGAGTCAGAAGGAGTTGACAACATGCTCATGCTTGCATGAAAGCATGATGTCAACTGCTTATGACGAGCAACGCGAACGAGAAATGCGAAGCATTTTGAGTCTGCTTATGCGGTGCAAAGAAATTTTGGAATAATGATTGCCAAAAGACAGGAAATACTGATAAAATCAAAATGGTATTTGCAAATGGAAATGCAATATGGAAAATACGATACGGAGGAATCAGACATGAAACCCATGGTTCTCTATTACGCGAAATGTTCCACCTGCCAGAAGGCTTTGAAATGGCTGGATGAAAGGGGGATTGCCTATGAAGGACGCCCGATCAAAGAGGAGAATCCGACTGCGGACGAACTGCGGACATGGCATGAAAAAAGCGGGCTGCCGCTGAAACGGTTTTTCAACACGAGCGGGCTGCTCTACAAGGAGATGGCGCTTAAGGATAAACTGCCCGGCATGAGCGAGGAGGAGCAGCTTGCGCTCCTTGCCACGGACGGGATGCTTGTGAAGCGCCCGATTCTTGTGTGTGAGAAGGGCGTGTATCCGGGTTTTAAGGAAAGTGAGTGGGAGGAGCTTCTGTAAAAGTCAGATATCCCGCCGAATGCGGTGACACAAATTGTACGGAGCCGGACCGGCAGGCAGGAAGCCTGCGCGGTACAGGAAGGACGGACAGCCGATGGTACAGGACATTTTTAATGAATACGCAAGATTTCCACAGGTGCGCGCCATGGCGATAGGCGGTTCGCGCGCCGTCAAAAGAAACGATGAATTTTCGGACTATGATGTGTATGTCTACAGCACGGAGCCGGTTCCCACGGAGCTTAGGCGGGGCGTGCTGGAGAAATACTGTGGAAGTATGGCGCTCGACAACCGTTACAGGGAGCATGAGGACGTCTGTATCATGGAGGACGGCACGGAGCTGAACATTGTATACCGAAACCTTGAGGAGTTTCTGGCGGGCATTGACCGGGTGGTGACACAGTATGAGGTGATGGACGGCTGTACAACCGGTATGTGGCACAATCTTATGACAGGCCGGATCGCCTACGACAAAGGAGGCATGTTGGCGGCGGCTAAGGAAAAGTATCAGGTGCCGTACCCGCGGGAACTGAAAGATAATATCATCAGTCATCACATGAATCTGATAAAGTATGGCATTCCCTCCTTTATTGTACAGATCGACAAGGCAATGAAACGGGGCGACATGGTGAATATCAATCAGAGCGTCAATCGGTTTCTGGCATCCTATTTCGATATTCTCTTTGCGCTGAACGAGAAGCGGCATCCCGGAGAGAAGCGTCTGGTGCAGGTCAGCATGGAGGAGTGCAGTATTCTCCCCGCCAGATTCGAGCTGAATATCCGTCTGCTGTTAAACAGCATGTTTAAAGACCCGGCGGCGATATCGGTGGTGGAGCTTATGGTTTCGGAGTTGGAGAAAGTGATCGGGGAGACGCTTGCATAGCGGCGAGGTTGCAATCCTCGCCGTTTTATTGTATATTAGTGCGAGAAGTTACTATAAGTTAAGAAAAGAGGATAAAGACGGCATGAAAATCATAGAAGGCGGCGTGACTGCGGCGGCGGGTTTTGAGGCGGCCGGGGTGGAAGCGTCGATCAAATATCAGAACAGGAAGGATATGGCGCTGATTTACAGCCAGGCGCCCTGCCGGGCGGCAGGGGTATTTACCGGAAACGTGGTGAAGGCGGCGCCTGTTTTGTGGGACAGGGAGATTGTGGCGCATTCCCCTTACGCGCAGGCGGTGGTGGTCAACGCGGGTATTGCCAACGCCTGTACGGGAAAGCAGGGGTATGAGTGCTGCAGGCAGACGGCGCAGAAGGCGGCGGAAGCGCTGGATGTATCGTCCGACGCCGTTCTGGTGGCGTCCACTGGCGTGATTGGCTGGCAAATTCCGATAGAGAAGCTTGTGGCCGGTGTGGACAGGCTTGCGCAGGCTAGGGCACATACGCCGGAGGCGGGACTTGCGGCCGTGGAGGCCATGATGACCACGGATACGAAGCCGAAGCAGGCGGCGGTGCAGATCGAGGTAGGCGGGAAAACAGTGACTGTGGGCGGCATGTGCAAGGGCTCAGGCATGATTCATCCGAATATGAGCACCATGCTCTGTTTCATCACAACGGATATCGCGATTTCCAAAGAGCTTTTACAGGAAGCGCTCAGCGAGGATGTGAAGGACACCTTCAACATGATTTCCGTGGACGGGGACACTTCCACCAACGATACGCTGATCGTGCTGGCGAACGGCCTCGCGGGAAACTCCGAGATTACGGAGCGGAACGCGGACTACGAGATATTTAAGGAAGCTCTGCACTATATAGATGAGACGCTGGCGAAAAAGATGGCGGGGGACGGCGAGGGCGCGACGGCCCTCTTTGAGACACGTGTTATTCATGCGGCAACGAAGGAGGAGGCGCGTATTTTGTGTAAATCCGTGATCTGCTCCAGCCTGACGAAAGCCATGATCTACGGCCATGACGCTAACGTGGGGCGTATCATGTGCGCCCTCGGCTACGCGGGTGTGGATTTCGACCCGGAGCAGGTAGACCTCTACTGCGAGGCTGCCGGAAACCGGATGCAGATATGCAAAGACGGTATGCTGACGGACTATGACGAGGAAGAGGCGACGAAACTCCTCTCAGCCCCCGAGGTAACCGTGATCGTGGACATGAAACGCGGCGACGCTGAAGCCACCGCCTGGGGCTGCGACCTGACTCATGAATATGTTAATATTAATGCGGATTACCGGAGCTGAGCGGACTATTATCAATAAATGAAAAGAGGCACAATTTTATGGAACAGCAGGAAATGGACAAAATTCTGGCGAAGGCGGAGGTATTGATCGAAGCCCTTCCCTATATCCAGAAATTTAACAGAAAGATCATCGTGGTAAAATACGGCGGCAGCGCCATGAGCAACGAAGAGCTGCAGCGAAACGTCATCAAGGACGTGACGCTTCTTAAGCTTGTCGGTTTTAAGCCCATTATCGTCCATGGCGGCGGCAAGGAGATCAGCCGCTGGGTCGGCAAGGTCGGCAAGGAGGCGGAGTTCGTGAACGGCCTGCGGGTGACCGACGACGAAACCATGGAAATCGCGGAGATGGTTCTGAATAAAGTCAACAAAAACCTTGTGCGCATGGTGGAGGAGCTGGGCGTTCGGGCGGTCGGCATCAGCGGTAAGGATGCCGGGCTTTTGCAGTGTAAGAAGAGGTATGCGGACGGGCAGGACATCGGTTTTGTGGGAGAGATCTGCGGCGTTGACCCGAAGGTGATCTACGACCTTCTGGAGAAGGACTTCCTGCCCATCGTGGCGCCCATCGGTCTGGATGAACAGTTTATGACCTACAATATCAATGCGGACGACGCGGCCTGCGCCATCGCCAAGGCAGTGGGTGCGGACAAGCTGGTGTTCCTGACAGATATAGAGGGCCTTTACAGAGATATTAACGACAAATCCAGCTTTATCTCAAGATTGACAGCAACGCAGGCGGAGGAACTGATTGACAGCGGCTGTATCGGCGGCGGTATGCTCCCGAAGCTGGGAAACTGTACGGATGCCATCAGGGAGGGCGTAAACCGGGTGCATATTCTGGACGGACGGATCGCCCACTGCCTGCTGCTGGAAATCTTTACCGATCACGGTATCGGTACGGCGATCATTGCAGACCGGGATAAAGAACTGTGTGAAGGAAATCACTAAGCTCGAAAATACCTCGCCAAGTGATTTCAAGCTTCACACGAGAGAATGCCAAAGAGCGGCATTCTCTGCATGGATTGTTTGTGCCGCTTTGACGGCATGACAGGGAGGTTGAGAAGGGTTTCGCAATACATAAATATGGATAGAAAGAAGGCAGAAAAATGAGTGCGGAAATGCAATGTTATATAGACGAGGCGGAGCAGGCGCTGCTTCACACCTACAACCGTTATCAGGTCGTATTTGATAAGGGGGAGGGCGTGTACCTCTACGATGTGGATGGGAAAAAATATCTGGATTTTGTGGCGGGAATCGCCGTGTTTGCGCTGGGCTATCACAATGAAGCCTACAACGACGCGCTGAAAAGCCAGATTGACAAGATTATTCATACCTCAAACTACTATTACAATACACCCGCCATCGAGGCGGCGAAAAAACTCAAAGAGATCTCCGGCATGGATCGCGTGTTCTTTACGAACAGCGGCGCGGAGGCTGTGGAGGGCGCCATCAAGACGGCGCGCAAGTATGCGTATCTGAAGGACGGGAAAACGGATCACGAGATCATTGCCATGAATCATTCTTTCCACGGGCGCACCATGGGAGCGCTTTCGGTGACGGGAAATCCCCACTACAGGGAAGCTTTCGAGCCGATGATCGGCAATATCCGCTTTGCTGATCTGAACGATTTTGACAGTGTGATGGCGCAGGCAAACGACAAGACCTGCGCGATCCTTTTTGAGACTGTGCAGGGAGAGGGCGGCATTTATCCGGCCACGGAGGAATTTATGCAAAAGGTCAGGAAGCTCTGCGACGAGAGAGACATCCTGATGATATTGGATGAAATTCAGTGCGGCATGGGGCGCACAGGCAAGATGTTTGCGTGGCAACGCTATGGCATTAAGCCGGATGTGATGACCACGGCGAAGGCGCTCGGCTGTGGCGTGCCCGTGGGCGCGTTTCTGATGACGGAGAAGGTGGGGGCCAATTCCCTTGTCGCCGGTGACCACGGCACCACCTACGGAGGCAATCCGCTTGCCTGCGCGGCAGTCAGCAAGGTGATTGACCTGTTTAAAGAGAAGGATGTGCTCTCCAATGTGAACAGGGTCGGCGCTTATCTGGAGAAGCGGCTTGACGAGCTTGTGGAAGAGTTCTCCTGTGTGGAGACAAGGCGCGGCGCCGGGCTCATGCAGGGGCTTGTGTTCAACAGACCCGTGGGAGATATCATCAAGCGGGCAATGGAGCGGGGACTTGTGCTGATCAATGCCGGGACAAGTATCATTCGTTTTGTGCCGCCGCTTGTCATCACGGAGGAACATGTGGACGATATGATAGAGATTTTGCGCGACAGTATAGCGTAGCGTGAGAAGTACTTCTAAAGCTCAGCAGCAAAGGCTGCTTCGCTAAGAAGTACTAAGTCTCACGCCAGAGAATGCCTGAAATGCGGCATTCTCCGCATTGATTTGAGTCACAGCTAAGCTGTGACATGGCGGTTAGAGTGAAAAGAACTTCTAAAACTCAGCAGCAGAGGCTGCTTCGTTAAGAAGTTCTAGGAGTTGAGATTTGGTAAATAAGGAGAGTGGAATTGACATTTAAGAAAAGATTATTGATGATCCTCGCGCTCGCCCTGGTTGCGGGTGGGCTTTACGGCGCGGGGAGGCTTGGCCTGGCCGTGCTTCCGCAGGCGGAGGAAGAGGCGGAGGAGGATACGCTGTTTGGGCACAGGGAAACCCTGTATCTGTGGTATGCGGACGAGGGGCTTACGGATTATCTGAACGGTGTGGCAGTCTCCTACAGCGAATACCAGGACGAGGTGCGCGTGGTGCCTGTTTACACACAGGGGTTGGAGTATCTGGAGACGATCAATCAGGCATCTCTGCAGGAGGAAGAGGTTCCGGATCTGTATATTGTAAGCAATGACGCGCTGGAAAAGGCGTATCTGGCCGGGCTGGCCTGTGAGGTAAAACTGCCGGAGGGCGTGACGCCCATGGAGGAGCTGCTGCCGGGAACGGCGGTTCGGGCGGTGACGTACCATGACAAACAAATCGGCTATCCCTTCTATTATGAGACGAGCTGTCTCCTTTACAACAGAACCTATCTGGAAGAATGGGCCAAGGCGCAGATTGTGGCCGAGCGGGATCAGGCTATGGCGGAGGACGCGCAGGAACAGGCGGACAACGGCGACGTGGAGGAAGAGATTCGGGAGGCTTCCGAGGAGGAAGAGGTTTCCGCGGAGGAGGTCGAGGCCAAAATGGAGGAGGCCATTCCCGAGACGATAGATGAAATTTTGTCCTTTGCGGATGTCTACGATGCGCCGGAGCAGGTAGAAGCGGTTTTTAAGTGGGATGTATCGGATATTTTTTATAATTATTTTATTGTGGGAAATTATATTGATGTGGGCGGCGTCAACGGCGACAATGCGGATTCTATCGGTATTTATAATGAGAACGCGATCAAAGCGCTCCGGGTGTACCAGAATCTGAACCAGTTTTTTTCCATAGACACGAAGGAAATCAGCTATGACGGCGTTCTGCAGGACTTTTTGGACGGTAAGATCGTCTACACGGTGGCAACGACGGATGCGCTTTCCAAATTGGAGAAGGCCCGCGCGGACGGAGATTTCTCCTATGATTACGGCGTGACCCGTGTGCCGGATGTGAGCGGGGAGCTGTCTTCCGCATCCCTGTCCGTGACGCAGTGCGTCGGTGTCAACGGTTATTCTACGAAGAAGGAAATGGCCAACGACTTTGCGGTGTACCTGACGCAGTATAACACGCAGGAGCTCTATACCCGGACGGGAAAGCTGCCCGTACACTGTGACGGGGAAAAAACCTATGACGATCCGAACGCGGCGGCTTTTCTGGAGGAATACGCCCGGTCGGTTCCCATGCCGAAGATGATAGAGACGAGCAATTTCTGGGTACAGCTTGAGATTGCTTTCGCCAGAATCTGGGAGGGCGCGGATGCCAACGACGAATTGAGGGCATTGTCTGAGCAGATTATGGGACAGGTGCTCGGTGAAGCGTACACCGAACAATATATCGACGTGCCTATTCCTGTGGAAGAGATGGAGGAAGAGGATGTCGGTATGGAAGAATAATTACCGACCGATATGGTCAACCTAAGACAAGACAGCTTTTGCTGTCTTGTTTCACTCTGCGCGTATAGGCAGAGTCAGAGGACGGGAGGTAATTATGTTAGGATTTTGGATCGCCATTTTATCCGGTGCGCTGATGAGTGTGCAGGGAGTCTTTAACACGCAGGTCACGAAACAGTCAGGGATTTGGGTGGCCAACGCTTTTGTGCAGTTTACGGCGCTTTTGGTCTGTCTGGCCGTCTGGCTTGCCACGGATCGGGCGTCGTTTTCCGCGCTCTTACAGGTGGAGCCGAAATACATGCTGCTCGGCGGCGCCATCGGCACCTTTATCACGTACACCGTCATCAAGAGCATGGAGCAGCTCGGGCCTGCGCGGTCAGTGATGTTTATCGTGGTTTCCCAGCTTATCATCGCCTATGTCATTGAAGTTCTCGGTCTATTCGGGGTGGAGAAGCAGCCCCTAGAGATGAAAAAGCTGCTGGGAGCGGGTGTGATGATTGCCGGAATCATAATTTTTAAGTGGACATAGGACGGGATTTATTTTACAATGAGAATACAGCGCATAGCGGGAACCTCCCAAGGGGCGATGAAGCCCGGAAGGGAGACTATGCAGATGAAAAAAGGAAAGAGACAGGCAGACAGGATATGGCAGGTGGGACTGGCATTCGCACTGCTTTTGCTGTTGTGCGGCTGTACGAAGAAGGAAGAGCTTCTTCTTTTGCATGAGGAGAACGCGGCGGAGGGGCAGTCCGCTTTACAGGGGGACGCTGTTGGACAGACAGTTTTGACGGGAGATACGGGGGAAACTGTGGCTGCCGGACAGGAAGTCTCCGCACAGGGCGTTTCGACGGGAAAGGAGCAGCGTGCCGCGGACGGAGAGGACAGGGGGACGGAGATGTCCGCCACATCGAATTTGGCGCAGGCGGATGCAGCGGCAATACAGTCCGGCGTGATTTACGTCCACGTCTGCGGCGCGGTGGCGAGACCGGGCGTTTATGAGCTGGAGACGGGAAGCCGCGTCTACGAGGCGGTACAGCGGGCGGGTGGCTTTACGGAGAATGCGGAACAGAATTATGTAAACCAGGCGCAGGCTCTGGAGGACGGCGTGAAGTTGGTGATTCCCACGAGGGAGGAGGCGGCAGCCGCCGAAGAGAGGGAAGCAGCTTTCGCGTCGGAAAAGGCGCAGGAGGGCGTATCAGATCAACCGCAGGACAGCGCGGGGAAAGAGATCGGCATTGTCGGCGGCACAGCTCCGGAAGGACAGGGAAGAGACACAGACGGCGCGCAGGGCGGCAGAATCAACATCAATACCGCTTCGGAGGCGCAGCTTTGCGAAATTCCCGGCGTCGGCGCAACGAGGGCGGCAGCCATCATATCTTACAGGGAATCTCACGGGGCGTTTGAGAAGCCGGAAGACATTATGAAAGTAAACGGCATCAAAGAAGGTATGTATGAGAAAATAAAGGACAGCATAAGTGTAAACTAGAAAGACAGGCAGGGCAGGGAGTATGGCACAGAGAGTTTTGGTAGTGGATGACGAAAAGTTGATCGTGAAAGGGATCCGGTTCAGTCTGGAGCAGGACGGCATGGAAGTGGACTGCGCCTACGACGGGGAGGAGGCCCTGCGACTGGCGGAGGAGAACGCGTATGACATGATCCTCCTCGATGTCATGCTGCCCAAAATGACAGGGTTTGAGGTGTGCCAGCAGATCCGCGGGTTTTCCAATGTGCCGATCGTCATGCTGACGGCCAAGGGCGATGATATGGATAAGATTCTGGGGCTTGACAACGGTGCTGACGATTATATTACAAAGCCCTTTAATATTTTGGAGGTAAAGGCCAGAATCAAGGCCATTATGCGCAGGACGAACCGTCAGGCTCCGGAGAAAAAGGAGGAGCCCCGGTTGGTGGAGCGGGGTGATATGCGCCTTGACTGCGAGGGCAGGAGAGTGCATATCAAGGATCGGGAGATCAACCTGACCGCCAAGGAATTTGAGGTGCTGGAGCTTTTGATGCGGAATGCCGGAAAGGTTTACGGCAGGGAGGAGCTTCTTAAGCTGGTGTGGGGAAGCGATTATCCCGGTGATGTGCGGACTGTGGACGTACATATCAGAAGACTGCGCGAAAAAATAGAGGAAGTGCCCGGTGAGCCCGTGTATGTGCGGACGAAGTGGGGCGTTGGATATTACTTTGCTTAAAACACATTTTCATCAAATTACATTCTTGAGGAGCCTGAAGGGGCGTATTTTTCTGATTCTGCTCATTGTCGGGCTGATTCCGTGCTTTATCATGCGCTATGCGATCCTGCAGAATTATGAGCAGCGGGCGGTAAATGTCAGAACTTCTGACATTTCCACCCAAGTCAGGATTCTGGCAAATCATCTGATTACCTACCATTATCTGCAGGATACTTCTTCCGAGGTCATCAATGCGGAGCTGGAGCAGCTCTCGAATCTGTATGACGGCCGCGTGCTTGTCATCAACGCAGATCTTCGGATTGTGAAGGACACCTACGGTATCAGCGAGGGAAAAACCATAATCTCGGAGGAGGTCATCCGCTGTCTGCGCGGCGAGAGCGCAAACAGATACGACAGGGAAAACGGCTATATTGAGATGACCATACCGATCACGGAGACGCTGGAGGCGGATCTTCCGGTTGGCACCGGGGAACGCATTGATCTGGTGCGGGGTGTGATGCTTGTGAGCGCATCCAACGACAGCATTATCGCGACTATGGATATCCTGAACCGGCAGGCGGTAATCATCATGTCAATTGTCGGCATACTGATTTTTGTGGTGACGCTTTTGGTATCCAAATTTTTGTTTGCGCCCTTTAAAAAGATGATAGCGGCGTTAGACCAGGTGCAGGAGGGCTATACCAGCGATCCCATTTCTGTGACGGACTGTCTGGAGACGGAGCATATCGGCGACGCCTTTAACCGGGTGCTGGGGCGTATGAAGATGCTGGATGATTCCAGACAGGAGTTTGTGTCCAACGTGTCCCATGAACTGCGGACGCCGATCACCTCCATGAAGGTGCTGGCGGATTCCTTGATTACTCAGAAGGATGTGCCGTTAGAAGTCTATCAGGAGTTTATGACAGATATCGCCGCTGAGATTGAGAGGGAGGATAAGATCATCAACGATCTGCTCTCTCTCGTAAAAATGGACAGGACATCGGCGGATCTGAATATATCAGAGGTGGATATCAACGCGCTTGTGGAGCTGATTATGAGACGGCTGCGTCCCATCGCACAGCGCCGAGATGTGCAGCTTGTGTATGAGAGCCTGCGGCCTGTGAAGGCGTCGGTGGACGAAGTAAAACTCACGCTTGCGCTCTCCAATCTTGTGGAGAACGCGATCAAGTACAATAAAGAACACGGCTTTGTGAAAGTGACGCTGGATGCAGACCACCAGTTCTTCACGGTGAAAGTGGAGGATTCCGGCGTGGGCATCCCTGAGGATGCGCTGGAACATATCTATGAGCGTTTTTACCGTGTGGATAAGTCGCGTTCCAGGGAGATCGGGGGCACAGGGCTGGGACTTGCCATCACCAAAAGCGCGGTTGTCATGCACAGAGGTTCGATCAAGGTGGCGAGCATTGAGGGGGAGGGCACCGATTTTACGGTGAAAATTCCTTTGAAGTACATTGCTGTTTAATGGGAGTAGATTTGAGATTCCGCGAAGCGGAATCATGGAGGTTAGTATGAAAAAGGCGGGACACCTGCTTTTGCGCATCGCGCTGGTCATGGGACTGCTCCTGTGTACGGCTTGTGGGGACAGGAGGGAAGCGCAGGAGGGCACTTCGTACAAGATATATTATGTAAACAATGATGAGACGAAGATCGTCGACCGGGAGTATACGAGTGAAACATCGGACGGGGCGCTTCTGCTCGCGGAGTTTTTGGAGCAGCTTGCCCACATATCGGAGAAGATGGAGTACGAGACGCTGCTTGAGAAAGAAATTTCGGTGGCGGGCCACACGCTCGACAACGGCCTGCTGACGCTGGATTTTGACGAGAGGTATCACAATCTGCGTGGAACGCGGGAAATTCTTGCGCGGGCTTCTATTGTGAGGACGCTGACGCAGATTCCGGGTGTGGAGCGGATCACCTTTACGGTGAACGGGGAGCAGCTTATGGACGCGGCGGGAGCGGCTGTGGGAGTGATGGCGGCGGACACCTTTATCGAGAATGCGGGCAATGAGATTAACGCCTATGAAAAGGTGGATCTGCGGCTCTATTTCGCCAATGAGACGGGGGACAGTCTGGTGGAGGAAACCCGCCGCAATGTGGTGTACAACAGCAACATTTCGCTGGAGAAGCTTGTGGTGGAGAAGCTTGTGGAGGGCCCGATGGCGGAGGGCGCGTACCCGACGATCAATCCGACGACAAAAATTGTGAGTGTCACCGTGAAGGATGGGACGTGTTATGTAAACTTAAATAATGATTTCCTCAACCAACCCTACAATGTAGCTTCCGATGTAACGATCTATTCCATCACCAATTCGCTGGCGGAGCTTTCCAATGTGAATCGGGTGCAGATATCCATAAACGGTGAGACAAATATTTCATACCGGGAGAATATGAGCCTGAACAATGTGTTTGAGAGAAACTTGGATATATTAGAGTGAAAAGAACTTCTAGAGCTCGACAGCAGCGGCTGTCTCGCTAAGAAGTTCTAGGAGTTGCCTTGCAACTCCGTTTCACTCAGGAGAATGCCTGAAATACGGCATTCTCCGTATTGATTTGAGATTCCGCGAAGCGGAATCATGGCGGTTAGAGTGAAAAGATAGGGAGGAAAAAATATGCGCAGACCACTATGCCTGCTCGGGCTGGCATTTGTGATGGTTCTGCTTCTTGGGATAAATCTGATTCCGCACGAAGTGCCGGATTACGGCGGTCTCGACGGGGAGACGGTCGCCGCCGTGGGTCGTGTGGAGTGGAAGGAGCATAGGATTTCCGGCTTTGAGGAAGTTCTTGTGGTCACATTGGAGCAGGTCGTCATTCTGAAAACGGATCAGGTATCCGTTCTGAAACAAATCTTGGCAGATTCTGACACAGCATTTTCCAATTCAATCGCTGCAGATTCCGTAAAGAAAACAGAAAAATTACTGAGGAAAAACAGGGAGCGCTTCGGGCTTGCGGGCGCGGAAGAAATCGAGGGGATTTTATGCTATCTCGGGCAGGAGGAAAATCCTGCCATGGGAAGTCTTATTTTGGTGGAAGGAAAGTTTAGACCCTTTGCCCATGCTACGAATCCCGGGGAGTTTGATGCGGCGGCGTATTACCGCGTCTCGGGGCAGCAGGGCAGGCTGATGAAGGCGTCGTGTCTGGCGGAAAGCGGCGGTTTTTCCGCCTTCCGTGAGACGCTTTACCGCTGCCGGGAATATCTGTCGCTCCTTCTTGACGCCTGTTACCCCGAAAAGGAGGCGTCTGTTATGGGCGCCATGCTGTTAGGGGAGAAGGCGACGTTAGATGAGGGGATCAAGAGTCTGTACCAGCAAAACGGCATCATACATATTCTGGCGATAAGCGGTCTCCACCTGTCCATTCTGGGAATGGGATTCCACAAGCTTTTGCAGCGGATGTATGTGCCAAAACCAGTTAACATCATATTGTCTCTGGCGTTGATGTACTGCTATGGCACGATGACGGGCATGGGGATATCCATCGTCAGGGCATTTGTCATGTTTGGGATGAAACTGTGCGCGGACTTATGCGGCAGAACCTACGATCTGCTGACGGCGATGACGACGGCGGCGTTTCTGATTCTCGTCGAACAGCCGCTTTATCTGACGCAGAGCGGCTTCCTCTTCTCCTTCGGCGCGGTGTGCGGCATCGGCTTTCTGCCGTCGGTGTCCTGTCACTTTCCTGCGCTGTCCGACCGCTTTCCTGCGGAAAACCGCTTTTTGCGGGCGCTGTTTACGGGGGGCTGGATTTCCCTCTGCACCCTTCCCGTGTATCTGTGCTTTTTTTACGAATTTCCGCCCTATTCCGTGCTTTTAAATTTGATCGTGATTCCCTGCATGGGGGCGCTTTTTTTAAGCGGCATTGCGGTTATGGGGGCGGCGGCATGTGTGCTGCCGCTTGGTCGTCTTGCGGCTGTCCCGGGCGTGTGGATTTTGACTTTCTACGAGAAATGCGCCTCGTTTGTTCTGGGACTGCCCGGACGGCGGTGGGTGGCGGGGCATCCCGGGAATTGGCAGGTTATGGCATATCTTGCGCTTCTTTCGATGGCGGTGTTTTTGACGGCGGGGAAGACGAAAAGAATGAAAAAGGGACATTTCTGGTGTGCGGTTATGTGCGCAGTCGTCCTTCTGGGTTTTCGGCTGCCGCAGGGCTTCGAGATCACCATGCTGGACATCGGGCAGGGCGACTGCATTTATCTGGCGGACGGGCAGGGCGGGCACTATCTGATTGACGGCGGCAGTTCCGATCGGAAGGAAGTGGAGACTTATCAGATCGCCCCGTTTTTAAAATACCGGGGTGTGAGCCGGCTGGATGCGGTGTTTGTCACCCACTCTGACGCGGACCACATAAGCGGGATTAAGGGGCTGATGGAAGCATACGGCGAGACGGGCATCGGGATCGGTTGTCTGTATCTGCCCGATCTGGCAGAGGAGTGCAGGGACGAAAATTATCTGGAACTGGTGTCGCTGGCGCAGGGCTGCGGCATTCCCGTGCGGCTGCTTTGCGAGGGGGAACATTTGCGGAATGGTAAACTTATGTTAACCTGCATACACCCGGGTAAAAGTTATGTAAACTCAGATGCCAATGCGGGTTCCACCGTACTCTATCTGACTTACGAAAACTTTTCCGCTCTCTTCACGGGGGATCTGGAAGGGGAGGGCGAGCGCCTTGTGACGAAGAGACTGTCGGACATGCGCGGGACAGGCAGGCTTGCCGGGCGGATCACGCTGCTCAAGGTCGCGCACCACGGCTCGAAAAATTCTACGGAAGCCTACTTTCTGGAAATGGTCGATCCGCGGATTGCGCTGATTTCCGCGGGGCGGGATAACGCTTACGGGCATCCCCACAAGGAGACGCTTGAGCGGCTGGCAGACCGGGAATGCCGGATTTACCAGACGCCTGCGGGCGGAGCGGTGACGGTCCGGGTGAAGAACGGGCGCGTGCGGATAGAAGAATATGTGACGAAATGAGGGAAACGGAAACTCGCCAAATTCTGCAATTGTGCGGCGGCGCGGGATACCTTATACTGAAAATAGAAAGGGAAAAGAGGATTTGCTTTATGTACGAATGTCCAAACTGCGGCTACAATCTGAAATATGATATCGCCGCACAGAAGATGGTATGCAGCCATTGCGGCACCACCGCGAACCCCTACAGTCTGCAGAAGGGGGACGAAGCGGAAAACAGTGAATATGAGGCGACGATTTTTGCCTGTTCCCAGTGCGGGGCAGAACTTTTGAGCGAGGATAACACAGCCGCCACGTTCTGCTGTTTCTGCGGTTCCCCGGCTGTTCTGGAGAGCAGGATCGGCAAGGGGAGGAGACCTGCCCGCATCATTCCGTTTTCCAAGACAAAGGAGGACTGCAAGGCTTCCTATGCCAGAATGATGCGCCGCGCCATATTTGCGCCGAAGGAATTGAAGGATGAGGCGTATATCGAAAAATTCCGGGGAATTTACATGCCCTACTGGGTCTATGCCTTTGAGAAGAAGGAAAAGATTTCCTTTCCGGGCAGTACGAGCCATCAGAGAGGGGATTATCTGGTGACAAAACACTATGATATCATCAGCGAGGTGGATGCGTCCTACCGGGGGATTTCCTACGACGCGGCGGCGGATTTTTCCGACGAGCTGAGCGGCGCCATCGCACCCTACGGAATGGAGGAGGGCAAGCCTTTTACACCGGCTTTTTTGAGCGGTTTTTATGCGGACGCAAAGGATGTGGACAGCAGCGTGTACAGGCAGGACGCCGATGCGCTTGTGACGGAGGAGGGATATGAGCGGCTTTCGCACAACAGGACGTGCGCCCGGTATCATGTGAAGGACGGGAGAAATAAGGACGCGCTGAAAAATGCGCTTCGCCCGACGTGTACATCCGCGGAGCTTGCCATGCTTCCCGTGTGGTTTCTCTCCTATAAGAAGGGTGACAGGATAGCATACGCCGTGGTAAACGGGCAGACGGGAAAAGCGGCGGCGGATCTGCCTGTGGACAGAAAAAAGTACGTGGCGGGTTCTCTGCTTCTGGCGGTTCCGCTGTTTTTCCTGCTGAATCTGCGCTTTACCATCACGCCGGGCGTTGCCTTATTTCTGGCGGCAGCTCTGGCGGCTGTCTGCGCGGTGGTGTCCTGTGTCCAGACATCACGGATCGGGGAGAGGGAACTGAGGGAAGACGATAAGGGGTATATGCACGCCGCAGGGCGGTATGTCCGGGTGGAAGAGGAAAGAATCTTCGGACTTTCCGCCAGCGGAATCAAGCTGCTGCAGATTTTGGCAGGGGCGCTGATCTTTCTGTTTTTTTTGCCGACGGCTATGGTGACTGTGGCTGTGCGTAGTGAGAGCAGTCTGGCTGTGCTTGCAGTTCTTTTGTGCGGTTTTGGTCTGATGCGCATCGTGACTTTGGAGCGGTGGCAGAAGCCTGTGCGGAAAGGCATGGTAAAAGAGATGCTTCCCGTGCTGGTGAAACCTGTCGCGGCGATCCTGTTCGCCTTTGTGATTATGATATGGAACCCGGTTGCCGACCTGTACTATTACGGCGGGGCGGTGGTCTCCATGGCGGCGGTGGTCTGGACCTTACTGGATATCATTGAGAGACACAATACGCTGGCGACGAGAAAGCTGCCGCAGCTTGGCAGGAGGGGAGGGGATGAGAATGTCTGAGAATCATAAATTGAGACGAAGGATTCTGCTATGTGCCCTGCTCACCCTTGTGGTAGTTGTGATCTTTACCTTTGTGGAAATGAGCGTGAAGCTGCACCAATTGAATGGCGCCGGGACATTTTATCAGTTTGTGGCGGAAGATGGGGAGACAGAGACGGATGTCGACGAAGAGGTTTACATAAATGAGAATGAAAACCCGGTTGAAAATGAACAAGTTTACATAAATCAAGAAGAGGACATTGATTCCGGCGAATTAGTTTACATAAATCAGACGGAGGGCGAGGATTCCGGCAAAGAGGTTTACATAAATCCAGATACGGGCTACAAGGTGTTCGTGGAAGACAGCGCGCAGCTTCTGGATGCCGGGGAAAAGCGGGAACTGGCGTCGGCGATGGAGGATATCACGGCCTACGGAAATGCTATTTTTAAGACCACGGACAGCAGCGTCTGGAATACGGCGTCCTACGCGGGGGAGTATTACAGAGAAAAGGTCGGTACCGACAGCGGCATTCTCCTGCTGATCGATATGGACAACCGTATGCTGTGGATACACTGTGACGGGGATGTCTACCGGGTGGTCACCGAATCCTATGCCGATACGATCACGGACAATGTGTACCCCTATGCCACAGGCGGCGACTATTATCAATGCGCGGTGCAGGTATACGGGCAGGCGTTTGCGCTTCTTGAGGGAAATCGGATTGCCCAGCCCATGAAATATATCAGCAACGCCCTGCTTGCAATGATTCTGGCGCTGCTGTTAAACTATGGTCTGGTGTGTTTTGCCACACGGATCGGGAAACCCCGCAGACGAGAGATGCTGGGGAACGCCGGGAATTATTTTCGCTATACGGAGCCGCAGGCGTTTTTTGTCCGGGAGAGCCGCACTTACCGCCCGAGAAGCAGCGGCAGCAGCGGCGGAAGCCGGAGTGGCAGCGGCAGCAGCCGGAGCAGCGGTGGAAGCCGGGGAGGCGGTCGAAGCGGCGGCGGAGGCGGACACCGGTTTTAGACCTTTTGAAACAGAGTTGTTTTTTGCCGAATGACAGATTATACTGTTAATTATGAAAAAGTTAAACGAAGAAATCCGGGAAGGGACATTAAAACAGGCATATCTTCTGTGCGGGGATGAGGCGTACCTGCGCAGACAGTACAGGGACAGGGTGAAGAAGGCGCTTATGGGGGACGGTGACCTGATGAACCTGAACTGTTTCGAGGGGAAAGGCATCGTGCCGGGAGAGGTGATCGATCTGGCGCAGACCATGCCGTTTCTTGCCGAGAGACGGGTTCTTGTCATAGAGAACAGCGGTTTTTTCAAGAAGGGCGGCGAGGATCTTGCGGCGTATCTGGCAGACCCTGCGCCCAGCGCCTATTTCCTGTTCGTGGAGGCGGAGGTCGATAAGCGGAGTAAACTCTACAAGGCGGTCGCCGCAAAGGGACGGGTGATCGAGTGCAAAACGCCCGATGACGGTGTGCTGAAACGCTGGGTTGCGGAACTGCTCATGAAGGATGGAAAGCGGATCACCCAGCGGGATCTTGACTATTTTCTGGAAAAGACGGGTACGGATATGGAAAATATCCGCGGCGAGGTGGAAAAACTGGTCTGTTACGCCTTGGAGCGGGACGTGGTTACGGCGCAGGACATCGAGGCGGTCTGCGTCCGGCAGATCGACAGCCGCATCTTTGACATGGTGGAGGCGGTGGCGGACAAAAAGCAGAAGAAGGCGATGGAGCTGTACTATGACCTGCTGACCTTAAAGGAGCCGCCCATGCGGATTCTGTTTCTGATCGCCAGACAGTTTAACCTGCTTTTGCAGGTGAAGGAGCTGAAGAACAAAGGGTATGACACGCGCAGCATCGGTGAGAAAGTGGGGCTGAAGGGCTTTATCGCCGGGAAATATGTCAGTCAGGCGGCGAAATTTAAGGAGGCGGAGTTAAAGCGGGCGCTGACGGACTGTGTGGAGACGGAGGAGGCAGTCAAGACGGGCAGGATGAACGACGTGATGAGCGTGGAGCTTTTGATCGTGAAAAGCAGCAGGCAGCCGGGGAAGGCGAAAAACCTATAGAGGCTTGAGATGCACAGCTGTGAGAAATTTCTGGCTGTTGGCAGCGGCATGGAGCCGGCAAAAATCCACAGGCAGGAAGATGTTTTCCGGCGGGTGAAAAACTTCCGGTTGCGCAAAAGGGTATATTTACAGTACAATAGTGAATGGAATGATTATTTACCGTCATTTACTTACATGAGAGATAATTGGAGGCATGACATGAGTATGTATATTGTTTGTCTGGATCTGGAGGGTGTGCTGGTGCCGGAGATCTGGATTGCTTTTGCGAAGGAGAGCGGCATTCCGGAGCTTACCAGAACGACGAGGGACGAGCCTGATTATGATAAGCTGATGAACTGGCGGCTCGGCATTTTGCGGGAGCACGGACTGGGGCTTAAGGAGATTCAGGAGACGATCTCGAAGATAGACCCGCTTCCGGGCGCGAAGGAGTTTCTGGATAAGTTGAGGCGCATGACACAGGTTATCATCATCAGCGATACCTTTACCCAGTTTGCGGGACCGCTGATGGAAAAGCTCGGTCTGCCGACGATTTTTTGCAATTCCCTGGAGGTTGCGCCGGATGGGGAGATCACAGGGTTTAAGATGCGTGTCAAAGAGTCCAAACTCACCACGGTGAAGGCGTTACAGTCTATCGGGTATGAGACGATTGCCGCCGGGGACAGCCATAACGATCTGGCTATGATTCAGGCGGGAAAGGCAGGATTTTTGTTTAAGAGTACGGAGCAGATCAAGAAAGATTATCCGCAGATACCCGCTTATGAGACGTATGAGGAGCTGTTTGACGCCCTGAAGGAAGCGATAGAGCGGTAATATGCGGCGGTACGAAAGGTGAAAGGAGGAATTTGTTATGAAATGTATACGTGCGGCTTTTGAGGTGGAAGTGGAGAAATATGAGGTCGGTAAGGGCATGGAGGACGGCGTCGAGCTGTGGACGGATGTGATGACAAGAGGCTGGTTTGTCACGGATGCCCTTGTCCAGATCAAGAAGGATAACGGCGCGATTGTATGTCCCTATATCATCCATAAGAGAGGAAAGACATTCATTGCCGAGGGCGATTATATCATTACCGAGAGCGACGGCTCAAGGCATGTGTGCGGCGGCGACAAGATCTTTGACAGATATAAGCCGATTGAGGAATAAATGTATTATGTAAACTAAATAGGAAATACGGAGGGACAGAAAGTCTGTAAAAAGATTTTCTGTCCCTTTTTGCGTCCCGTTTATGGGACTTATGAAATGCTATAGTGTTTTCAAGCAATGGTTTTAAACAAGGGGGTGTGATGGATGAACAGGGGATTAGGCATGATTACGGTTTTTCTTGTTCTGGTGGCCGCTTTCTGTGTGGGCGGGACGGTTATGTGCAGGGAACGGATGGATTACACACAGGAAAATGAGAGATACGCGCTGCTCGAGGATGCTTTCACAGAGAGGACGAAAGGGATTCTGGAGGAGCGCGGGTATCGAAACAGCGGCGTGACGATCACCTGGACGAGAGAGAATGGCGGTGAGAGAAGTTACCGGATGGAAATTCACCACAGGGGAATCAAAAGTCTCGGCGACGACGAGAGGGAGCGGCTTTCTGAGGCCTTGCGCTGTGCAGAGTTTTGCGCTGAGGTGGAGGATCTTTCCATTATTTACACTTGACGAATGGGAACGTTTGTTCTAAAATGGGAATAAAAGAACAAACGTTTGCTGATGGGGTAAGTCTGCGCCGTGGATAGACATTTATCTGTTTTGGGATTATACTAGTAGAGAAAAATTTCGTATAAAGGAGATTTCTATGAGACATAATCCCAGACCACAGGAAATGTACAGACATTTTAAGGGCAATTTATATCAGATCCGCTGTCTTGCGAAGCACAGCGAGACGAGGGAACTGATGGTGGTTTATCAGGCGATGTACGGCACTTTTGAGATATATGTACGGCCGCTGTCCATGTTTATGGAGGAGGTAGACCGTGGGAAATATCCCGATGCCAGACAGAGATACCGCTTTGAACTTCTGCAGGATATAGAGGACGAGGAGCCTGCTATTTTGACGGAGATTCCCGGGCGGGAGGAGTCTGCAGGTTTACCGAAAGACGCGATGGGAGATAAGAGGGAAGCGGATTATGTCGCGGAGCCTGCCGTGCCCGAAGCGGTTTCCACAGGGGCGGCGCCGGCGGAGGCCGTGCCGGAGGAAGAACAACTGAATATTGATCCTCTGGTGTTGGCGTTTCTTGACGCGGATTCCTATGAGCAGAAGCTTACGATTCTCGACTCTCTCCATAACCGGATCACGGACGATATGATTAATACCATGGCGGTATCGTCAGATCTGGAGATTAAGGAGGGGGATGTGGAGGACAGATATATGGAGCTTAGGAATTGTCTGCGCACCTTTGAGAAATTTGAGTGCAACAGATTGAGATAGTCAGTTGTCTGCTGCAAAGCCCCGCCGGAGAGATCACGGATGGGGGTGTATTATGGCTTACGAACTGGAAAACAAACTTGTGGTTGGCGTTTCATCCAGAACATTGTTTGATTTGACATTTGAGAATAAAATATTTGAGGAAGAAGGCATGGAAGCGTACAGCCGCTATCAGGTGGAACATGAGGATGAACTTCTTCAGCCCGGGCCCGGATTTCCGCTGGTGCGGGCGCTTCTGAATCTGAATGAACTGCCGGGCATGGAGGGGCGCGTAGAGGTGATTATTATGTCCAGAAACAGCCCGGACACCTCTCTGCGGGTTTTTAAGGCGATTGAGCATTACGGCCTGCGGATCACCCGTGCGGTGTTGGCGGGAGGAGCATCGCTCGCCCCGTATCTGACGGCATTTAAGACAGATCTTTTTCTGTCGGCCTGCGAGGAGGATGTACAGCGGGCCATTGATTCGAATATTGCGGCTGGCATCATCTGCACGGAAGGCATTACGACCTATGACTGCGACCACAGGATAAGGCAGATCAGAGTGGCTTTTGACGGCGATGCGGTGCTCTTTTCGGATGAGTCAGAAAGAATTTTTCAGGAACAGGGTTTGGAGGCATTTGAGGAAAACGAGAGACGGAATGCAGATAACCCTCTGCAGGCAGGGCCCTTTGCAAAATTTTTGAAGACTTTGTCAGAGCTGCAGAAAAATTACTCGGAGAAAGAGAGCCCTATCAGAACTGCGCTTGTCACGACCAGATGCGCGCCGGCACACGAGCGTGTTATCCGCACGCTCCGGGCGTGGGATGTGCGTATCGACGAAGTGTTCTTTTTGGGCGGAATCCGAAAGAAGGATGTGCTGCAGGCGTTCGGCGCGCATATATTCTTTGATGACCAGTCCGCGCACACGCTCCCGGCTTCCGAGGTGGTGCCCGCAGCCCGGGTGCCCTATAAGAATAGAGAATCTGTCGGGGAGATAGAGGCGAAGGACAGCAGCTAAAGGAAAGATTCCGCGATGCGGAATCATGGGAGCAGGATATGAAGTATACAGAGATTGTCTCCGCGGAGTTTATAGAGCGTCCAAACCGCTTTGTCGCCTATGTGGATCTGATGGGCGCGAGGACGAAAGTGCATGTAAAGAATACGGGCAGATGCCGGGAGCTTTTGACAGATCATGCCAGGGTATATCTGGAAAAGAGCGGGAATGCAGCACGCGCCACGGCGTATGATCTTGTGGCTGTGGAGAAGGAAGGCCGTCTGGTCAACATGGACTCCAACGCGCCGAACAAAGTGGCGGGTGAGTGGCTGCGGGCAGGCGGACTCTATGAGGACGTCAGTCTGGTCAGGCCGGAGAAAACCTTCGGCAGCTCCCGGTTTGATTTCTATGTGGAGAGTGCATCCGGGCGGCAGGCTTACGTTGAGGTCAAGGGCGTGACGCTGGAGCGGGAAGGGGTGGCGGCTTTCCCGGATGCGCCTTCCGAGCGTGCGGTCAAACATGTGGAAGAACTGGTGGAAGCGCGCAGGCAGGGTTATGAAGCGTATCTGCTGTTTGTGGTTCAGATGAAAGGGGTCTGTTGTCTGGAGCCGAATTGGGATACCCAGCCGGCCTTTGGCGAAGCACTCAAGCGGGCCAGAAAAGCGGGCGTGCGGCTTCTCGCATACGACTGCCTTGTGGGGGAGGACAGCCTGAAAATGGATGCGCCTGTTCCTGTTTTTCTGGACAGCCTTGACAGGATTGCAAAACCGCTGCTTGCATGGTATGACAGGGGAAGGCGCGTCCTGCCGTGGAGGGAGGAGCCGACGCCCTATCACGTGTGGCTCTCGGAGATTATGCTGCAGCAGACCCGGGTGGAGGCAGTGAAGCCTTACTACGACCGATTTTTGCAGGCACTGCCCGATATAAGGAGTCTGGCAGCCGTGGAGGAGGAGAAGCTGCTCAAACTTTGGGAGGGGCTCGGTTACTACAACAGGGCCAGAAACCTGAAAAAAGCGGCGGAAATTCTCGTCTCCGAATACGGCGGAGAAATGCCTGACGATTATGAGAAAATACAGGCACTTCCGGGGATCGGCAGCTATACGGCGGGAGCCGTTTCATCTATCGCTTTCGGACGGCCATACCCCGCAGTGGATGGCAATGTGCTGCGGATTCTCTCAAGGCTGCGGGAGGATGACAGGGATATTCTGAGTGCTAAGGTGAAAAAGTCCGTGGAGGACGAACTGCTCGACGTGATGCCGGCAGATCGTCCCGGAGACTTCAATCAGGCGTTAATGGAGCTTGGAGCTATGGTATGCATACCGAACGGTGCGCCGAAGTGCGGGATGTGCCCCTGGAACGAACTGTGTCTTGCAAGGGCGGAGGGAAGGGAGGCGGAGTTTCCGAAGAAGGCGAAAAAGAAGCCGAGAAGCATCGAGGAAAAGACCATTCTGGTCATACAGGACGCGGAGAGGGTAGCGCTTCGAAAGAGGCCGGAGAAAGGACTTTTGGCAGGTATGTATGAATTTCCCTCCCTGGAGGGACACTGTGAGGAGGCGGGCGTCGGCGCTTATTTGAAAGAGATCGGCCTTTCACCGATCAGAATCCGAAAGCTTCCGCCGGCGAAGCATGTGTTTACCCACAAAGAATGGCATATGACGGGGTATCTGATCCGGGTGGACGAGCTTGCCGTGAAAGGGTCAGGACAGGAACCGGAGGGCTTTATCTTTGTGGAGCCGGAGCAGACGCGGACAGAATATCCGATACCGTCCGCTTTTGCCGCATACGCGGAGCGGGTGGAGCTGCGGCGGGGAAGGAACAGGTAAGTTAGAGGCAGTTTTGCTTTTGGCCGTTTTGCGGATGAGGCAGGCGTCTGTGCATCAGGCGGAGCCCGGGTGCGGGAGGTCAAAGACGGAACGGCTTGAAAAATAAGGAAAATATAAGAATTCTGTAACAATATACGAGAATTTTTATGCTAGAATAGACAAAAGTCGGACGGCCCCAAAAGCTGCCCGTACAATCAGAATAGAGAAAGGCATGGATATTTTGGCATGAAATTGTTATCGGTTGCAATACCTTGTTATAACTCAGAAAACTATATGAAAAAGTGCATCGAGTCGCTGCTGCCCGGCGGCGAGGATGTGGAAATATTGATTGTGGACGACGGATCCACTGACGGGACGGGGGAGATCGCGGACGCTTACGAGAGGCTTTACCCTTCCATTGTTAAGGTGATCCACAAGAAAAACGGTGGGCATGGATCAGCTGTAAATGCAGGGCTTGCCTGTGCTTCCGGCCTGTACTATAAGGTTGTGGACAGCGACGACTGGGTGAAGGAGAGCGCTTACCTGAAAATTCTTGAGGTGCTGCGGGATATCATCGCGGGGGACACGACGCTTGATATGCTTGTCAGCAATTTTGTCTATGAGAAAGAGGGCGAAAAGAAGCATAAGGTGATGAAATATCATCATGCGCTTCCGCAGGACAGAATATTCGGCTGGAATGAGGTGAAGCATTTTCATAAGGGACAGTATATTCTCATGCATTCCGTGATTTTCCGCACGAAGCTCCTTCGGGAGTGCGGACTTGAGCTGCCGGAAAACACTTTCTATGTAGACAACATTTTTGTGTTTGAGCCGCTGCCCTTTGTGAAAAACATGTATTATCTCGATGTGAATTTTTATCGTTATTATATAGGCAGGGAGGGACAGTCGGTCAACGAGGAGATAATGATCGGCAGAATTGACCAGCAGATCAAGGTCAATAAGATTATGATTGATTATCTCGTGGAAAAGAAAGCGAAGATATACGGGAAGGGTAAGCTGAAAAGATATATGATGAATTATCTGGAAATTATTACGGTGATTTCTTCAATTATGCTGATCCGTTCCGGCACGGAGGAAAATCTGGAGAAGAAGACGGAGCTTTGGAAATATATCAGGCAAAAGGACATCGGCCTGTATATGAGGCTGCGCCATGGTGTGCTCGGCAACGCCATGAACCTGCCCGGGAAGGGCGGCAGAAAGATATCCGTGGAGGGGTATAAAATCTGTCGGCGGTTTTTTAAGTTTAACTGAGTGGCCGACCGAACCGATTTACAATGCCCGGATGGCGTATGCAGTGAGTGGCGGATATAAAACAGGGAGAGTCCTGCAGCGGATTCTCCCTGTCTGAATTTTTGATGACAATTTTGTCGGGCAACCCGGCAGTAATTAAACAAGTGTGCCCGGTTTCCGCTTCCGTCTGCGATGCAGGCCGTGGTAGAAATTGAGAAGCACGTCGGAGCGGTATACAATGCCATACATGACAGCCGCCATGATAAACGCGGTGGTCACGTCAAATACGGAGTGCTGTTTGATAAACATGGTCGATAAAATAATCGAGACACACAAAACAAACGAGCAGGCTCGGATTCCCCTTTTCTTTTCCAGCCGTGCACTCTTCATAACTGCGATGTGGCAGCCGAGAGAATTGTACACATGGATGCTGGGCCAGAGGTTTGTAGGCGTGTCCGCGAGGTATAGCGAAGACACCAGCCTTGTACAGAAATTATCTCTCGGCATAACGATGGGGCGCAGATCATGTCCATTCGGCCAGAGGGTACTGACAATTAAAAAAACGGTCATTCCCGTAAACAGGAAGGTGCATGCCCTGAAATAGTCGTCCTTATCCCGGAAGAAGAAGTAGATTACGACCGCTGCCACATAAGCGAACCACATCAGGTAAGGGATGACAAACGCTTCACAGAAGGGAATGAGGTCATCCGGCCTGAAATGAATCAGCCGATAGTGGCTTGTCACGGTTTTCTCCAGATGGGTAAACCACAACATATATATGATTCCGTAGAGGGCAAGCGGCAGCGCATGTCTGTACTTTTGCCAGATAGTTACAAGTTTTTGTTTCGTATTCATAATAGCATGTTCCTTTTTTCGATAAGCCTGATTGATTGGGTCGGTTTTCTCTGTTAACATGATACATCATAGCAGATTAGGGAAAAAAGTCAAAATAAGATTTCCATAAAGATTTCTTAATTATTCATTAAAATATGTCCAATATGCCAAAGATATATTTGAAGGTACGGGGCGCTGAGGGACGTGTCATAAATTTTGTTTGCAATACATAGCATAATACCTTATAATATTGTCTTGAAATTGCCTGTATTTATATAGATATATAAATAGAAGGAAAAATATGAGAGTATAAGGGTGGAAATTATCAGAAAGGCAGGAACGAGGAATGTATTCATTGGATGAGGTAAGAAATGTTGATCCGGAGATCGCGCAGGCGATTGTAGACGAACAGAACAGACAAAATTCCCATATTGAGCTGATTGCTTCTGAAAACTGGGTGAGCAAGGCGGTTATGGCGGCTATGGGCAGCCCGCTTACGAATAAGTATGCGGAAGGATATCCCGGCAAGAGATATTACGGCGGCTGCGAATGTGTAGACGTGGTGGAGGATCTTGCAAGAGACCGGGCGAAAGAGCTTTTCGGATGCGAGTATGTCAATGTGCAGCCCCACTCCGGCGCACAGGCGAATATGGCGGTATTTTTTGCGGTGATGGAGCCGGGCGATACCTTTATGGGTATGAATCTGGATCACGGCGGTCACCTTTCCCACGGTTCACCGGTCAACATGTCCGGCAAATATTTCAAGTGTGTGCCATACGGCGTAAATGACGATGGGTTCCTCGATTATGATAATGTGAGAAAAATTGCGCTGGAGTGTAAGCCTAAGATGATTGTGGCAGGAGCCTCCGCTTATGCCAGAACCATTGACTTTAAAAAATTCAGGGAGATTGCCGATGAGGTCGGCGCGGTGCTGATGGTGGATATTGCGCACATTGCCGGGCTTGTGGCGACGGGGCTTCATCCAAGCCCGATTCCCTATGCGCATGTGACGACTACCACCACCCACAAGACCCTGCGCGGCCCCCGCGGCGGCATGATTATGTCCAGTCAGGAGGTGGCGGATAAATATAACTTTAACAAGGCGATTTTCCCGGGCATCCAAGGCGGACCGCTTATGCACGTGATCGCGGCGAAGGCGGTGTGCTTCAAGGAGGCGCTGTCCGATGACTTTAAGGTTTACATGAAGAATGTGGCAGACAATGCGCAGGCGCTCTGTAAAGCATTGCAGGCGCGCGATATTAAGATTGTTTCCGGCGGGACGGACAATCACCTGATGCTGGTTGATCTGACGAATTACGATTTGACGGGAAAGGCTGTGGAGAAGCTGCTCGATGAGGCGCATATCACGGCCAACAAGAATACCATCCCCAACGATCCGAAGTCTCCTTTTGTGACAAGCGGCATCCGTCTGGGTACACCCGCGGCTACTTCTCGCGGATTGAATACGGCGGATATGGAGCAGGTGGCGGAGGCCATTTCCATTGTGATCAAGGAAGGCGAGGCAGGCATCGGTAAGGCGCAGGCTATTATTAAGACATTGACAGACAAGTATCCACTTGTATAAATCGAGTGCTTGTGCACTCAATTTGATTTACGCGGCAAACACACAACGGAGGATAAGATTGAAAAATAAGCCTGATGACCTTATTTTCAATCAGTAATTTGAGTCAGAGCCTCAAATATGCCTTGCGCGCAGTCGAGAACAAAAGTATTCCTTCGGAAAACTTTGAAATTCTCGACGCGTGTCATCGCAGTAAACTGCTCTGACATGGAGGGAACAATGATTCAAATAGCGGTTTTGGGATACGGCACCGTGGGAAGCGGCGTCGTGGAAGTGATTGAGACGAATAAGACGGATATCAATAAGAAGGCGGCAGAGGTTTTAGCAGTCAAATATATCCTGGATCTGCGGGATTTTCCGGGTGATCCTTACGAGAGCAAGGTTGTACATGACTTCAATATGATTCTGAACGACCCGGAGGTGAAAATCATCTGCGAGACCATGGGCGGCACGAAACCGGCTTATGATTTTACAAAGCAGGCGCTGCTTCTTGGGAAGAGCGTTTGTACCTCAAATAAGGAGCTTGTAGCGGCTCACGGGCCGGAGCTTATAAAAATCGCGAAGGAGAATCACTGTAACTATCTCTTTGAAGCCAGTGTGGGCGGAGGTATCCCGATTATCCGTCCCCTCAACTATTCTCTGACGGCAGAGCATATCGACGGCATCACAGGTATTTTAAACGGAACAACCAACTACATTCTGACGAAGATGGACAGGGAAGGCGCTGATTTTGAGGATGTCCTGAAGGAAGCGCAGGATAAGGGCTATGCGGAGCGAAATCCCGAAGCCGACGTGGAAGGCTATGATGCCTGCCGTAAGATCGCCATTCTCTCGTCCCTGATGTCCGGCAAAAATGTGAGTTACGAAGATATCTACACAGAGGGAATCACGAAGATTTCCTCGGCAGATTTTAAGTATGCAAAGCAGATGAACAAATCTATCAAGCTGTTGGCTTTGAGCAGGGATACGCAGGAAGGTTTCTTTGCCATGGTTGCGCCCTTCCTGATTTCCAGGGAGCATCCGCTTTACAGTGTAAACGACGTGTTCAACGCAGTGTATGTGCACGGAAATATGTTGGGCGACTCCATGTATTATGGCCGCGGAGCAGGGAAACTGCCGACGGCCAGCGCGGTGGTCTCCGATGTGGTGGACTGTGCGAGACATCAGGGGAAGACCATTATGTGCTTCTGGGATGAGGAAAAAGTGAAGGTCGCGGACGTGGCGCGTGCGCGAAGGAAATTCTTTGTCAGGATATCAGCGGATAAGCGGGAGGCGGCGATGGAGGCCTTCGGCGCGCTGGCGGAAGTGAACGTGGGACTGTTGAAAGAGTTCGGGTTTATGACGCAGGAGATGACCGAGAAGGAATTTGAAGAGAAGATAGAAAAAATAGGCGGATGCATCAACAGAATCCGAATCATGGCATAGCAGGGGGAAAAGACATGAACAAGGTAGTTAAATTCGGCGGGAGTTCTCTGGCGAGCGCGGAGCAGTTTAAAAAGGTAGGTGCAATTATCCGCGCAGACAGGGAACGGAAGTTTGTGGTACCTTCCGCGCCCGGCAAGAGATCGTCGGACGACACGAAGGTCACGGATATGCTTTATGCCTGTTATGAGCTGGCGGAACAGGGAGAGGATTTCACGGCGCAGCTGCAGGCCATCAAGGACAGATATCAGGAAATCATAGACGGTCTGGAGCTGAAGCTCTCCTTGGATAAGGAATTTAAGGGCATTGAGAAAAATTTCAAGGAGAAGGCCGGTTCCGATTATGCGGCCTCCCGCGGCGAATACTTAAATGGCATTATCATGGCGAAATATCTTGGCTATGAGTTTGTGGACGCGGCTACGGTGATTCGTTTTAAGACGGACGGCGAGCACGACGCGGAGCTGACAAACCAACTTCTGCGGGAGCGTCTGTCGGGCGTGGAGTCGGCTGTAATCCCCGGATTTTATGGTGCCTATGAGGACGGAAGGGTAAAGACCTTTTCCAGAGGCGGATCCGATATTACAGGTTCCATCGTGGCCAGGGCGATCAAGGCGAATGTGTATGAGAACTGGACGGATGTTTCGGGTGTGCTGGTTGCCGATCCGCGCATTATCTACAAGCCGGAAGGTGTGGAGACGATTACATACAGGGAGCTGCGTGAGCTTGCTTACATGGGATTTTCCGTTCTGCATGAGGACGCTATCTTCCCGGTAAGGAGCGAAGGGATACCGATTAATATCCGCAATACCAACGCGCCGGACGACAACGGCACATGGATTGTGGAGAGCACCTGCCAGAAATCAAAATATGTGATTACCGGTATCGCAGGGAAAAAAGGTTTTTGCGCGGTCAATATCGAAAAGGAAATGATGAACTCGGAAATCGGGTTTGGGAGAAAGGTGCTGCAGGCTTTTGAGGAGAATGAGATTTCCTTTGAGCATGTGCCCTCCGGTATCGACACCATGACGGTGTTTGTGCATCAGGATGAGTTTATGCACAAGGAACAGAAGGTGGTTTCCGGCATCCACAGGCTGGCGGATCCGGATTCCATTGACATAGAGGCCGACCTCGCGCTGATTGCAGTGGTGGGACGCGGCATGAAATCCACACGCGGTACGGCGGGAAGGATTTTTTCCGCATTGGCCCATGCCAACGTCAATGTCAAGATGATCGACCAGGGCTCCAGCGAGCTGAATATTATTATCGGCGTGGCGAATGCCGACTTTGAGACGGCGATTAAGGCGATTTACGATATTTTTGTGATTTCCCAGATTTAAAATATATAAATGTGGCTAGAATGTATTCTAAAAAGGACAAAAAAATTGTTTAATTTTTGTCCTTTTTGTGCTAAAATAGCAAATATATTGTACAAATAGCATAAACAAAAACAATAATTATTAACTTTGGAGGGTACGATGGCAAATCAACCGTTGGAGGCGTTGGTATATACCAACGACAATTGCGTAGGATGTAACAAGTGTATTTCCGCATGTCCTGTGCTGACGGCAAACCGTGCGGTAGAGGAAAAGGGAAAGAATAAGATTATTGTGGATGGCAGCCAGTGCATCAGCTGCGGCGCATGCTTTGATGCCTGCGCGCATAATGCGAGAAGCTATCACGATGATACGGAGCGCTTTTTTGAGGACTTAAAGAAGGGGGAGAAGATTTCCCTTCTGCTTGCGCCCGCATTTCTTGCTAACTATCCGAGAGAGTATGCCACGGTTTTGGGCGGATTGAAAAAGCTCGGCGTAAACCGTATTATCAGCATCAGCTTTGGCGCGGATATCACGACCTGGGGATATGTCAAATACATAACGGAGCACAATTTTACGGGCGGCATCTCGCAGCCCTGTCCCGCGGTGGTGGGTTACATAGAGAAGTATCTTCCGGAGCTTCTCCCCAATTTGATGCCTGTGCATTCCCCGATGATGTGCGGCGCGATCTATGTGAAGAAGTATATGAAGGTGCCGGACAAGCTTGCCTTTATCAGCCCCTGTATCGCGAAGAAGAACGAGATTGACGATCCGAACTGCGGCGGTTATGTGTCCTACAATGTGACATTCGATCATCTGATGAAATATGTGAGGGAACACAACATTTCCGGCCCTGCGGTGACAGATGAGATCGAGTATGGCCTCGGCTCTATTTATCCCATGCCGGGCGGCTTGAAGGAAAATGTTTACTGGTTTTGCGGTGAGGATATCTTTATCAGGCAGATTGAGGGCGAAAAGCATGCCTATGAGTTCCTGCGCGATTATAAGAGAAGGGTGCTTGGCAAGAAAGAACTGCCCTTCATGGTGGACGCGCTCAACTGTGCGAAAGGATGTATTTACGGACCGGGCGTGGAGGAGGAGAAGACCAGATCGGACGATACGCTCTATGAACTGCAGAGGATCAGGGAAGCCAGCAAGAAGAACGATAAGCGGCACGCTTTCAGCAAGAGCCTGACCCCGAAGCAGAGACTTGCCAGACTTAACAAGCAGTTTGCGGAATTGAATATCAATGATTTCATCAGACGATATACGGATAAATCATCGATGGTGACCGCAAAGAAGGCAAGCCCCGCTGAATTGGAAGAGATTTTCGTTTCCATGGATAAGCGCACGGACGCGGAGCGCAGCATCAACTGTTCTGCCTGCGGTTATGAGACCTGTAAAAAGATGGCGACGGCGGTTCACAACGGCTGTAACAATATCTACAACTGTATCCAGTTTGTCAAGGGCGAGGTGGAGAAGGAGAGCGAGGTTGCCAGAACAATGGCCTCCGAAGTGGAGCAGAAGAACGCTGAGCTTCAGGAGAAGAATGAAAAGATTGCGGAGCTGATTGCGGAAGTGCAGGTGGACTTTGACAGTCTGGATATTTCCATCAGCGAAATGTCGGAAGGCAATAACAGCAATGCGGAGGAGAGCACAGGCATTTCGGCATCCATGAGCGATGTGGTGAATTTCTGCGACCAGTTGAACGAGGCGCTCGGGAAGATTCAGAGCCTGCTCGTGAAGCTGGAAGAAAACAATGAGGAAATTACGAATGTGGCGGAGGAGACGAACCTCCTTGCATTGAATGCAAGTATTGAGGCGGCCAGAGCCGGGGAATCCGGGCGGGGCTTTGCCATCATTGCCGAGAATATCAAGAAACTGGCAGATTCCTCGAAAGATACGGCCAGTGACTCCGATGCCAATAAGGAACAGATACAGACGGCCATCTCAGATCTTCTGACGGATGCGAAGAAACTGATCAGCGTCATTGACGGCGTGAATCTGCGTGTGACGAATCTGGCGGCTTCCACGGAGGAGATTGCGGCATCGGCTGACATGGTGAGCACGATCTCCAGTGATCTGAAAGATAAGCTCGCCCAGTTGAACAGATAGACATGATGATACAATAAAAGAAAAGGACCGGAGTTTTATCAGCTCCGGTCTTTCTTCATGTACACGCTTTTCATTAATAGCCCAGTTCTTCGCCCACGAGGTAGACTTTGATTCTGCCCGGATGCATACTCCGCCTTGTCACGACAACCTGACAGCAGAAGCACTCTGGAGAAAGGCAGTCGTGGCAGGCACCCGTCGCTGCGCAGGGGAGATTCCGCTCCAAACGGATTGCGTTGGCGGGAGAGGCCATGTTCCTGACCCTGGCGACACCGCTTTCCGTGTCGGGAACAACCTTATTCATGCCAGCTATGACGATAACGTTGGAAGGACCCTGAATCAGACAGGCGACACGGTTGCCGTTGCCGTCAATATTAATGAGTTCACCGCCTAAAGTGATGGCGTTGGTGCTCATAAGAAAATAGTCGGCAAGCACGGTTCTGGCGTAAATCTGGCGCGATTCTTCCGGTGTTTTCGCAGCGCTGCGATCCAGCAGTTCATAGGAGCCGCCGTGAATAGCGTCCATCAGACCGCATTCCTTCAAAGTCTCGCTTCCGCCCCAGCCGATTATTGCGCCGGAAGGTATTGCTGCGAGAATTGCGTCAACGCAGGCTGACGACGACTCGAAATAATAGCCCTCCATATTTCTTTTTTCCAGATTTTTAATAATGGTTTCCGCCTGTCTGGCCAGTGCAGTTTTTTTAGGTGTCATATGTATTCCTCCAAATCATAAGATCGTATTGCAGTCTTTTCTTATTGTATCACTCCGCCTTGGGGCGGCGCAAGCAGGGAATTGGTATCAGACGGGCATTTTGGCGCTGATTCCGACAGTGTATGGTGGAGGTGTGGAAAGAAACGTCCGATTTTTCACTTTAAATTGACTGTCAATTTGCAAATATATATAATATAATGAGAAAATAATATACGATATAGAACAAAGTAAAAATTTTCAAAAAAATTTCAAAAAATGTGTTGACAAATTAAACTCAGGTGATATAATAAACTCATAAAGAAACACTTCACATAGATAAACTAAAAGAAAGCGAGGTACGGTCCACCAAAAACTTAAAGTAACACATCAGAGAGCTACAAGTGAATAGGAGACCACTGAAAAAGACGAGCGGAATCGAGTACATGGTTGAGGATGGCGAATCAGAAAAGAGTCCCGGGAAAGCTCCCATAGAAGAAGAGAAGAGAGCGGATCATAGAAAAGAGAAGAAATCCGAGGGGAGAGAGGGAACAGACGCCACAGTATCAGAGATACGAGAGAAGAGATGGAAAGAGGACGTGAGGGAAAAGACGGAGGTAAGGGCCATTGGACAGTGAGTTTTAGAGACGGGTATTGATTCCTTAGAGAATGAATACCCGTTTCGCATTGTCTTTTTCTTTCATTTTTTCTTATACGAATCTTAATAAAATCGGGGTGGCTTTTCCACTAAAAATAGGTTATAGTATACTTATGCATACTATATCTTGTATGGTGCGCATTTTGGGAGTGTGAAATACGAAAACTGTCAGGATAAATGATTTCAGAAAGGACATGGTTACAGTCGATGGGAAAACCGCATAAGAGAAGAAGGGGATATTCGGACGAGGAGCTCGATGAGGAAGAGACGGAACTGGAGGAAGAAGAGGAGGAAGATGAGATAGAGGAGGATGAGGACGAAGAAGATGAGGATGAGATAGAGGATGATGAAGAAGACGACGAGGAGTGGGATGAAGATGAACGCCGCGCATACAGACGCAGACGCAGGATTCGCAATCAGGTGATCGTCTATCTGGTAATCGCTTTTCTGGCGATAGGTGTTGCCGCGGGCGGCATCGCAGTTGGAAGAAAGGCGGCCTCCTTCGTGAAACAGAAAAAGCAGGCGGCGGAGGAAGAGAAGGCGAAGGAAGAGGCAGCCGCGCAGGAGCCGCCGGAGGAAGAGATGGTTATTGATACGCCGGAGCCTGCGGAGGAAGAGCCTGCGGAGGAAGAAGATATTTTAGGTGGACTGGCGGAGTCCTATTACTCAGAAATGTCTATTGAAGATAAGGTGGCAGGTCTCTTTATGGTGACGCCGGAGGCAATCACGGGTGTAAGGACGGCGACTCAGGCCGGAGACGGCACGCAGGAAGCCTTAAATCAATATGCGGTGGGCGGACTGATCTACTTTAGCCAGAATATTCTGGATAAGGAGCAGATCACAACGATGCTTTCCAGTACGGCATCCAAGAGCAATTACCCGATTTTTCTTGCCGTGGACGAGGAGGGCGGTGATGTCAGCAGGGTCGCAAACAGTAAGGTTGAGGTGACAAAGGTGGAAGACATGGCCTCAATCGGCGCAGGAGGAGACACTTCCCAGGCGGTCGAGGCGGGAACGACGATTGGTTCTTATCTGAATGAGCTTGGCTTTAATGTGGACTTTGCGCCGGTTGCGGATGTGGCCGGGGAAGACAGCGCGCTTGGAAACCGCTCCTTTGGCTCAGACCCTCAGATGGTGGGCGAGATGGTTACCGGCGCGGTGAACGGAATCGAGGGGACGGGCGTGAGCGCCTGCCTGAAGCATTTTCCGGGGCTGGGCAGCACTTCTGAGGATACCCATGACGGGAGGGTGGAGATTACAAAGTCACTGGAGGAAATGCGGGCTTCGGATTTTGTGCCTTTTTCCGCAGGTATAGAAGCCGGGGCGGATTTTGTGATGGTGAGCCATGCCACGGCGCCTGCGCTGGACGAGGATAATGTGCCAAGTTCCCTGTCGAAAAAGGTGATTACCGATATTCTGCGGGGAGAGCTGGGATTTGAGGGCGTGGTCATTACGGATGCGCTGGATATGACGGCGATTACGGATTATTATACGCCCGAGGAGGCGGCGGTGATGGCGCTGGAGGCTGGAGCGGATATGCTGCTTATGCCGGAGGATTTTGAAAAGGCGTACAATGCGGTGCTTGCAGCGGTGCAGGACGGGACGCTTTCGGAGGAGCGGATCAACGAGTCCCTGAATCGGATTTACCGTGTGAAGTGCGCGGGGAAACTGGACAACTAGATACAAATAATATAAATATAAAAGGCGGGAACACTGCGTGGCAGGGGCCCGCCTTTTGTGCGTATAGGCAGAGACAGATGTTGACTTTGTTATAGATTGATTATATAATATACTTAGTAATGCAAAGCATCAAAATAGCGTATCCCACAATTTTATATACAGGATTGGCGTTTGTGTATTACCGGTGGCGAAATTGGTGAAATGATAGAATAGGCGGAAATGAAGGGCATTATGAATGATAAATACGAAAGGCAAATGAAGAAGGGTGTTTTGGATATGCTTGTTCTGAGAATGCTGAAAACTGAGGTTAAGTACGGATATCAGATTATTCAGGAGTTGAGAGAGAAGAGCGGAGAAATTTTTTTGCTGAAGGACGGTACGCTATATCCGATCCTTTACCGGCTGGAGGACGATGGTCTGGTGGTGAGTAGGTGGAGCGAGGCTGTTGGGAAACAGGTGCCAAGAAAGTATTACGAAATTACCGAAGAGGGGAAAAGGACGCTTGCCGAAATAGTGGAAGTCTGGAAACGGATTTCCGATGGAGTAGGAAAAATCATGGAGGATTAGGCAATGGATGAAAAAAGGTATGTAAACGCCGTTGCGAGAAAACTTAAATGCGGCGAAAAAAGAAAAAGAGAGATCAAAAGGCAGCTTCTGGCAGATATGCAGGCGCGGGAAAATCAGGGGGAACGACTGGAAGATATTATTTCCCGGATGGGTAAGGCGGAGGAAATTGCGGACGGCTTTAACGAAAATATTTCAGTGGAGGAGCAGAAGCGGTATGCCGGAAACAGGGTTTTGAAAATTGTGATTTCCATTGTTCTGATATTGTTTTTCCTTGGAATGGCGGTATATTGGATGTTTCCCAAAACCGTGGATATAGAGAAGAGCAGGTTTTTTGACAAAGAGGAAGTCGAAGCGGCCATGAAGGAGACTGTTGAGCTGCTGGATGCGGAAGAGTATGCCGCGTTACAGGAGAATGCCATTCCACAGATGCAGTCGTTTTTGAATGCGGAGACGAGAGAAAGTATGCGGAAAACGCTGTCCGACGACTGGGGAGAACGAAAGCAGTTTGGCGCGGTGTATATAGCGGAAGTGATACAGGGAAACAAGCATCTGGCGGTCGGGGAGATGACGGTTGCCTATGAGAACGTGAGCGTTACCTACAGGCTGTCGTATGACGAAGATATGCGTTTGGCGGGAATTTATGTGAGGTAGGATGATGGCGGAAATTATTTTTTCAGCAGTCGTGCTGCTGTTCTGTGCAAGTCCCCTTATTATTCTCGGGATTGTGCAGTATCGGAGCAAAGAGCCGGTCGGGTTTTGGGCGGGTAACGAGCCGCCCCGGAAAGAGGAGATCACGGATGTGGGTGCTTATAATCGGAAGCATGGTCTAATGTGGGTTTTATATGGGCTGGGTCTTATTGTCTGTTATGTGTGCGGGATGCCCTTTGGAGAGCTTGCTGCGGCGTATTTGTGTATGGCGGAGGTGTTTGGCGGTCTTTTTGCGATGATTGCTTACCATAACAGGCTCGAGCGCATGTATGATAGAGCGCGGGGGCATAAGTGAGGGGATTTTGTATACACTATTTGAGTGTAAAATAAAATAGATGTCTATGTTAAGCCTCTATAGTTTTTAACAGGGTGAAGTGAAAAATAGTATGGGAAGCCTGAGAGTTCAGTTCATAACAGGATTGACTAACAGGCTTTTTTTATTTAGAATTGTGAGATATCTGCAACCGACGATGCCGCCTGTTCGTTCTATGGGTGTAGGAACCACATCCCGGCAGGACGAAAGGAGGGAGAGTATGCCGTATGATTTCATCAGGCATATCATTCAGGCGGCCATCGAATTATTCCCGATAGATGAGGCGAAAAAGGCGGATATGCTGCGGAGTATTGTGGAACAAAAAACGAAAGAGGAGGATCAATAAACGATGTACTGTATTTTTTGTGGAAAACAAATCACGGATGATTCTAAATTTTGTCCGTATTGCGGCAAGGCTGTCTTACAGGGCGACGAGTTAGCAGAGTTGGTGGCGGCAGCGCGCACAGGCGATCAGGAAGCTGTCAGCGCCTTGTATGAAAAGACTTACAGTAAGGTCTTTTACACGGTCAGGTCTATGATCAAGGATCAGGATGCGGTGTTTGACATTGTACAGGACACTTACATAAAAGCATTTGCGCATCTGGACAGTTTTCAGGGCGATACGAAATTTTTGCCGTGGGTACGGCAGATCGCTGCTAACACAGCCAGAGATTGGCTGAAAAAGAAGCGCCCTATGCTGTTTACGGAGTTAGGCTCAGGCGAAGGGCAGGATACGGCCATGGAGGAAATGTTTCCGGATGAGCGCAGTGAGAACCTTCCAGATCAGGTCATCGATCAGGAGGAGACAAAACGTCTGATTCGCGAGATCATTGAAGAATTGCCTGAGGATCAGCGTGCTGCCATCGGCATGTTTTACTATGAGGAGATGTCGGTAAAAGAGATTGCCGATGCCATGGGTGTCTCTGAGAGCGCGGTCAAGAGCCGCCTGATGTATGGACGCAAGAAAATCGAAAAGAAAGTGCTGGAACTGGAAAAACAGGGTACGAAGCTTTACGGTCTGGCTCCGATTCCGTTCCTGCTTCTGCTGTTCCGCAATCAAAAGGTTTATGCGGCCGAGGCACCGGATGGTCGGATGCTTCAAAACATCTTAGCTTCGCAGCCCGTGGGAGCAGCCACGGCGGTTGGCAGCATTGGCGCATTGAAAATTGGTCTCATTGCGTTTTCCGCCGTTGCAGTTGTCGGGCTGGGCGCGTTTGGCGTGCCGCGGATTGCCGATCGACTGATCGAGCAGCAGGAACCGGCAGCCATTGAGGAAGTTATTGACGAGGAGCCGGAAGAAACTGCTTTCATTGACGAAGAATCGGAGGAACCCGCTCTCATCGAGGAGGAACCGGAGGAAGATGATCCTGTCGATGAGGCGCGGGAGCAGTACCGTATCATCATCAGCCAGGCGGACAGTTATGAATATGGGGAAGCCATCCCGGACCTTGAGACGATAGGGTATCGCTATGCGCTGGTACAGATGCAGCCGAATGATCCGGTGCGGACACTGCTGCTGGAAAAGGAAGAAGGAGGGTGGGCGTACGCGAAAAATACGCTCGTTTTCCAATATGATCCGAACACGAAGACAGTTTATCATCCTGTGGAAGCGATTGGAAGCGGTATCCGCGGCGGCCTCTCCATGGCAGGGGACGGATACGGAATGATGAGTTCGGCATGGTCCGGCGGAACCGGGGAAGGCGATGTGACACGAATTACGCTGGACGGAGATTCTCTCAATCAGGATACCATTTGGACAGGGCGGATCGACCAGCTGCCTGACTCGATTACCTTTATTGAGATCGAATGGCACGAGATTGGGGATCTGTCCGCGCTGGATGACGGGGCAGCGTCTGATTCGGGGGAGACATCGACGTCCGGGTCTGCCGACAATGGTGCGCTTCCCACCGATGGTGACCGCATTGTGCTCACCGGCTCTGTCGGCACATACGGTTATGACGAAATAGTCGAACTGCAGGGAGAACCTGATGCGAATGCTTTCGATGAGCGTTGGATGGAGTATGCCCAAAGCAGGACCTATCGCGTGATTTTATTGGATACGCCGCAGTTTTTGCGCCTTCACAGTGGAGCAGATGATGACTATTTTAGCAGTGAGGCAAGGATGATCAGTATTGAAGAGGCTGACGGTATGGAACAGTATGAGGGGCAGCATATCACGTTCAGCATTGATCCGACCCATTCCTATTGGCCCAGCGACACATCGCTTCCCTTGGGACAGCCCATTACCGAAGATATTCATGTGCTTGATTAAAAATTTTTAAAAAATTAGAAAAAATGCAACCCCCCTTTTTGTTCAATCGTTTCATAGGTGTAAACCAATGAAACGATTGACTTTTTTTCGGGGGGGGGTGTAAAATGGAAATGGTATGAGAGGGAAACAGCGGATCACGAAAAAACCATACTGCAGATAAATCAGGATAAGAGGAGGAGTTATGTCATGAAATGTTTTAACCACACGGAAAGGGAAGCAGTCGCAACCTGTCAAAAATGTGGGAAGGGATTGTGTAAGGAGTGCGCTGAAAAGTATACGCCCTGCATGTGCGATACCTGCGCGGAACAGACCCGAAAGAATCAACAGCAGCAAGCCCAAAACAAGGAGGAACAGCGGAAACAGAAATACAAGGATGCTCTGGTTGACACCCGCAGCGAGTTCATAACAACCGTTATTATTGGTGTTGTTCTCAGTATCGTTTTGATCATATGGCTTCGGTGTAACGCGGCACTTTATAGTAGACGGAAAAAGCATTTTATTTTCGACAGTAT
>CAJUBE010000005.1 GCA_910584725.1 uncultured Lachnospiraceae bacterium | reverse complement strand
CCCACTGCTGCCTCCCGTAGGAGTTTGGGCCGTGTCTCAGTCCCAATGTGGCCGTCCACCCTCTCAGGCCGGCTACTGATCGTCGCCTTGGTGGGCCGTTACCCCGCCAACTAGCTAATCAGACGCGGGTCCATCTCACACCACCGGAGTTTTTCACACTGTCCCATGCAGAACCGTGCGCTTATGCGGTATTAGCACCTATTTCTAAGTGTTATCCCCCAGTGTGAGGCAGGTTACCCACGCGTTACTCACCCGTCCGCCACTAAAATGTCACAAGATTTGACCGAAATCGCATCAGCGTGACATTTCCGTTCGACTTGCATGTGTTAAGCACGCCGCCAGCGTTCATCCTGAGCCAGGATCAAACTCTCTTAAAAAATATTGATCCGGATTCAAAACAAGCTTGGCTTCTTTGTATCCTCGTTTACTGTTTGTTCGTATCGTTCGATACTTTTCTGAAAATTTTCTTTTTGGAATCTTTTCAGGGTTGCATTACTGTTTATTTGTCAAGGTACACCGTAGTTAATTTCCTTCGGGAATTAACCGAAGTAAATTCCTTCGGAATTAACTTCTGAAGAATGCTTCGCATTCTTCGCTCCGTCGCCGCGCTTAAAATCATCTCGCACAAGCGACTTTCATATAATAGCAGAAGTATAATTGGATGTCAACGGGTTTTTAGGAATTTTTTTGAAATTTTTTTAAGAAAAGAATCAGAGCACATAAATTCCAAAATGGGCCAGCACTTTGTAGGAAAAGAATGCCAGCAGACTCGCCTCTGCGGCACCCATTACCGCACCCAAAAATTTATTAATACCGCTTACTATGGAAATACTGCAGACCGCCAGCATCGGTGCAAAGATCAGACGACACAGTTTAAAAAAGATTCCGAGCAGAACCAGCGCAATAATACACGCCGTCAGAATATGCATTGATTTACTCATGGCGCTGCTAACCGCAAGAAGAATCAACGCCACGCACGCCAGAGAAACCACGCCCGACAAAAGATTGACAATTTCCTGCATCATACCGCAGGCATATCCTCCGCGAACTCTCCATATAAATAGTATAAGTACAACCGCCGCAAAGGCGAACGTAACCAATTCCTGTCTCATCGTAATATCAACCTGATTTATCTTAACTCTATTGTATCAATGGATTCCGGCGTTACCACCATATAAGTGTAGGACGCGCTTTGGGGTATCAGCATCAAAGCCGTCTTGTTAAATTTTCCGGCATACTTCTGCATTCCTCTGCTGTTATAGATTTGGCAGTCGGATTCATTGTAAATAATAATCTGGTCACCATGGAACAAAATATCCCTGCACTCTATATCATATGTAATGGAGCACACAAAGTCGCCGGACTTATTGTACACATCCAGTCTGTATCTGCTGCCGCTTTCCCTGCTGTTAAAAACCAGCCCCACATATTCACTCCCGTAATAAACGCCCCGCACCTCTTCGTCAAGCAGCTTCTCCGCTATACTGACAGGCTTCTGTGCGCCGCCAAAAAACATAATTCTATCATCGGACACCGCGAAAAGAGACCGATTATCAATAAAACGCGCAAACGGCACTACCGTGTCTATGTAATCATAGCCACTCACGTAATTGTCCGTGTTGTTTTGTCCCACCGCACCAAAATTATAAAAGGCCACGCTGGATTTCATATGCCCACCGTCCACATACAGATAGGAAACACATACAAGCTCTCCGCTGGGCGAAATAGACACCTCCGCAGGATAGCCGCTCTCTTTCATAGTCGTTCGGAAACGTACCAGCTCTTTCCCATTTGCATCATACAGGCATATCAAAGTGACATCCGTGTCATCCAGTACTGCCGCCACCACACCTCCTGCGGACACGCAAAAATCACGTACCGGCCGATTAGTTGTGATGCTGCCCAGCACAGAATCCGTATTCATCACATAAATTTCCCTGCCATTGTAATCCCCGACCGCCACTACATTCTGATTGATATCCACCATGGGGTTCTGCATTTCGAAAGTCTGATTCCACACCGCATTTCCTTTGGTGTCCATACAACTGATGCCGTCTTTACTATAAGTAAGAAGATGAGACGCGAAAGGCATCATCTGTGCATCCGAGGGAATCTTGATTTCTACAGTTGAAAGCTCTACGCTCTCCGTATAGACCTTATTCTTCCACTGTATAAAAGCCACTGCCCCCAAAGCTGCAAGCAGCATCAGCACAAGCGTTATCCTGTAAAATATGGTAAACTTATGGCTCCTGATCTTTTCCCGATAACTGATTCTGGGCGGCCTTGTTTCATTATCTCGCTTTTCTTTTTTTCTGAAATATTCTCTGATATTTGCCATCTGTCGTATCCTCGAAATTGATTATACCACAGCCTTACTTACTTTTCTATGGCAGGATTATTCTTTGGCCGGATCGGATTTTGTCGGGATCCGATATCTCGTTTATCTCACAAATTTTTTCCACACGGGAAATATCCCCATAAATTTTCTGGCTGATCGTATAGAGCGTGTCTCCCTGTTCTACTTCATAATATCTGGTTATGCTTCTGGAAAGCGCTTCCTCGTTTTCCTCCCCGCTCTGCTCCGTCGTCTCTTTCCCGTCCTCTTTCTCATTTTCCTCCGCATCGGACGAAGTCTCCTGCCGCGAATTTGCGTCGTCCGTCTCTTGTGCCTGATCTTCCCCGTCTTCCTTCCCGGAATTTTGCTCCTCCGCTCCATCGGAAATCTGCTGCGCAGCTTTCAGCACGCCTTCCTCCTGCGCTTTTGCTCCTTCGGGCTCCTCTGCATCGGAATCTGCTGCCCGCAGCTCGCCGTCCGCCGCCATATCTGAATCCGCATCCTGTTTCCGGTTATCCGCCACCTCACTGTCACGTTCTGTATTTCCGTGTTTTCCGGTATCCCGCTCCACCACAATCTCACGATCTCCCGCTGCAGTCTGCGTCCCGCCATCCGCTTGTCCGCCAGAGTCCGCGCCCTGCGCCGGCTCCTCCGCTTCCTGGTTTTCTATGGCAAAGAAAACCTCCTTTGCGGAACGGTTCAATTCTTCCATCTTGTCATAGCTGTCGGTGGAAGTGATCACAATAGCCACCAGCACCACCAGAATCAGGCATAGCTGCACTGACATGGCCCCGTGAGGCGTTCGCCTTTTTTCCTCCTTCGGGAATACCACAGGAACAGGCAGCGGCTCCTGTTCTCCCTTTTTTTCCGCAGCCCGCGTTTTACCCGCACTGCCTGTCCACTCCAGCAAGTAATTCTGCATTGCCTCATTATTATCATAAAATATTTGAAAGCCAGTTGTCCTGCATTCGCCATCAGATTCACGCACAAGAAACACCGGCCCCGCCTGGGTAAGACGGCACACCAGCTCGGAAAGCGGCTCATACCTCGCAAAAGCAGCAATCCCCCTGTCGCGGCCAGCGCCGTAAACATAGAACTTCCTGCCGTTCTCCTGACGGGATCCGTAAAAATAAATCTCGGACAGTTCCAGCGAATCGGACTCTCGTCTCAAATAGGACAGGACATATTCTTCCACATAAATCTGATATTTCTTTTTTTCATCTTTCCCAACAACTTCCGACCCGGATCCCATCTCTTCCCCCTGCGTCTGTTATTTGTTACCCTTTTGTGGCGAGTATATCATATCCTCCCCGCAAAAAATGGCAGAAGGCGCGATGAATGACAAAAGCCGCCGCGCTTCCCGCACGACGGCCATTTCTTATACAAACTGATAAATTGTTTCCGCTTCATAGTCCTTTCCCGGCCCGAATACCGCCTGCGGGAAATTGGAGTGGTGAATATTATCTGGAAAATAATGGGTTTCCAGGCAAAATCCCATACGGGGCCCATAGTGTACGCCCCCTTTTCCGCTCTGCTCCGTTATACAGTTTCCGGCATAGAACTGCATCCCGGGCAGATTGGTAAACACTTTCATCTTGCGGCCGCTCTCCACATCCTCGGCCTCCGCAGCCTCCCGCATCGTGCCGTCAGCTCCGTCAATCACAAAGTTATGGTCATAGCCCTGCACCAGTTTAAGCTGCTCGTAATCCGCACCGATCTCCTTGCCGATCTGTTTCTTCTCTGTAAAATCTAAAGGCGTACCTGCCACCGGCGCAATCTCTCCCGTAGGAATCGCCCCCGGCATCACCGGCGTAAAATTAGCGGCGTTCAGCCGGAGAAACTGTCCTTCAATGCTGCCGGAATCATGTCCCGCCAGATTAAAATAAGTATGATTGGTTAAATTGAGCAGCGTTTCCATATCAGACGTCGCATGATATTTCAACCTAAGCTCATTGTTATCCGTAAGCGTGTAAGTCATGGTAATCTTTTTATTACCCGGAAACCCCAGCTCGCCGTCCTTCCCCTCAATCGTGAGTTTCAGACTGTCACCGTCTTCCTCCGCCGCCCACAGGCCCTTGTGGTATCCGCCGTCCATATCGCTGTGCAGATTGTTCGGTCCGTCATTCACAGCCAGATGATACTCTTTTCCGTTCAAGGTAAAGGCGGCCCCGCCGACACGATTCGCATTCGGCCCTATGGTCACGCCAAAAAAGCTGGGATTGGAAAAGTAGTCTTCCCCCTTGTCAAATCCCAGAACCACATCAGCAAACTCTCCATTTTTATCCGGCACCAAAAGCCTTACTACCGCCGCGCCGATATTTGTAATCTTCGCCTCCAAACCGTTCTTGTTTTTTAGAGTAAACAAGTAAATCTCTTCCCCCGTCTTCATTGTTCCGAACTTCTCTTTTACGATCCCCACTTTCCAACACCCTCCTTACATTTATGTTCCGTTTCCGGCTGCTGCCACAAGTATACCTGTCAACCGCTTGCGCGCATTGTTCCGCCCTGCGCCGCCAGCTACAGCCCCTTGCACCTGCCCGGGCTGTCACAATTCCACTCGGCCTTCCAGCGCACGAAGAAGCGTTACCTCGTCGATATATTCCAGATCGCCTCCCACCGGTACGCCGCTGGCTATTCTCGTCACTTTAATTCCTGTAGGCTTAATCAGCTTGCTGATGTACATCGCCGTGGTTTCGCCTTCCAGACTGGAATTGGTCGCAATAATCACCTCTGTGACATCCCCTTCCAGCCGTTTCATCAATTCCTTCAGCCTGATATCCCCCGGCCCGATTCCAAGCATAGGAGAAATCGCGCCGTGCAGCACATGATAAACGCCCGTGTATTTCCCCGTTTTTTCATAAGCCGCCAAGTCTCTTGCATTCTCCACCACCATAATGACGCCGTGATCCCTGTTTGCATTTGCGCAGACCGGGCAGATTTCTTTGTCCGTCAGCGTAAAACATTCCTGACAGTAACGGACATTTTCCTTGGCCTCCACAATCGTCTTCGCCAACCGCTCCACCCGCGACTGCGGCATATTAATCAGGTGAAAGGCAAGACGCTGCGCAGACTTATGCCCGATCCCCGGCAACCCCGCCAGCTCCTCTATCAATTTATTAATGTGCCCGCTGTAAAGTTCCATGTCAGAAAAATTTCAACCTTTCGTCAGCCGATCCTTTTTGTCATCAGGTCAATCCGATTATGTGGATGCTCAGAACGGCAGACCTCCTCCAAGGCCTAACCCTCCGGTCATCTTATTCATCGCTTCGGAGTTGGCTTCCTCCGCCATGCGCAGCGCCTCATTAGCCGCCGCCATCACCAGATCCTCCAGCATTTCAATATCCTCCGGATCCACTACCTCCTCGGAAAGCTTTACCTTCGTCACCTCACGCTTACCCGTCACGGTGACTTCCACCGCGCCGCCGCCTGCCTTCGCCGTAAATTCCTTCGTCTCAAGCTCCTTCTGGCTCTCCTCCATCTGACGCTGCATTCTCTGCGCCTGCTTCATCAGATTATTCATATTGCCGGGCATTCCTCCCGGAAATCCGCCTCGTTTCGCCATTTTCCCTGTTTTCCTTTCCTACTGTATTCCATACATTTCATACATGCGGAGAATGCCGTCTTCCAGGCATTCTCCTATGCGAGATTTAGAATTTGTCCACGAAACAGCCTTTGCTGTGAGTGGCTAGAAGTTCTTCTCGCATTAATCTTCTACTTCTATCTCCATGTGAACCTGGCTTAAATCCACATAACTGCGCTCAAACGTCTCCCTGTCCGGCACCGCCTGTACCGTCACGTCAATCTCCCGGCCCGTCGCATCCGCCAAAAGCTGCTCAAGCAGTTCTCTATGACCCTCCTGCTTTAAGAAATAATCAGAGGCAAGACCGTCCTCCACAACCACCATCAACCGACTATCCCCGCCCAGACTTAAACGAGCTTCTTTCAGATACCGTTTCATAGGCATATCCGCATTCGCCACAATATCCTGCCACCGCTCCACCGCCGCCTGAACGTCTTCCGGAATCGCTTTCGGCATGGGCGGCCGCTCCTTCACAGGCACCGCCGCCCGTTCACCCGCATTCTCTCCCGCATATCCCTGCGCACCAGCTGCCACGGCCACAACGCCATTTTCCAACTGCTCTTCTATCACCCGAACCCGCTCTGCCACGGAGCTGATATCCCGCTCCATATCGGGTCTGCAAAGCTTAATGAGCGCAATCTCGATCAATATCCTCTTCTGCGGCGCGTATTTGATCTGTCCCGACAGCTCCGAAAAGATGCGGATATAACGCATGAGCGTCTCCGTCTCCACCATCCCGGCCTCCTCCTTCAAACGAAGCAGATTATCCGAAGACACATCTATGATATCCTCAATATCGTCTGAGGACTGCAGCAGAAGAAGGTTTCTCAAATACCATGTGAAATCTGTCACAAACTGCGAAAGTTCCCGTCCCTGCATGACGATCTCCTCCAGCAGCCCGATACAGCCGGTCACCTCACGGCCAATCACATGGCGCAAAAGCCTGCTGAACACCTCCGTATCCACCGCGCCCAGAACATCCAGCGCCTTGTCATAAGTCAGTTCCTGCCCGAAGTGAAAAGCGATACACTGATCCAGCAGACTGAGTGCGTCGCGCATGGAGCCGTCGGCGGTCTTCGCGATATAACGGAGCGCCTTCTCCTCCACCTGCACCTGTTCCTTCTCCATCAGCTCCCGCAGCCGCTCCGCAATCGTCTCTATCGAGATCCTGCGAAAATCATAGCGTTGGCAACGGGACAGGATGGTAATCGGTATCTTGTGCACCTCGGTGGTCGCCAGAATAAAAATCACATAGGACGGCGGCTCCTCCAGCGTCTTTAACAGGGCGTTAAAGGCGCCGATGGAGAGCATGTGCACCTCGTCTATGATATAGACCTTAAACCGGCCTTCCGCGGGAGAGTAAGACACCTCCTCCACAATTTCACGGATATTGTCCACACCGTTATTGGAAGCGGCGTCAATCTCAATTACATTCATGCTGACGCCCGCCGCAATCGCCTTACAGCTCTCGCATTCCCCGCAGGGACTCCCCTCCACGGGATGCTCACAGTTCACCGCACGCGCAAATATTTTCGCTATGGAAGTCTTACCCGTTCCCCTCGTCCCGCAGAAGAGATACGCATGGCCGATACGATCCGCCTTAATCTGGTTCTGCAGGGTGGTAACTATGTGCTCCTGCCCTTTGACTTCCTCAAAGCGGCCCGGGCGGAACTTACGATACAGCGCTGTATACGACATAAATTAATCTCCGAAACTGATACCCACCATCTTTGCCTCCTGTACAATGGTGGCATCAGGCGATACCATTTTCAGCTTGCCCGCCACTTCCTCCAGCGGCACTCTCACAATCTCCCTGTTCTTATAGCCGACCATAAAGCCGTACTCGCCCTGCAAAATCAGCTTGCCGGCCTCCGCGCCAAGCCGGGTAGCAAACACTCTGTCATAAGGACAGGGGCTTCCGCCGCGCTGCGTGTGGCCCGGAACCGTTACGCGCACATCCATGCCTGTTTTTTTCATAATCTGATCCGCAATTTCATAGGAAACGGAAGGATAAGGATAATCCTTCATCTTCTCCTTGTATTCCTTCTTGGAAAGCTTCGCGTCCTCCTTGGAGATCGCTCCCTCCGCCACCGCCATAATGGTGAAACGGGAGCCTCTCGCCGCACGCGCATTGATCGCCTTAATCACGCTGTCGATATCGTAAGGGATCTCGGGAATCAGAATGATATCCGCGCCGCCTGCAATACCGGCGTTCAGGGTCAGCCAGCCTACCTTATGCCCCATAACCTCCACGATAAAGATACGCCCATGGGAGGAAGCCGTGGTATGAATGCAGTCGATGCAGTCCGTGGCAATGTTCACCGCGCTCTGGAAGCCGAAGGTCATATCCGTTCCCCACAGATCGTTGTCTATCGTCTTGGGCAGCGTAATGACATTAAGCCCCTCCTCGCGGAGCATATTCGCTGTCTTATGGGTACCGTTACCGCCCAGAATTACCATACAGTCCAGTTTCAGTTTATAGTAATTCTGCTTCATCGCCTCCACCTTATCCAGCCCGTTTTCATCAGGCTCACGCATCAGCTTAAAGGGCGTTCTGGAGCTGCCCAGAATGGTGCCGCCCTTCGTGAGAATGCCCGCGAAATCATGCCCCGTCAAAATACGGAAATCCCCGTAGATCATTCCCTTATAGCCATCCAGAAAGCCGTAAATCTCCACATCCTCGCTGCTGCAGGAAAGGCACTTCACCACACCCCTCATAGCAGCGTTCAACGCCTGACAGTCCCCGCCACTGGTCAACATTCCGATTCTCTTCATTACGCATCCTCCTTATCTTCCCACTTTTTTATTTTTGGTCTTTTGCCATTGCAATCTTATCCAGTAATTCTACAATTTCGTCTGCCGTATATTCCTTCTTATCCCCATTTGTAATCATTAATCTTATTTAATATAAAGTAGCCATCTTCGTATCCGCTCTTTCTTTTTCTGTCATATCCATAACCTCGATCCTTATTCCTCCTTTCGGGCATTCCGCTATGAGATAATTATAGTAAATGCAGAAAATCCGGTCAAGGTGTTATTTTGTCCACATCCGCCTGCTGTTCCCTCCGCTGCTGCTTCTCTATCCTGTTCCTCTCCCGCAGCTCCTGGAAAAAGCGCTTTAAAATCGATTGGCACTCCTCCTCCAGAACACCGCGGCGCACAATCACCTGATGGTTAAACTCCTGCATTTCCAGAATATTCAAGATCGAACCGCCGCAGCCTGCCTTGGGATTCATCGCGCCGATCACCGTCTCTGTAACTCTGGCCTGCACAATCGCCCCGGCGCACATTTGACAAGGCTCCAGCGTTACATAGAGCGTACACTCCTCAAGCCGCCAGTCTTTCATCGCGCGGCTCGCCTTATTGATCGCGGTAATCTCCGCATGGGCCAGCGTGTTTTTGTCGGTATTGCGGCGGTTGTAACCCCTTCCGATAATTTTATCCTGATAGACAATTACGCAGCCGATTGGCACCTCTCCGAGCGCATAGGCTTTTTTTGCCTGCTTTATGGCCTCTTTCATATATTTTTCATCCCGCGTCATACCGTCCTCCATGTGAGGGCTTTCATTTCCCCATACTTATATCTGCACCCCGATCCCCCAGCACCCGCCCGGCAGATCTCTACTGCCAACGCATACATTATATCATATCCGGTACACAAAAGAAATTCATTGAATGCGGACGCCAACCAAGTGCCATCCAAGGTGTTTTCTACGTCCGCGAAAAGATTTTAGAAAAGATTTTTGAAAAACAGTAGACAAGGATTTCATTTCAACATATAATCTTATTCGTACGGAGATGTATCGAAGTGGTCATAACGGGGCGCACTCGAAATGCGTTAGCCCTCCGGGGCACGAGGGTTCGAATCCCTCCATCTCCGCTAAAAAGCCGAAGCTTTCGCTTCGGCTTTTTTTTGTAAACGGAAAAAGTCCCCTTCCCTGTTCATTCCGTCACCAACAGTTTCTCCAGCTCTCCCACCATCGAATTGATGGTGTCCACCTGTCCGGACAGTTCCATTATTTCCTCTCTGTTGCTCTGCACCATACTTGCAATATTGGTAAATTCATCATTTTCAGACCGAATGCGCTCCGCGATATCCTCATTGATCTCGACCGTTCCCTGAATCACGCCGCGCTGTATTCCACGAATATTCTCAGCTTCCTCTATTGCCTCCACAGACTTCTTTAACAGATCCATCATGGTGCGGATGCCTTCCACGGTTTCCTGAATTACCTTATTCTGATTCATAAGCTGCTGCGCATTCTGGCTCATAAACTCAGATACATTGTGCGTACCGATCTGCACGCGGTTTACCACCTCTCCGACTTTTTGCAGGGATTCTTTCGTATTATCCGCCAGATGTCCTACTTCCTGTGCCACAACGGCAAATCCACGACCGGCTTCCCCGGCGCGCGCCGCTTCAATGGAAGCATTCAGCGCAAGCAGATTGATGGACTCCGCAATCTCATTGATAATATCCAGCGTTGAGCCAATCTCCCCCGACTCCATTAACAATTTATCCGTAACTTCCTTTGTCTTGTCTGTGGATTTCTCCACATCCTGGCTCATACCCATAAGGTGATTTAATGACTGTTCGTTTGATACAGAAATCTCAGCCAGCTCCTGAGAAATGCGATTGACATCCTGCATCTTGAGTTCCATATTGCGGCTGCTTTCTTCCAGATTCATCAGATTTTTCCGGCTTTGCTCCGATTTATCTATCATCTGTCCGCTGTGTTCCAGAAGGTTCTCACTGATTGCAAATAGCTGCTCCGTGGAGGCGCTTTCCGTCTGTGCTGCCCCCACCAGCGCCTGACTGGCGCCGCCCAGTTCCCCGGCAATATGCGTCACCTTATTGAGCACATTCTGCACTCTCTCGTTGTTCTTATCCATCTCATCCTTTTTGGCTGCAATGAGATGACGGGAAACCATACGGACAATCAGATAAATATATATCATCGTCAGCACCAGGCAGAGTACCCTGTTTATAATGGCGGACTGAAACATTTCATCCTTCACAGGCAGGAAAGCGTCACCGTCTATCACCCATGAGATCAACAGCGAAACCGAAATTTCCAGAATCGTGATTAACACCACCTTCGAGTCCAGAAACAACCCCGTCACCACAACAAACAAAAAAGAAAACGCCCAGAACTCCCTCACCGGCGCCATGTACAGCAGTATGTTGTACTGGACAAGCATAATGACAATCAGAAAAACTTTGCTTTGCTTCAGCTTTTCCGGCTTTACCACGCCATTCTCATATCCCGTTTTGATTAAGAAAACAGCGATTATCACATACAATACATTTGTCAGATCGCAAAAAATAAACACACCGAGACTGATATTTTGGTAAAATCCCGACAAACGATCCATCGTGCTGGAAAGTCCGCCCAGCAGGCAGGTGAGCGTAATGGACAAAAGTGTTATCTTATACACTTTGCTGATATACACGTCCAATGCTGTCAAATTTTTCTGTTCCATGTCTCTCTCCTTTTCTCTCACACCGAGCGTACTGCCCCTTCCACAGCGCCCGCGTTTTGTTTCTTTATTTTCAACACTTTCATCCTACCATGTACCAATCAGCACTTATAAGTGTCAATATTTCAAAATGGTGCAAAATTTTACAAATTTTACGCATTTTTATCATTATATTAAGAACAACACCCTGCACACAATGTCTTGTCATGTAAAATTTTGTATTTTTTGTCATATCACTATCACTATGGATACATCGGGGAATTAAAAAGACAAATTTACCGTTTATTCCATAAAGACTTCCATGCCAATCTCTAATGTAAGTATGAAATTATCAAGGTATTAAAGCACAGCTAACTTTTTACCTTCTATATATCAAAAGCACTTTCCAAAGCTTCCCCTACATCCTCCTGACCAAGCTTTTCAAAAACCCACGAATAATTTTCTCCCCGCAAACTTACATAATTCTGCAGTAGTTCTTGTGAGGGCACCAGTCCATTCTCTATAGAATCCTTGATCTTCTGAATCATCCTCATATCATCTGCACATAAACTGCAAAGCCCTGCATGAAGCTCCTCATAATCTTCAAGTCCTGTTATATCATAGTCGAGAATCAGCTGATCTGCTTCCAATTGGGCATCAATAAGGATATATAGGTTTTCCTTTTCTTCCTCTGTCAATGTTTTAGAAGTTTTTATCTTTAAAAGATCATTTGATATATCAATGGCATAGCCCATTACTGCCATTTTAGCCTGATCCAAATACGTATTTTTTGCATCGACCGCTTCTCCTTTACTCGGCGAAAACATCCATGCTCCTAAAGGGCCTCCTCCCAAAAACACTATAGCAATTACCACTGCTATAGCCGACGCAATCCGCTCTTGCCGCTCAAACTTTTTCTGGGCGCTATTCTTTCCCGGTACTCCTCGTACATCCGTCAATCCCCTCTTTACCCACCGCATGCACCTGATCCAATTCTTTGTACTAAACAGAGATACGAGCAGGCAGATCGTACAACATAACTGCACAACCAGCATCCATAATTCGCATATGCTTCGTAACATGCAATAGCCACAGCCTGTTGCGGCAGTAATCACCCTATGTAATATAGTGTCAGGAACCGAAGCATGATAAGCCGACCGGAACCTTCCAATAAATTTTTCAATCCTTGTGCCGAAGAATCGCAATTAACACATTTCCATCCAAAAATAGCCCTTCCACATTTTCTACAATATCTCTCTTTATCTAATGGTTTTATTGTTTGCTGTATTGGATTGACTCTTAGCATTTGTCCGCAGCATATGCAAAAATCGTCTCCCCTGCTTATTGCTTTTCCACATTGCGGGCAAGACAACATATTAAGTTTACCGGGCATGAACAAAAAACGGCGCTTATAGTAATAGAAGACAATCAATGCAAGAATGATAACTGCAAGTAAGCTTAAAATCATGGATTCTACAACCAGGCTGTCAGCCATCATATAATATCCATATCTCGCAACTGTTTTAAAATTCTTTGAGCGCTCAATAATCGCCTTTACCCTTAGCATACGCAAATACTGACAGTATGCGCAGTCAAGCATAACAAGCATGCCTGTCATGATAAGACCTTTGGAGCGAAACTTAGATAAGAAATATACAGCAGGAACTGTAAAGAGCATCAGCGAAATACTCCACAGAATAATCCAATGATCAAAAATGTCTGTGTTTTGCGCCAATTGTATACTTTGATAAACATTAACTGCTGCAATCACTAATAATGAGCATACTATTGTATAATGCAATTCCAGCTTTGTTGTTACCTTAAAAAGATACGCTTTCGGGACACGATTCCGCTCATATTTCCCAAGTATCCTCACGATAAACACTGGAAATATCACACACGAAATGATCATTGCCAAAGTAAACAAAAAATACTCTTTGAACAATATTGTATATGCAGTTGATAAAAACTGACTTAATTCTTTTTCTATAGCAGTTGTTGATAAATTCATAATCTCTTCATCTTTAATGTATAAATAGTGTCTGCTGATTAAGCAAATATTTGCATACGCAGAAGCTTGGCAATATTACCTGTATCACTTGGGAAAATCCCCGTCCCTGACATTTCTTGACTCGCAACAGCATAGTAACCAAACTGCAAATAAATAAACATCCTGCAGCATCAGAAAAATAAGAAAACCAATCAGAAATCCTACCGTGTTCGCTGCTACGTCGTCTAACTGGCAAAATCCAAGCTGATATTTTAGCTGCAAGGCTTCTATACATATACTGCAAGCCATGGCCGTTGGCAGCGATACTAAAATATGTACAAAAACCTTTCCAAGCATCGGAAACAAAACCCCGAAGGGAATAAACATTATGATATTTGCGAGCAAAAAAGCTTTCTGATTGTCATTTTCATTCCACCTGACCAGAAAACGCCAATCGATGCCGCCATAATTTCCGGGCTCCCTGGAAAAAATCGTCAGCTGCAGGACACAGTATATATAGACAAAGAAGAAAAATCCGACCAAAAGACGCTGCCAGAAATATTTGCCAACTTTTCTGTGCAGGCCAAATTTCCATATGGCGCCCATGAAAAGTACGGCGCACGTGAACCCGGCTGCATATATACAGCCACGGGGAAGGTACCCCAGTGCAGATTTCAGCTGCATGATTACGAGGGTTTTTACCTGTGTCATTTCGTTCAATGCTGTCTTATAAGTACTGCCGGATAAAAGAATGCCTTGATTCATTTAAAACACTCCATAACTAAATGCAAAAATCTGATGTAATTTAGGGCAATTCCATATCTTACATCAGATTTTTGGACTATGCTTTAGTTTGTTCTCCTTTACTTTTCATCCTCCAGACCAAATTCAACAAACAATCTTTTCTGAAATTTCCGGTCCGACAGGGATCTTAAGAAGTCGTTTTCCCGCCCCGCCTCTGTCAAAAGAATGCCGAGCCTGTTTACCTTTTCTTCTCCTTCTTCTCTTCCTTCTTCCCGTCCTTCACTGCGTAATGTTCTCTCATATTTCTCTGCATCAAACTCTTCCAGCAGCATCCCCAACACCTCCGCACGGTTCTTTAACAAAAATCCTTTTAATATATCGTTCTCTATGCAGTAATCCACAGCTTGGTTTAAGGCTGTCTGTGTTTCCTTTTCAGTAAGCATCGGTTCCCTCATAACAGCCACCAGCTTAGAATACTCCTCCAAAATTCTGCACTTCTCCATCAGAAGCTTATACAGCATTCATATTTGTATCATTTAAGAAATTCCCCAATCGCCTGCGCCGCCTGTTCCCATTCCGGGTCCAGCATGATATCATGGCATAATCCGTTTAATATCGTCGGCGTCGTCCCGTAAAATCCAGCTGTCTTTTTCAATGAATCTGCTGGGAAAAAGGCATCCGTATCTGAACCTATAACAAAGACAGGGATATTTACAGCGCCACTCAGTTTATAGTGAATCAGGCCCCACACAGCCCTTACGGATTCGGCACATAAAAGTTTGTTATAACGGGCAAGCTTATCCTCATCAACGATTCTTGGCGTGGTATCGCCATCCGGATCCATCGCCACAAAAAAAGTGGAATTTTTCAACCATTGTTTCACGTTCCATCCGAACAATATGGTAAGCAAAGAACACCAACCACTTTTTGAACTCGCTAACCTACCGCAGCATTTCCATCCCATCCCCTCTGCCGTCACAGGAGCCAGCAGTATCGCGCCCTTGATCGTTTCCGAATATTTATCTATATATTGCTGCACGATTGCACCGCCCATGGAATGCCCCATCAGAAATGGTTTTTCGTGCGCCTTTTTACTACATTGTTCAACTACTTTCTTTACATCACTGACATAGCATGCTACGGAATATAACTGTTTGCGCAAACCATGGCTGGCACTGTTCCCATGCCCTCGCAAGCTCAAGGCGAAACAGTCATATCCTCTATCCGAAAAATCCCTCAGGAAATTTTCCCAGCACCATGCACCGTGGCATACGCCATGCACAAAGACAATGCTTCCCCTTGCTTCCCCTTTTGCATGTGCGCAGATAACTTCAAGGTTCTCTACAAAAGACCGTTTGAACCCGCTATGATCATATTGCGCTTTCTTTTTGTGGTTTCTCTTCATAACACTGTCCTCCTTTTGTATTGATGACCTTTAGGCAACTATTAAATCGTCAAACCCACTGATTTTACTAGATTTTAATTTATGCCTGATAAATATAAATGAGGTCTCCGTGATCTGTTCCACAAGCTCGCCGTCGGCAGAATGAATTTTTGTCTGGAGGATCAGGCCCCCAATGCCATACGAAGCAGCTTGGCAGCATTACCTGTATCACTTGGGAACATCCCCGTCCCTGACATTTCTTGACTCGCAACAGCATAGTAACCAAACTGCAAATAAATAAACATCCTGCAGCATCAGAAAAATAAGAAAACCAATCAGAAATCCTACCGTGTTCGCTGCTACGTCGTCTAACTGGCAAAATCCAAGCTGATATTTTAGCTGCAAGGCTTCTATACATATACTGCAAGCCATGGCCGTTGGCAGCGATACTAAAATATGTACAAAAACCTTTCCAAGCATCGGAAACAAAACCCCGAAGGGAATAAACATTATGATATTTGCGAGCAAAAAAGCTTTCTGATTGTCATTTTCATTCCACCTGACCAGAAAACGCCAATCGATGCCGCCATAATTTCCGGGCTCCCTGGAAAAAATCGTCAGCTGCAGGACACAGTATATATAGACAAAGAAGAAAAATCCGACCAAAAGACGCTGCCAGAAATATTTGCCAACTTTTCTGTGCAGGCCAAATTTCCATATGGCGCCCATGAAAAGTACGGCGCACGTGAACCCGGCTGCATATATACAGCCACGGGGAAGGTACCCCAGTGCAGATTTCAGCTGCATGATTACGAGGGTTTTTACCTGTGTCATTTCGTTCAATGCTGTCTTATAAGTACTGCCGGATAAAAGAATGCCTTGATTCATTTAAAACACTCCATAACTAAATGCAAAAATCTGATGTAATTTAGGGCAATTCCATATCTTACATCAGATTTTTGGACTATGCTTTAGTTTGTTCTCCTTTACTTTTCATCCTCCAGACCAAATTCAACAAACAATCTTTTCTGAAATTTCCGGTCCGACAGGGATCTTAAGAAGTCGTTTTCCCGCCCCGCCTCTGTCAAAAGAATGCCGAGCCTGTTTACCTTTTCTTCTCCTTCCTCCCGTCCTTCTTCTCTTCCTTCCTCCCGTCCTTCTTCCCGTCCTTCACTGCGTAATGTTCTCTCATATTTTTCTGCATCAAACTCTTCCAGCAGCATCCCCAACACCTCCGCACGGTTCTTTAACAAAAATCCTTTTAATATATCGTTCTCTATGCAGTAATCCACAGCTTGGTTTAAGGCTGTCTGTGTTTCCTTTTCAGTAAGCATCCGTTCCCTCATAACAGCCACCAGCTTAGAATACTCCTCCAAAATCCTGCACTTCTCCATCAGAAGCTTATTGTGTCCATAGTTGATGTTCAGCATCCGCACGGTCAGCTCCACATCGGCTTTCGCTCTCTTATTTTCAAAAGCATCCGACAGTCTGAGCGTCTGTTCCTCCGGCATCTCTTTCATACCATTGTAAAAGACAACACACTGGGGTGTGGGCAGGCTGATCTGTCCGGTTCCATACAGACTTCTCTCCGCTTTGTCTATCACCATCTGATATTCCTGTGCCAGATAGATCAGAAACCTTACCGGTAGGTTCGGACTATATGTACTCTGGTGCTCATACATGCTTAATGTGCCTGACAGAATATAGGCAAGGTCATTTTTCATCACCACATAAACTGCGCTTTCGATCGTTACAATCTCAAGCTTTTTTCCTTTTTCTTGACATATGTCATCCTCCCTTTCTGTGGCAGGATACGATATGCCGCAAAGGCCTGCGCCGCTCCGTCTTCTCCTGCCGTTTTCTGTTGTGTTAATAAAGAAAATCCGACAGAATCTGTCTTGAACGTGCAGAGCGCACACCTGTTAGAATTTCTTTGATTAGGTTTATTCTAACGGGTCTGCCGTTGGATGTCAATATCATTTTTGAACAGGCATGAACGTTTTGCCGTTTATTTCATAAAATCTCCCGCATCAATTCCAATGTAAGTATGAAATTGTCAAGGTACAGAAACACAGTCTCCTATAACAGCCGTTTGCCAATACATACATCATTTTGAAAAATATGTACCACTACCAATTGTTATTCTCTTAAATATTACCGCAAAATTTCCCAGCTTGCTTGAGAGAATCGTCAATTATTAGACATGATATGTCCACATGAAAGAACCAGCTAAAAGCTGCCGTCGGGAAGATATGAAAACGCGGATTTCAGTACCACAATTACAAAGTTTCATATTACAATTCATAATCATCAAGATGTATTCCATCTATTGTCCACCATTTTTATATTCTGTATTTTTTTATCTAAATAATTAACTGGAATAGCGATCAAAGCTGATATTGCCATAACCATTATAATTATCATTAGTGGTACATGTAAGATATATGTGAATTTTTGAATATGTGCATACCCGAAAATAGAATGAATTAACCAGATATACAAGCTGTGTGCACCCAGCCATTTTAATAACATATCTATACATTTTACTGCACATATTTTTCTGCTAACAATAACCAAACTATAGATTTCAATTATAATCCATAATGCTTCCAAATTTGACTTAAAGTTTAAAACAATAACCAGATATCCCCGTATTATCGATATTGCAGAAAACAGAAAAATCGCAATAGTTTCCTTTCTCATGTGTTTAAATCTGTAATTTATATAGCCGAATAAATCACTTTGGCGTACAATGTATCCAATTAACACTATTGGCATCGTTGCGCAATAGTCAGACAAAAAATTTCCCATTATACTATTATAAAATCCCAGATGCGACAGGATTTTAACACCTACTCTTATGCCATAAAAAAAAACAATTATTAAAATAATATTTATACAAATATTCAAATTCCAGTTATCTATAATAATTTTAAATATTGGAAATGTTATTACAGCGGCTCCAAAAAAAGCAACATACCAGCAATATGTTGACAATTTTGAAGACACTGCAGCCAAGCACAAAATGATATCTCCGATACCATTTATATTTAAGGTTCCGTTTAGCAGTAGACAAGGTAAATTTACGAATAAAGTCGCAACCCAATAACTGACATATATTGAAATAATCTTTTCTAATCTCTTTGTACTATTCCCTATTTTACCCCCTCCCCACGCATATCCAGAAATGAAGGCAAATATTGCAGTGCTTGAATGAATTGACTGTGTAATGAGGTACGAAAGATAATGACCATTTATTTCCACATCCCACAACATTTCATGATATTTAATCCACTCCGTTTTCATCAAATGCATAGACACCATCATAATGATAGCAATTCCTTTCAATCTATATGAATCCTCTTTGTTCATCCAGCTATCATATTTATGTGTTTTAAAAACGGCCTGCGGTTCAATCATCGTAATTCCTCTCTGTTAAAAAATAATGACAAGATAAGATCCTAAAATTTTTGTCATATGATTTATCAATAATGTAACATAATTCACTGTTATATTATTTTCATTCGTTTTCCGCAAAATGAAACAACAAATTGATTAGCTTACTTAATACATATGCAAATATCCTGCCAAACATCGGGAGCAAAACACCGAGCGGAATAAACATAATGTCTTTCGCAAGCAAAAATGCTCTCTGGTTGTCGTTTGCATTCCACCTGGCTAGAAAGTGCAAGTTGATGCCGCCATAATTTCCCGGCTTTCTCAATAGAATAGCGAAGAAAAACCAACCAAAGCCGCCACAAAAAACATCTGTCAACTTTTCTGCAGAAAAAACTTCATATAAATTACATTATTTTTTATATATTAATTTGATCATTCTTTGCAATACATAGGAATATTCTGCCTTTTTTCTGTTTTCTACCCATAACAAAAAATTAGGTAATAAAATACAATAACATGTTTTTATTGTTAATAAAATGCTTACTGACTCAATCTGAATCTTGTTAAAAAGAAATTGTGATATTACAATAAACAATCCGATTTTAATAATTCTGTCCAGTTCTATTAGATAATACTTTTTTACATTTATATTAAAGTATTTCTTGAACAAAATATAAGGCTCATACCAAAGATTAGTAGCAATTCTGGCAATTGCAGTTGATATTAAGACCCCGAAAAGTCCGCATTTCAATCCTAATATAATTGATAATATTAAATTAATTACAGCAGCAAAATACATCATTAAACGAGTATCCTTAAAAAGTCCTGTAGTATTTCTATAACACCAAATCGGATATAATACTCCTTGAATGTAAAAGTTAAGTACACACACATATAATATGTTATCTGCCAAAACAAATCGCTCCCCTAGCCAAACCGTAACAAAATCATTTGTTAACAGGCAAAATGAAACCGAGCAGAATGCATACACCCAATATTCAATAAATGAAATTATTTTAAACATGCCATATAAATCTCTTCCTTCTTTTTCCGCGTTATAGTTACCCAGGCTTGCCTGAATAGATGTAAAAATCAAGTTCACAACATTTGAAACTTTACTAATCAGCATACTATAATTCGAATAAAATCCTACAGTCCCAGTACCTATGAACCTTGAAATAAGCAAATTATCAGTATTGTTTAAAATCACACCTCCAACCCGGTAAGTAAACATGGACTTTATATTAATCCATATATTCCTCTTCTCTTCCCTCGAAAGAATATGCTTTTCCAAAATATAAGGATAATGCTTTACCGCTTTTTTTGAATTAAGCCAATTTACCGCCAGTCCTGCTACGATGTGCACAATCGTATACAACGCATAGCTGCGCGTTATTTTCAATACAATTATTTGGCATATAACAGATACAAAATTCCCAATTATTTCGTTTTTTGTTATAAGATAGTTCTTCTGGTCTGCTATCAAAACAGATGTCTTATAAACGATTAAATAGCTGGAAACTGTTTGAATTAAGAAGAGAAAGTAATAATACTTTATATATGGTATGTCCCCGTCAATATTAATAAAGAAATCCAAAAATGGATAAAATGCTACCCCAATTCCAGCTACCACCAATGCGAGGATAGAATATAGCCGCCTATAGTATCCGACTAATGCGGCGATCTTTTTCGTATCGCCCTCAGCTATCGGTTTATACATGGTATAAACAATCGCCGTACCTATACCCAATTCCGCCAACGAAAGTACAGTTATAATATTAGAGAAAAGGCCGTTTAATCCAAGATACTCTTCTCCTAAACAATCTATAAATATTGTTCTTGAAAAAAAACTCAAAAAAATTGTTGTAACTTGCGCAATAATATTGTTCAAGAAGTTATGCGCCGAATTTTCTGTTCGTGATTTCATCGCATTCCTATATTTGATATTTTTCATCTGCCTCTTTAATACAATGCCTAGTCTTCATCTATTTTAATCGCACTACTTTATGTACGCCCTTCTTTAAAACTCTACCTATTCGAAGAGTTGTATAATAAGCTTTAAAATAAATATTAACGCCCAATTTCTTAAATAGGCTATATTGCTTATTTCCTTCATATAATCTGGTATTTAAGAAGTTGTTCATTTCCTTTGTATACCAATCTGCTTCTTCGCGATTTCTTAGGTCCGCATAACTTGGGCAAGAAATACTTGGAATAACGCCGAGTGCCATAAAATGGCTCGAATTAACACAATACGAATTGTGACAATTAGAGCCGACCGCCAATGCCTTTATCTTTTCATTCGGCTTATCATATATATTATAGAATGCTTTGGAAAAATAGCAGCTTTTCAAATCACCAGTCCCAAGATCCAGTACAAAGCTCCAATCTCCTGCATAACAAAATTCACTCCTCTTTACATTAAAATTTTTACATGTAAAATCAAATAATGGAGATCGAAAAGTTTTTCCATATGCTATGTATTCATCATTTGTATAATTTGAATAAATAGAAAAACCCCCTTCTTCCTTTCGTGTAAGTGCTACTTGGGGATAAGCACCAAAATTTTCCAAGCACATTTCCTTTATCTCGTCCATACAGGAAATATATTCATCCGCCAAATTTAACTGGACAAGTATAGAACATCCTGCCGCCTTTACCATTTTGACATTGTCAATAAATGTCTGTAAATTATTTGTTCGTTTCAACTCTATATAATGTAATGAAAAGGAAAAACAAAGACGTTTAAGCATAGCAGGCGGGAATTTGATAATCTCATTAAAGCGTGAGCTCATTGTTCCATTATTCGTAACATTAACAAAGTGTCCCTGTTTTAAAATATTGTAAATAATATCCGGCATATCTGCTGGAATCAAAGTCTCCCCAAAGCCACACAAACTGACCAGCATTGTGCCTCCCCAGCGTTTTTTATTAAATGCATAGCCAATTTCTTTCGGCGTACGGCAAAATCCAGTTGTGTTTACATTCCTTCTATTTTCCTGAATCACATAACAGTAACTACACTTTAAATTACATTGTGAAACAGGAACTAAACATTCTACAAATCTTACAATTTTCTCCATTTCTCATTTATGATATTTTTAGAGTAATTTAGAGCAAAAACATCATGTCCCTTTCCCTTATTTTACATCCTGATATTTAGAAAGCCACGAAACTTTACAAGAATGGCTATGATTTTACCCCTAATTAAAAGCCTTCTTTACTTCCTTTTTTATTTGATTGTAATATGGTTCCAATGGTTCTCTATCAAAACTGAAATCCTCTCTGTCTTCCAGCCGGGTATTTATTTTATACAAAAGTTCATTCCCATAATTATCACAAAAGGAAATATATGGCAAATATTTAATCCACTCATAGCCCTCCCGAACTTTATGGCTGATATTATCCAGAGCAACACATGGCGTCCCAGTAATAGCACAGAAAATCATTCCATGAAGCCGATCTGTAATAACCAACTCTGCGGCTGAAAGCTCCTTCCATTTTATCTGCAGTTTCCTTTTTCTGGTTCTTTTGGAGACGCCATTCGCTATAACAGTAGATGTATTCCTTGTCTCATATCCTCTTTTCACAAAATAGCTTTTCAAGATATTTGCCAATTCCTCTGGACACGCCGCTTCTAAATCTCTACGCAAGCAAAATAGTATTCCTCTACGCTTTCTCTTCTTCTGCACATTTTTTAAAAACGGTACCATGTCCGGCGTATAAAATGCTGCAACTCCTGCAAACCTCGTCGACACCAGGCGATATGTAACAAAATCACGGCAAAAAATAACCAGCTTGGAATGTTCATTATAGATAGCAGTTGACTGCTCAAGCTCCTCTTTTCCCCATTGGCTTTCCTCATAATAAGCAGTCTGAGGGAAAATAAATATCGGGTTATGTGGAAAGCGCTGCACTATATCCCGCATCTTATTCTCTTCCTCAATCCATAGCGTACCTAAATTCCCCCCACCGTCAATGATAATCAGGTCTTCCTTTTTTATGAAATTCTGCAGTCTGCTCTTTAACCTTTCATATTCGCCGCGACTGATTTCAACGACATTTTCTCCGATTTTCATTTCCCGCATTAACTGATGCTGCGCATATACGATCGCATGATCCCCCAAATTGCCGTGACATGGCGTTGCAATAAAATATATGCATTTCTTATTGCGACAAAATGCTCTGATCGCTTTAGTGCGAATCCAAATACGCATAAAAACGCATTGATATTTTATTGTTCTTAGATGTTCCTTAAGTCTTTCTCGCCGTTTCATTCCAGATTCTCTCAACTATTTTCTTTTAAATTCCTCTCTATAACTCACCGGGTGATTTTTCTAACTCTCCTCAACCATAAATAACCTTGATTGCAGTACAAAAACATCAACCCCTTTATTTTTAAAATTCTATTCAACTTCCTAAAATGACACCAAAAACTTTTTTTATAGCTCCTCAGCACCTCATTATATTTCTCTCTATTTATCTCATATGAAAAGTCCAGGTTTTCTCTGGCTTCCACTAGTAGCCCAAGCATCCTCAATATTAACAAATCAGTAAAGTCCAAATCGTTTTCTACAAAGTAGCTTATTCTTTGATTACATGCCTCTACTGCCTGCAATCTTTGAACACTGTAAGAAACATTCATTATACTACCTGATCTCTGCACATAATTATAAAGAGAATCTTTTATGACAGAAATTCTTTCGCATTGCGAAACAATTTTATGTAAAATGAATTCATCTTCATGTATCTTACCTTTATCAAAAGTAATATTTTTAAAAATACATGTTTTATACAGTTTATTCCAAGACACTACATAAGGCATATGACATTTGCCAAAATATTTTCCCCAAAATTCTTTCTCACATAATATTTCATTATTTAAATCAAATCTGTTTTCATCTGTGCAATATCCGTTCTCATCTACATAACGAATATTACACAGAGCAAGATCAGAATCATCCTGTATTAACCGATCATGTAGAACTTCATACATCTGATTATCAATGTAATCATCTCCGTCAACAAATGCTACATATGCTCCCTTTGCGATCCGAAGCCCCGCATTTCTTGCCTCAGAAAGACCTGAATTTTCTTGATCAATCACCTGAATTCTGAAATCATTGAGTGCAATTTCATGGCAAATTTCTCCACTATGATCAGTAGAACCATCATTTACAATAATGATCTCCAAATTTTCATACGTCTGGCAAAGTATACTGTTTATGCATCTTCCTACAAATGTCTCTATATTATAAACCGGCACAATCACCGATATTAATTCATGTTGCATATTCCTCAAACCTCTTCTCCTAATAGACATCCGCTCCTAATGAACCGAATCCATTTCCTCCTTCCATTTGAAAAAAGGAACCAAAGCCTGGAGGTAGCATGAAATCCGAAAATCCGGATAATTTTCGATAAAAGAATATATTTTTTGCTCCGCGTATATGCCATAATAAATCTATATTTGTCTAAGGAAGCAAAAATTCTGTCCGCATCTTCCTTCCTCAGATAATTAATCGAATAGAGCGCGCTATAATACTGACATGAAAAATTATCACATAGCAATACTTTTAATTCTTGCTCAATATCCATTTTCATTACTTTTTTAATATTCTTAACGCTAAAATCTATCATACTATTTAAAAACTGTTCGGAGGTTTGCGTCAATTTCCCTTCCCTCTCAATCCGGTACTGATAAATCGGATCATGCATTACAGTCAGTTTTGAAGCACATAAAATTACTCTGTATAAAACTTCTGCATCCTCAAGGGCATAGGTTTTGGGATTAAATTCTATGTTATTTTCCACCCACAGTTGTTTCCTAAACGCGTATAGAAAAGGATACCATTGATATACGGCTTTTTGTCCCAATACAGTTTTCAGATATTCCTTTCCAGTGTATATTTCTGATTCCCTAAGAAGCTGTGTGTTATTGTCCCTCCGTGCTGTACTTCCGGTCTGTCTGACAATGTTATACGGAAAAGCAATAATATCCGCATTACTATTAACTAAGCCAGTGGCGATTTTCTCTAGGCTATTTTTGTCTTTCCACCAATCATCACTATCTAAAAAAATGATAAAGTCCCCTGTTGATTCCTTTAGTAGAAGATTTCTAATAGCAGATACTCCCTGATTCTCTTTTTGATAGAAAGCTCTGATCCGTTTCTCTTTTTCTGCATAATACTTTATAATTTCTACTGTACCATCTGTCGATCCGTCATCAATCAGAAGAATTTCCCAATTTGTATATGTCTGATATATTACACTTTCCAGACATTTTTCAATATACTTTGATACATTGTAACAAGGTATAAGAATACTGAATATCATAATAATTTTAATTCCTCATCTATTCTATTTCCATTGGGTTTAGAGTATGAAGCTAGTAATGCTTCCCAACTATTTAATACTTCTCGCAACTCAAAACGCTGCAAGTTATTATGTGCGTTAGCAGAGAACCTTTCACGTATTTCTTCGTCGCGCATTAACTCCATGATTTTATTGGCTAATTGCATAGCATTTCCGTTTTCTACCAAATAGCCATTCGTGTTATGTTCAATTATTTCACCCGGGCCTTCCGGACAATCGAAACTTACACACGGTAGTCCACAGGCTAGCGCTTCAATCAATACCAGCCCAAAACCTTCGTATCTGGATGACAATACAAAAATAGACGCGTTTAAATATTCCTTTTTAAGATCCTTTGTATAACCTTTCAAATGTATCCGCTCTAATCCATACTCAGATATTTGATTCTTTAATTGTATATCTAATTCTCCTTCGCCAAAAATGTCCAACGTCCAATCTAAGTCCTCATTCTCTTTTTCTATAATTTTCCAAGCGTCAATCAACAAATCAAAACCTTTTTGTTCTGTCAAACGCCCTGCTGCTATTACGCGGTGATTTCGTATATTTTCGTTAACAGATTTTTCAAAAGCAATTGGGTTGTAAATAAAATTTATATTATTTGCACTTCTGTGCTCATGCATATAATTGTTTAAATCCTGCTTTCCCAAAACAATAACCTGATCTGCAAATGTTACCGCAAGTTTTCTGGCTAACTTGGAAAATTTTTTGTTGGCTATATGATAATTAAAATGTTCCCACGCAATACAATGACATCTTTTTATTATCTTTACTGGTAAAAGATAATAGAATATATATACGTCTACAGCAATTACCACATCATATTCTTTGTCGCTTATCAATTTCCATATTTTTAAAAAATTAATAAATTTACGGACAAATTTATTGGATATTTTTTCTGCCTCCAATGAATATATTCTTATATTCTTATTTAAACAAAAGAAGCTTTCAGGTTCATTCCTGCAGGTTATTATATCAACTTTATACTGTCTGTCTGACAATCCATTTGCAATCATGGATGTAGCTCTTTCTGTACCTCCCCGTCCTGAGATATCAGCAATCAAAAAACAAATTTTCATACTTATTTACTCCGTGTTTTGAAGTCAGAATTATTTCACCGTTTTCCAAAACTCATATGGAATGATACTCATAGAATCTGCCCTGCAGACTATTCCGATGTAATATAAAACTAATACCACGCATATAGCAGATACGTACTGTATCCTAATTCTATATTTGGGCTCATTCATAATAGCTTCAGGAACTGAAAAAAGAAACATGGACGCAAAATACGGAAGAAGCCGTTCACTAATACCAAGTATAAATGAAAATATAGTAAGTACCGCTGAGGCCACTGCAAAAGATATATAGGCGTTTCGAAATTCGTTTTCACTATCATGCAGTTTTAATATAATTAAAATAAGAAAAGAAAAATATATTAAAACCAGCCCCACTGCGCCGCCTCTCCTCCCATAATCTAATGCCGCAAAGTATCTGGCATATGATGTATGATTAGCAAGAAAGTCAATAATAATATCGTAAAATCTAAATTCCGGTGACATTACAGCAAAAAAGAGAAACGCAGATACGCCAAATATCATGCAAAAATAGATTTTATTCCATTTTATCTTTGATATCCAGAACATTGGAAATATAATTATTGCGCTTGTATGAATGGATGCCGCCAGCAACACGAGAACAGTAAATTTTAATAGCTTATTATCTTTTATAGCAATATAAGATGCCACAATAATTGCAACTGCAATATATTGTCTCATAAGGCATAATGATTCACCAAACATTCCCAATGTGATAAACATAAAAAAGCTTAACCATGGTTTTTTAGAATATTTAAAAATATGATAACTAATTAGAAATATAGTAATAGCGGCAGATATAAGCAGTATAAACCGTGGATTATTATTAATGTAGCCTAACAACTTGTTACAGATTACATATCCGGGCTCAATCATCATTGTATCCGCCCAGCGGAAAACAGCCCTCCATCCAATAACTTTTGATCTGGAATATATATTCAAATAAGTACGGGTGTCGGCTCCCACAGTGTAATTGCGCAATACAGTTATAGCAAATAACCATACCCCCATAAAAACAACATATGCCTTGTTTTGATCCTTTAGTTTTTGCTTTCCTTTTACTGTAAATTTTACTTTATTCACAACAATCCACAAAAAAAGCGCTAAAAAAATTGTAAATATGTAAATTCCCATATGAGTCTCCAGCATCTTTTCAAATAATAACCAGTTTCGCGACCTTACATTACAGTCGGCTCTATAATAATGCCAATTCAAATAAGTCATCTATTGGCTTTTCTTTGAGATAAAAGCTCTGCAAAGCATTGGCAGTACCTATAATCTCAAAGCCGCTCATTACTAATTCCTTCTCCATGTTTTTCCGTTCGTATGATATATTTGTTAATATCCAATCCGCCCACTCTTTCGCACCATCCCCCAGCGACTTATGCAAAAGTAAATCCGATATATGGGCCTCACTAGTATATGCTTCGTCAGATGCAAATGTCTTTACACCCGCTGCCTGGGATTCAATATACGCAATACCAAGTCCCTCATGAAATGAAGGCATAACATATGCATCAGCACTTTGCAAAAGACGGGCTACATCATTACGTCCTCCCAAAAATATCACATACGACTCCAATTCCAGATTCCTAACCTTTTTTCTGATATCCTCTTCTAACGGACCTTCACCAATTAATACCAGAATTGTGTATTTATCCTTTTGCACTATTTTTTCCATAATATCAATTAGAAATGTGTGATTTTTATTAGTATCAAAACGAGCAGTGCATAAGATTACTTTCTTTTGACCAATTTTGAGTTCCGCCCTTACCTCTTTTCGAATGGTATAATCGTAATAAAATCTTTTACCGTCAATACCATTCTTCAGCAAATATGTTTTTCGCCTATCCAACTTATGACATAGCGCCGCTTTCTTGGAACAGGAAAATATTACATCCGCATTTACTATACTTATTTTTTCAAATATTCTGCGCATCCAAAGCGATATGCCTGTTTTTCCAATTTTATCTGAATGTAAATGTGCTATTTTTTTTAATTTATATTTCCACGCAAAAGGGAAATATATCCAGGCAAGCCACAGAATATGTACATGAACAAAGTCATACTCATGATGCATTGAAAAAAAGGCGGCTAATTTATACAAATATTTAATAGGATTTAAAGTTTTTTCTATAACATAAACATTACCCCCTAACTGTCTTATTTCATCATCATAACCACCAGGATTTGCATAATAAACCAGAAAATCAAATTGCAACCGCTCACGGTCTATATGGCGATACAAATTCATAATTAAAGTTTCTGTTCCGCCATAATGCATTCTCCCCACTACATGTAGTACTTTTATCATAAAAAACTAAGCCTCTATTTAGTCTTTTCTTATTTCATTAAAAATTCTTTCACTATTCTGGTCATCGAAAAATTTAAAATATTCAGAATGCGCCTTTAAAAAATCCTGTGTACACGAAAAATCATTTTCCAAAATCGTGTGAAATTCATTAATTAATGTATCTATGTCCTTGCAGCTTTTTCCAAATGGATTATCTTCATATTTGAAATAGCCTTCTTCATACTGGTATTTCTGAAACTGTTCCAGGTCAAATTGATAAAAAAGGATCGGTTTTTTCATATAGATCATATCAAAAAAAACACTGGAGTAATCCGTAATCATCATCTTTGAAGTGATAAGCAATTCCTGCAAATCATAATCTTTCCATGATGCAATTTCCACATTACCTTTTATTGTCTGTCTAAATTCTTTCAAATACATCTGCATGTTACGGTGCGGATAAAATATAACTTTTAACTGATGTTGCTCTATAAGTGCATTAAATTCCGAATTGTTTAACAATTCGCCCCATTTTTTCAAATAGTCAGATTCTGCAAAATTATCATTAATCTCCTTGACTTTTCTGGATTTCAGCTTAAACCACTGTCTCCACGTAGGCATGATGACAATCTTATTTTCACTCGAAGTTATATGGTGTAAATTATCAAACCTTGGCATACCTGTTAATTTTATAATTCCTGGCGGATAACCATAATTTTCTTCTATATATTCTTTTTCCGGAACGGCAGACGTGATAAACATATCCGTTTGAAAACGGTCAGCATGCAGCCATTCCAAATTATCTTTGATCATTCCATGCTGTAAATAAACATTATGCGCATTATAGAAACCATTCAGTTCAATGAACGAGCACAACGCTGCATTGGGCTTTCCCCCTTTTTGCGAACTGATATTATGGCGGCATGTAAAATAGACAATCCAATGCCTAAGGCTTCCATACTGAACGACCTCACCTAAGTCTTTTACCTTTACATAATCAACAGAAGTATTATCTATCGCATATATGCAGTGCTGTTCCGGATGATTCTCACACATTTTACGAAAAAACCAATACCCATTATCTCTTGCCTCCTGTGGCTCCTCGCATATCAGCCAGGTATCTTTGTATTTCCTTTTATAAAAGGAAGAAATAAGTATAGCCATCATCATTGTTGGCACCGCTTTTACATCCGACATTTTGACATCTTTTACTTTATGCCAAAAGTAATTCATGCTAATCATAATTTATATCAATCCTTTTAATTTAACTAAATTAAATTTGATCATTCGTCATATCTTATGTGCTTTAGAACGGAGAAAATTATCTGAAATCCATTTCATCATTACATCCGGCAAAATTAAAAAAAGCATCTCGGCACTGCATATTATTAAAAAATCTCCTAACGTGCACCCATGCCTTTTCAAATGTCTCCAATATACATATATGGCACTTCTCAGATTATCCCAGCTTTTCCTTCTTTTATAGCCATTCCGATCTACACGGCACAAATATAAAGAGGCCTCGAGATTTTTTGCATGGCAGCCTTCTGTCAACATTCTTGAAAACAGATCAAAATCCTCTTTCCTCTTCAATGGTATATATCCGCCAGCCTTGATGACCGCCGATTTCTTATAGATTACCGTGGCATGATTAAACGCCTGTCGCCTCCGCATAAACCGCTTGATCTGCTCATACTCCGACGGTACTATTCTTGCAGTCAAAACATTTTCCGGCTCTCCCTCAAACTCATCAAGGTTACACCCGCAGATATCCAGCCTTTCGTCTTCGCAGAAACATGCAAGCTCCTTCTCACACCGCTCCGGCATTGAGATATCATCCGCGTCCATCCGTGCAACCAGCTCGTTCCTGCAATGCTTTAATCCCTCATTCAGTGCATGTCCCAAACCGCCGTTTTTTTCCAGCAGGACAATGGTAAATAAATCCACATAATAACGCTGGTATTCATAAATGGGCTGCATGAGCTCGTCCAACACCGGCCCGTCTATCACGATCACAAACTGTTCTGGCGGTACAGTCTGTGCCAACATACTTTTGATCGCTTCGAAAAGATATTCCGGCTTATCCTTCGCGTAAACCGACATAAGCACACTGTATTTCATCTGGGAAACCTGTGTATCCGCGGTTTTCTCCATTTCCCTCATGCCGTCAAATCCCTCTTCTTCAATTCCACCTTCATCAGCCCCACAGCCTCCTCGCTGAACCCTTCGGTGCTCTCCGGGATGAACAGCATCTTTAAGGTCAGCATGATCAGCTTCAGGTCAAGGATCAGGCTTCTGTTTTCTATGTAAATCAGATCCAGACGCAGCTTGTCATAGGCGGTTGTATTATACTTCCCGTAAAGCTGCGCGTAGCCGGTAAGCCCGCCCTTCACCTGCAGGCGGTACGCAAACTGGGGCATCTCCTCCGTGTATTTTTCCACATTCTCCACCCGCTCGGGTCTGGGCCCCACGAGGGTCATGTCGCCTTTCAGCACGTTGAGAAGCTGAGGAATCTCGTCGATGCGGAAGCGTCTGATCACCGCGCCTACTTTCGTGATCCGGCTGTCATTCGCCTTACACAGCATAGCCCCGTCCTTCTCCGCGTCCATGACCATGCTTCGGAACTTGATGATGGAAAACCGTTTCCAGTCTTTTGTGTAACGCTCCTGCCTGAAAAAGATACTGCCGCCGTCCTCCAGCTTGATGGCAAGCATGGTAAGCAGGGTGATGGGCAGGGTGACAATCAGCCCGAACAGGGACACACCGATATCCATGCACCGCTTGAAAAAGGCCATGCCCAAAGACTCCTGATAGCAGTTATACTTCATCAGAGGGCTGTCTATGAAATGACGGTTCTCAAAGCCGCCTGCCAGGATATCCGTAATGGTAGGCGTCACATAGAACACTTTCTGCTGGTTGATGCAGTAGTACATCAATTCTTCCCGTAAGCTGTAATCAATCTGGTACAGGATCACCGTCTCAGAGCAGTCTATGGCTGCTTTCAGCGCCTCCACGCCTTCCCCTGTAAACACCTTTTTATGTATGTTAAAGAGGTTCCATGGTTTTTCTTCAATCTTCCGCAGAAACCCTTTCACACTCATGTCGCCGTAAATGACAACGGTCTCCTGCGGCGTGATATGCCCCAGATAATATCTTTTCGCAATGACCGCCCACAGGCAGGTGACAAGGAACTGTACCACCACCGTGAGTAAACCGGGCAGGATGGAGACATATCTGCGCGCAATCAGGCAGCATTCCACATACAGGATCAGATCCGTAATGCCAAACGCAAGGATTTGGGAAAAGACCGTCTCCCCGATGGAATACTGGGCCACTTTATCCGCTCTGTAGATTCGCACCAGCCTTGTGTAGATCAGGTAGTAAAGAAGCAGCGATACGGCGCCCCCCGTTAAACGGTGCGTGCGGAAAGCATACAGGTTGTAATAAGAAATCCAGATATACCCAAACATCAGAAGCTGCAGCAGCACAATCGACGCGGAGGATATCCGTGAAAAGTGGTTCTTTCTGGTCCTGTTTTTCTGATGACGTTCTTTCACCGTTCATTCTCCTTCCTGACATTGTGATAAAGCTGGTCGAAATCAATCGCTTTTCCGTTACCCGTTATACCCCCCCCCCCGGGTTTTCTGCGGGTTCCCCGGAGGAAGCAGCCACGTCTTCAAGGGGCTCGGTTGGTTCTTCCCCGTAATGGCCGTACTCCCCGTACCTGCCATATTTTCCATACTTGCCGTATCCGTATCTGCCGTACTTGTTATAGTAGCCTTTGTAATGGCCGGAATAGTAGCGGTTATAGTAGCCGCCGCCCTCCACTTTCACTTTATTGAGCACCACGCCCAGGATGTTGACGCCGGTCACTTCGAGCTGCTTTTTCACATCCTGCAGGTAGCGGTAGCTGATCGCCCCGCTCTCCACCACCAGCACCACGCCGTCACAGTTTGGCGCAACGACGGCCGCGTCGATGACCCATCCAAGCGGCGGGCAGTCCACCAGCACCACGTCGTAGCGCTCCTTCAGCGCCGCCAGAAGGTTCACGAACAGCTCGCGCCCCAGAAGCTCCGTTGGGTTGGGCGCAACGGGCCCGGCGATGATCATGTCAAGGTTTTCTATGTTGGTATGGTTGATCACTTCATCCATCTTTTTCTGCCCGGAAAGGTAATGGGACAGGCCGAACATGGTCTCCTCGGAATGGATGCGGTATCTTCCCACGAACACGGATTTACGCAGATCCGCGTCCACCAGTACCACCTTCTTGCCGTCGTCGTTTAGGGACCTTGCAAGCTCCATGGTCACGGTGCTTTTTCCCTCGTCCGGGGTGCAGCTCGTAAACATGATTACTTTATTGTCCACGCCGCAGAACTGCAGGTTCGTGCGCAGGGAGTTGAACGCCTCCCTTCTGGCGTAGGTCTGTTTTTCCAAATTTTGGAACAAGATGCTGTTAGCCATCTGTCTTTTTCCTCCTGAACCGTTCCCGTTTCTCTCTGCTCCGGAACGGTTTCTTTCTTCCGCTTCTCCTTTTTTCTTTGCCGGCTTCCTTCTTCTTTGCCGCTTTTACTTTTTCCTGCCGTCTTTTTTCTTCTGTTTGGAAGTCTTCTTTCCAAACGGAACCTTTATGCCGCTCTTTTTCTGGGTGTCCCCTTCGTCCTCCAAAAGCGGAATACTTGTCAGTGTGTTCAGGCCCAGATACTTTTCGATATCATCCGAGCTCTTCACCGAATCATCCACCATGTAGAGCACTACCACGATCGCGGACATGACAAAGATGCCGAGCAGCACGCCGATGATGACATTCTTTAACAGGTTCGGACTCACGGGTTTGTTTTTGATATACCCAAGCTCCACAACGCTTGGCTCTTCCGTCTTCATGATGGTGGAAATGTTCGTCCTCGCCACCTTGGCAAATTCGTCCACAATGTCCTTTGCAAGCACCGGATCCGGATCCTCCGCCGTCATCACCAGAATGCGCGTGTCATTGGGATTGGAAAAGGTCATCTGTTTTAAGACTTCCTCGTAGGTGCGGTTTAAGTTCAGGTTCCGGATCACTTCCTCCACCACGGGTCTGCTCTGCACCAGCTCGATATAGTCCTTGGTCAGCGATGTCCCCACCTGTATGTCCGCCAGCGACGTGATCGACGTCGATGTGGACAGAATATACAGCTTTGAGGTGGAACTGTACTTTTCCTCAATTCCATAATGTGTCACAAGTCCGGCCACCAGCCCCACGATCACGCCCGCCGCCAGTATGCTCCATATCCGCCTGCCAAGCAGGTACAGTATTTCCAACAGATCTATTTCCACTGTCTCTTCCCGGTTATTCATTCGTTCCTCCTAAATGTCCGTGACAGGCTCGCCATGTCTCTGCGGGCATATCCCGTTCCTGTCTGTCCGGTCTCTTTCCCCCGGCAGCATCCGCCGGGTCTCTCTTATTTCAGGCTTTCGCCCCGCAAAAAGCTTCTCTCACTTCAGGTATTCGCCTTTCAGAAGTTTTGCCGGGTTGTCAAACATGATCCGGCAAAACGTGTCCCCGTCCAGCTTTTCTTTCAGGTAATCCGCCGCCTGTTTTAAGTTGGGGCAGCGGTCTTTTGTGTTGTGGGTATCGCTCCCGATAAAATGCATGAGTCCTTCCCTTGCCAGTCTCAGGCACCACCGTCTTTCCGCGGAAAAGAACCCTTCCGTGAAATTTTCCGCATTCACCTGCATGTAGGCCCCCATCCGCACCAGCTCCCCCACGGCCTTTTCGTTTTTCCACAGACACTGGTATCTCTCGATATGGGCGAGAATAGGATAATACCCCTCCTCCACGCAGCTTCGCACCGCGCCCTGCAGCACGTTGATGTGGGCACCGGGCGAAAACTCCAGCAGCAGATACGGCGTGCCGGCCATGGTATGGATCCTTTTGTTCCGAATCTTCTCCTGCGCGCCCTCCCTGTAATAAATCTCATTGCCAAGAAGGAGCGTGAAGTCCCCGTAGCTTTCCTTTACCGCCGATACGGTCTTCCGGAATACCTCGTCCACATACTCCTTCGCATACTTCACATGTCCCGGGTAATAGTGCGGCGTCGCCACCATAACCCGGACACCCTGACGGTACGCCATGCCGATCATTTCCATCGTCATTTCCATATCCGCCGCGCCGTCGTCCACGCCCGGCAGGATATGGCTGTGTATGTCTGTATACTGTTCCATCTTTCCAAATCCGCCTCCGGCTACCGCTTCCCGGATCTGCTCTTCTTTTTATGCCAGAAGAGAACCCCGCCGAGCCCGGCAATGCATACCGCCGCGATCACCAGTGCAATCATGCCAAGATTGATGGAATTTTCTACCGGCTTCGCATTGGAGTAATCCTTTGCCTGCTCAGCCTCCGCTTCGGCCTGCGCGGCTGCCTCTGCCTCCGCTTTTTTGGCTTCCTCTTCGGCTTTCTTTGCCTCTTCCGCTTTTCTTGCTTCCTCCGCGGCTTTCTCTTCTTCCGCTTTCTTCGCTTCTTCCTCCGCTTTCTTTTCCGCTTCTTTCCGGTCCATAAAGCCCTGTGTCCGCAGATAAGCGGCGGATACATAACCTGTCTTTTCCCCGTAGGCGATCTGCGCCCAGCCGGTGCTGGCCCCGCCGGTAACCTTGACAGGTTCTCCTTCCTTCACTTCCCCGATGACGGGGGAATCCTTATAGGCCTCCTCGTGAACGGAAAGCGTCTCTATGCCCTGCACGTACATGGTCTGCTCATCCATGGGAAGCACCACGTACTCCACGGCGCCCTCCGCGGTGGAACCCACCGTGTTGTCCTCAATCGGGCCGTCCCCCTCGGGATCCGTCCCCAGAATCGCTGCCGCGCCTGCTGCGGAACTCCCGGCTGCACCTGCTCCTGTGCCGGCCGCACCGTTCTCCGCACCGTTTTTATTTTCTGTGCCGCTTCCTGCAGTGGCCTCGCCGTCCAAACCCGCGCCGCCGGTATCCGTTCCTGTACCGGTTCCGCCGCTGCCGCCTGTGCCGGTTCCCGTACCGCCGCCCGTGCCAGCGCCGTTATCCGCGCCCGTGCCGTCTCCGGTTCCAGCGTCCGCGCCCTCCGCGTCGCCTACCTTCTCCATATATCCCGCAGAAATGCCCACGCCGATGTTGGCGTGGAACTGGGCGATGTAGTCGTCGGCCTCTCGCCGGCTCATGTCGATGTCGTCCCTGGAAAGGTACTCCTCCACCTTAGCGCGGTACCCGTCCGTCACCTTATAGTAAGCGCCCTGATATTCCTGCTGTTCCGAGATGGCGGACAGAATGCTCTGTTCCGCGCTGTTGATATCCCCCGCGTATGCCGTCAGGGGCATAAGGAGGGGCAGGGTAAGGGCTGCAAAGGCAGCCGCGGCTGTCCGCGCCGCCCGCATCGTTATCTTCTGCTTTGTTATGTTGTTTTCTGATCTATCTTCTCGTCTGGTCGTTATTTTCCTGTTCATGGTTTTCCGGTTTCCGTTCTGCTTTCTTTCTTTTAGATTCTGTTTTCCTATTTCCGTTCTGATGATTCCTTTTTAAATTCTGTCTTTCCTTTTTTCGTTTTCTTCCACACCCGTATTTCCTGTTCCGTCATTTCACCTTCCGCCTTTTTCTTCCATACCTAAGACTTCCGGTGTTTCTTCCGTTCCCGGCCTTATCTGGCGGAAATTTCCTTTTTTCTTCCAATTTTTGGCGTAAAGATAGGGGGTGGGCTGCCGGAAGGCCGTCCGCCCCCTCCTTCACCTTGCCGCATGCCGCCCATAAGCCTTTCGGCCTATGGGTGGTACTGCGGTCTTGTTTGTAGTACACTTTTCCTTTTGTCCGGCGCTTTATTTCACTTCAACCTTGAACATCTCGGAAACACCACTGCCGTCGTTGAAGTTCACGGTGATTAACGCTTCGCCCGTCACAGCTCTGAGCTGTCTGAACACCACCTTATCCATGTTGTGTTCTTTGAGCATCTCGTGACACTTCTCGCGAATCCGATCTTCCTGAGCCAACAGCTCATCATAATACCTGTCAGCAAACTCCTCGATCGTCTCGCCCGGATTCTTTTCAATCGTCCGAGTCTCTGTCTTGGAATTTGTCACTGTCACTGTTACTTTAGCAGTGATCGACTTCACGTCATCCCAATCATTCCCAAACTCAGTTTCCAAAGCTACAGCGAGGTTATGCCTCTTCTCATCGAATCTGTATTCATTAGCTTCTCTCCATTCATCGAAAGCTTTTTCTACATCTTCTTCCTTCTCGCTGTCCTTAATGGTCACTGTAAATACATTGTCCGTTGCGCCTTCTTTATACTCAGCGCTCTGGATTCCCTTGACAGTCGCAATTTCCTCGCTGTACTTCGTCAGATATCCTTTGATAAGTCTGTCAAGACTTTCCTTCTGTTTATCCGCAAGTCTGTACGTGATTGTGATTGCCTGCCACCTGGAGGTGCTATAGCCAGTCTCACTGGGTGCCTTCATGATATTCTTAGCTCTCAGCGTAAAGGTCAGTGCTGTCTTGTCTTTATCTGCATATTTTCTTACCGCTGACAGGGAAATGTTTTTGCTGCCTCTCTCGCTGAGTTCCTCTACCAACAGAACTCTCACAGCTTTCGCAAATTCGTCTCCTGTCGTGGTGCTGCTTACTTTCAGCAGAACCTTTCCATCCTTATCCAGAATCACATTGCTGCCTTCCGTTGCTCCATTCGGATTCAACTTATTTCTGATGCTGGCAAGAATTCCATTGAGATCCAACAGTTCCGCAATCGTAAACTTCTCGCCATACAAAGTTTCATCGCCCGATTTCACGGTCACTCCCCAAACGCTCGCAATTACACTCTTGTCGCTGGTTTTATTTTCAACAGTTACCGTGACATCCGCACCCTTGATGGCCTTGTTAATCTCGCCTCGGATGTAAGATTCTACTTCGTAGTTAATATAAGCAATCGTATCTTCATTATCGAGATTATACTTTTCTTCCTCTTTCAGCTTCATCGTATAGGTCTCGATATTGGACTGCAGCGCCTGCGTAAACGCTTCGTTCAATGCCTCTGTGACTGCCGCAGTCTCTGCAGGCTTAGGCAGTTTGATCTTGAACGTCAACGCATCTTCTACCGGACCTCCTTCGCCATAGCTGAAGGTCGCCTTGACAGAAAGGGTCTTGCCCCAGTCAAGATTCTTGTTTCTCTTCGCTCCGAGAGCCGCATTGTCCGTAATTGCTTTAGTAAGCTCTGCCTTATCGAGCGTCACGGTCATTCCATAGCTCTTCGGCAATACAATATATTCCTTGTTGCTGCCTACATACTGCAAATACTTCGGATCATTCAGCTTGAATGTGACATATTTAGCCTCTTTATTGTTCACACTTGCGGCAACGGAGATCTCCTTGTTCTCCGCCAGACCCAGGTTGCTCTTGAAGCTTACAGGTATACCTTTGGACCAGCTTGTATTCGGCACATAATCCGTATCCGCCACGTTCCAAGTATTGCCGCCCTTGTTGGTCACAACAACCTTGTTCTTTGTCGTATCCTTGTTGGTAACCTTCACGGTAACGTTTGCTTTGATACAATACTTTTCATAAACCGCCTGCTTTGCAGCAGAATCACCAGTTGCATTTCTAACCGCATCCTTGTAAGCCTGCGGCGCGTTCCAAGGAACCATGTACAGCGTAACCGGATAGCTCTTAACCTCAGTTTCTTTCTGCGCTGTCAAATAATAATTGCCATATCCGTCAGTCTCCGGCTTGAACAGTCCAACTCCTGCAGACATCTCTTCGGAATAAGCAATCAAAGTGTACAGGTCAGCCTTCGTCTTGCCATCCATAATGGTCAGCGCTGATACGGACTTCGATCCTGCCAGTGTGGGAGCTGCCGTTACTTTATACTTTGTCTTATCCGTCGTGTAATCCTTAAGGGTGATGGTCAGCTTCACATCAATATACTTATAGCCGTTATTGATGCTGATATAACCGATGCGGTTATTCTTAGCCGCCACGTCATTACCTGTAATATCGCTCAGCGCGGGAGTATTCGGTTTGTCCGCAGGCGCGGTCTCCGGCAAATCCTTTAAGGTAATATACATGTCGTCGTAGCTGTCATACCTTGCCTCAAAGTAATCGGTAAAGTGGTTCTCCTGCCCGTTGATGATGGCATTCTTTGCGTAATTCTTGGTATTGACGTAATCGCCGCTCTCATTCCAATCCCAATCATTACCCCAATCGGTTCCGGTATATTCCGCCCAGTTGTTGCCGGACTTATACTTGATGTAAGCGCCACTCTGGTTCTTCATGGACAGGGTGTAGTTGCCGGTCGCAGTCAGGTTAGCTGCCTTCGCTTTCGCGATCTTTACAACCACCTTCGCATCCTTATACTCCGGAACAAACTCGCCGTTCACCACAGAACCTACGGTTGCAACCAGATTGTAATTGCCTGCACCGTACTCAGTGTCCACCTGCAGGTTAAATCCGTCACCCAGTATGATCGGAAGCGGTTTGTCGAGGTAACTCTCAGAAGCCTGCTCTTCATAATTCCATGCGGAGAATACCTCCTCTGTATTTGCCGGATTCTTCTTGGTCTGGTCAACCGCCAGCACCACATATTTGTCGGTAAAGTTATCCGTCTTTACGCCTTTTACGGTGTAGTATGCAGAGCGTTCGCCGGTATTCTGTGTAAACTTCGTCTTCGTAGCAATCTTAGGAGCCTTCGCCTTGCTCGTCACAAACGTCTCGTTTGTTAGCGTATACTCAGCCGCAGCCATGTTTCTATTCGCCTTATTCTTCAGGGTGATCTTTGTCTCTTTGGCGTTTGCAACGATTATAATGCTGTCGCCATCGTCACCTGCGGTCTTCTTAATCTGTTTAGCTCCCTTATAGCTGATCTGGTAATTGGCAAGATAGAAAGGCACATAGCTTGTGGCATCGTCTTCTGTAACCGCCTTCACCACTTCCAGCTTAAAGTAATTGTTAGCGCCCATACCCTTGTAGCTGAGGCTCGTCGTATCACCTTCATACAGTTCTGTTTCTGTCTGCAGGGTAGAATCTAAATATCTCGTGATTCTAAGAAGCGGTTTATCCTCCACCTGCCCTACATTCTTAAGGTTCAGTGTCGTCCCTTTCTTATTGCTGCCGTCCCTCGGCGTAACTGTGATCTTCACATTCTTGGCAGCCTTAAGCACCGTCAGGTCACCTTCTGCATCGACAGCCACACTCTTGGCGTTGCTGGACTTGAAGGTAAACAGACCCGGATACATGATATCCGTAGACTCACTCGTCAAATCATATCCGTTCTTCGTTGTCTTTACGCCGGGCGCAAGCACTGCCACACGGTACTCACCGTCTTTCATTGTGGCTTTAAGTTCGCCATTATTGACTGCAACGAGCTTAGCGCCATAGCTGCCCTCCGTTACGTCGAACACAGCAATGGTTCCCAACTCCAGCTTATTGCCCGTGATGGTGATTGTTTCTGTAACTTCGCAGTAATTATTGTCCGCATAATCCGCCGCAGTCACTTTCACCTTAAACTGATTGTCTTCTCTTCTGCCTTTTACCACATAGTTCTTATTGATGGTTACCTTACCGTTTTTCACAGTAACGTTAGCCTTGAGATCCGAGCTCAGCTCAGATGCTTCCTCATACTCCGCATCTACGATCTCATAATTCAGCTTCTTCGTCTTCGGCGCATATTTCTTATTGCTGCTGGCATTATTTAAATCTGTCGCAACGGTAAAGGTTGCCGCCTTGTTATTCTCTTTATAAATCTCAATCGGTGCGGAAGGATTGATGACCTGAATGCCGTTTACTACCGTCAGCTTCTGGGTTGCCACCGCGCCGTATGCAGAATCCTCCGCATATGCCGTTACCTTAACGCCCAGATTCTTATAATAATCGGAAGCGTTCTGCCAATAAGAAGCATATTCAGCATTTACAATCACTGCGTTGGACAGTGAATCGTATTTCGCATCCAGCCCACAGTATTCGTTTGTAAATCCTTCTCTATAGCTGTCTGTGCCTATCACCTCTCCGGTGGAGGTGTTTACAAACTCTACCTTAACGGTGCTGTAAGAAGTCAGCTTATTAAAGTTAGGGGTTGCAACCACTACGTCCTTATCCTGACCGGTAATCAGGTTGGTGGTGCCCTTCTTGAGACCGAGCTTCACCTCGTAATAAGGATCTTTCGTCGCAATGCCGTCCAGCGTGACGCCCTCACCGCCCTTGATGGTGGTCGCATCCACGGAAGGATCGCCATTTCCTGCAAGAGTCTGTAACAAAGATGCCTTCACGGAGAAGCCGCTCAGCAGTACGCCCTTGTCTAAGCCTTTCTCTTCCTCCTCCGCCGAGAACAGCATAACAGGAATCTCTAAGAGACCGCCCTTTTCGTCAATCGCCTCTTTCTCCTTATAGGGAGCCTTATTCCACTCTGTCACAGCCTTGTTAACAGCCGTCTGCACAGACGCAGGCGTTCCCTCAGGGAAGCTCGTGGGAGCCGTAAGCTCCACTTTGTAATAAATCTTACCGACTACAGGATTTACAACTTCCTTCGGTGTATCAAGCTTCACCTTGATCACCTGATCAGTCGTTGTCACCAGACTGATGGTCGGGTTCTTGTCTACAATCGTAGCGTCCTTGGTTGTTACCGTCACTACACCGTTCGTCAGCGCATTGTCCACGGTAGCAGCATCAAACTGAGCTTTCGTCATGCTGCTCCTGTCCACAACGATGATCTTCGCCGCATTTTCCGTGCCGGTCATGGCAGGCTTCGCCGTAATCACGAGGGTTCCCTTCTCCTCGTCGTCAAACCACGCGTCTACCAGCTTTTCTGCATTAGCAATGGCTGTCGCATCCGTTTTCTTGGCATCGTCCGCGGGTACTACTTTTACGGCAAGGTCAGAAAGATTCGTATTCTTTTCCTTGATCGTCAGCTTATATTCTGCCTGCGTGTCCACGGGCAGTTCCACGGCGCCATTCTTAACGCCTGCGATAGAAACTTCCTTCGCAAGTGCAGTTGTCTTTACCTTGAAGCTCTTCTTCGTTTTGTTCTTGTCGTTTAAGGTCAGTTCTACGGTGAGAACCTTATCATATTCGCTGGCGTCAAACTCCAGGGTAACGACGTCATCGCTAATTCTGGCAATCGTAGCCGCAACAGCGCTGCCGTCCTTCACTTCCGCGTTATACAAAGGCATATTTGTATAACCTTTGATAAGCTCCGCCGTAACTGTGGACGCATGGCTCACATTGTATACGCCGTTTTTGTCGGGCGTGATAGGATCCCAATCCTCACTTACCACCAGATCGTACTCATCCTTCACCTCGACGTCTACGGTCACGTCATCCGTCAGATTCACATAGAACACATAGCTGCCGTCGCCGTTAGCCGGTACTGGCTTAGCCTCCTCGCTGTCGCCCACCTTGTAGGAAACCTTGTCGATCTTGGTGTTGTTGCCCTCTTCAGGCTCGAAAATGAACTTGTAATCATACTCCGCAGGATTCTCTTTGTAGATTACTTTTTCATCCTCCCATGACCCATACAGCGGTATCTCTCCGCCCGCATAGGATGTCTGATACACTTCCGCTCTTATGTTTGCGCTGTCATAATTGACGGTGATATCGAAATTCTGGCGGTTGATGTAGATATCCTGATATCTGTCCATCTCGCTTGCCGCAATCTGATATTTCCACCCATCATCCGTCTTTTCCGGCTCACCGAGAAGAATGCTTCCGTCGTTCTCCACAGTAACAGTCGGCTCGACATTCGCTTCTACAGTAAACTCAAAAAGCTCCGTGCCGGATTTTACCGTATATTCATCATCACTACTCTTAGTAACCTTGTCATTCAGGGTCACCTCGTAACCATATGAAGGATCTCTAAAATAAACGGTCTTATCATATTCCGACGTCTTCATTTTGGCATAGACATTGATCGTCACGGAGTTGGTGGTCCAATCCTTGCCCGCATGGCCTTTGTCGGCCGCCACGTCATCCGAGTCTGTGCCACTGAATGTCGCTAAAAGGTTATACTGGTTTCCTCTTTCCGCGACAGGCTGCCGCGTTTCGGGATCGAGATAACCGCTGCCGATATACAAGTCTTCCACATAACCTGTGATTGCGGCGCCGTCTCCCTCCGCGTAATTCTTGTCGTATACAGCCTCTACCCTATAAACCTCATACCCGGCTTTCTCTTCCACGGAAAAATTGAGCGAGTTTGCCGTCGTCTTTTCCGTTTTGCCCGTCAGTACTTTGTTAGTAGTTTTTTCTTTAATCTCTATTGCATTTTCAGAAACAGATGTAAAATCAACCTTCTTAACGTCCTTCTTTGTGTCATCCAGCTCGTTTTTCACGCTGATTGCGAGCACGCCGGACTCGGTGATACCAGAAAGGTCGATCTTATAGTGCTTAGCCACGCCCTTTTCTGTATCAGCATCAACAGGCGTAACCGTGCAGGGTTCTGCTTCTCCGTCTGTAACAGCGAAAGTCGCGGTCACATCCGCGTCCTCAACCGCCTTATAGTTCGCCTTTTCTTTTACTCCAAAGATAACGAGCTGGCCTTCAAGCGCCGATTCTGCCGCGCTGCTGCCGCCCGCCTGCACAAAGGAGCCCGCAGTTGTATAAACTTTATTCGCATCTGCAACCGCTGTTAACTCTGCGCCTTCGCCCACACCTGTGGTATCAATGGTGATCGTCGCAGCCGCAGTAGCCTCCACCATGATGGTGATATCCTGATTTTCCTCCGCAGACAAACCTACGAGATCGGAAGGCTTGAAAGTGTAGATCGGGTCTTCGCCATCTGACTCATCTGTGTTGGATGTAGAGGTGAGCGTTTTCTCCTCACCATCGCCAGCCGTAACAGATACTTTTCTGATTTTGGCCGTCGCGCCGCTGTTTGCCTTGACCACAAAAGAAACGTCGTCGCCCTTTTTGCTGTACAGAATCTTATCCGTGCTTGTCGCGGTAATTCCCTTGGTTGTATCCGCCGTGGTCTTGCCATCAGCCGTCTTTGTATAGTACAGCCTATAATCCGCAGAGCTGCCGCTATCAGCCTTCACGGTATACGCCACCTCAGTGGTCGTCACAATAATCGTAACGCTGGTGTCGGTTACCCACTTTTTAACGCCCTCCACGGTCTGCTCGGAGCCAAGATCAGACTTCGAAATCGTATAAGTGTCATCGCTGGACGTTAAAGTTTTTGCAGCAGATTCCGCCGCCTCGCCTTTCTTCGTCTTATACTCAACCTTTGTTATGATCTTGCCTTCATTTGCTTCCAATTTAAAGGTGATATCCGCGTCATTGCGAATCTTGCCATTGGAAACACAGCCGTTTGTATAGGTGATCGCAGCAGAAGAAAGTTCCTTGGTATTGTTCGGATCTTCTGCTGTCGGGTCAGGTTCTACGGCCTTAACCGTCTGCTCCGTAGGGACAAGCGCGTTAACAGAGCTGTCGTTTACGTCAGCCTTGTCTGCGTCTTCCTCCTCGTCAGGTACCTCGGTCTCGTCCGGAGCATCCGTTTCGTCCGGAGCATCCGTTTCGTCCGGAATCTCCGTCTCGACAGGATCGGTTACTTCTTCATCAGACTGATCCGCATCCTGATCTCCATTCTCGGAGTCGCCGGTCGTATCCTGATTCCCGTCGGGGTTTTCAATAACAGATGTTTCTCCACCCTCCGTACTTTCGCCTTGCTCGTCATCTGTGGTGTCAGAATCGCCCGAAATATCGGTATCATCTGCATCCTTCACATCTGTCGATCCATCGCTCTCATCAGAGGGTGTAACATCGTCTACGTCTGTTACGTCAGGGGTCTCAGTATTAACTTCGATTCCCTGTTCCTCTGCCTGAACCGGCAGAGCAGTCTGCGGTACCATTGTCAGTACCATAGCTGCTGCGAGCATGATAGAAAGTGTGCGATTAAATTTCTTTAATACTTTTTTCATGCTTGGTGTTTTCCTCCTCTTTCATAATATATTTTTAGCCTCGGCCAACGGTAACATTACTGATAGCCGCGGCCAGTTTACTTGAATAAGATGGGACAGGCGGAGCCACCCGTCACACCCTATCATTGCCTATTTTATCCCCCGACACCCCATTTGTCAAGTCCACCCCCCCCCCCTAAAATTTTTGATAATATACCCAAAATACCATGAGCTTTTCAGCAGTTTGACTATAAAGTTTTGGTACTTTCGTTCGATGTGCACCAAATATTGTGGTTTTTATGACACTTATATACAATTATGTAAATCTCTGGAAATGGTTCACGGGGGATTGTATTGTAAAAAGAACAATTACGCATGTTATGAAAAAGACAGCCTTGTGGCTGCCCTTTATTTCAAGAATATCATATATTTATTCCCAATTATCAATCTGTCGAGAACACGATACGCCCCGCCTGGAACGCCAGCAGCATAAGCTCTATTGCCTGTGCATCACACTGTCTAAACTTCAAATAATAATAAAGTGTATCCAAATAATTTGTATACGCCGTCTTCTTCTCTCCGACAAGCGGGATATTCATATCCTCTCCAAGCATAAAACTGGTTAATCTGGCCAGAAGAAATTTCTCATTCACATGCTCGATCTTCTGGTACTCTTTCAGTCTCTGAATATCAGAAAAATAGTCCATCACCGCATGCGTCAGCGCCATCTCATGTACATACGCCACTTCTGACAGCCCCGTTGATTTCAAGAAATCCAACATTTCTCCGCCAATCTGTCCTATCCTGCGTTCAACTTGTTGCACGAAATACCCGCCCTACTCCGAAAGCACCTCCACCGCCTTCTCCAACTGATTATCCACGTCCTTATCATAGTACGCGTCGCTGTCAAACTCGCAGACCACATCCGGCTCGATGCCCACCCCGTGAATGTTATTTCCGTTGGGCGTATAATACGCGCTGATCGTCAGTTTCAGAGCTGTACCGTCGGTCAAAGGCAGTACCCGCTGGACAATGCCCTTACCAAAGGTCGTAGTCCCCACCAGTGTCCCCTTGTGATAGTCCTTGATCGCACCCGCCAAAATCTCCGACGCGCTGGCGGAGTTACCGTTTACAAGCACCGCTAGCGGCATATTCAGCTCATTCCTGCCGTCACAGCTGTACTCATCGCGCTCGCCATACTTATCTTCGGTGTAAACGATAAGCCCTTTGGGTAGAATCTGTCTGGCAATATCCACCACCACGTTCAGACTGCCGCCCGGATTGCCGCGCAGGTCGAGCACGAGCCCCTTCGCGCCGGAACCCTTGATGACGGCAAGCGCCTCGGTAAACTGGTCGGTAGTCACATCATCAAACTCTGTAATTTGAATATAACCGATGTTATTTTCGAGCATTTCATACTTTACCGTAGGAGCCTCAATCTGCCGACGCTCCACGTCAATCTCAAGATAATCCGTTTCGCCCTCGCGGTAAATGGTAAGGTGAACCTTCGTTCCCTCCTCGCCCTTCACACGGGCCACAATCTCGGAAAGCTCCATTCCCATCGTGCTCTCGCCATCCACAAGGTAGAGCAGGTCGTCCGCGCGGAGTCCCGCCTCCTCTGCGGGAGTATTTTCAATAACACCTGATACTTTTCCAAGCCCCGTGTTGGGATCAATCATCAAATACGCGCCGATGCCATAGTAGATACCCGCTGTTTCCTGCATCAGATCGTTCCACTCCTCCTCCGTATAATAAACGGAATAGGGATCCCCCAACGCGTTCACCATACCCGCGTACATGCCTTCGGTCATAGCGTCAACATCAATATCCGCATCCTGATAATAATACTCGTCAATCACTTCCTCGATCGCCTCGAGCTTCTTCTCCGTCTCCTCGCTGACAACACTCTGGGCGGTTCCCTTTTTCGCTACGTTCTTGCTGTCCACCGCCTCGTAAACTTTCATGCCCACAAAGACAAAGCCACAGATCAACGTCGTAAGCGCCACGCCGAGCAGCATTCCAAGCAGAAAACTGCCGCCCTTGCCGTTCCCGGGCTGAGGAGGCTGCGGAGCCGGGCCATTGTAACCGCCCGAACCGCCGTTATTACCACTATTATAATAGGGATTCGTCTGTCGGCCGTCACCCGGATATGGGTAGTCATTATAATAACGGTTGTTATTGTTTCTTGAGTCCAAGTTAGTTCATCTCCTTATACACAATATACTTTATTTTAAATAGTTCCACGGGCTGGTGTAACTTCCGTTCAGGCGAACGCTGAAATGCAGGTGTGGGCCTGTGGAACGGCCTGTGGAACCCACCGCCGCAATGTTCTGTCCTTTAGAAACAGTCTGCCCTTTAGAAACATACAGTGCGGAGCAGTGCATATAGATAGTGTAAAGACCGCTGCCGTGGTCAATCATAATATAGTTGCCCATGCTGCCACTGTAATCCGCCGCCACCACATCGCCGTCATATGCGGCCAAAATAGGCGTTCCCGAAGATGCCGCCATATCCAGCCCGTTGTGAAACTTCTCCACCCCGAGAATTGGGTGCATACGGTTGCCATACTCGTCGGAAATGCGCTTGTAGCCGGGACAAGGCCAGGCGAACATACCGCCATTATAGATCCTTGCCTGCGCGTTCTCCGCTTCCAGTCTCGCGCGCTCCTCCGCCACCGCCTTCTCCAATGCGGCGATTTCGGCGTTCTCCTGAGCAATCATCGCTTCGTATTCCTTGATGGCCGCCTCTTTATTGGCAATATCTCCGCTGACGGAAACAATCTGGGCTTCTTTCTCCCCGATCAGGGTATTAACGTTTGCTTCCTCCTGCTCCACCGCCTCCCTGGTCTCGTCCAAAAGCTGCTTTTCCACCTCCAGCTCTTCCTTACAGAGTTCCACATACTTTCTGGTTTCCACGTATTCATCCAGCTTATCCCTGTCATAGCGGGACAAAGCCTCAATATAATCGGCGCGGTTCACAATCCCCGCGATACTGTTGGAACCGAAAAGAGTTTCCATGTAAAACGAGTCGCTGCGCTCATACATAAACTGAATGCGCTTCTTCATGGCCTCATACTGCTGCTCCTGTCTCGCCTGCGCCTCATCCAGATCGCGGGCCGTCTCCTCGATCTCTTTTTCTTTTTCGGTAATCATTGTATTATATTGCGCGATCTTCTCCTGTATGTCAGCAAGCTGCCCGTCCAACTGCTGTACATAAGCCGTCAGGTCATTTTTTGACTGCTCCAGCTCCTTTTTCAACTTCTCCACGTCAGTCTTGCTGTTCTTCAAGCCGGAGACTTCTTCCTTCGCCTTCTCAATCTCCCGCTCCTTCTCCCGGATGCTCTCGCTGGTAACCGCCTGCACGGAAGGCCCGGGCAGAGCACACGAGAGTACCAGCGCAAGGCACAGGGTAACGCACGTTATTCTTTTTATCTTCTTTCGGCTGTGTATTTTCAAGCTAGCCTCCATGATTCCGCTTCAGCGGAATCTCAAATCTGTGCGGAGAATGCCGTATTTCAGGCATTCTCCTGCGTGAAACTTAGTGCTTCTTGGCGTCCCGTCCTATGGCGGGACGTCTTTAGAAGCACTTTTCACGCTACCACCATAACTCCGCTTCAACGGAATCTCAAATCTGTGCAGAAAATGCCGCTTTTCAGGCATTCTCATGTGTGAGACTTAGTACTTCCAAGTCAGCTTTGCTGACTTTGCGATGCAGCCTCTGCTGCTGAGCTTTAGAAATACTTCTCACACTCTTAAATGTCTTCTCACCGTTACGATACTTCCCAGGAAGCCAATGCCTACGCCAAGGCCAAGAGATATGGGCACAAGCACATTGAAAACCTCTCCCACCGGCACAAAACTTAAAAGGGAGGAGAGCTGTGGAAACCGATCCGTCACATAAGTCAAGACTACATTGTAAATAGGGTAGATAAAACCGAGCGGCAGAGCCGCGCCGATCAGTCCGATCATAATGCCTTCCACCACAAAAGGGGAACGCACGAAGAAATCGGTGGCCCCTATGTATTTCATAATATTAATCTCCTCCTTGCGGACAGAAATGCCGATTGCAACGGTATTACTGATCAGGAAAATGGATACCGCCAGCAGAATCGCAATAATGCCGACAGAAACATAGGCAATCAGCGCGTTGACTCCGGTCAAAGTGGTGGCTACCAGCTCCGAGCGGTTAACCATCCGCACGCCGTCTATCGATTCCAGATAAGTCACCAGTGCTGACTGCATAGACACATCATTCAGATATACCTGATAGTTAGCGGAATTCTCCAGCGGGTTCTCCGTAAAGCCATCGCCGTATTCGCCCAGATACTCATCCCGGAAGCTCTCCCACGCCTCCTGCGCGGAAATAAACTCCATCTTTGCCACCTCGGGCCGCTTCGCAATCATATCTCCAATCTGCTGTATTCTGATGTCCTCAATACCCTCATCAAAGAATACCCAGACGGAGACGCCTTCCTCCGCATTCTTCACGATATGTTGGAAATTCGCTAAAATCGCGTAAAAAATGCCAAAAAGAAAAAGGCAGGCCGCGATCGTTGCAATCGACGCCAGCGAAAAGAGCTTGTTTCTGAAAATATTGCGGAAGCCTTGCTTGAGCGTATAGAAAAATGTACTAATCCTCATCGATGTACCCTCCCTTTTCCTCGTCGCGGATAATAACGCCGCGGCGCAGGGTTACCACACGCTTCTGCATCGCGTTCACAATTTCACGGTTGTGGGTAACAACGATAACAGTCGTTCCGTTTTCATTGATCTGCTCCAAAAGCTTCATAATCTCCCATGAATTTTTGGGATCCAGATTACCCGTAGGCTCGTCCGCCAAAAGAATCGTCGGCTGGTTTACAAGCGCGCGGGCCAGCGCCACTCTCTGCTGTTCACCGCCGGAAAGCTGCCTGGGCTTCGCCTTGTATTTGCCCGCAAGTCCCACAATGGCTAAAATACTGGGCACATTTTTCTTAATTTCCTTATTTGACTTCTGAATAATACGCTGGGCAAAAGCCACGTTCTCATAGACGTTCCTGTCTTTCAAAAGGCGGAAGTCCTGAAACACAATCCCCAAGTTTCTTCTGAATTTCGGGATTTTTCTGTGCTTGATCTTGGAAAGATCATAGCCCATCACATTGATATAGCCGCTGCTGATGGTAAGCTCTCTCAAAAGCAGCTTAATCAGGGTAGATTTTCCCGACCCGCTGTCTCCCACGATAAAGACAAACTCGCCTCTGCTGATATGAAGGTTCACATCCTTTAAGGCCGGCGCACCGGTTGAGTAAGCCTTGCTCACATTCGTCAGATTGATAATCTCATTCTCCACCGCGGGGGCTTTTCTTCTCTTCTTTACTGCCACGTTTCCTCTCTCCTACTTTTCTACTTGAGTTCATTTATTTTCTTTTTCGCTTCATCCAAATCCTTACATCCGTCTAAAATCATGGAAATCATTTTGATGATATTATCAAACTGTTTGTCCGTCATACCTTCTTCCATGTCCTCTCCTCTATACATCAGAACTCGAATGACTCCATATATTTCATATATTTTACCACCATCAATGCGATTTTAAAGGTAATGGCGTCCTCAAATATCCGCAGGTCAAGCCCTGTGCTTTTCTGCAGCTTATCCAGGCGGTAAACCAGCGTATTCCTGTGGATAAAGAGCTGCCTCGAAGTCTCGGACACGTTCAGGGAGTTCTCGAAAAATTTATTGATGGTGACAAGCGTCTCTTCATCGAACTCATCAGGACTTTTGCCGTCAAAAATCTCCTTGATAAACATCTTGCAAAGGGGAATCGGCAGCTGGTAGATCAAACGGCCGATACCCAGCTCGCTGTAGGCGATCACGTCGCGCTCTCCAAAGAAAATCTTTCCCACATCCAGTGCCATCTTTGCCTCTTTATAAGAACTGCTCACGCCCTTGATCTCGTTTACCACCGTGCCATAAGCAACGCGGACGTTCTTAAAACTCTCCTTGCGCAGATAAGCCGCCACCGCTCCGGCGCACCGCTCGATCTCCCGAGGGCTGTCATCCTCGGACAAATCCTTCACCACAATGACGTTATTCTCGTCCACGGCTGTGATGAAGTCCTTATTATTCACGCCAAAATAAGCCCGCACACTTTCAAGGGCATTGCAGTCCTTGACATTGTCCGTCTCCACAATGAGCGCCACCCGCCTGACATCCGTCTGAATATGTAACTTCTTCGCGCGGCTGTATATATCCACCAGAAGCAGGTTATCCAGAAGCAGATTCTTCACAAAGTTATCTTTGTCAAACCGCTCCTTGTAGGCAATCAACAGGTTTTGAATCTGGAACGTCACCATCTTTCCCACCATGTAGACGTCCTCACCCACACCGCCTGCCACCAGAATATACTCAAGCTGCTGCTCATCAAAAATTTTAAAATACTGGTATCCCTGAATTTCCTGCGAATCCGCCGGGGATTCCGCGAATTCCGCCGCCGCCCTGCCGCAGCGCTCCATTTCCTCCGTCGTCATGGCCGCCGCCTTCCCGTCCACGTCCATAACACAGAGCTCCACTCTGGCAATAGCTTTCAGACCTTCTATCGTGTTCTGCAAAATCTGATTTGAAATCATTCCCCCACCCCTCTTATGTTTCGTAACAATTCACTATGCCTTTCAGCCCCATAATTTCTAAAAAGCAAAAGCTAGATTCTATTTTAATCTATATTTACAAAAAAATCTACCTGCATTCGTGAATTTTTTGTGTAATTTTTTAAGTTTTTGACGTTTTTAAGTATTTCATGGCATTGTTAAAATTGCATATTGTTACCCGAAACAGAGATGTGGTAAAATAAGTGATGAAGAAAGGTTGGTGATTTTTATGGATATTGCAGGATTATCTATGGCCATGTCCAGCGCCAAAACAAATGACGCCTACGGAGTAGCAATGCTTGCCAAGTCTCTGGATCAGGCGGAAACCACAGGCAGTCAGGTTGTCGGCATGATGGATGCGGCGGCGATGGAACTGTCCGTCAATCCCCACATCGGCGGAAACTTTGATATGACAGTCTAAGCGAAAATAACGGCCCCTCCGGGTCGTTATTTTCTATTTCGCATCCCGATCTGCCTATACACAGGCAGCTCCCGAAGCCCTCAGACCAAAAACAGCTCAAGACTCATATACCCCAGGCAGAGCACCACCGCTATAATCAGCGGCACACTCAGCAGATAGTCGGTGCGGGGCGGCTCTGACATATTCCACTGTACAGGCTGCTGTGGCATTGGCTGATTCCATTGCGCCGGCGGTACAGGCTGCGGCGGTATCGGCTGGTTCCACTGTGCGGATCGTGGCGGCTGCGGCATCTCAGGCATTTGCCGGGGCGGTGCCGGTTGGCTCCACTGTACAGGCTGTGACTGTGGCGGCATCGGCACATTCAGCATCCGCGCATTCGGCTGCGGCATCTTCTGTACGGCTGTGCGCCCGCTCCTTCGAAACAGCTCTCTAAAGGCTTCCTGCCGTCCCTCGTTCTTCGCAATCCACACGATCACGCAGCCCGCAATCGGCGTCGCGACCGCCGCGATCACCAGATATACGGAGAGCGCCGCCAGAAGATCCTGCGTGGACAGCTGCTCCGCCGCTTCATTCACGGCTTGTCCGTATATACTGTCCAAGACACTTTCCGACACATACATCAGCACGACCTGGCAGGAATTAAAAAACATATGGCAGAAGACGGACGCCCACAAACTCCCCGCCGCCTCCACCAACAGTGCCAAAAAGATCCCAATTGCAAAAGCGTAAAGCGCTTGATTAAAATTCATATGCATCAGTCCGAAAAGAAACGCTGACAGCAGAACCGCCGAGATTCCATTCCTGCGGCTCTTTTGGTAACATATGTTATTATTATATTGCCCGTTTCTCCTGTAACTTCCGTATATCACACCCCGGAAAACAAATTCCTCACAGAAGGGCCCGAATATTCCAATCATAAAGAGCATCACGGGGAAGGGCGTGCTTATGATGTCCCCCTCCAGAGCCGCCACCGCATTGTCAGCAAAAAACATCGTCAGTACATTGAGTACCGTCACCAGCGGCGAAATCAAAAAGGTACAGAGGGCGATCATCAGCAGAGTGGAAATTTTAACCTTGTGAAATCCCGATGCCTCAAACCGCCGGGGCTTGCGCCCCCTTTCCGCCATTGGTGCCTGCATCGCCCCAGGCACGGTCGGCATACCCCCCATCGGCATCTGCATCGCACCGGGCGCAGTCGGCATACCCCTCATCGGCATCTGCGGCGCGGCCGGCCGCTCCCTGCGCTCAAAAATCAGCAGGAAGATAATCGTCGGTACCACAAGAATCCCCTGACTCAGCAGGAAATTCAAAACAATGCTGTCCGGAAGAAGCGATCCCCAGAATATCAGGAATGCCACCACCCCAAAATGCACCAGTATGATAGTCAGAAACAACCAATTCGCTCTTTTACTCGTCATTGCGTCTTATCGCTTTCTCCGTTATCGTAATTTTACCCGCTTTTAACAAATTTCCTACCGCCCGCTTGAACTCGTTTTTGCTCATCTGCATCTCCCGGCGGATCACCTCGGGCGACGCCTTATCGTTAAAAGGCAGCGCTCCGCCAAAGCTGTCAATCACACGCATCACCTTCTCCGCATCCCCCGCAATCTGCAGATACGCCTTTTCCCGAATGCTCAGATCCAGCTTCCCGTCCTCCTTCACCGCCGTGACGCGGGCGTTTACGGTATCTCCAACCGCAACGTTCCCGTAAAGCTCCCGTTTCGGAATCAGCCCCGAATACTGATCGTCCACCGCCACAAACGCACCAAAATTCGGACTGATTTCATAGACCGTGCCATTTACCCTGTCATCCTTTTTATAACTGCTGTTATTTTTTAAATAAGGATATACATTCATGGTGGCACAGAGCCTGTCCGACTTATCAATATAGAGCGCCGCAAGGCACTCCTCCCCAGCGGACACCCTTCTGGTCTGCTCCTTAAAGGGCAGAAGCAGCTCTTTCTCCAGCCCCCAATCCAAAAAGGCGCCGATCTTTCCCACCTGCGCTACCCGCAGTCTCTCCACGCCGTGCAGAGTGATCTTCGGCCTGTTCGTGGTGGCTATCAGCCTGTCCTTGGAATCGCGGTACACAAAGACCTCTACCTCGTCACCGTTCGCTACGCCCTCCGGCACCTGTTTTTTCGGCAGGAGAACCCGTTCTTCCGTATTTGCTCCATCATACAGGTAAACGCCGAACTCTACCTGCTTTATTATCTTTAAGGTCTGTATTTCACCTAGTTGAATCATCGTTTTCTTCCTTTCAAAATTCGAACTCCACCACACTGTACGGGCTGCCGTCCGCCCTGTTCAGGGAAACCGTGTACAGCTTCCCATCCGCCCCCATCGCCATCACGGGATAAATCTCATCTCCTAACAGCGCCTGGTTCTTATACTCCACGCGAAGCTGACCGATCCGAAAGCCGCCCGGAATACAGTCCATCGCCATGCGCACATACTGCCCGTTATTGACATGATGGTTCGTGTCCAGATGATGCGGTTTGACCGTGAATGCCTCCATCGGCTGTCCGTCCGCGGGCATCGCAATCTTTCTGGGCGCATAATCCATGGGATATCTTTCCTCTGGCACATAGCCTGCAATCATATCCTCATTCGGCTTTACGGGGCGCATTTTTTCCCTGTCCATCAGCGTCCATATAGAATTGGCCCAGGCCAGCGCCTCGCCCTCCTTCGTCCGCATCAGAAAGTTACGCAGTCCCATAAAACCGCGAAACTCATAGGGCGCCGTGCCAACTACGATCTGTTCGCCGTACTTCGGATAACGCCCGATGCAAATCTGCCACGCGGACAAAAGCCACACCTGCCCGATTTTATCCATATATTCCAGTCCCAGCCCGATATCCTCAGAGTGGAAGGTCGAACAGTCCTGAAAATAATCCAAAAGGGACTGCAGACTTAAGAGGCCGTCCTCCCCTATCTCGCTGTAACGCACTCTTCCGTCAAATGTATACATATCAATCCAACCTCTCCGTCAAAGCCATTCCGCCATGCCCATCCTTCAAGTGAAAATTACCTTCACAGTAACTGCAGCGGCGCAACGCTCCTCGCAAGAATCCCCTTCATCTGCGCAATGGCAATGCCGTAGTTCGTCACAGGCACGCCCTGCCTTTTCGCAAAGCGCATCCGCCGCAAAACCTCCCGCTCATTCAGCATACAGCCGCCGCAATGGATCACCAGCGCATAAGGCGTCAGATCTTCAGGAAAACCCGTACCCGAAGCCGTTTCTATGATAACATCCTTTCCTGTATACTTTTTCAGGAAACGGGGGATTTTCACCGTTCCGATATCATCGCATTGTCTGTGATGGGTACAGCCTTCGGCAATCAGCACACGGTCGCCGTCCCTCAGGCTGTCAATCTCCCGCACGCCGTCCACCGCTATTTCTAAGAAACCTTTATAGCGCGCCATCAGAATGGAAAAGGAAGTAAGAGGAATGTCCTCCGGCACGATGGCCGCAACCTCCTCAAACGCCTGACTGTCCGTGATGACAAGCGACGGCTTCTCCGCAAGCTTAGTAAGCGCCTCGGCAAGCTCCGTCTCCCGCACTACCACGGGAACCGCACCCGCCTCCAAAAGATCCCGTATGGCCTGCTGCTGGGGCAGGATCAGCCTTCCCTTGGGCGCCGCCGAGTCAATAGGCACCACCAACACTACAATGTCCAGCGGTTTCACCAGATCTGCCGCAAGGTGACGCTCTTCTTTATCGGGAAGCATGGCGGCTAGCCGCTCCTTTAATTCGTGGATGCCCTCGCCATTGACCGCGCTTACATATATAACATCTGCTATCGAATCATCTTCCCGTTCTTTTGTTGGCTTCCCGGTCACTCGCAAATCCGCACTTTCACTTTCAAAGTTTCTGTCCGTTCGCAGCTCGTCCGCATCTGATTTCGTCGAACAGTTACTCGTCGTGTCAGAAAAAATGTCTGGTTTCACTATAGCATTTTCAGAGTCCCATATATCGGACTTCGTAGCCGCTATAATAAACGGTATCTCCCGCTCCTTGAAAAGTGTGATCAGCTCCTCGTCGCAGCCGGACATTCCCTCCACGGCGTCCACCACCAGCACCGCGATATCCGTCTTTTCGAGCACCTGTTTGGTCTTCTTTACCCGCTGTTCCCCAAGCGTTCCCTCGTCGTCGAAGCCGGGTGTGTCGATCATCATGACAGGCCCAAGCGGCAAAAGCTCCATCGCCTTATAGACGGGATCGGTGGTCGTTCCGCGCACTTCCGACACCACCGCCAGCTCCTGTCCCGTCACCGCATTGAGCAGACTGGACTTGCCCGCATTGCGCCTCCCGAAAAAGCCGATATGTACCCGCTCCCCCGCGGGGGTGTTGTTCATACCCATATACTTGCGCTGTCCTTTCCCCAATTTAAAACCGGAAGTCCCGAACCCCTTCCTCAATTTTCGCCAGATGATCCTTCGCAATCTCCCGCACCTGTTCCTTGGGGATGTTCGCGAGCTCCGCCTGTATCAATGCCTCTCCGATGGCCTTCGTCTCCTCAGAGGCGTAGTCCATCAAGTACTCCTTCAATGTCATCAGCGCGTTGGGATGACAGCAGTTTTGAATCTGTCCCGTCTTGCACAGACTCATAAAACGATCGCCCGTCCTGCCCTCGCGGTAGCAGGCCGTACAGAAGGAAGGGATATACCCCAGCTCCATCAGCCACTTGATGACCTCGTCCAGCGTCCGCTGATCGGAAACGTCAAACTGCTCCGTATCGGTGGGCCGCTCCTCCTCCGTATAACCGCCCACAGAAGTCCGGGACGCGCCGGAAATCTGTGACACGCCCAAGCGGATCACCTTCTCCCGCACCGCCTGGCTCTCCCTTGTGGAAATAATCATGCCCGTGTAGGGAACCGCAATGCGGATCAGCGCGCAGAGCTTCGCAAATATCTCATCGTCAATGCCGTTGTCAAAGGCCGAGGGGTCGATATCGTCAGCGTGTTTGATACGCGGCACGCTGATCGTATGAGGGCCCACCCCGTGAACCGCCTCCAAATGCTCCGCGTGCATGAGAAGACCGGCAAACTCGTATTTGTACAGTTCCAGACCAAAAAGCACGCCCAGCCCCACGTCGTCAATCCCGCCGTCCATGGCGCGGTCCATGGCTTCCGTATGGTAATTGTAATCGTGCTTTGGCCCTGTGGGATGCAGCTTCAGGTAGCTTTCCTTGTGGTACGTCTCCTGAAATAGAATATAAGTGCCGATGCCCGCCTCCTTGAGCATACGGTACTCCTCCACCGTGGTAGCCGCAATGTTCACATTAACGCGGCGGATGGCGCCGTTTTTATGGTTGATGGAATAGATCGTTTTGATGCATTCCAGAATATACTCAATGGGATTGTTGACCGGGTCCTCCCCCGCCTCGATCGCCAGACGCTTGTGCCCCATATCCTGCAAGGCGATCACTTCCTGCTTCACTTCCTCCTGAGTCAGCTTCTTTCTGGGAATATTTTTATTTTTCATGTGATAGGGGCAGTAAACGCAGCCGTTCACACAGTAATTGGACAGGTAGAGCGGCGCAAATATCACAATACGGTTGCCGTAGTAGGCCAGCTTGATCTCCTCCGCCAAGGCGTAAATTTTTTCCAGTATGTCCTTGTCCTCACATGCCAGAAGAACCGACGCTTCCCTGTGGGAAAGTCCCGCGCATACCGTGGAATTTCCCTCTTTTCTGGGCCTTGCCTTGTCCAGAATCTCTTCGATGAGGGCTTTGTTATCCTTGTTTTCCTCCGCGTATTTCAGCGTTTCAAGGATTTCCTCATGGTTGATAAAATCGTCTGCACACAATGATTTCGGATCGTACATTTTATTTGACCTTCTTTCCGCAATGATCGCCGCCAGCCTGCATTCTCCTCATACTTTCAGGCAGCCCGGCCCTTATTTTATAACTACCGTTATTTCATTCGGACACCCGCCGCGTATTTCTATCCCACGCCTTTTCTCGCCCTACGCCGCCATTACCTTCTCAGCAGCCCGTCACTCCGTCTGCACCGCGTCTCCCCGGCTCTCCACCACGCGATACCCCGCCTGCGCCACACTCTCCTTAAGCGCCGCCAGCCCTTCCGCCGCTTCCTGCCCGGTACACGCCTTATTGTCGTACAGACTGTACTGTCCGCGCACATTTACGGGGGACAGATTCGGCATAACGACGTTCGCACCGGCTTTCAGACCCATCCTGCGTCCTTGCGGATGAATGGTGCCAAGCGCCGTAGTGGCGGGAATCAGCGCCTTCGGCAATGCCAGTCTGGTAAGCGCCACCATGGTGAGCGTGCGCTCCAAGCTTCCCGCCGGATATCCCGAAAAAGGCGTGTCGTGATGGGGAATAAACGGTCCGATTCCCACCATTTCAGGCTGGAACGCCTGCAAAAACCGCATGTCCGCGATCAGCTCCTCCGTTCCCTGAAAGGGGGAGCCCACCATAAAGCCCGCCCCGGTCTGGTAACCGATTTCTCTCAGATTCCGCAGGCATTCCATACGCCGCAGATAAGCCTGTTCCGGCGGGTGCAGTTTTTCGTAATGAGAGCGGGACGCCGTCTCATGCCGTAATAAATACCGGTCGGCTCCCGCCTGATACCAGATTTCATAATCCCCGCGCGGCCGTTCCCCCAGAGAGAGCGTCACCGCGCAGTCGGGATATTTTTCTTTGACAGCGGAAACCAGTCCCGCTACCCGCTCCGTGGTGTGGTAAGCATCCTCGCCGCCCTGCAGCACAAAGGTGCGAAAGCCCAACGCATAACCCTGCCCACAGCAGGCGAGAATTTCCGCTTCCGTAAGCCTGTAGCGCGATACGTTCGCATTGCTCCGGCGGATACCACAGTAGAGACAGTCATTTTTGCAGAAGTTTGATATCTCGATCAACCCCCTGATATAGACATCCGTCCCATAATACCGCCTGCGCGCTCTGTCTGCCTCATTAAATAACAGTTGCTTTTCATAATCGCCTTCAATGAGATACCGCCACTCGTCGTCGGAGAGCTCCCCGCCCGCGGTGAGGCGGTCTGTCAAATCTGTCATAGTTCCTCCCGCCGCGTCTGCCCGCCGTGCGAACCCAAAACCCGCGCGCCGCTCAACTGATACGCGTATAGTATAACACTTTCTTTCAAAAAGCGCGATAGCCAGATTCTAAAATAAGAATCTGGCTATAACTATTCAGCCTTCGGCTTCATAATACTGCGCCTGCGCGCGCCACAGCTCATAATATTTCCCGTTCTTGTCCGCCACAAGTTCTTCGTGGCTTCCAAGCTGCACCAGCTCCCCTTCGTGGAACACCGCTATTTTTTCGCAGAACCTGCAGGACGAGAGCCTGTGGGAGATATACACCGCCGTCTTTGTTCCCGCAAGCTTATCAAAGTTGGAATAAATTTCATATTCCGCCAGCGGGTCAAGCGCCGCCGTCGGTTCGTCCAGCAGAATAAAGGGCGCCTCCTTATAGACCGCTCTGGCAATGGCGATTTTCTGCGCTTCACCGCCGGAAATCTCAACTCCCTCGTCATCGTAGTCTTTGTACAAATAGGTGTCCAGCCCATTCTCCATAGCGGCAAGACGCGCCCCGAAATCCGCATCCGCCAGACACTTTCTGACCAGCTCTCCGTCGTAAGTCCGGGACACGGCAATATTCTGCCCCAAAGGAAACGGATACAGGGTAAAGTCCTGAAACACGACCGAGAACAGTCTGCTGTACTCCTCCTGCTTAAATTTCCTGATATCCACGCCGTTTAGCAGAATTTCTCCTTCCTGCGGATCATAGAGCCTGCAAAGCAGTTTAATCATCGTCGTCTTTCCCGAACCGTTCATCCCCACAATCGCCAGCTTCTCCCCGACCGTCAGTTCCATGGAAAAATTCTTTAGCGCGTACCGCTCAGTACCCGGATATCGGAAGGACACATTCCGAAAAGTAATCCTGTATACGCCGTCGCTCCGCTTTTCCACAGGGAGTTTTCCCTGATACATCTCGTTTTCCATATGAATCAGCGCAAGGGTACTGAGCTGCTGCCTCGCCGCCATGGCAAGAGTGGGGATATCGTGAACCACCCCTGCCGCCGCCTCCAGAAGCTGGCTGAACGCGCCCGCAAAACGCACCACATTTCCCACCGTGATCGTACCCGCCAGCGCGAGCATCACAACAACCAGATACGCGCCTCCCTTTGCGGCGCCGCCTGCCGCCGCGCCAAAAAACGCTTCGCCGGCATCAGCACCCGCCGCCCTGAGCAGCGGCTTCCGAAAGCCCTTATGCCGCAAAACCTCCGTAGTCCACCGTTCCATCAGGTCGTAGCCCTCATAGATACGGATATCCTTGCCGTTTTTGTAATTGTAAGATTCCTGCCCCGCAAAATCCCACGCAAAACAGAATATCTCCTCTTTCTCCTCCACGCTGTACGCCTCGTGGTAACGCCAGCGGTCACGCTGCCTGCCAAAGTACATCCGCAGGCATACCGAAACCACCTGCACCGCAAGCAAAACTGCCATCACTAACCAGACGGAAACCGTCCCCGCGTGGAACAGATACCCTGCCGCCGAAATCCCCACGACCACCGCGCCGATCATCTGAAACACATGCTCCATGACGCCGCTGCACGACCAGAAAACTCCGTTAATCCCCGCGCCCCAGTTGTTGTCCTTTATGATCCTGTCCTTCAGCTCTTTGATCTTCGGGCTGTCAATTCTGGAAAAATCCATCTCCAGCATTTTTGTCTGCGTCTCGCACTCGTACAGGTGGTACATCTGCTCCCTGCGCACCTCCATCCTGTGATAGATCGCGCCGGAAAGAAACTGCAGCAGCATGATCGCAAGCACCGATGCCGTGATCACCGCAAACATTTCCCTGATCCCTGTATGCGCGCTGATGCCGTCCAAAATGTAGGCGGTCAGCAAAAGCTCCATATAGGGGACGGCCGTCTTGAACAGCAGGGAAATTGCCATAACCGGAAAATAATACCGGTCCATCCCCTGCACATACTTTAAAATTTTCACGATATTTTTACCGTGCTCCCGTATCGGAAGCTTTTTCAGCAAGTAATCCTCATTCATGTTTCCGCTGCACCGCCTTTCTGCCGTAAAGAACTTTCTCCCAAGCCGCATTACCCATGGGAATCAAATCTGCACGTCCGCACACGCGCCTGCCTCCCTGCGATAGTAACTGCTCTGCACTTCAAACATCCGGGCATAGGCACCTTTCGCCCGCATCAGCTCCTCGTGGGTGCCCTCCTCCGCAATTTTTCCTTCTTCCAGCAGAATAATGCGGTCGGAAAATTTCGTGCTGGCAAGCCGATGGGAAATGAAAACCGCCGTTTTGCCCTGCGTGTAACGGTTGTACTGCTCGTATACCTCGCTCTCGGCAATAGGGTCGAGCGCCGCCGTAGGCTCGTCCAGAACCATAACAGGCGCATTCTTATACAGCGCCCGCGCCAGCAGAAACCGCTGCTTTTGCCCGCCCGACAGCTCCACGCCGTCCTCCATCATTGTCTTTGTCATATAGCTGCGTATGTGGATGCCCCGTTCCTGAAACGTCTGCTCCAGCCCCGCCTGCTCCAGCGCCTTCCATGCCTTCTCTTCATCCACCCTCTCCGCGCGGTCCATGGCCAGATTTTCTCCCACCGTAAAGGGCAGAATCAATGTCTCCTGAAACACAATCGAAAACAGCCGGTACCACTCTTCCTTCGGAAACTCGTTTCTGTCGATGCCGTTTATGAGAATCCGTCCTTCGTCGGGCTCATACATCCCGCACAAAAGCTTGACGAGCGTCGTCTTTCCCGCACCGTTTGCCCCCACAAGCGCGAGCTTTTCTCCGGCGCGGATGGTCAGGTTTAAATCGCGGAATACAGTCTTGTCCCCCTCCTCCGTATTTTGATAGGAAAAGCTCACATGCTGAAACGTAATTTCCGGCGGCAGAGAAATGCTGTCGATACGCCCCTCTCCGCTCTTGCGGTTCTCCTCCGGCAAATCCAGATACGCCCTGATGTAGTCCGTGCCGTTTGCCGCGCCGCGCAGAATGGCGAGGGAACTCATGATATTGTTGACAAAACCCGAAAATCCCGTTATGGCTCCGAAATACAGCACAAACTCTCCGGCGCTCACGCTCCCCGTCTGCGTCCGATACAGGAGATACGCATAGGCGCCCAGATTGCGCGCAGCCGCCAGCGCAAACCCTACCCTCTCGTAGAAAGCGTCCTTTTTCTTTGACATTTCCGCCAGCTTCCGCAGCTCACCGATGGTCTGGTCGCGCAGACCGAGCATCCATTCCTTCATACCATAGATGCGGATATCTTTTGCGCCGTTTACATTGCCCATGGCATTCTCGACGCACTGAAAATGCTTCTGCGCCGCCGCTCGCTGTTCCCGCAGGGACTCCTCGAATCGGATATGACTCATGCTGATTCCGTAGTTGACAAACGCCAGTGCCAGCAGAATCACTACCACCGGCACACTCAGAAAGGCGAGCACCGTCGAGTACAGAAGGAAACTCAAAATATTCACGCACAAGTCGACAGTGCCTCTCACCATCTGGGAAACCGCGCACCAATCCCCGCCCCAGACCGCGTCATAGACCTTCCAATGCAGCCTTTTGTTTTCTCCAGCTTCCTGATCCGCGTATCGAAGCCGCAGACTTTTCAGAAAAAACAGCCCCATAAGGTTCGTCCGCTGGGTATTGTAGAGATTGTATTTCCCTGCTTCCACGCCTTTGTGCAAACCACCTGCAAGCATGGTAAGCAGGCTGAATCCGCCCAGAACCAGAAGCGCCCGCCCGGACACCGCCCGCCGCTCCACCAAATCTATGGCGATTTTCGGCAGATAGATTGTAAATAACGGCAAAATCGCCCCGAAAATAATCTCCGCCCCGCCAAACACCAGCACAAACGGCTCATGCTCCTTAAAAAAGCGGATATAAAACCAAATATCGCTTATGACAGAGTTGTGTCTGCATTCCTGTTCGCTGTTCCCCATTCCCATCTGTTCTCTCCATATATAACACCTGTTATAGTTTTAAAGAAATGTCGTAAATGATTTCACAAAATATAATAACACAGTCTGCTTTCTCGCAAAAAAATATGCACGAGCGGTCATACTCGTGCACGAATGGTATTTCCTTATTCACAGGGGGAGCAAAATCTCCGTGGCGAACACACCCTCCTCATGCTGTCTTTCCAGATAGCCGTGGTACTTGTCCACCACCTTGTCAATCCGCATGAGTCCGAACCCATGCCTGTCCGTGTTCTTGGCGGATAGGTAGACACCGCCCGCCTTTCTCGGATTTTCGCCCATTGCATTTATCATATAAATGTAGAGCTGTCCTTTCAGGATATCCATGTAGACGCGGATAAAGCGCTGCCCCTCCTGCTGTATTTTCATACATGCCTCTATCGCATTGTCCATCAGATTTCCGACAATCAGGCAGACATCCACTTCGGACAGGGAAGTATCCAGCTTTTCCGGCACCACCGCCTTTGCCTCCACGGCGATTCCTTTGGACGCCGCCACAGAAATCTTACTGTTCAGAATGGCGTCCACCATCACATTGCCCGTCTTAATGACCGTGTCCACCGTGGTCAGATCATGGTCAAGCTCGTTCAGATAAGTCTCCAGCTCTTCCAGCTTACCCATCGCCAGATGCGCCTTCATCGTCTGTATGTGATTGTGGTAGTCGTGCCGCCATCCCCTTGTCTGACGGTACATATTCTGCACTTCCTCACAGTGCTTTTGCAGCAGGTCGCTCTGGTAGCGCAGCGTGCGCCTGTCTGCCAGCGCGCCGACCGCGTAGCGGAAAATAGCCACAGCCGCCGCAAGCAAGGCCACAGCCGCAATGAGCGCAAATATCCATATCACCGGCGTTCCTTGAATCATATCAATCCCCATTCCGAAAAATCTGCACAATAGCACCTGCAAATCTGTCCCTGCTTCATTGTCCACAGTTTACCTCAACGTTCGCCAAATACCTGAAAGCAATCGCCCGCTTCGTTGTTCACGGGAAATAACCGCCCGGCTTAGTCGTGCCGAAAATGCGCGATAAACGCACGATTCACCTCCGCGCAGGCCCGCCTGCTGACCGGAATCACGCTCCCACTGTCCAGCGTAAGCTCCGTCTTTCCGATCCGGCAGATACTTTCCACCCGGCACAAATAAGAGCGGTGGCATCTGATAAACCCGTGGGGTGAAAGCTCCCGCTCCATTTCTGAAATGCCCTCGGTTATTTCTATCTGCCTACAGCCCTCGGCTCTGGTATAAGTCTCCGCCACACAGCCGTGCCCCCTCGCCTCGACATAGGAAATGTGCCCGACCGGAAGTTTCATCGTCTCCTCCCTCCCGTGCACCAATACAAACGCCTCCCGGCGGTTTCTATGCATCACCTTGTCCATGCACTGACCAATTTTTTCCATACTGATCGGTTTCAGCAGATAGTGGAGGGCCTCCACCTCGTAGCCGCTCCCCATGTAGTCCGCAATGCCGGTCGTGAAGACGATAGCGATTTCCCTGTCCCGCTCCCGCACTTTCCTCGCCATATCGACGCCGTTCATCGCCCGCATCTGAATATCCACAAAGAGCACGTCAAAATCGTTTGTCTCCTCCCAGGCAAACAAAAAACTTTCCGCACTTAAAAACGCCTGTATCGAAACAGGCTGTCCATTCGCCGCACCCCATGTCCGCAGATAACCCGAAAGCAGCTCCGTATGCGTTTGTTCGTCCTCAATAATGGCAATCTTTATCATTTTTTCTACCCCAAAGCCACGAACTCCTTTATTATACCATTCTCTCGTCCTCCAAATATTTTTGAACTTTATCTACAATATATTTTGCATTCTCAATCTGTTGTTTCGCCTCTTCTCTGCTCGCAATATAAAAATCATCATAATCTGATACATTCCTAATCTGCTCCGCCCTGGCTATCTTTTGATAATCTTCTACTGTAAAGCTTCCATTTCCCTTATGGATAAAAATATAATTGAACTGCTTTAATCCCCCGCTATGTGTGGCTACTTCTATTTTCTCCACTGAGAGCAATGCCTTAATACTCTTTTCCATTGCATAAAACGCCCTGTTATTTGCCGATTTATATGACTCCTTAACTAAAAGATCCTCCGCATCTTTCAATAGTTCTTTTGCCCTCTCTATTCGAACTTTCGCCAAATCCTCATAATATCCTTTATCGATACAACACCTCCCCTTCTACATCAATATTTTTAAAATATCCGTACCATGTCTTTTTTTCAAGAAACTCATCATACGGCAGACTGGCAAAATTCACAACCACAAAATACTTCATAGCAAGTTTCGCAGAAATTTCAGCCAAGGCATCATCATATTTTTTTGCTTCCATACGATTGCGGTTTATCAGCAGCGCAATATCTATATCAGAATCATCTGTATAGTCGCCTCTTGCACAGGAACCATACAAAATCACTTCAATCAAAGCCGTGCCCATAAGCCTTTTCACCATTTCTGTCGCTTCTTTTTTTACTATGTCTAAAGTTCTATCATTTAAAGTCAGTTGAACATTCATCGTACACACCTCCACGTTCTGATATAAGAGTCTCTCGGCACTATTCATCTCCATCTTGTTTCGGTTACTTGTGTGTTTTTAATTATACACAGTTTTTACGCCAAATACAATTCAAACGCAGGTAATGCCCTGCACCTTTCCTCTAAAGCTCATAATACATCCCATCATTCATTTTTGAATAGCAAAAACCCCGGCGAGTCCTCCTCACCGGGGTCATACAAGCTGGGCTACAAGGATTCGAACCTTGAAATGACGGAGTCAGAGTCCGTTGCCTTACCGTTTGGCGATAGCCCATTGACAATTAACGATTATAGCGGAAAAAGGGACGTTTGGCAAGCCCCTTTTTCCACTTTTTTTAAAAATTTTTCAATTAAATCTCAAACATCAGCTCTCCGTAGGTCGGAATCGGCCAGTATTCCTTATCCACGATCATCTCCAGCTCATCCGCCGGGGCGCGCAGCTCATCCATAGCCGCCCTGACCGTATCCTTGTAGAAGAATGCCTGCGCCTTTGCGTCTTCCATAGCGGAAGCCTCTTTCTCCGCCTTTTTCAGCTTCTCGAGAGCCGTCTGCATCGCCGTCAGCTTTTCGCCGACTACCTGCAGCATCTCATCCTGCGTGGCTGCGTCCGCGCCTGCCGTCTTCACCGCGTTCACCGTGTCCGCCAGAACTTTCGTGTAACGGACAACCGCGGGAATAATCTGCTTGCCCGCCATATCGATCATGGTGAGCGCCTCTATGTTAATAGATTTCGCGTAGGTCTCATAAATGATCTCCTCGCGGGACTCCAGCTCCACCTTCGTGAAAATATGGAACTTCTCGAACAGCTTCACCGCCTTGTCGGTGGTCAGGGTGCCCGCCGCCTCAATCATGGATTTAATGTTCGGAAGTCCTCTTCTTTCCGCTTCCGCTACCCACTCGTCGGAATAACCGTTGCCGTTGAAGATGATTCTCTGGTGTTCGGTCATGTATTTCTTAATCAGGTCGTGAATCGCCAGCTCCTTGTTATCCGCTTTCTCCAAAATGTCAGCCGCCTCGCAGAAAGCCTCCGCCACAATCGCGTTCAGCGTGGTATTCGGGCTTGCGATGGAATCCGCCGAGCCTACCATACGAAACTCGAACTTGTTGCCCGTGAAGGCAAAGGGCGACGTCCTGTTTCTGTCTGTCGCGTCCTTCTGGAAATCGGGCAGAGTGCTCACACCCGTGAGGAGCTTGCCGCCCTCCTTGACAGAGGTTGCCTCACCCGTCTCAATGAGCTGCGTCACCACATCCTCAAGCTGCTCGCCCAGGAAAATGGAAATGATTGCCGGAGGCGCCTCGTTCGCGCCAAGTCTGTGGTCATTGCCCACGTCGGAAGCGGACTGGCGCAGCAAGTCTGCATGTCTGTCCACTGCCCGCATAATGCAGGCGAGCACCAGAAGGAACTGCACGTTCTCGTTGGGCGTATCGCCGGGGTCTAACAGGTTCACGCCGTTGTCCGTGGTAATCGACCAGTTGTCATGCTTCCCGGAGCCGTTCACGCCGGCGTACGGTTTCTCATGCAATAAACAACGCATGTTATGTTTCACGGCCACCCGCTTCATCGTCTCCATAACGATCTGGTTGTGGTCCACCGCAATGTTTGCCGTCTCATAGATCGGCGCAAGCTCATGCTGCGCGGGCGCCACCTCGTTGTGCTGGGTCTTAGCCGTCACGCCGAGCTTCCACAGCTCCTCGTTCAAATCCTTCATGTATGCGCCCACGCGCTCACGGATGACACCAAAGTAATGATCCTCCATCTCCTGCCCTTTGGGAGCCGGCGCGCCGAACAGGGTACGTCCCGCAAACATCAGGTCGGTTCTCTTCATATATAAGTCTTTATCTACCAAAAAGTATTCCTGCTCCGGTCCGACAGAGGCGGTCACCTTGGTTGCCCCCGTGTTGCCGAACAGCCGCACGATACGCAGCGCCTGCTCGCTCAACGCCTCCATGGAGCGAAGCAGCGGCGTCTTCTTGTCAAGCGCCTCGCCCGTGTAGGAGCAGAACGCGGTGGGAATGCAGAGAATCGTGCCGCAGCCGGACTCCTTCAAAAACGCAGGGGACGTGATATCCCATGCGGTGTAGCCTCTCGCCTCGAAGGTCGCCCGCAAACCGCCCGAAGGGAAGGAGGATGCATCCGGTTCACCCTTGATTAACTCCTTGCCGGAAAACTCGGTCAGCATCTTGCCCAGCTCGTCGGGATGGGACACGAAAGCGTCATGCTTTTCTGCGGTGATGCCTGTAAGGGGCTGGAACCAGTGCGTATAGTGTGTCGCGCCGTTCTCCACCGCCCAGTCCTTCATCGCCTTCGCCACGATATTCGCAGTGTTCATGGAAAGCTCGCCGCCCTCGTTCATGACCTTAACGACTTCCTTGTAAGCGTTTCTCGTCAGGCGCTGCTGCATTTTACCAAGCGTAAACACGTTTTTCGCAAATATTTCTTCCACATTGAATACTTCGCTCATAATCTCCTCCATCCGAAGCGTTTTTTGCTGAAAGCCGCGGGCAAAACCTCCAATTTTGCCCTGCGATCTTGGACTTTGCAACGCTTCTATGCAAAGTCCCGATTGAAAAGTCAGCGCATCAGCGTGATTTTTCAATCTGCCCTCACTCGGTTTCAAAAAAATGCGCTCCAAAAAAACTCCTTTTTTGGAACGCCATCGTTCTGAATACCTGTATACAATTTACGTCTATAAGAATACCCTACTTTTTCTCAAAATGCAAGGGGAAATTTTAAATTTGTCAACAAAACATTTTTCTTTTACTTTTCCACCCGCAGAATATCCCCCACTTCCGGCGCCTCCGACAGTTCCACGTCGATCGTCTGCTTCGGGTGCGGACAGGACTCCACGGGATTCCCGTCGCCGTCGTACATAGCAAGCACTTTAACCGGGATATTCTCCCCGCCCGGCTTCATAATCTCGATCTCATCCCCCACGCAAAATTTGTTGCGCTGCTCGATACGGGCGCAGAGCGGTCTCGCCATACTGCCGACCGCCACGCTTCCGCTGTCTGCCGCAGCCATACCGCTGCCCTCCGCAGCCGCATCTTCTGCCGGTTCCACGCCCCTGCCTTCCGCACCTGCATCTTCCGCCGACGCTCCGGCTTCCGTTACCGCGCCCACAATGCCCAGATAAATGTACTCGCTCACATAGGTACTCTCGTCGTAGATCTGCGTATTCTCGTCGGCTTTCCCAAAATAAAAACCCGTGGTAAATTTGCGGTAGGTGCACTTGGCGATCTCCGCACGGTACCAGTCCATATTGGCGCGGTACCGCTCCTCGGAGACAAAATAATCGTCAATGGCACGCCTGTAGGTGCGCGCCACGGTCGCCACATAGAGCGCCGTCTTCATTCTGCCCTCGATCTTAAAGCTGTCGATCCCCGCATCCACCAGCTCCGGAATATGCTCTATCATATTCAGATCTTTGGAATTAAAGATAAAAGTACCCCTGTCGTTCTCAAAGACAGGCAGATACTCGCCCGGCCTCGTCTCCTCCACCAGCGCGTACTTCCAGCGGCAGGGGTGGGTGCAGGCCCCGTGGTTCGCGTCCCGCCCGGTAAAATAATTGCTCAGCAGACACCGTCCCGAATAAGAAATGCACATTGCTCCGTGCACAAAGCTCTCGATCTCCATATCCTCCGGAATCTGCTCCCGAATTTCCTTTATTTCCTTCAGCGAAAGTTCCCGCGCCGACACCACCCGCTTCGCCCCCTGCTCATGCCAGAAGCGGTAGGTCATATAGTTCGTATTGTTGGCCTGGGTAGAAATATGAATGTCGATCTCCGGGCATATTTCCCTTGCAAGTGCAAACATGCCCGGATCCGCTATAATCAGCGCGTCCGGCTTAAGCTCCTTAAGCTCCCGAAAGTAAGCCCGCGCGCCCTCCAAATCGTAATTGTGCGCAAGAATATTGGCGGTCACATGTACCCGCACGCCTCTCTCATGGGCAAAGGCGATGCCCTCCGCCATGTCCTCCCGAGAAAAGTTTTTCGCCTTGGCACGCAGACCGAATGCCTCCCCGCCGATATACACCGCGTCCGCCCCAAAGATAACAGCCGTTTTTAATACTTCCAGACTTGCGGCCGGCACCAGCAGCTCCGGTTTCTTTTTATCCCTAACCATATCCACTCTCCCTCGGAGAATGCCCACTTTTCAGCATTCTCAAGTGTGGCATTTAGAAGTTCTTGGCATCGCGTCCTATGGCGCGATGTCTTTAGAACTTCTTGTCACACAGCTTACCGTCACACCGTCCCCCACGGGCAGCACCACCGTCTCCAGCGCCTCGTGGTGCGTAAGCTCATAGAGATATTCCCGCATCCTGCTGTGAATCGTGCGGTTTCTCCGCTCCACGGCAAACCGGGATTCCAGAATATCGCCGTCCTGTAACACATTGTCGGACACCAAAAGGCCGCCCGGCGCAAGGAGCCGCAGAACCTCCGGCAGAAAATGAATATACTGCCCCTTAGCCGCGTCCATGAAAATAAAGTCGTAAGGCCCCGTCAGTTCCTTTAGAATATCCGCAGCATCTCCCTCCAAAAGCGTGATGGCGTCTTCCTTTCCCGCCCGCGCGAAATTCGCCTTCGCCACAGGAATCCTTTTCTCATATTTTTCAATGGTAGTAATCTTACACCCCGCCGGAGCATACTCGCTCATCAAAAGCGCAGAAAAACCAATGGCACAGCCCACCTCCAAAATGGACATGGGTTTATGCAGCGCAAGCAGGAACCGGAGCAATCCCTGCGTCTGCGTGCGTATCACCGGCACATTGGTTTCCAAAGCTTCACGTTCTATCTGATCGAGAAATGGGGTGTTGCCCGCGTCCAGAGAAGCGAGAAATGTCTCCATGCGCTCATCTGAAATCACTGTGACTCTCCTCCCGCTTCCTCTTCGTCCTCTTCAGGAGCGTCCGCCGCCATCACTTCCATCATCTCCTCCGCCGTCATGGCAGTGCTCAGGTCGTAGATGCCAGGCTGAAGCTTGCCGTGGTTCTCCGACAAGAGCTCCTGAATAACAAAAAGTTTCCCGTCGCGAATCAATCCTCGCTCCTCCAGCATCTCGCCCACCGCTCTGACGGACACCGGGTCGTCCACGCTGACGCTGATCGTCCGGCCCTCCCCGAGAGAGACCGGCTCCTCGGTAAATATACGGTAGCCGTAATCGTAAGCCGCCGTGGCCGCTTTCGTGATATAGGTGACGGCAAAAGCCAAAACGACAATTTTGATAATCAGTTCCGCCGTGGAACCAATAACTCCTTTTATACTCATAGTCATACCTCGAAATCTATCTCATCCGCCAGCAGTACGTATACCTCCTGCATCAAGCGGCAGAAGGCCAGCTCCGCCTGCAGGAAATCGTCCACGAGAGGATTTTCCCTGAATTTCTCATACTCCCTCTCGAAAGCCTCCATGCGGTCAAGCATATCTTCGCTGTCCGTCTCGTTCTGCAAATCAAAATTGCGCTGCCTGAACTCGTTTACCTTCTCGTAAAGCTCCGGCTGTTTCTTGATCTTTTCTCTCTGGTACAGATATTCCTTGTAAGCATCTGAGGTCATAATCTTATCTGCAAAGTCTCTGGCTGCCTCTATGATCTCTTTATCTGACATGGTATTATACCTCCATAATGATCGGTAATATCATCGGCCTTCTCTTTGTCTTCTTCCAGACAAAATCGCTCAATACATCCTTGACGGTGCTCTTGAGCTTACCCCAGTCGGTCTTGCCCTTGTCAATGCAGTCCTGCACAGCCTCCTCCACGAGAAGCCTCGCCTCGTCAAGCAGCTCGTCGGACTCTCTCACATAGACAAATCCTCTCGACACAATATCAGGACCGGAAATAAGCTGGTCGCTGTGAGATTCCAGCGCCATTACCACAATCATAATGCCGTCCTCCGCCAGATGCTGTCTGTCCCGAAGCACCACATTGCCCACGTCGCCCACGCCGAGACCATCCACCAGAATCGCCCCCACGGGCACTTTTCCGTTCACGACCGCCTTGTGGTCATCCATCTCCAGCACATCGCCGGACTGCAGCATGAAAATATTTTCTTTGGGGATTCCAAGCTGAGCCGCAATCTTTGCCTGCGCCTTCCTGTGTTTATATTCTCCGTGAACAGGAATCGCATATCTGGGTTTCACAAGGGAATAGATTAGCTTGATCTCCTCCTGACAGGCGTGCCCGGACACATGAACATCCTGAAAAATCACATCCGCGCCCTTCATCTGCAGCTCATTGATCACATTGGTGACCGCTTTCTCATTGCCCGGTATCGGATGGGCCGAGAAGATAACGGTATCTCCCGGCATAATGGATATCTTTTTATGATTATTGCCCGCCATGCGGCTCAAAGCCGCCATACTTTCACCCTGACTGCCGGTCGTAATGATGACCGTCTTCTCCGGCGGGTAGTTTTTGAGCTCCTCCACGTCGATCAGCGTCCTGTCCGCGATCTGCAGGTAGCCCAGCTTGGAAGCCGTATCAATGATATTCACCATGCTGCGGCCTTCCACTACAACTTTTCTGTCAAATTTCTCCGCCGTATTAATGATCTGACGCACCCTGTCCACATTGGACGCAAAGGTAGCGATCAGAATACGGGTGTCCTTATGCTCCAGGAAAAGGGAATCCAGCGTCTTTCCCACCGTCTTTTCGGAAGGCGTGAAACCGGGCCTCTCCGCGTTGGTGGAGTCGCACATAAGTGCCAGTACGCCCTTTTTCCCGATCTCTGCAAATCTCTGCAAATCTATGGCATCGCCGAACACCGGCGTATAGTCCACCTTGAAGTCTCCCGTGTGCACCACCACGCCCGCCGGGGAATAAATCGCCAGCGCCGCCGCGTCCACAATGCTGTGATTCGTCTTAATAAACTCAATCCGAAACTGCCCCAGATTGATGGACTGCCCGAACTTGACTACCTTTCTCTTGGTCGTCTTCATCAGCCCATGCTCTTCCAGCTTATTTTCTATGATGCCCATAGTAAGCTTTGTCGCATAAATCGGTATGTTCAACTCCTTTAATATATAGGGCAGCGCCCCGATGTGATCTTCATGTCCGTGAGTGATCACAAACCCCTTCACCTTGTCAGCGTTATCTTTCAAATATGTGATATCCGGTATCACCAGATCAATTCCCAGCATCTCATCCTCCGGGAATGACAGACCACAGTCCACCACAACAATGCTATCCTCATACTCAAAGGCAGTAATATTAAGCCCAATCTGCTCAAGCCCGCCTAATGGGATAGCCTTCAGCTTACTCGCTGACCTTCCTTCTTCATTTTTTTTCAAAAAAATTTACCTCCACTTTCTAGTTTATTATGTCCACGTCATCCATTATCTTTTCAAACACAGCCGCCACTGCGTTTAATGTTCCATCGTCTTCCACGATCTCATACACCGCTTCCACATCTTCCGGCGCGGAAATGTCACGCAAAATAAGCGCGTCACCGTCCCCTTCCCCGGAATCCGTCACCAGAAGGTAATTCACGCCGCCGATCATCGTCTGTTCCAAAATATAGAAATCGACCGCCTCACCCTCCTGCGGTGTAAATGTAATTTTCTCCATATATCCTCCATACTCTGATTCTCACGAAACTTCTCTCAGCCTACATATTGCGTAAATGACATAATGATAAGCAGACCCTTGGAACGTGTTTAAATCCTTCGGATTAAAACTGTCGGCACTTGGCGAGGTTCTTTCGAGCCAAGTACCGTTACGTTTGGAACGGAGCGCAAGCGCGTCTGCGTTTATTATGTCATTTGCGCAATCCCAATGCCTTAAGAAAAAGCTGCGCGCGAATCCAGATACCCCTGCAAAATCAGGCACGCCGCAATCATATCCACATAGTCCTTACGGTTTTCCCTGCGGATACCGGCCTCCATCATCGCCTTATCCGCCGCCACCGTCGTCAGTCTCTCGTCCCACATCACGACGGGAAGCCCCGTGCGCCGCTCCAGCTTTTCCTTAAATTCAAGGGAAAGCTGCGCTCGTTCTCCCAGTGTGTCGTTCATGTTCTTCGGCAGGCCGAGCACAATCCTGTCCACCTCGTACTCTACAATCAACGCCTCAATGCGCGCAAGTGTCTGTCTCAGCTTGTTCTCTTCCTTGCGCCTGATGATTTCGATCCCCTGCGCCGTAATAAGCAGCGGGTCGCTGATGGCCACCCCCACCGTTTTGGATCCAAGATCAAGCCCCATGATTCTCATTTGTTGTCCCTCTACCATTATACTCCAGTACTGAAAATGCCTGCTTTTGGGTATTCTCAATTCTTTTTACACTGGCCTTCAATGGAGTTTTTGATATACTCCACAAGCATTTCCTCCACAAGCTCGTCCCGCTCCACTTTCATAATCAGGCTGCGTGCGCTCTTATGACTGGTAATGTACGTGGGATCCCCCGACATAATGTAGCCGACAATCTGATTGACCGGGTTATAACCCTTCTCCGTCAACGCCTCATATACTGTGGACAGCACAAGCTTCACGCCCGTCTCCGGCTCCGTCTCCACAGTAAAAAATTGTGTGTTCTCTAAATCCTGTTCCCGCATATTCTCACGCCCTTATCTATTGTTATTATTATTACCATTTTTTATAGAAAAAATCAACCGCTCTGCCTCTGATCCCAAAGGAGAAGTCTCGCATCCTCAGAGAGTGCAGGCGGCACCGCACCGGGCCTTGCAAGGAAAAAGCCCTGCAAAAGATCCACATTAAGTTCCAGAAGCTTCTTTAACTCCGCCCCCGTCTCTATGCCCTCCGCAATAATCTTCATATCGCGTGTATGGGCATACTCTACAATGTTTTTCACAATCTGCTGTTTATTTTCATCCACATCGATATCCCGCACAATGGTGACATCCACCTTCACATAGTGGGGATGCAGCGTCAACAGATTTAGCTCGCTGTTGTAACCGCTGCCGTAATCATCCAGCGCGAAAATTCCCCGAAATCCCTTCGCTCTGCTTTTCTTGCGGATTAAATCCATTTCCAGGTTTTCCGTCTCCGTAATCTCCACAACCACCCTGTCCTGAATCGCCGCAAAGCGCTCGTGGTACTCCCGTTCATCCTCCTCCGTCATATCCTGATTGGCGATGGAATTAAGAAACAGCCGGGCCTGCGGAGACACCGCCCCCTGCTCGAGAAGCTCCACATATCTTTCGCTTGCCATAAACATCGTCAGCTTTTCGATCTCGCCCATAAGACCCTCTTCCCTGGCGATCTGCAGCACAAGCTCAGGATTGCGCAGGCCCGGCATATCCACACGCATCAACGCCTCATACCCATAGACTTCCCCGTCGCAGGCACAAAAAATCGGCTGGTAGTGATACGTGAGTTTATGCGCAACCAGCATCTGATGAAACTCGATACGGCTCTGATCCTCCGACATCTGCTGTTCCCATGCCTTGTGGTCAAATTCACGCAGCCTCCCCTTTCGGGTGCGTTTTACCTGATACATGGCAAAATCCGCATATTTTATCAGAACGGACAAATTGTCGGTATCCTCCGGATACCACGCATAGCCGCCGGACGCGGAAAGCCCCATATTCTGACCGTCCGGAAGAATAAAATCCACTTCCCCGATCGCCCGGTATAATTTATCAAGGCACTCCCTGATCGTCTCCCGATCTTCAAAACCGTAAAAGAGAATCAAAAATTCATCGCCGCCCATGCGCGCGCAAAGCGTGCTTTCCGGCGTATTGTCCTGAAAGCATCTCGCCGCCGTCTGTATGTAGAGATCGCCAAAATTGTGGCCAAACCTATCGTTCGTGGTCTTTAAATTATCCAGATCTATCATAACCAGCGCCGCGTGTTTCATCACCTCCGGCTGAGCAAACAACTCTTCCGCCTCCCTGCGAAACCCTTGCCTGCCGTAAAGCTTGGTCAGGATATCGCTGTCACGCTCCCTCTCGATCTGCTTTTTCTCCAGCGTTGAGACCGTCACGTCCTCCAAAAGCCCCACAAGCCGATCTCCGTCCTGTGTTGTAGAAGAACGCAGGTAGCGCACCTTCCCATCCTCCTGCGGCATAGTGTAAATTGTGCTGCCGTCCTCCATCGTTCTGGCAATCAGGTTTTTCTTAACCTCCATCTTAATCTCACGGAACTTATCCACCGTCAGATTCTCGATATCCACATTTTCCTCGCCCATCAGCGGAAAATAATTGTCCGTCACATAAACCCTGTCGGAGCCTTCCTTCAGCTCATAACCGGCCAGATCCACACTGGACATTTTTATAATCTGCATAAAACGGGTGGCGGAATCCGCGACCTCCTGCTGCAGTCGTTCAATCGCCCCGGAAAATTGGTCGATCTCCCGAATGCCCGTACTTGGCAGGGACGGCAGTGTCCCCATCTGTTTCGCCTTCTCCACCTCGCCCGAAAGCATATGTATGGGCTTGGAGAGCCGGTAACTTACCAGAAAAATACCGATCAGCCCGATTGCTATCGTTCCCACAAAACAAAATACAAGCGTCCTTGTCACCTGAATGGAAAAAGCAAAAAGGTCATCCCGCTTTGCAAGTCCCACCAGATACCACTTATCAGCGTCAAAGGGCGCATTCCTGCTGTATAGAACAATATCTCTCACCGCCCCGTAGTATTCATGATCCTCGTCGGCCACGGCCGTATTCTTCTGATCCGCAAATGTAAAATGCAGCTTCTCAAGTGTTCCCTTCGTCATGGTTTCGCTAGATAAAACAACGGGGGTTATTGAAGTTTCTCCCGTGCCGCAGGCTAACATGTAAGAGCCGTTGTTTTTTCCAGAAGCTCCTCGCAGGGCAGAAGCGTCCGCAGATAATCCGACAAAACTTCGATCCCCAACACACCGTAAACCGTGCCGTCCGGCAGAATTAACGGCCGGGAGTAGGAAATGGCTTCCCTGTTATCTCCGGAAAGGCTGTAAGTTTCCGTTGTCCAATAGCCGCAGGCCTCCGCGGAAAGTTTTCCGTTTCCCTCCACCGCCGCCTGATACGGTTTAAAGAAAAAAGGTTGTTCTTTGCTGTCCGCTGCGGAAAAGACCGGCTGCCATCCCGTGTCTGTGGCAAGATATCCGGCACGCACCACACTCACAGGCGCCCGCTCCACCAGAATATCCGCGTGAAGATCTGAGGGCATGGACGTGGGGTCAAGATCCCGCAGATAAATACCCTGCATCGTCTCCGCCGTATCCGGCTGTGTACTTATGAGCACAAAAATACCCGACACCTGCTTATTGTACATGGTGTCGATCAAATCCTGACAGATCCCGTTAATCAGCGGAACGCTCCCGCCTTCCCTGCCAAGATCCTCCGGCGTCATCCCCTCCGCCGCAAGATATTTCTGTGTACAGTCATTTATTTTATCGGCTATTCCACTTAAATTTGACCAGTTTAAGGCCATGCTGTTCGTCAGATAACTGCCTCTGTTCTCCACCTGCTTCGCCAGAATATCCCGCGAGTTGCTGTTGAGCGTCTGAATCACACCCCCTGCCACCAGACTGCCCACCATGAGCAGCATCTCCACCGCCAGCACTACCAGCAGCGAGCGCAGCGCCATCCAAAAAATTGTTCTCTCTCTTCGTTTATGCTCCGACATATCGGTACTCACCCGTTACTCTTATCTCTAAGCCGCTACTGGACAAACTCCTGCAGACGCTGCAGCGTTTCCTCATACCATGCGTCAAAATTATCATCCAGCTCAAACTCCGCCACTGACTCTTCCATGCTCAGGCCCTGCGCCATTCTGTTTACTACAGTTTCCCTGTCGGCCGCCGCTTTATCGCTGAGGGAGTATTCCAGAATATTTCTTGCCTTTGTACCGCCCTCGAACGCTTTCGTCGTATACATTTCATTGCTGTTGACAATATCCACACCGACATTCAAAGTTTTTAACATGCCCTCCTTAATCTGCGCACCGCTGCCAACAATCGCGTCCTTATGATTGGCCGTCTTCGTCACCGGCAGGTAGCCGGAATCTACGGAAAACTTAATATTTCTCTCATCCGCCGTAAACCACTTGAGAAATTCCACGCAGGCGTATACCTCCGGCTCCTCTCCCTTGGTCACCACCATACCCGCGCCCTGTTGTACTGCATAGTTCCCGCCGTCAAACTGCGGACAGGGGAGCACATCCATCTCAATGGGATAGCTCTCCGAATCGCTCACGCTCACCGCCTCCGGGAAAAAGGACACCCCTGAGCTGGATCCCACATAAGCAATGATATTTCCCGTCTTTATGTCATCGCTGCGGAAACGACCTGTCGCCGCAAAATAACCTCTGATGAAAGGGATATAATAATTGTCCCAGAGTTTTCGTGCCACCGCCTTGTCAAAATGCAGCGTCATCTTTCCGTCGGAAACTTCAAAAATCTCCTGACCAAGCTGCATACTGCCGATCAGCATGTAGTTCGCCATAGCGTCCCGGCCAAAAAGCGCCCGGCCGTCATCCGGGATATCAGGCGTTTTTTCGTCCGTCCACTCATAATACCGTCTGGCCGTAGCCGCCAACCCTTCTATATCCGCCAGATCATCATAGGACGCGCCCGTCGCCTCCGCGAAAACATCCCAGTCCGTCTTATTTAAAACCAACACCTCTAAAGATTTTGCCGTGGGAAAAATCTTGATCTCTCCCGTTCCCGCAAAATCCCCTTCTCTGATATAGCTGTCAATATAGGCACTTTTCTCTTCTTCCGTCAGGTAATCTTTCAGATCCACAACCTGACCCATCTGGTCAATCGTGTAGGCCGTATCCGCGTAGGCCATAAAGATATTCGGCACCTCGTCAGCCCCGACTTCCCCCTGCACAGATGCGAGCACATTTGCCTCCAAATCGTTCACCGAGCCTTGGCTGACACTCTTTACGATAATTCCCTCCTCTGCGCCGACGGTCTCGTTAAACTCCTCCACCAGACTGTCAAAGGCGCTCAGCTGGTCGCCGTTATAATACGTCCACACTGTAATTGAAGTGGGATTTTTCGGATCCAGCGGCGTTTTGCTTCCGCAGCCTGCCACTGTAAAGATAAGGATCGCCGCACAAAGAACACTGAGCAGCGCTTTTTTCTTTTGAAATGCCATACCAACGATTCCTCCGAAATCCCCTTCACACCTTTATGGTATATATTACCACAAATAAAATGCCACAGCAACGGCTATTTCAAGGCTGTCCGGCGCCCTGCTGCGCTCTTCGACAAACCATATTGCCGGTTTTCATTCCGCTCAGTCACCGATCAGCAAAACATCTTCCGACAAAAAGGATGCCAGTCTGCCGTCGATCATACAATTTCGCAGATTCTCTCCCGGCTCCGCCTCCCGTGCCACCTTTAAATAGCGTGGGGTATGCCCAATCCAATAATGCTTCCCCTCTTTTTCCAGAAGCTCCTCGAACAACACTTCCTCCGTTTTCCCTAAGAATGTCTCCCGGTACGCACGGGACATTTCCCGCTCCACCCCCATCAGGCGCTCGCTCCTCACTGCTTTTTCGGCCTCCGTAAGCTGTCCCTCCATAGCGGCTGCGCGGGTGCCCTGCCGCCTGGAATACTTAAAAATATGCATTTCATAAAACCCCACGCGTCGAAGGAACCTTTCCGTCTGCGCAAACTCTTCCTCCGTCTCCCCCGGGAATCCCACAATCACGTCTGTGGTAATTGCCGGGTTTGCATAACATTCTCTCAGCCGCTCTACCGCACTGAAATAACCCGCCGTGTCATAGCGCCTGTTCATCCTGCGAAGCACCGTATCGCTGCCGCTCTGCAGGGAGAGATGAAAGTGGGGACATACCTTCGGCAAAGCACTGATGCGGGACGCAAATTCCTCCGTCACAATCCCCGGCTCCAGAGACCCGAGCCGAATCCTGGCAATCTCCTCTATTTCAGAAAGCTTTTCCAGCAGGCGGACGAGTTCGCCACCGCCCCGGTCAACCCCGTAGGAGCTGATGTGGATGCCCGTCAGCACAATCTCACGGTAGCCCGTCTGCGCCATCCCCCGGGCTTCCCTCAAAATATCCGCCTCCACGCGGCTTCTGACCCGCCCTCTGGCATAAGGAATAATACAATAAGAACAAAACTGGTTGCACCCGTCCTGAATCTTGATGTAAGCGCGGGTGTGCTCCGCCGTCGTTTTGAGCGTCATCTCCTCATAGGGCGCATGGGCGATATCGATTGTGTCGATCATCGGCGCTGCCTGCACATCTTCCTGCTTTACAGTCATTTCCGCACCGCCCCGGCTCCCAGCTCCGGCTGCTGTTTCCGCCGCTGCCCGACTCTCCAGATACGTCTCCAATATCTCCACCAGATCCTTTTTCCGGTTGTTTCCGATCGCCAGATCCACGGCACCGTCCTTCAGAAGCGTATCCTGTCCGGTCTGCACATAACATCCTACCGCCACCACCACCGCGTCCGGATTCCTCTTTTTTGCCCGGTGGAGCATCTGTCTGCTCTTTCTGTCCGCGATATTTGTAACCGTACAGGTGTTCACAATATAGATGTCGGCCGCTTCATCAAATGGTACAATTTTATATCCCTTTTCTTGTAACATTTGTTGCATAAAGTCCATTTCATAGGCATTTACCTTGCAGCCCAGATTATGTAATGCTACACTTTTCATAGTAATCCCCGCATTTTTTGTATTGTTTTATCATTGACTTTTGCTCTTCCAACATTTAGTATAATACCCAGAAGGTATAAAAATCAAAGGAGGTAATTCCGCAATGAAAACAGTACAGATTTCTTTAAATTCTATCGATAAGGTTAAATCTTTCGTGAACGATATCACAAAGTTTGATTATGATTTTGACTTGGTATCCGGCAGATACGTTATCGATGCGAAATCCATCATGGGCATCTTCAGCCTGGATCTGTCCAAGCCCATCGACCTGAACATCCACGCAGAAGACGGCACGGATGAGGTTATGGCGGCATTGAAGCCCTACATCATGTAAACGTGGCTTCGCTTCAAATCCATATGGAAATCACGAACAGCCCGGAAATTTCCGGGCTGTTTCTTTTGTATACACGCCCGTGCAGCGGAAAATACCTATTGTAAAAAAGAGGAAAAATGACATATAATATGCTTAACAGGACAGCCGGAAGGTGAGTGCAGGTCACCCGACCCGGCGAATAAAACTTAGAACTATTAAGAAATAGCCGTCAGCTCTTGCCAAAGATCAGGACGGCTATTTCTTATTTTTCAAATTCAGAATTGCAACTACCAATAATGCAATAGTAAGTATAATCTGCATTTCTTCATATGTACTCAGCGAAATACCCCTACGGAGCATTTCGCCCTCGCGGCAGTCGCCAAGGTCATGCAAGCATGACTTTGGCTCGTTGCTCGCGGGAATAATCACCCCTTCCGCAGAACTCGGATCAGGTGAGAGCACGTCCCCCGGCTGCCCCGGCAAACATATTATAATGTCAATGTACAATCACGATGTCCCTTCTTACTGTTTTCACGCCTGCACCACAATCACCTCGTCCGTCGCCAGCGCTTTCTCCACCAGCTCCTCAATCCCCCCCTGCAGATTCTGCTCGTGCCGCTTGATGATATTCAGATTCGGCTTCGTCACGGGATGCTTGGCCACAAATATGGTGCAGCAGTCCTCGTAGGGCAGAATGGAAGTCTCATAACTGTCTATTCTTTCCGCGATATCCACAATTTCCATCTTGTCAAAACCGATTAGCGGCCTGTAGACGGGCATGGTGCACACCTCGTTCGTTGCCGCCAGACTCGCCATGGTCTGCGAGGCCACCTGTCCGATGCTCTCACCTGTAATAAGCCCCAGACACTCCGTCTCCCTCGCAATGTGCTCCGCAATGCGCATCATATAGCGACGCATGATAATGGTCAGCTCGTCGTGGGGACACTTGTCATAAATATAGAGCTGGATATCCGTGAAATTAATCACATGCAGCCAGACAGGTCCCGCATATGCCGCCACCTTTTTCGCCAGATCCACCACCTTCTGCTTCGCCCGCTCGCTTGTGTACGGCGGCGCATGAAAGTACACGGCGTCGATCTTCACCCCTCGCTTGGCAATCATCCAGCCGGCCACCGGAGAATCGATGCCGCCGGACAGAAGAAGCATCGCCTTGCCGCCCGTCCCCACGGGCATACCGCCGGGGCCGGGTATGATTTCTGAATAGAGGTATATCTTGTCCCGGATTTCCACATGCAGAAGGATGTCCGGTTTGTGCACGTCCACATGCATTTCCGGGTAAGCGTCCAGAATCACGCCGCCCAGCTCTTCATTGAGCTGCATGGAATTAAGCGGATAGTTTTTGCGTGCACGCCTTGCTGCCACCTTAAAGCTTTTGTTCCTGTCCGGATACACGTCGCCAATATAGCGCACCACATCCTGACAAAGCTTCTCAAAGCCCTCATCCTCCACATGAACCACCGGACAAATGCCGGAAATGCCAAACACTTTTTTCAGGCTCTCCACCACTTCGTCAAAGTCAAAATCGGACTGCGCGTCCACATAGATGCGGCCGTCCGTCCGGCGCACCAAAAACTCGCCCTCCGCCTTTTTCAGCGCGTACTTGATCTGTTTCACCAGCGCCTCTTCAAACAGGTAGCGATTTTTTCCTTTCACGCCAATCTCCGCGTATTTAATCAGAAATGACTTGTACATATTCTCTCCATTCCGAAGCGTTTTCTCATGAAATGCGGGCAGAACGGGAAATTCCCTATTCTGCCCCGCGCACACAGACTTTGCAACGCTCCCCGCAAAGCCAGGCCCGTTCAGTGCCTTGTATACCGTCTCAGTTTCGGCACAATCTCCTCCAGGTTCTGACAGGCGTATGCAATCTCCTCCTCTGTCGTAAAGCCCGAGAGGCTGAACCGAATCGTGGAGCCCAGAAGCTCCTTCTCTACACCGATTGCCCGCAATGTGGCCGAGGGCTGCGGTTTATGCGCCGCGCAGGCGCTCCCGGCAGAAACATAGATCCCCCGCTCTTCCAGCGCATGCAAAAGCACCTCGCTGCGGATACCCCGGAATGAAACACTCACCACATGGGGCGCGCCCTCCCTGCCGGGGCAGCCGTTAATCACAATATCTTCTATATTTTTGACTCCATTAATCAGCATCTCCCGCAGGCTGTACATTCTGTCCACATCCTGCTCCAGATCCTGATACACCAGCTCCGCCGCCTTGGCGAAACCCGCAATGCCGGGCAGGTTTTCCGTCCCCGAGCGCAGGCCGCGCTGCTGGCCGCCGCCGTACATAATGGGGCTGACCTTTGCACCCTCCCTCATATAGAGCAGACCGATGCCCTTGGGCCCGTGAATCTTATGGCCGCTGGCGCTCAGCATATCAATGTGCATTTTCCCGGGGTAGATTCGCGCCTTGCCGAAGCCCTGCACCGCATCCACATGGAAAAGCGTATTCGGGTTCCTTCTCTTGATGAGCGCGCCCGCTTCCGCAATGGGCTGTATACTTCCGATCTCATTGTTCGTGTGCATGATGGAGACCAGTATCGTGTCCGCCCTGACAGCCTGCTCCAGCTCCTCCAGAGAAATCCTTCCCTGTCTGTCAACGGAAAGATATGTCACCTCAAAGCCCTGCTTTTCCAGATAAGCCATGGGCTGCAGCACCGCCGGATGCTCGATCCTTGTGGTAATCAGATGGCGGCCCGTTCTGTGGTTTGCCATCGCCGCGCCGACCAGCGCGATATTATCCGACTCCGTTCCGCAGGAGGTAAAGAAAATCTCTTTCTCGCTTACTTTCAAAATTTTTGAAAATATCTCGTTCGCGTATCTTAAGTAGGCTTCCGCCTCCACTCCTTTATGGTGCAGGCTGGAAGGATTTCCATAATCTTCGCACAAAATCCTGTGCATCAACTGCGCGGCGTCCTCAAAACAGGCGGTCGTCGCGGAATTATCCAGATATACTTCCATTGCCGTTTTTCCTTCCTGCAAATAATAAAACTACATAGTTTACTTTATGTCATATTATTCAAAGTGGTACATCAGCCACGACAGCACCGTAAGCCCCGCCGTCTCGGTGCGCAGGATTCTTTTTCCCAAAGTGATCGGCTCTATGCCCGCCGCCAGCGCATCCGCTATCTCGCTCTCCTCGAAACCGCCCTCCGGCCCGATAAAAACCGCCACGCTCTCGCCCGGGCGCACCGCCTCAATAATTCTTTTCGTATGGCTCATATCCTCGGCAAGCTCATAGGGAATCAGCCTTACGTCCATCCCGCCCGCATAGGAAACCGCTTCCTTCATGGTCATGGTCTCCCTCACCACGGGAATGATTCCTCTTTTGCACTGTTTGGCCGCAGCCTCCGCGATGCCCTGCCATCGGCTCACCTTCGCCCGCGCCTTCCTCTCGTCCAGTTTCACCACACAGCGCTTCACGGCCACCGGAATCACTTCAAACACACCAAGCTCCACGGCCTTTTGAACGATCAACTCCATCTTATCCGCCTTGGGAATCCCCTGAAAAAGATAGATTTTGGAGGGCAGCTCCACCCCCTCTTCCCTGATAAAGCGCAGGGAACAAATGATCTGATCCTGCGCAAACTCTTCAATGCCGCAGCGGTATTCCTTTCCGTCCACACCGTTTCTGACCGCGATCTCCTCGCCCGCTTTCAGCCGCAGCACATTTTTTATATGATTGACGTCACCGCCCGTAATAATCACTTTTTTATCCTGAATCTGTGAAGGTTCCACGAAAAACTGATACATTGACCGATCTCCATTCCTTGCCAAAGCACCCCTGAGACGAGCGTGTCCCTGCACATTCCTCAGGCGTCCTGCTCACGATGCAGGCGCATTTCGCGCTTCAGCCTGCGCGCCCGCACTCGTTCTACAATCCGCACGATCAGCGCGAACACCACCACCCCTGCAAGAGCGCCTGCGCTGTCGATGCACACATCCGAAAACCGTCCCGAGCGTCCCGCCACAAAAAGCTGATGGAACTCATCTGTGGCGGCATAGACGGCAGTCGCGCCGACAGCCGTTCCGCCGCGCCGCAGGAAACTCATCTCCCACTGTCCGATCCATATGTAAAGGAGAACCGCCAGGAATCCGTACTCCGCCATATGAGCCGCCTTTCTCACAAGTCCCTCTATCGTGTCCGCAATCTCTTTCACCCGGGCATCGGTTAAATCCAAATGAAAAAAGGTTCTGGTGGAGCTTACCATATGGTAAGTAAAGCTTTCGCTCACTGCGCCGGACTCCTCCTTCGTCTGGGCGGAAAAAGCGAAAATAACACACATCCATACAATCGCCAACATTCCGGCCAGATTTCTAAGCAGCACCCTACCAAATTTTTCTTCCGTCTTCCTCATATTCCGCCCCATCCATATCGCGCCTTATTCATATAACAGACCACTGACATATTCTCTTTCAGTCAACATTCCATAGTGGCGTCATTCATATATGTCCGCCAAAACAAGGTGTTGTTTCAACCCTTCCGCGCCGTCACAGACCGCCATTCGCCGAGGGCGTTCACCTCCAGAACCGTAAGTCCCGCCGCTTCCATAGCATCCGCCACTATCGTTTCCTTCCCCTCGATAATACCCGAAGTGATATAGACACCGCCCGTTTTCAGGCACGGCACGATAACCGGCGTCAGCGGCACAAGCACGTCCGCCAGAATATTTGCCACAACAATGTCGTAACACCCATAACCGACTTTATCCTGCACTTCTTTCTCAGTAATGATATTGCCGATCAGCAGTTCCATATCCTGCTCACGGATGCCGTTGGCCTTCTTATTCTGCGCCACAGCCTCCACCGCGCATGGGTCTAAATCCGTACCGATAGCATGTTCTGCGCCGTACATAAGCGCGATGATTGACAGAATGCCGCTGCCCGTCCCCACATCCAAAAGTTCTGTTTCCGGCGTCACATATTTTTTGATCTGCCCGATGCAGAGCCTCGTCGTCTCATGCATCCCTGTTCCGAAGGCCGTGCCCGGGTCAATGTGGAGAATCTTCTTGTCTTGATCCTCCTCCTTCACTGTCTCCCATGAGGGAATCACGAGAAGATCGTCTATGTAGAATTGATGAAAATACTGCTTCCAGTTGTTGATCCAGTCGATGTCCTCGGTTTCGGACACCGTGACAGTCCCTTCCCCAATCTCCATAAACTGACGAACCTCTGCCAAGGCCTCCTCAATTCTTGCAAGCACAGTCTCCTTGTCCGCAGCCGTTCCATTCTCCGGCCCTGTGCCTGGCGCTCCTCCGTTCCCCGACTCTCCGCCAAAATCGAAAGCCTCATCCGTATTCTCCGCTTCCCCACTCAGATTGAGAGAACCATCCGCATTCTCCTCCACGAAAAAGCTGAGATACGCCGTACCGTCATCCGCTTCGCTCTCCGGCAGAATATCCACAAACATCTGCTCCTTCTCCAACGGCGAAAGGGGCACCTTGTCCTCAATCTGCGCCCCTTCAAGCCCCCTGTCGTAGAGCTCGCTGATTATGATATCCTCCGCCTCCACGGCCGTCTTTATTCTGAATTTCATCCATTTCATATCTATATTTCGCCTTTTCCGTCCAAGCTCGCTCTACCCCTTCCGGCAGACCGCTCTTACCTCTGTTACTTTCGCTCACTGAGCTCCAGCAGCTTCGTCTTCAACTCGTTCTCCATCACGCGCATTTCTTCCTCGGCAACCCGTCTCTTCTCCCTGCCGTCCGCCTGAATCTTCATCACCTCGTCCAAGGTGGAAATCAGGTTCGCGTTGGTAGTCTTTAACGTCTCCATGTCAATGATACCGCGCTCCGACTCCTTTGCGCTCTCTATAGCGGAAACCTTAAGCACCTCCGCGTTTTTCTTCAGGAGCTCGTTGGTCATGTCGGACACTTCCCGCTGCGCCCTCGCCGCCTGCTCCGCGTGGGTTACGCCCAGCGCAAGCACCATCTGGCTCTTCCACAGGGGAATGGTATTCACAATGGTAGACTGGATTTTCTCCACCATCATCGTGTCGCTGCTCTGCACCAGCCTGATCTGGGGCGCGGTCTGAATCGACACCATTCTGGTCAGCTCCAAATCATGCAGTTTTTTCTCAAAACGGTCGCAGAGGGCTTCCAGATCCCTTGCCGCCTGCGCGTCCTCCGGCAGCCCGCTCGCTTTCGCCTTCGCGAGAAGCTGCGGCAGCTCCGTCTCCCTCGTCTCGGCAAGCTTCTTTTTGCCCGCCAGTATGTACATGGAAAGCTCTTTAAAGTACGTCAGATTCAACTCGTACATCTTATCCAGAATGGAAATGTCCTTGAGGAGCTGTACCTGATTGTCCTCCAACGCCTCGCAGATTTTATTGACATTCGTCTCCGCTTTGGAGTATTTCGCCTTCATGGTCTCCAGCTTCTGCGCCGGTTTCTTAAAGATGCCGAGGAATCCCTTCTCCTCCTCGTCAAAGCCCTTGAGCTGCGTCACCACATCGGAGAGCATGTCCCCGACCTCGCCCAGATCCTTCGTCTTCACATTCTCAAGCGCACTGCCGGAAAAGTCAGCCATCTTTTTCTGGGTTCCTACACCGTACTGCAAAATCGCCGTGGAATTGTGCAGGTCGATCTGCTTCGCGAACTCATCCACCTGCCGTCTCTCCTCGTCGCTCAAAACCGAGTCATCCAGATCATTCTTAAGCGCCTCCGCCTGCGGAATTTCCGCCAGAGGCTGCTTATCCTTCACCGCATCTTCCACTTCCCCAAACACCAGAGTCGGCGCCTGCTGCTCCATTACATCAATTTCGTTCATAACTACCTCCTATAGATATCCATCCTGTTTCAATATCGTATGTAGGGCGGAAATATCCGACTGGATATCCCACGCCTTCTCCCGAAAGAGCTCGTCCAGAAACTTTTCAAATGCCTCGTTGATATTGTCAACCGCCGTCTCAATCTCCCGCTTCGTCTGCTCGATATTGGATAAGTCCAACTGCTGCCCGTCCAAATCGCGGTACGCCTCCAAAAGCTTTTTCGTTGTCGGTAGATAAAAGCTCAACATCTTTCGCAGTTCTCCCGCAAGCTCTGGCTCCTTCTCCACCTGATCGAAAATCCTCGTGACCAGAAGCTCCAGCCGATCCAGCTTGTCCGACATTTCCTCGCCGGGAATCTCGTCGTTGCACTGTCTGATCAGACGCACATAGTCTTTGCCTTCCTCGATCACTTCCGCCGCCTCGCCCAGACGCTCCCTTTCCATCTGCCTGCGCTCGTCTGCCAGCTTTTCGATCTCCAGCTTTTTCTGCTCCTCCTCATAATTTTTCTGGGTGAGCATATAACGGTCGTACATCTCGTCGCTGGCAATCAGACATGTCTGCTTCTGATCCAAATGCGCCTGCTTGAACATACCGAGATGTATCATCTGCCGCAGATCCTTCACAATGAAGCGTTCGCTCTTTCCCGTCCGCTGCGCCATCTCCTGAATGGAGCAGTACAGCTTATCCTTGACCATGCCGACGTATCTCTTATAACGCTTCGCACGTCCTGCCAATCTCGACCCGTGACAGCCGAGCCACAGCCCCGCCGCCGTAAAAATCCCCGATACGGCCACCGGAACCCAGGCGCCGGAAGCCGAGTAAGCAGCCAATTCTCCCACGGAGCCGAGCAACGCAAGCGCCGATATCCCCATCACGCCGTAGCCCGCTCCCATACACACCACGCCGGATACAGAACCTTTCGGTGTCCTTTGAAACAGTCGGGTATCCGGGCGGGCATTTGGCCGTCGGTACTGCGGCAGATTCGCATATTGGCTTGCGGGCGCATGCCCTGCGCCCCAGCCTCCGTTTCCGCCGAAGCCCCCTGCCCCGCCGAGCCCTCCCGACGCATGGCTTATGCTCTCTCCCACGGACTCCACCGCGCGTCCTATGCCGTTTCCCACATCGTTGACCGCCCGGTTTACGCTCTCGCCCACCGTCCCGACCGTGCGTCCCACTTCCTGCATAGTGCGGTTTATGGTTTCATTCACCGTGTCGCCGATATTTTTTCCCAGATTCGTAAAATTGCCTGTGTCCACCGCCTGCTGTACCTGGTCGCGGATATCCTCACCGGCTCGATACCACTCATTCCTGTCCATATTCCACGAATTCTCCATATTCATCCCAGATATTGCATATCCAGGTGCTGCCCTGGTTAAAGACGATCTCCTCGCCCGCCTCGTCATAGAACTTCGCCGGCGTAAAATCTCCGTCGAAACGTTTCCACGTGCCCTTTATCACCTTTCCGTTTGTAAAGACGATGGCATCGCCTTCCCCGTGCACGCCAAAGGCAAGATAATCGTGGTCATCCCTGACTTCTCCGTGGCAATACTGGAACGCCACATTGCTTACAGTGAGCTGGTCGCCCGTAAGCTCGTCGATCTGCTTCTTTCCGTCCTGATAGCGGTAGTAGAGCTGATCGTCCTCATGGTACTCAAAATAAGGATGATACGCGCCGTAGCCGCCGGAATTGCTGGCGGATTTCCCGCCCGGATAGACATAGGCCGCATCCTCATTTTCCGCATACTCCGCTCTCACGTCATCCGCCGCAAACAGGAAAGGCGGCACATACTTATCGTCATAATTCCAGTCATAGCCAAGTCTGTCCACCGCCTTGAACAGACCGTCAATAAAGAGATACCCTGTAAATTCCGTCGCATAACCGGGACGCTTGTGTCTGCCGAACGCCTCGTCCGCAGGGTTGTGGATACCCACTACCGCCGCGCTGACATTGTAATAATTTGGACGGTTAATCAGTTCCTCCACATAGGGCACCGCCAATCCCCAGTTACAGTAAATGGCCTCATAGCCCATCGCCTGATACACATAATAGTCACGGCTCGAACGCACGGGCCCGATCCGATCCAAATCATCAAAATTTTCAAACACGCCCATCAGACGGGTGATACGTCCCTCCACCGGTGCCTCATAGATAATCCCCGCACGGGAAAGCCCATACTGCGGCAGGGCCGGCGCATTGTTCGGTATCATCACGGCGATCGGTCTTCTCTTCGCCTGCGCTACATCCGTCCACTGGCCCGTCAGGTAACTCTGGATCTTGCCTTCTTTTTCCACCCTCTCCTCAATCACGAGAGAGGCAGGCTCTTCCTCCTCCGGCTCCTCCTCCACCACAGGCTCTTCTTCCTGCTCCTCAGGCTCAATCGGCTCGATCTCCAACTGCGGCGGCTCTTCCTGCTGCTCTTTCGCTTTGGCGCAACCCGCCAGACAAGCTGTCATACATAAAATGATTGTACTCATTAAAGCTATTTTCTTTTGAATCATCTTTCCCTCTTTCCTACGTCTTCCCTATATCCAACGTTCTTTCGTTTCCCTGATGAATCATACATCACGCTAACCGCCATGATTCCGCTCTGCGGAATCTCAAATCTATGCGGAGAATGCCGTATTTTGGGCATTCTCACGAGTAAAACGAAGTTGCGAAGCAACTCCTAGAACTTCTTAACGAAGCAGCCTCTGTTGCTAAGTTTTAGAAGTTCTTTTCACTCTACACAAATTAGTATACGGCGCATAAACACTTTTATTATAACCGAAAAATGGAAGGCTGTACACTCAAAAAAATGGAAGACTAAAAAAATGATATTTCACAAAAAGAGGCAGCCGCAGGAATCGCTCCTGTAACTGCCTTTTTCTCTATCGTTTCATTTAAAACTTAAACTTTTTCTTTCTTTTCCCGCTGCCGCCCGTCGACTCCTCGGACGCATCGGAAGTTATATTCTTGGCCGCACTCAGGCTGTCGCCCGTGCACTCGTCAAACTGCTTCAAGAGCTCTTTCGCCTCATGGGACAGCTTGTCGGGCACCTGCACCACAAGCGTCACATAATGGTCGCCGCGCACATCTTTGTTTCTGAGCGAAGGCACGCCTTTTCCTTTCAGGCGAACCTTGGTGTCTGTCTGCGTCCCGGCCTTCACATCATAGATCACCCTGCCGTCCACAGTGTCAATCACGATCTCACCGCCAAGCGCAGCGACCGCAAAAGACATGGGCACGGTGGAATAGATGTTCTCATCCTGCCGCTGGAAAATAGGATGTCTGCCAACCACCACTTCAACCAGAAGATCCCCTCTGGGGCCGCCGTTTGAGCCCGGCTCTCCCTTATCGCGGATGCGGACGCACTGTCCGTTGTCGATACCGGCGGGTATGGAAACCTGTATCTTCTTTTTGTTTGCAATATAACCCGTACCGCGGCAGTCGGGACACTTATCCTTAATTACCTTGCCCGTACCGTGACAGTCGGGACAGGTCTGCACATTGCGCACCGTACCGAAGAAGGACTGCGAGGTAAATACCACCTGGCCCTTGCCGCCGCACTTGCCGCAGGTTTCGGGACTGGTTCCCGGTTTCGCACCCGTGCCATGGCAGGAAGTACACTCATCCTTGAGAGTCAGTTCAATCTCCTTCTCCACTCCAAAGACCGCCTCCTCAAAGGTAATGCGGACGCTGGTCCTTATGTTCGCGCCTTTCATGGGACCGTTTCCCCTTCCGCCGCTGCGCCTGCCGCCACCGAAAAGATCCCCGAAAATATCTCCAAAAATATCTCCGAAATCCGCGCTGTTGAAGTCGAAGCCGCCGAAACCGCCTGCGCCGCCCGCACCGTCGAAGGCAGCATGACCATACTGGTCATACTGTCTCCTCTTCTCAGGGTCGCTCAGAACGGCATAGGCTTCCGAGGCTTCCTTAAACTTTTTCTCCGCCTCCGCATCCCCTGGATTCATGTCGGGGTGATATTTCTTAGCCAGAACTCTGTATGCTTTTTTTATGGCGGCGTCGTCGGCGCTTTTCTCCACGCCGAGCACCTCATAATAATCCCGTTTTTGTTCTGCCATGACTTATTCCTTCCCTATGCTTCACTCAGCCGCGCCCCATTCGCAAAACGCGCATTCTGCGTTTCTCCGCTGCTTCGCAGCTATTGATTGAGCAAAGCTCAATCGGCTCATCATCGAGGGGCGCTCCCTCAGACCATCATCCACCTGTCAAATTCGTGCAAGCACGACTTGCCCTGCGGATGTGGTCTGGCTGAGCTGGTTATACCTCTCTATAGTCGCCGTCAACTACGTCATCCGCGCCGCCATTATCCTGAGGCGCCGCCTCCTGTGCCCCGCCCATGTTGCTCATGTCGGGACCGCCCTGCGCCTGCTGCATGTTCTCATACATCTTTGTGAACAGGGACTGCGCGGAGTTCGTCAGCTTCTCCTTCGCCGCTTTCAGCTCGTCAAGCTGACTGTCTGTAAGCTCCTGATCCTTGGTCTTTTCCAGAATATCCTTCACCGCCTGCAGATCAGCTTCCACGCCCGCCTTCTCGGAAGCGTCGATCTTGTCGCCCACCTCGTTCAGCGCTTTCTCGGTCTGGAACACGAAGGAATCCGCTTCGTTTCTCGTATCAACCGCCTCTTTGCGCTTCTTATCCTGCGCCTCAAACTCTGCCGCTTCCTTAACCGCCTTCTCAATCTCGTCGTCAGACATGTTGGAACCTGCGGTGATGGTGATGTGCTGCTCCTTGCCTGTGCCCAGATCCTTCGCGGACACGTTTACGATACCGTTGGCGTCAATATCGAAAGTCACCTCGATTTGCGGTACGCCGCGCATTGCCGGCGGAATGCCGTCCAGACGGAACTGGCCGAGGGACTTGTTATCCTTCGCGAACTGTCTCTCACCCTGCAGCACGTTGATATCCACCGCCGTCTGGTTGTCGGAGTAGGTGGAGAACACCTGGCTGTGCTTGGTGGGGATGGTTGTATTTCTCTCAATCAGTCTGGTAGCGACGCCGCCCGCTGTCTCGATGGAAAGTGACAACGGTGTCACATCCAGCAGGAGGATTTCGCCCGCACCCGCGTCTCCCGCAAGTTTACCACCCTGCACGGAAGCGCCCAGAGCCACGCACTCGTCGGGATTCAGGGATTTGCTCGGCTCCTTGCCGGTGAGCTGTTTTACCTTCTCCTGCACGGCAGGCACACGGGTGGAACCGCCCACAAGAAGCACCTGTCCGATATCCGAATTGGTCAGACCCGCGTCCTTCATCGCGTTCTGTACGGGGATTGCGGTGCGCTCTACGAGGTCGCTCGTCAGCTCGTCAAATTTCGCTCTTGTCAGGTTCATGTCAAAGTGCTTGGGACCTTCCGCCGTCGCTGTGATGAAAGGAAGGTTGATATTCGTTGTCGTTGCGGAAGAAAGCTCCTTCTTCGCCTTCTCAGCCGCCTCCTTCAATCGCTGAAGCGCCATCTTGTCGTTTGAAAGATCTACGCCTTCCTGCGCCTTGAACTCGGAAAGCATCCAGTCAATAATCTTCTGGTCAAAATCATCGCCGCCCAGATGGGTGTCGCCGTTCGTGGCAAGCACTTCGATGACACCGTCGCCGATCTCGATGATGGACACATCGAAGGTACCGCCGCCCAGATCGTATACCATAATTTTCTGTTCTTTTTCATTGTCAAGACCGTAAGCCAAAGCCGCCGCGGTAGGCTCGTTGATGATACGCTTCACGTCCAGACCCGCAATCTTGCCCGCATCCTTGGTCGCTTGTCGCTGGGAATCGTTAAAGTACGCAGGAACCGTGATAACGGCTTCCGTCACCTTCTCGCCAAGGTAATTCTCCGCGTCCGCTTTCAGTTTCTGCAGAATCATTGCGGAAATCTGCTGCGGGGAATACTTTTTGTCCGCGATCGTGCGGCCCCTGTCCGTACCCATATCTCTCTTGATGGAAGCGATGGTGTTATCCGCGTTGGTAACCGCCTGACGCTTCGCAGGCTCGCCCACAAGCCTCTCTCCGTTCTTCGTGAAAGCCACGACGGACGGTGTGGTTCTCGCGCCCTCCGTATTCGCGATGACAGTGGGTTTGCCGCCCTCCATAACTGCCACGCAGCTGTTTGTAGTTCCTAAGTCGATGCCGATAATTTTACTCATAATGTTTACTCCCTTTCTGAAGCGTTACCCGCTCCCATTTCATAATCTCAACTATTTTCTCATTCTACCGAGGCTGAGCTTTTGCAGCCTCGCATGTGAGACTTAGAACTTCCAAGTCAGCTATGCTGACTTTGCGATGCAGCCTCTGCTGCAAGTGGTTAGAAGTTCTTCTCACATTGTTATTGTACCACAGCCACCATACTATGTCTGACCACGCTGTCCCTGTAAGTATATCCCTTCTGCAGTTCCTGCGCGATCACGCCGGATTCAAACTCCTCGCTCTCCGTCTGCATCACCGCATTGTGAAACTCAGGGTTAAATTCCTCCCCCACTGCCGGAATCGGCTTCACATCCAGATTTTCCAGCTCCGTCATAAGCTGTTTGTAAACCATCTGCATACCCTGCGCGATGGCGCCGTCCTTCTCTTCCTCGGGTACGCTGGCGAGCCCCCTCTCAAAGTTATCCACCACTGGCAGAATCTTCTCAATCACACTCTTCGCGCCGGTCTCAAACATCGCCGCCTTCTCTTTCTCGGTGCGCTTGCGGAAATTATCAAACTCCGCCATCTGACGCTTTACCCGGTCTTCCAGCTCCTCCACTTTCTCCTTCAGGGCATCCTGCTTTTTATCCTTTTTCTTCTTTTCTTTCCTGTCGCTCTTCGCAGTTTTCTCTTCCTCTCCTGCAGAGGGCTCGCCGCTCGTCTCCTCCCGCGGTGTCTCCGCTTCCTGCTGTGTCATATCCTGTTCTTCCAGCTCTTTTTCCTGCTTATCCTTTTCCTCTGCTGCCACCGTGATCATCCCTTTCTTTTTGACTCTTTAAACCAGTCATGCTATCTGTCTTTTACTTTTTATATAAATCATCCAGTTGATGCTTTAACAGCCTGAGATTACTTACAACCTTCTCATAATCCATTCTCTTGGGACCGATGATGCCGATGGTTCCCTTCATACCCGCGTCAAGCTCGTAAGTTGCCGTCACAATACTACAATCCTTCATGCCCGCCACCGGCGTCTCGTCACCGATGTAAACCTGTATGCCCGTGTTATTGTCACCGGAAAGATTATCCTGAACCAGCTCGCTTAAAAGCTGTTTCTCCTCAAAGGTGGTAATCAGTTCGCTGGCCCTCTCGTGATCCGCAAGCTCCGGATACTTGAAGAAATTTTTCGTACCGCTTGTATAAATCTCCAGATCTTCATCCGCCTTGATCGCTTCCGCCACAGCGTCTATCACATGCGCCACAATTTCGCTATGGATACCCGCCTGCTGTTTCATGGCCGCAATCATGCTCAGATTAATCTCTTCCAGAGAGAGTCCGTTCAAGTGGGTATTCAGAAGGATGTTCAGCTTCAAAAGCGTCTCGTCGCTCAGTTCCTCGGATACCGTGAGCATGGAGTTTTTAATCACATTTCCCTCCACCACAATCACCGCCAGGATCTGTCTCTCGTCCACCCGGGAAAGCTGGATGAATTTCAGCTTATTGCGGTGGTACTGGGGCGCGGAGATCATCGCTGCGTACTCGGTATTGTTCGCGAGCACCTTAGCTGCCTGCTTGAGAAGGTGATCCATCTTATCCTCCTTCTCCAAGAGCATCTCCTTCATCTCCTCAACTTCCCGCTCCTTCTCCTCCATCATCTTATCTACATAGAGGCGGTAACCCTTATCGGATGGAATCCGTCCCGCAGAAGTGTGTGGCTGTAAGATGTAGCCCAGCTCTTCCAGATCCGCCATCTCGTTACGGATGGTTGCGGAGCTTAAATTCAAATCGGTATACTTGGAGATTGTGCGGCTGCCCACCGGCTCCCCCGTCTCCAGGTAGTTTCGGATGATGGCTTGCAATATGATATATTTTCTTTCGTCCAACTGCATACCATTTCCCTCTGTATCTGTACCATGTCCTTGCAATCCCGGCAGTAAGCTTTCAACCGCTCTGAAATGTGACTGCCTTCCGTTCAGTTATTAGCACTCATCTCATTGGAGTGCTAACACCTTCTGGTAGTAAGGTATCACTTCTTTTTTACATTGTCAACATCTGATTGGAAAATATTTATAAAAAAAGTATGAAATCAGTCGGCGCACATAAGCGGACTCGAGACGCTTTCTGACTCTGCTTATGCGCGCAAAAAGAAAGCGGTCAGTTTAGCATTCCCTAAACTGGCCGCCTGCATTCTTTCCGCCAAAAACGATTAAATATTGAACTGACCTTTTTCCTCACCGTTGATCACATAGTATACTACGCTCTCCTCAGGCTTCACATAAAGCTCTACGGCTTTGAAATCGCCAACTTTCTTCTTCAGATCGTACTTCCATACATCCTTGGCAATCTTTACAAGATCCTCAGTGGTGTAGGTCTTGCCGGAGAACTGTACATGAACGGTCTCCTTCACTGCTGCTTTTCTGGTCGTAGTGGTCTTCTCAGCCGTCTCCTTTTTCGCTGCCGCAGGCTTTCTTCCGGGCTTTTTCTTTTCTGCCGCAGGCTTTCTGCCAGGTTTCTTTTTCTCTGTCGCGGGCTTTTTCGCCGCTCCCTTTGCTTCCTCTTTCGCCTTTTCAGCTACAGGCTCTGTCTTTGCCGCAGGTGCTGCCACAGGTGTCTCTGCCGTCGTTGTCTTTGTATCTGCCGCTTTGCTAGCTTCCGGTTTTTCAACCGGCTTCTTGATTTCTGCCATGAATAATCTCCTTCCCCACTTTCACTACTACTTTTTCATAATCCGATATGTTAGCTGTAACGCCATGCATCCCCGCAAACCTGCCTGCTACATGACCCTGATAGTTGTATCTTATCTCAATAAAACGGGGCTGTCAACTAACAATCTGTAACAAATAGTTAATTTTTGTAATAAAATCTTATACGAATTGACCGAATCAGTCCCCGAAAACGCCCCGTTTTATGCCCTCAAGCCAGCGCAAAGTACAAAAGCACCAGTGCGCCAAGCGCAATCCTGTACCAGCCAAAAACTTTAAAATCATGCTTTTTGATATAACCCATCAGGAAACGGATCACCGCCACGGACACCACAAAAGCCACCGCCATCCCGACCACCAGAACGACAAGCTCCTCCCCCGTGAAAGAAAAACCGAACTTTAAGAGCTTTAACAGGCTTGCCCCCAGCATGACGGGAATCGCCAGAAAGAAAGTAAACTCCGCCGCCACGGTTCTTGACACGCCGATCAGAAGCGCACCCACAATGGTTGCGCCGGACCGGGAGGTTCCCGGAAACACAGCCGCTATGAGCTGGAAAACGCCGATCATCAATGCTGTCTGGTATGTGATATCGCCAAGCTCCATAATCTTCGGCGTCATTTTTTTATTTCTGTTCTCAATCAGAATAAAGGCGATACCGAACACAATCAGCGCAACCGCCACACACCACGGATTATAAAAGAGCGCATCCAGCACATCATCGAAGGCCAATCCCACGACCGCCGCCGGAACACAGGCCACAAGTATTTTAAACCAGAGAACAAAAATGTCCTTCTGCACCACCGGCTTCTCTTTAAAATGAAAGGGAAATATTTTATTCCAGAAAAGAAGCACCACCGCCAGAATCGCCCCGAGCTGAATCACGACCAGAAACATCTCCCAGAAATCCTCGCTCACATTCAATGTGACAAACTCATTCAAAAGAATCATGTGGCCGGTGCTGCTGATGGGGAGCCATTCCGTGATGCCCTCCACGATACCGAAAAGCACCGCCTTTAAAATTTCTATGATATCCATAATTATGCCTCCTATTTCGCAATGCCCAAGCTCGAAAATCCTTCGGATTTCCTCGCTCACGTGCTGTCTACGCTCCGCTCCGGTCCGTGCTAAACAAGCGCCACCGGCGCTTAGCACCGCACTATGCATCCATTCGGATAAACGTTTCGGTGAGCAAGCTCCCCGCCTCGTTTATCCTCTGTCTGCGCATTGCTCATGCCTCCTGCAAATACTCCAAAAGCTCCAAATAGCACTCCTGCGCGTCGCGGTAGCCCTCCTCGTAGAGCGCCTTCATCTTTGCCTTATCCTTCTCGATCCTGCCGACGCCGCTTTTACATTTCGGACGGATCACAAACAGCTCGCCCTGCTCTCTCTTCTCCTCAATATATTGTACGGTCGCGTTATAGGAAAGATGCCTCTCACGCATCAACTCGTACACCTTCGGGTATCGCAGATATCGCGCCTTTACGAACGCAAGCTCCGCTCCTGCAGGCTGTCTGACAAAGCCCTCCTCCTTGGTCATAACCACCACGTTTTTTCTGTTGCCGTCCTCTATGGACTTTCTGATCGGAATCGAATCGCTGATGCCGCCGTCCAGATAAAGCTTGCCGTCTATCTTTACATTTCGGGACACCAGTGGCAGGGAGCTAGATGCCCGCACTGCTACAATATCCTTCCTCAAATCCTTGAGCGGCAAATACGCGGGCTCTCCCGTCTCAATATCTGTCGCCACCGCGAAGGCCCTGCCCTCAAATTTCTCTGCGGCATCAAAATCATACGGGTCGAGATAATTCGGAATCAAATTATAATTCATATCCACGCCGAAAAGATCGCCCGTCGTAAAGAGGCTCCACTTTCCGCAATACTGTTTCATATCCAGATAGTTCACGCTGATGCGGTATGACCGTCCTCTCTGCCCCGACATAAAATTACACAGATGGCACGCCCCCGCCGACACACCGTAATTGTCAGAAAATGCGATCTCCTTCTCCATAAAAAAATCCAGTACGCCGGCGGTATATATCCCTTTCATACCGCCGCCCTCCAGAACCAGTCCTGCCTGATACATCATAATAAAACTTCCTTTCTCCGGAACCTGATATTGCCAATATTCATCTAATAATTTTCTTTCATAAGTCTTCTGAACGCCTCCAGCGACCGCTCCACCTTCTCCGTATCAATACAGTAGGCGATCCGGAAATAACCCTTCACCCCAAAGCTGTCGCTCGGCACGAGAATCAGGTCGTACTTCTTCGCCTTCTCGGAAAAAGCAATCGCATCCGACTCCGGCGACTTCGGGAACATATAGAAGGTGCCGCCGGGGCGGACACATTCAAAGCCTAAATCTGTCAATTCCTTATATAATATGTTCATGTTCGTCTCGTAAACCGAGAGATCTGCCGTCAGGTCAAGAACCTCCGCCACTGCAAGCTGAATGATGGAAGGGGGACAGTTATGCCCGGTTCCTCTGGAAATCTGACTGCACATCACGCTGATGATGTCCGCATCCGTACACTTCGGGTTCACCGCCACATAACCGATCCGCTCACCCGGCAGGGAAAGGGATTTCGAGAAGGAATAGCAGGAGAGGGAATTGTCATAAAACTTGGAAGGATAAGGCGCATCCACCCCCGCAAACACGATCTCCCTGTAAGGTTCGTCGGAAATCAGGAAAATGTCATGTCCGTACTGTTTCTGCTTCTCTTCCATAATACGAGCCAGCTCCTTCACGGTCTCCGTGGAGTAAACCATGCCCGAAGGATTGTTGGGCGTATTGATTAAAACGGCCATCACCTTCTCCGACAGCATCTCCTCAAAAGCCTCAAAATTGATCTGGAAATTTTCGGTATCCGCGGGCACCACCTTAAGGACAGCTCCCGTCAAATTGATATAAGGCGCGTACTCCGGAAAGTGGGGCGCAAAGGTAAGAACTTCATCCCCCGGCTGCGCCACGCACCGCACCGCATGGGCAATCGCGCCTGCGGCGCCCGTGCTCATAAAGATATGATTCCCCGTATAGTTCATCCCGAATCTTTTATTGAGGGAAGCCGCCACCTTATCCCTGACGGACGGAATGCCCAGACTCTGGCTATAACCGTGCAGCTCCATGGGATTTTTCTCCTGCAGCATCCTTATCATCACGTCGGTAAATTCCTGCGGCACCGGCACCGAAGGATTGCCCAGACTGAAATCAAATACATTCTCGTACCCGATCTCCTGCCCCCTCGCCGTCGCGAACTCCGAGAGCTGCCGGATTACCGACTTTCCCTGTAACATGTCCTTATATTTTTGTACGATCATTTCTGTTTCTCCATTTCTGTGTGTATTTATGTCGCTCTGCGCAGACAGCACGGCCATAAGCAGGCCCTTGGAAACTGTTTTATCCGCGCGCCTTCAGATGCATAATCCGCGCCTTGAAATCCCCACTGATCGGCGGCACATTGATCCCCGCATAGTGCAGCGTATCGCCCCGGTATTCGGTCTGCTTCATCTCGGGCCAGTCCGCCGCGTTCTCGATCACATAGGTTTTCTCCGGGTCAAGCCCCGGAATGCATATCCTTCTGCTGTGGACGTTGGGCCTGCCAAGCACCTGCACATAGGTGACAAGCGCCTCGCTCTGATCCTTTGCCACCACCGCGTAACAGTCATAAAAATGATTGTCCGCATAGTGCGCAATGCGATAGTAATCACCCTGCCGCACCAGATCATTATATTTATGGTACATGGCCACCTGTTCCGGGATCCTGTTCCGATCCGCCTCCGGAATCTTTGTCACGTCCAGCTCATAGCCGAAGGTGCCCGCCAGCGCCACATAACCCCTCGTCTCAAAGGGCGTCGTCCTGCCCACCGTGTGATTCGGGCAGTCAGACACATGCGCGCCCATGGTGGACAGCGGATAAACGAGCGCCGTGCCCGCCTGAATAGACAATCTCTCAATCGCATCCGCATCATCGGAACACCAAATCTGGGGACTGTAATAGAGCATACCCGGGTCAAATCTCGCCCCGCCGCCGGAGCAGTTCTCCAGCAGAAGATTGGGGAAGTCCGTGATCAGCCGCTCCTGCATCTCATAGAGCGCAAGGGTCTGCCTGTGCACCAGCTCGCCCTGCCTGTCTGCCGGAAGCCCGTAGCTGCCGAGATCGGAAAGCTGCCTGTTCATGTCCCACTTCACATACTCAATATTCGCGCTGCGGAGCACCGCCGCAATCCTGTCATAAACACAGTCGCGCACTTCCTTGCGGGTCAGGTCGAGCACGTACTGGTTTCTGGCCAGGCTCCCCACCCTGCCGGGAATCTGGATCGCCCAATCGGGATGCTCCCTGTACAGATCGGAATCCGGGGAAATCATTTCCGGCTCCACCCAAATACCAAACTTCATCCCCAGCTTGTTGACCTCATCCACCAGGTATTTCAAACCGCCCTTGATCTTGGACTCATTCACAATCCAGTCGCCAAGACTGGAATTGTCGTCGTTTCTGTGTCCGAACCACCCGTCGTCCATAACCAGCATTTCTATGCCCAGCGCGGAAGCCTGTCTGGCGATATCCAGAAGCTTATCCGTGTCAAAGTCAAAGTAGGTCGCCTCCCAGTTGTTGATCAGGATCGGCCGCTTTTTATCCTTATAAATACCCCGAATCAGGTGATTCCTGTACAGCTCGTGGAAGTTTCTCGTCATGCCGCCCAGGCCATCCGCCGAATACACACAGATCACCTCCGGCGCCTGAAAGCGCTCGCCCGGCTCCAGCTTCCAGCAGAAATCCTCCGGGTGAATACCCATCATGGCGCGGATACTGCCAAACTGGCTCTCCTCAATCTGCGCGATGAAATTGCCGGAATAGACGAAATTCATGGCGTAAACATCACCCGTCTCCTCCGTGGCCGTCCTGCTCTTCCATGCCATAAAGGGATGCTCCTGATGGCTGGACTCTCCACGCACCGAACCGACACTCTGCTTTCCTTTCCTGATCGGACATGTCTGGATGGCCCGCTCTCTCGCCCAGGAGCCGTGCAGGGTAATCATCTCGTAATCGGCATTGTCCATGTCGATGCAGGCGGATAATACCTTCGTCAGATAAATCGCATTGCCGCCATTATTGATCACTTTCACGCTTCTTGCAATCGCATCCGTGTCCGCAAAAATGCTGTAAGATAAAACCACCTGCAGTTTCAGAATTGAATCCTCACAGACAATCTCCAGCGTCTTGCACTCGTCCTTTCCACCAAAGGTTGCCGGAAGCCCGTCAAGCGCCTCCTTGCCGTCGTAAATGCGATGGGATACATAGGAGAGCGAGACTCCCGTATGTCCGGACAGCGTGCGCACCGAAAGTGTTCCCTCCCTGTAATCGCCCAGATTGTGTCCCGTATATTCCATCGGAAAGGTATCTAAAAAGGAAGTTCTGTCTCTATTGTTTTCCGAGGGCACATAGGGCGGTTCCCCCGTGCGCATCAGATACGCCAGATCATCCGACCCAAGGCGCCTGCCGTAATACACATGCCCCAAAAAGTTCTCCTCGTCCACCACGCCAATACAGTAGCTTGTGTTGGGCGTGTCCAGTTTAAAGATTCTGTTCTTTTCGTTGTAGGTGATGTTCATATTCCGATTCCTTTCTAATTGTAAAATGGACAGGCCCATCCCATAGAATTTCCTGTCTTCTGAACAAAAGTATTATACACCTAAAGGGAATCAATGTCCCCATTTTTATTTTATTTTTATAACTTTTCGCTGTTGATCTGTGAGGGCAGCAGATCGTAGTACCGCTTAAACATCTTGGAGAAATGTTTTTCACTGACATAACCCACTCTCGCCGCCACTTCCTTTACCGATACGGAAGGTTCTTTCTGCAAAAATTCCATGGCCTTTTTCATACGGACAGCAGTTACAAAATCAATGTATTTTTCACCTGTCTTTTCCCTGAATATCCGACTGATATAAGAAGGACTGATCGCAAACCGACTTCCTATCTCCGCGATCGTCACATCATTCATATAGTTTGCCGACACATATTCTTTGATTTGTGCTATGACATCATTCTTTTTGCCATGTTCACAACTCAAACTGTCCTGAACCGCGTTTCCAAACTGACTAAGCAGTTCCGAAAAGTCTCCCTCACCGCAGCCTTCATTCCAGCACATGGACAGATAATCCGCAAGAGGCCGACGGTCGATGAGATCAAAACCGGTTTTCAAACTGTCGTCCTGCTCCATTTCGTGCAGAAGCTCATTTGCCAGCACATAATTCCCCGTCATGTACGCCGCCGTCAGCATCTCTATCTTTTCACACAAATACTGCCTTTTCAACAGATTCTTTTGCTCTTTCAGTTCCTGTAAAGATATGACTTTTCCGTTTTCCTCCAGCATCCGCAGGCTCGACATCGCCAGCATAATCTGCTTATTCATATATAATTCCGCAAAATCAGTGGCAGTTGACCAGATTGCAACAGTCCTTGCGCGTACATCGCCCGCTTTCCAGTGAATCTTTAGATAAGACTGCAGCCTTGCGTATTCATTTCCTTCAATCAGCAGGCACAATTCACTTGTCTGGAGAAAAAACAGCGCATACTTATCCTGCACATCTATATTTTTCTGCAAATATTTCGAAAGGTCATCGTACAGTCCTGCGTACAGCTCCCTGCGGTTTTCCGGTTTCTCCGTATCCAGAAAAAACAGATAGATACTGTACACGGCTCCTTCTCTCTCCGGCTGCATCTGGTTTACTACGCCCACGCTGTCAGCAAGAGAAATAGCCAGGCTCATCCTGCTCTCAAAAATCTGACCTTTATTCTTCCTCCCCTCCTCCTTCTCTCTGATCACCGCATCCATCAGGCATTTCAGTTCTTCTATGTCCAAGGGTTTCAGTAGATAACCTGCCGCACCGAGTGAAATAGATCTTTTTGCATATTCAAATTCCGCGTAGCCCGTCAAAATACACCAACATGTTTCAGGCGACAGCTCCCGGCACGTATCCAGCGCATCCAGGCCGTTAATCTTCGGCATATTGATATCCAGAAAGACCATATCATAAAACGCTTCCCCCACCATCCGCACCATCTCCGCGCCATCTGCTGCCTGGCAGATACGGTGTTCCCCCGGATACAGCTCCTCAATCATAGAACACAGATTCACCCTGACCAGCCTCTCGTCATCCGTAATCAAAATATTCACAATGATATCCCTCCTCCATCTTCCTCCCCGTTTTCCATTGCAATCAGCAGATTACATACCGTCCGGTATTCACCTTTCCTGTCGTACCAGAAAAAGGAATCCGGATATGTGATAAACAGACGTTCCCTCACACTGACAATCCCGACTCTTCCCCCGTCATAAACCGCTTTCTCCTCATATGGTACGCCGTCGTTCGCTATCATAATCCATACGAAAGCTTCCCCATTCCCGCTTTTCACTTTTTCCGCGTGCAATACAATGCGCATCCGGCTCCCGTCAGATGGCATTCCATGCCGCATGGCATTTTCAACCAGCGGCTGCAGTAAAAGCTTGGGAATCATAAAATCCTCTATCTCCGTGTCCACATGAATTTCGTAATGCAGCCTTTTCTCAAAACGGATTTTTTCCAGGATCAGATAGCTTTCGATAAATCTGCACTCTCTCAAAATACTCGACTCATACCCGGATTCACATGTATAGCGAAACATTCTGGAAAGATTTACAATCCCCTTATCCAGATTTTTCCTGTCCTCCATTCGGTTCAGCGCCTGCAGGGAATTCATTACATTATGAAAAAAATGCGGGTTAATCTCCGCCTGCATAGCCTTGTATTCCGCCATCTGCTGATTCATTTTCCATATATATTCATGCTGTACCAGATCGGTGATTCTCTCTGTCATTTCCCTGAGTGCCAGAGAAATATCCGCAAACTCCTCAATCTGCATCGGCGGCATCTGTTCGTTATCCTTATCCGCAAGACGGTATTTTTGAATGTATGTCATGATCGCCCCGGTCGAAACGGAGATCCTGCGGCTCAGGTTCATAAATATAAAAAATGCGGCCGTCATAGCCAGAAACCAAAATGACAGAATTACCAGCGACGTCCTGTTTGCCTCTTTCAATATCGCGCTCTGCGGCAGTAAGTAATGTACGGCGAAGCCATACCGTTCTTCCTGCATATAATACAGATAATAGGTTTTCGTTCCTATGCGGATCCTTTTTCCCATGGTCTCTCCCATATCCGCCGTAAAATCTGTTTCTCCGATAAAAAGTTCATCCGTTGCATACGCCGGCGTTCCGTCCGGAAAATAAATGACCAGCCCTGCCCCCTCCGGCAATGTGATCTCCTTAACCAGATCGGAAAAAACCGTCTTTTTTAACTCCTGAAACACATAGCCCTGTCTGGAAGCCCTCTCCAAATGGTTCACCGGACACAATATGGTAAAAACCTCTTCCTCCTCTTCGTACTCCTCGCAGCCTGACATAATACTTCCCGACAGAAACATCACTTGTCCCGAGGAAAGTTCCTCCAGACAGTCATATAGGGGAGCCATATTCTCGGCCGCATTCTGGTACCGTATCACAAATCCTCCGTATTTTCGCAGATAAAACAGATTGTTCCGATTCGCATGGATTGGCAGGAAACCCATTCCTCTGTGCACATCATCCGCCGTCGTCAGATAATTGTTCAGGGCGCTCCGGTACCCGGAAGCACAGCGGATATATTGGTACAGATTTTCCTCAGAAGCATCAATCTCATTATAATTCACATACTGATAAAAGCGGGAAATGTCATCGTCAAATACATACTGCAGAAAGAATCTTTCCGAATTTTTAAGAGAGCTGTGCAAATGGTTTACAATAATCTGCAGCGTGATCCTGTTGCTGGTCTTATAGCCGTCCAGGATCTGGTAATTAAAGAAAAACAGCAGGATCAGACTGATCACAATAAATGGCATGACCACAGATCCCGCAAATACTCTGTACAGAGAAGATTTCAGCGAATGCTTTTTCATTTGATACCTTTCACATGGCTGGCACGCGAAAAATTTCTGCCTTTCACGTGTCAGCCCATTCATATTTTATTGAAAATTTTTAAATTGCGGTAAAAATTCCCGATTTGCCTCAAACATTTCACGCACCATGCTCTTAATCTCCGCGAGGCTTAAAACTGCCGAAGTCAGCGGGTCAAAATAGCATGCCTGATATATCTTCTGTGGATCCCCGGTAATAATCCCCTCCACGGCCAGCTCCTCAATTCTCGCACTGATATTATTCAAAAGTGCCAACTGCGCCGGCAGTCTGCCAACATGAATCGGTTCCAGTCCTGCTTTAGAAGCCAATACTGGTACTTCCACACAGCACCCTTCCGGCAGATCGTCAAGCAATCCAAAGTTTCTTACATTCCCGTTAAATTTATACAGAGTACCGTCTCCGAACATGGCGTTGAAAATATATGCGGCATATTCGTTTCCGCGTTTCAGGTTCACCGCGTCATCCGCCCAGTTCAGAAACTCCTGCCGCCATGTGCTTTCTCTTTTCTCATATTCTGTCTTAACCATAAAATAATGGCCTGGATTCCAGTTTAACCCATGTGTACAATATTTTTCAATCAGATCCGGACGTTTTCTGAACCAGGCCACATACTCGGAGGCATGTCCGCTCGACTCCGTGACATAGTATCCCAGATGGCGGAACATCTCATTGCGCACAATCTCATCCTGATAATGCTCTTCCACCGCCTGTCTGATCAGCGGATAGGCATCTTCTCCCTTCCACTTATAGTCCAGATAAAACGCCTGATGATTGATTCCCGCGCACAGATAGGTGACATCCGCCATATCCGCCCCAATCCATTTCGCGAGCATCTCTGCTGTCCCCTGTACACTATGGCACAGTCCCGTCACATTGACCTTGGTCTCGCTCTGCATCACCCTGCACAGCATCGCCATCGGATTCGTATAATTCAAAAACACGGCGCCCGGGCAGTATGTTTCAATATCCCGGCATATATCCAGCATGACCGGCGCCGTCCGCATCGCCCGGAAAATTCCGGCAGGTCCTCTGGTATCGCCCACATTGATATCAACACCGTACTTTTTAGGAATCGTCACATCATTCGCCCATACGTTGATATCACCGACATTGATGGCGCTCACAACACCATCCGCCCCTTCCAGGGCTTCCGCCCTGCTTTTTGTGGAAACGACCCGTGCCGGGTAATTCCCGGAAGCGATAATTTTTTCCACGGATTTTGCTGCATACATTAGTTTCTCATCGTCGATATCCATCAATGCAATCTCCGCATCCTGAAATGCGGGAAATGTCATCAGATCACGAACCAGACTTCTGGTAAAGACCACGCTGCCGGCCCCTATAAAAGCAATCTTTTTCATTTTTTTCAATCCTTTCTATCCCTTCACGGCACTGTCCATAGCGCCTTGCACAAAATATTTTTGCAGGAACAGGTAGACAACAATCACCGGGAAAATCGCTACCACCGCACAGGCTGCCGCTCCGTTTAAATCCATCATTTGTTCCCCGAAGAACTGCTTGACCGTCAACGTCACATTGTACATTTCCTTTTTCTGCAGAACATAAAGGGAATATCCATACTCGTTCCAGCTCGTGATCGCCTGCATCAATACCACCGAAGCGGTGACAGGTTTAAGCTGCGGCAGAATGACCGAAAAAAAGGTTCTCAGGTTTCCGGCGCCATCCATGTAAGCTGCTTCGTCCAGAGACACCGGTATCGCCGTGATAAAGTTGGCATACATATAAATCGCCACTGGCAGTCCCAGCGCCGCACCGACAGCAATAATCCCCCAGTAAGTATTGACGGCCCCAATGGAGACAAGCGTTGAGTAAATACCTACCACCATGGACATCCCCGGTACCATCATGACGCCCAGTACAAATATTTTTACCGCCTTACTGATGCGGTTCTTATTTCTCGCCATGGGATAGGCCGCCAGACAGCCAGTTATCACTACCACAAGCACGGTTCCCGCCGTAATAATAAGGGAATTTTTCATCGCGTTCAATATATGGCTGTGTTGAAATACCTTTCTATAGTTTTCCCAATAAAGTTCTGCCGGCGGAAGCAGCCTTGACGAATGGTCAGTCACCGGTTTCAGAGAAGTGACCGCCACCACATAAATCGGCAGCAGATATACTGCCATAACAACTATTGCCACCAGATATTTCCACCAATTTTTCCTTAAATTACTCTTTACACGCAATCGCCTCACCCGTTCCTTCTGTTTTCCCAAAACCCCGCAGCACGCGGCGCCATTTCCTGCCCGTAGTCTACATATCCTGCATTTTTCTCTCAAAATACCGGTTGCTCACCAGAGAAAAAGCCATTATCATGACGAAGGTCACAATACCTATCGCCGATGCATATCCTGCTTTTTCCGACATAAAATACTGGCTGTTTAAATACGTCATCATGGAATGTGTTGTGTAATTGGGCCCTCCGTTTGTCAGAGAAATAATACCATCAAACAGCTTGAGCCCTCCAATCAGATTGATTACCACCGCATTTGTCATTGCGGGAACCAGCATAGGCAGCGTGATGTAACGGAAGCGGGCAGCCCGGCCCGCCCCGTCGATCGCCGCAGCTTCCACATACATCTGCGGAATATTTTGTATTCCCGAGAGGTATATGATCATGGAATATCCGGCAAACTGCCAGGAATTAATCAGTGTGATAAACACGACACCACGCCTGCCATCCGCAAGCCAGTCCACCGCCTCTTTTCCAAATATCCCCATCAGTTCATTCAGAACCCCTCTGTCATAGGTCAGGAAAAAGTACATAATATACCCCATAATCAGGCCGGATATCATAATCGGCAGATAGAGAACTACTCGTACCAGACTGTTCCCTTTAAACCGGGAATTCACAAAAAACGCCGCCGCCATTCCGATCAGGTTCTGTAACAGCGTGGAACCAAATCCATATATAATGGTATTGATAAGCGCCGTCAAGAGCCGTTTATCCGATAGCATATCCGTATAATTACGAATACCTGCAAAAACCTTATTTGGAGAATAACCATTCCATCTGCAAAAAGAGATATAAATTGTTTCCCCAAAGGGCCTGATTACAAAAAACAATATCAGGCAGACGGCCGGTATATAAAAGCAGTTCATTTTCGCAGTTCTTTTATCCATATCTTTTCACACTCTCTGTCTACATTGTATACGTGATGCGCTCTGCCAATCCTCAATTTCCGTTTACTCTGAAATCCCGTATTTATCCAGATAGTTGGTCTTGAGCTGCTGCACACCGGCATCTACGCCGCCATCACCCGGATCCATAAACACCTCAATAACCGCATCCGCCATCGCGTTAAACATGCCTGTCGGGAAATACTCCCTGTCAAACAGGTTATCATAATAAATATCTCCCTCAAAAGCGCTCTGGCTTTCCACAAAGGCCTTATAAGTTACATTTTCCGTACCCATACCTTCCAGTGCGGGAAGGCCGCCATCCGCTTCCATCACGCGGTTCGCCGTCTCCGGCTCAGCCAGAAAACTTAACAGTTGTTTTGCCGCATCCATCTTCTCCGTATCCTTCCAGATACCGAAGCAGCTTCCCTCTCCGATCATGTACTCGGACTTCCCGTCCTCCGAAGTGGAAGGAATCGGCATGATACCAAGCTGTGCTTCCGGCGCAATATTTACCACATTGGCAATTTTTACGTCGGTATTGAATGCGGCCGTGCCTTCCCCGATCGCCGTGAGCGTCGCTGCATTGTCCGCCGTGATCAGATCCGCATTAAAGTATCCTTTCTCTACCATTTCCGCAATCTCCGCCAGCGCATAGCCGCCATTCGTATCCCAGTCAAAGCTGCCGTCTTTCAGCGCATCACCCGAAGGGTATCTGCACCCCTCCGCCGTATAAAATGCCGGCGCTATGGCATTATAAAGTACTGCCGCAGTCCATGTATCCTTTCCTCCGATATGAATCGGCGCCACACCGGAGTTTTTCACCATCTCGCAGGCCTCACCAAAGTCTTCCATCGTACGGATGTCCTCCGCTTTTACGCCTGCATTCTCAAGCGCGGTTTTGTTATATACAATCCCGTTAACCTCCTGCGTAATCGGCAACACATAAATCGCCTCGTCGTCATCCGAAATAATCGAAAGAATTGACTCGTCAATCTTTCCGTACCACGCCTCTGTGTTTAGCGGTGTCAGATACTCTTTATATCTCGCAATGGACCATCCGTGAGTTACAAAGACATCCGGCATTTCTCCCGATGCCATTCTCGTCTTCATCACAGCCTCATAGTCTGATCCGGGTGTAACCAGTTCGATGCCGATACCCGTCTGCGCTGTGAAGTCATCCATAATACCGCGAAACTGCTCAAGCGGTTCTCCTGTGTATATCACTTCTACTTCCAGCGTCTGCTCACTGGCAGTCGCTGCCTGATTCCCTGTTTCATTCTCCTCTTTCCCCGTCTCTGCCGCGTTTTCCGTCTGCGGCACCGCGTTTTCCTGTGCCGGAGCCGCCTGCTGTTCTCCACATCCTGTCAGCATGCCGACGGCAATAGCTGCTGTCATTCCCAATGCCGCAAATCTTCCAAATCTGTTTGCCATGATAACTCCTCCCATTCTATATTTTTACTTACTGCCTGTTATGTTAGTTTCATCTGTTCGGATATCCTATATTTATTATATACGGAGCAAATATGGCCTGCAGGTGTCATTTTTTGTAATCAGGAGCAGATTTTTTACCACCTGCCGCCACCTTTTTCCATCATAAAATGTGATCCCATAATAGAAAACGCCTGCATGAAAATGTAATTAAATTAATTACACTTCCATGCAGGCCCCGCTCATTGTTATCACGAATCCTCCGCCCACGCCAGCGCGCATCTGACGGCCCGTTTCCATCCTTTTACAAGCTGTTTCCTTGTCTTTTCTTCCATCGCCGCGTCAAACCGCTTTCCGAGCTGCCAGTTTTCGCTGATCTCCTCTTTATCCTTCCAATATCCCACCGAAAGTCCGGCAAGATATGCCGCGCCAAGAGCCGTCGTCTCGATACAGCTCGGACGGTGCACCGCCCGTCCCGTGATATCCGCCTGAAACTGCATCAGAAAATCGTTGGCGCTGGCGCCGCCGTCCACCTTCAGTTCACGGAACGGAATCCCTGCGTCCTTCTCCATCGCCTTCAGCACATCCATGGACTGGTAGGCAATGGACTCCAACACCGCCCGCACAAAATGCTCCTTCTGGCAGCCGCGTGTAATACCCACCACCGTGCCTCGCGCGTAAGGATTCCAGTAGGGCGTCCCCATGCCCACAAAGGCGGGAACCACATAAACCCCGTTTGTATCAGGCACGCGCATGGCATATTTTTCGGAATGCTGCGCTATTTTCATCATCCGCATCTCGTCCCGCATCCACTGTACCGCCGCGCCTGCCACAAACACGCTGCCCTCCAGCGCATACGACGGTTCCAAAGTATTCCCCGCCGCCATTGTGGTGAGCAGGCCGCTCCCGGAAGCAATCGCCTCTCCGCCCGTATGCATCAGGAGAAAGCATCCCGTACCGTATGTATTTTTCACCTGGCCGGGCTCGAAACAGCACTGACCGAAAAGCGCCGCCTGCTGGTCGCCCGCCGCCCCCGCGATGGGAACGGGCGCACCGAAAATACTCGCGTCGCTCTCACCGAACACCGTCCCCGAGGGCTTCACCTCCGGCAGCATTCGGCGAGGAATCCGCAGCATGGAGAGAAGCTCCTCATCCCACTCCAGCGTGTGAATATTATACAGCATGGTGCGGGAGGCATTGGTGTAATCCGTAGCGTGCACCGCACCCTTCGTCATATTCCAAATCAGCCAGGAATCCACCGTGCCGAACAACAGTTCTCCACGCTCCGCTCTCTCCCGCGCCCCCTCCACATGATCCAGAATCCAGGCGATCTTGCTTCCCGAAAAATAAGCGTCAGGCACCAGCCCTGTCTTCGCCCGTATCGTTTCCGCATGGCCCTGCGCCTTCAATCCGTCAATAAATTCCGCCGTCCTGCGGCACTGCCACACGATTGCATTGTACACCGGTTCGCCGGTTTCCCTGTCCCACACAATCGTCGTCTCCCGCTGGTTGGTGATGCCGATGCCCGCCAGGCACGAGGCATCCGCGCCGATCCCCGCCATCGCCTCAATCGCCACCGCAAGCTGGGACGCCCATATTTCGCGGGGATTATGCTCCACCCAGCCTGCCTGCGGGTAAATCTGGGTAAACTCCTTCTGCGCCATGCTGCAGATATTACCCCTTTTATCAAACAAAATGCAGCGGGAGCTGGTCGTTCCCTGATCCAGAGCCATGATATAGCGTTGCATCCTTACCTCCTGCCAAATAACTTTATTTAGTATATAATATCCGGCGGCCGTTCGTCTATAGTTATCTTTCCGCCTTCTCATGCATTATGCCTTCATATACCGCCTCCACCTCTTCACGCGTGGCCAGAAATTCAGAAAACGCGCTGGCGCTTCCCGCGGAAATTCCCATGCGGAATGCATGTCCATAATCTTCATTCTGCATCCATCCCGCCAGAAATCCGGCTACCATGGAGTCTCCCGCCCCCACAGCGTTGACCAGCGTCCCTTCCGGCGCCGGAAGCTCGTGCACATCCCCCGCCGCATCCATCAAAACCGCGCCCTGACCGGACATGGATACGAGCACGTTCTCCGCCCCCATTTCCTGCAGCTTTCGCGCATAGGGAATCACTTCCTGTCTTGTGCGCAGCTCCACGCCGAAGATTTCTCCCAGCTCGTGATTGTTCGGTTTCACAAGAAACGGCCGGTACTGCAGCACATTTACAAGCAGCTCCCTTGTAGCATCGACCACAAACAGAATACCCCTTCCGAAAAATCGCCTTAAAATATCGCTGTAGATGGAGTCGGGCAGACATTTGGGAATACTGCCCGCCAGAACAAGAACATCCCCCGCCCGCAGCTGATCCAGCTGCCCATAGAGCTGTTCCACACAATTCTCCGTAATATCCGGTCCCATGCCGTTAATTTCCGTGCCATCATAGTCCTTCAATTTGACATTAATTCTGGAAAACCCGTTATCGACACGGATAAAATCGGTGCGCAGTCCCATAGCCGCCGTTTCCCTCTCAATCTTTTCCCCCGTAAATCCGGCGACAAAACCAAGCGCCGTATTTTCTATCCCAAGATTGCACAGCACAATTGAGACATTGATGCCTTTACCGCCGGGGAACAACCGTTCTCCGGTCGTGCGGTTTGTCCTTCCCATGGCAAAGTTATGCATAGAAACAATATAGTCCAAAGACGGATTAAAAGTCACTGTATAAATCATAATTTGTCTCCATGAGTCCTGCAAACATGTCCACATGTTCATTGAACCCTCATTTTTTATTGTAGCAGTTTTCTTTTCTGATTTCCATTCAGAATGAAAACGTGCTACAATGGAAACTGTTTAAATTTTAGGAAAAGAGGCACACATCAATGAGTATCACAGTTGTATTACAGCAGATGGTTATCATCTTTATACTGATCGGCATCGGCATGATCCTTTATCGGCGGGGTATGATTTCGGAGGAAGGCTCCAAACAAATTTCCGGCCTGATTATCAACGTCACCAACCCCGCGCTCCTAATCTGCTCCGCTCTGGAGGACGGCCCCAAGGCGTCCCTGCGGGAGCTTGGCATTGCGTTAGTCGTCTACTCCGTTATTTTTGCCATCCTGATCGCTTTCGGCTTCCTGCTCCCCCATATTCTGCGCGTGCAAAAAAACCTGCACTACGCCTATCAGATGCTGACCGTTTTTGGCAACGTCGGCTTTATCGGCATCCCACTCGCCTCCGCGGTGCTTGGCAGCGAATCTCTGATTTTCGTATCTATCTTTAACCTGCTTTTTAATCTGCTGATCTATACATTCGGTATTTCCCTGTTACAGCGGGCCGCCGGGCAGACAGCAGACGGAGACGCTGCACCTCCTGCCTCCGGCCGCCTGAAAAAGCTCATCAACGCGGGAACGATATCCGCCGCAGTCACCATACTGTTTTACCTGGGAAATTTCCCCGTGCCCGTGATCATATCGTCCACCCTCTCTTATGCCGGACGCGCTACCACCCTTTTATCCATGCTGGTGCTGGGCGTTTCCGTGGCGCAGATGGCGCCGAGGGACATTTTTTCCCACCCGAAGCTCTATGCTTTTACCCTGCTCCGGCAAATTCTCGTGCCCATTGGCTGCGTTTTGCTGATGCGCATGTTCCTCGATCACAGACTGATTTTAAACACCATGCTCCTGATGGTGGCGGTTCCCGCCGCCAACATGCCCCTCATGCTGGCCAAACAGATGGATATGGACACGGAATCCATTTCGCAGGGCATCATTCTGACGACTGTGTTAAGCCTTGTTACGGTGCCGCTGGCATGTCTGTTTCTCCAATGACATGCCTTCGCTTGGCCAAATAACCTATCCGCATTATTTCCAGTCCCGGCACCGGCAAAATGACCTGCTCTCGCCGAACAATTTATCTGTATTCGACATAAAATAAAGTAAAACGACACAGGATATAAAGTTATGTATCTTTTATTCTTTGCTTTACTTCTCGCAGCCATTCTCGGCTGTATCTTCTTTCAATGCCGGCGCAAAAAAATCATCTGTAAAATCAATGCCATGGACTACTGCACCAAATGTTCCCTTCTAAACGAGCTGGTATATCCCTTTGGCTATGATTTTCACTGCGACTGCGGCTTCTTTTCCTCCACGGTGGACGCGCCCCAGCGGCAGGCCGGTTACACCCGGCTCTACGACTATATGGCGCCCCGTTTTCAAATGGTTTTCGATTCCCTTCCGGTCTATTTCGACTACCGGGGCAGAACCTGGCTGATCGAGTTCTGGAAAGGCCAGTACGGCATCAATACCGGGGCGGAAATCGGTATCTATCACGCCGATTCCATCATTCCCGAGAGCGATTACAAAAACGCATGGTTTTCCTGCGCGGAAGAAAATGAAATGCTGGACTGCTCTTTCCGGCTCTGTAAATGTGAAAACGAGTGTATCTGCAACTCCGAACGCCACTGGTGGCTCACCGCCTTTCTCGTGGGGTGCTTTTCCAGACCCTCCTGCCTCACCATGGAATCCTGCATCTGTTTCCCCAACAGAGAAATGCTCTCCGCCTTTCTGGACGGCTTGAAACGTGCCGGCTGCCCGGAAGACTGCCTGTCAGTCAGAGGTCTCAGCGTCTGCTTCGTTTTCCACAGGGATACCACAAAGTACAATCTGCTGACACGCTTTTGGAGACGCTTCTCCCAATGGAAAAACAAACTCTTCTGCAAGCTCTATCTCTGGGTCACCCGCCCGTTCCTCTGTACGGAAGACCGCGTTCTGTACCTGTACTATTATCTCCCGGCTGCCTTTCGCAAGCTTCTCAGACTACGGCGTTTTAACAAGCGCTGTCACAAACGCCGCCGCAGGGAGGGCTGACTATGAGCGCTTTCTCGCGTCTTGACCGCGCCTTTCAAAATGCCCCTGCCCTGCCTCTCTCAAACCGCTCCCGCTATGTCCTAATGAGCGACTGCCACAGAGGCATGGGAACTTCCTCCGACAATTTTCTGAAAAACCAGCATCTGTACTTCGCCGCGCTGGAGCATTATTACCGGCAGGGCTTTACCTATATCGAGCTGGGGGATGGGGATGAGCTCTGGGAAAACAGAAGCATGAAAAATATCATTGATGTGCACAGCAATGTCTTCTGGCTTTTCAAACAGCTTTATCAGGAGAATCGGCTGTATCTTCTCTACGGCAACCACGATATTGTAAAACGGAAAAAGGGCTACCCCGCTAAAAGCTGCGGCACTTTTTTCTGTACGCAGTCCCAACAGATGCAGCCACTTTTTCCTTCCCTCACCTTTTATGAGGGAATCATTCTCACCACAGACCTGCTGCCAAACAGCAGGTCTCACGTAACGCTCTATCTGACGCACGGGCATCAGGCAAGCCTGTTAAACTCTACGCTCTGGCCCCTTTCCCGTTTCCTCGTCCGCTATATCTGGCGGCCGCTGGAAAATCTGGGCATACTCGACCCTACCAGCGCCGCCAAAAATTATCGTGTGAAAAACAAATGTGAAACCCGCTTAGACCAGTGGGCGCAGGAAAACCACCGTATCCTGATTACCGGGCACACCCACCGTCCCATCCTGCCCACCGAGCCCGCCAATTACTACAACACGGGAAGCTGCGTACATCCCCGCTGCATTACCTGCATTGAAATTGAGCGGGGCCTTATGACCTTAGTCAAGTGGAGCATGAACGCCCGACCCGACAGCACCCTCTACGTGGCGAGAGAAGTCATTTCCGGCCCAATTGCTATACATTCTGCACCTTAATCATATTCGTGGTGCCGGAAATCCCGATGGGCACCCCGGAGGTGATAACCGTCAGATCACCCTTCGCCAAAAGCCCTTTCTTCTCCGCCGCCGCGATCGCCTTGTCAAACAGCACATAGGCGTCCTTCTCCTCCTTAATCAAGAGCGGCGTCACACCCCACGTCATGGAGAGCTGTCTGCACACCTTCTCGGTGGTGGCACAGCTTATGATATCGCTCTTGGGACGGTAGCGGGAAATCATCCTTGCGGATCTGCCCGATTTTGTGACCGTCACGATAGCCTTGGCATTCAAGTCAAGAGCCGTCGTGCAGGTTGCATGGCAGATCGCGTCCGTCACATCGGGATTGGCCTCCCGCTCCAGCAGGAAAAACCGCTTGCGGTAATCCACGTCCTGTTCCGTGCGCTCCGCGATTTTGACCATTGTTTTCACCGCTTCCACCGGATAGGAACCCGCCGCCGTCTCCCCGGAGAGCATGATCGCGCTTGTGCCGTCGTAAACCGCGTTGGCAACGTCTGTGGTCTCCGCCCGGGTCGGTCTCGGATTCTTAATCATGGACTCTAACATCTGCGTGGCGGTGATCACCTGCTTTCCGGCCCGGTACACCTTCTTGATGATCTCTTTCTGGATCACCGGCACATCCTCATAGGGAATCTCCACGCCCATGTCCCCTCTGGCCACCATAATGCCGTCGGACACCGCCAGAATGTCATCAATGTTTGCCACACCCTGTGCGTTCTCTATCTTGGAAATAATTTTGATATCCTCGCCGCCGTTTTTTTCAAGAAGCTTTCGAAGCTGCAAAATATCTTCCTTTTTCTGCACAAAGGAGGCCGCAATAAAATCCACGTCCTGCTCAATGCCGAAAAGAATGTCCTCCCTGTCCTTCTCGCTGATATAAGGCATGGACAGATCCACGTCCGGCACGTTGACGCCCTTGTGATTGGAGACCGTGCCGCCGTTTATCACGCGGCAGACAATATTGCTTTTGTCCACCTTCTCCACTCTCATCTCAATCAGACCGTCGTCGATGAGCACCCGCATTCCCTCTTCCAGATCCTCATAGAGCCTGTTGTAAGTTACGCTCACAATATCCTTCGTGCCCTCCACCTCGTCGGCCGTCAGGGTGAAAAGCTGCCCTTCCTCCAACACAACTTTTCCATCCTTAAAATTCTTCACGCGAACCTCCGGGCCTTTGGTGTCAAGCAGGATAGCCACCGGCCTGCCCACCTCCTTGCGGAGTTTTTTCACCACGTCCATTCTTCTCTTGTGATCCTCGTGGACACCGTGGGAAAAGTTGCACCTGGCAACGTTCATGCCCTCCAGCATCATCTGCCGCAGCACTTCCTCGTTGTCTGTGGATGGTCCAAGGGTACATACAATCTTTGTTTTGCGCATTCTTACCTCCGTCCCGGGCGCCCGCCCGAATTTTTGTACTGTTCTCTTCTCTTTCTTTTATATCATATTCTAAACAAAATTTCACTGATTCATCCTGTAAAAAGTAAAAGAAAGAGGCACTGGTCCAAACACCAATGCCTCTTCCGGCTATGCACAACTATTTATTCTGCCCGGCTTATTTCAAATCCCCCGGAACGTAAAGCTAAACTCCATCTTCCCGCTCACGTCCAGATGGTACTCCGGGTGCACCGGCGCGCCCCAGCTGTCGTCGCCGCCGACGCCCATCTGCCCCTTGGCCACGCGCACCACCGTGTAATGCACAGGCGGCAGCTCGTAGGGATGTCTCGCGTTTTCAATCTCATGGGGCGTGTAGGGCAATGCCGAGAAACTTAAATCTTCCCCGCTAAAGAGCATACCGCGCCCCCGCATGTCAGTCACCTTCGCCCAGCGCACTTTTGTCTTATTGCCGCATTCCTGCGGTACGAGGTAAGCCGCCATATTGTCCGCCACACGGTTGCGGTATACGCCAAGTTTCGCACCCTGATCTCTGTCAGCGTAAGTCTCCTCCGGGCCGTTGCCATACCATTCCAGGCGGTCATAATCCGCGTTCAGCTTGAACAGCACGCCGAACTCCGGCATATCCGAAAGTCCTTCCACCGGGTCATAAGTAAGGGTAGTCTGCACGCTGCCGTCGCCGTACACCTTATAATTTAACCGGCAGGAAGCCTCCGGTGTCGTCCGCAGATTATAGAGGTAGGTCACACTGACATGATCCTCCTCCTCGCGGACAATGGGATTCTCATATGCGCATCCCGGCACGTCCAGTTTACGGCCCATCCCTTTGCCGGAAGCATAAAGACTCGCCAGCTTCCACTGTCCCTGTCTGGCCGTCATGTTGTTGCCATCGTCGTTATCCGTGGGTGCCCGCCAGAAATTCGGTCTGGGAACCGTCTCGATCAGCTCTTTCCCCGCATAGCGGTAGGACACCAGACCAAAGGCCGACGACGCGCCTGCCGGCTCCGCAAACAGTATGTCAAAGCTCTCGCCCCGAATGCCGACATTGTCATTACCCCATATCACAGTGAACGGTTTTTTCTTTTCCTCCGCGGGCGCATCCACCTTTCCGATCACCGCCTGCCCGAAAGCCACTTCATGCCCGGCCTTCGCCCACAGTGTATCCTCTCTCAAAAGGAAGGATATGGTCACCGCATACTCGCCCGCATCCTCCGGCAAAGCAAAAGGCGCAGGGAAATTCCGTCTGCTCTCCGGCTCCACGGCGATATCCGTAAGCTCCCTGCATTCGATGCATATGCCGTCCCGCAGAAGCTCCGCCGCACATCGGAATAGATCCGTTGATACGAAGAGGTTCTTGTTCCACACCTCGAAGCCGTCCTTCTCCACCGTAACCGCAATATTCTGATAATTAAATTTCACCGCCTGCATCTTGGGAGACGCTTCCCGCTCCCCGCCGTAAGCGATGCCGTTGCCGCTGAAATTATAATCCGTAGGCCGCTCCCCGAAGTCGCCGCCAAAAGCCTGGAACCATTTCCCGTAGCGATCCTTTTTATAAATGCTCTGGTCGATGTAATCCCAGATAAAACCGCCCTGATAAGCGGAATTTTCTTTGTCCGCCAGCTCCGTGTACTTGTGCATCGCGCCGCAGGAATTGCCCATGGCGTGGGTGTACTCACAGCAGATAAAAGGTTTGCCGTCGCCGTTTGCCAAATACTCCTCGATATCCGCCACCTTCGCGTACATGCGGCTTTCCATATCGGAGGAATCGTTGTAGCGCCTGTCGTTGAACACACCTTCGTAGTGCACCAGTCTCGTATCGTCCAGCTTGCGGAAAAGCTCCGACATCTCGTAGATCGTCTCCCCGCCGAAGGACTCGTTTCCCACCGACCAGATCAGCACCGCCGGATGGTTTTTGTCCCGGTGGTAGCAGGAGCGGATGCGGTCGTACATCATTTCCTTCCACTCCGCCTTATCGTCCGGCACCACGAAGGACATGTCTTTTTTCCCTTTCAGATACGCATCCCATGTGCCGTGGGATTCCAGATTGCTCTCCGCGATCAGATACAGCCCATAGCGGTCGCAAAGTTCATAGAGCCGTTCGTCATCGGGATAGTGGGAAGTGCGGATCGCGTTGATATTGTTCCGTTTCATGGTCACAATGTCTTTTACCAGTTCCTCATAGGAGACATGTCTGCCCGATATGGAACTGAAATCGTGACGGTTCGTGCCTTTAAATACAATCCGTTTCCCATTTAACAGCATACGGTTGTCCTTCATCTCAAATTTGCGGAAACCGACTGCCTGCGAGATATATTCCACCATCTCACCGTTTCCCCCGCAGCATCTGATTTCCAGCTGGTATAAGTAAGGATTCTCCGCGCTCCAGAGTCCGGGCTTCTCAACCGTTTCCTCAAAAGCAAATTCGCCGTCCGCTTCCGCTTTCTGCTCCTTTTCAAACAGCGTCTCTCCGCCGTCCTTTAAGCAGAATCTGTAAACACCTTTTCCTTTTACCTTACAGCATACGGAAAGCTTCGCCCGGTCAAAGCCCTCCCCTTCAAACAGGGTCTTCACCGTCACATCTTCCACATGCGCGGCGGGAACCGCGTACAGATACACGCTTCTATAGATGCCGGAAAAACGGTAAAAATCCTGATCCTCGCACCAGCTCGAAGAAGTCCATTTGTAAACCTGTACCGCCAGTTTGTTTACCCCGTCTTTCAGATAAGGCGAAAGATTAAATTCGGAGGGGGTAAAGCTGTCCTCGCTGTAGCCCACGTAAACGCCGTTGCACCAGAGCGCCATCCCGCTCTCCACGCCCTCAAACACAATGCGTATTTCCTTTCCGCGCATATGTGCCGGGACTTCAAAATACTTCACGTAACTCGCCACGGGATTGAATCGCTCCGGGATCTCTCCCGGCACAAGTTCTTCCCTGCCATCCCACGGGTATTGTGTATTTACATACTGCGGAATGTCGTACCCCTCCATCTGAATATGCGCCGGCACCCGGATATCGGCCCACGGCCTGCAGTCATAACTTTCCTGCTCAAACCCTTTCACCGCGGAGTCTATGTTTACCGCGTATGAGAATTTCCAGACGCCGTCTAACGACTGTTTCAGGCTGCTTTTCCCCCGTGCGGCTTCCTTTTCATCCGCATACAGATTTAACGCGGCATGTGCGGGAAGCACATTCTCCTTGAAAAATTGGGGATCTTTTATTTTATTGTAATCAGATTTTGTCATTCTGTAACTGCCCTCCTTGTTCTGCATTATTATCATATTTCAAAAGACTTACTCCAAAAACCGGGTGTCCGTTCGCATTCATAATGGTACGGCGTCCTGATCATTTTAGAAGAAAGGTGCCAAAAGCACCCAAATACCCAGATGTTTTTGACACCTTATTGTCAGAAAATTACGTTGTTTCTCCAGCTTACTTGCCATGTATCCGCACGGCTCAATGCTAACGTCACTTGACTGCGCCCGTAATACCTTCCGCGAATGCATTCTGTAAGCAGAAGAATACGACTGCGGTGGGCAGGGTACAGATCAGCACGGCAAGCATCAGCATACCGTAATCCGTCACATAACCTTCGGTCAGGTTCGCCACCACCATGGGCATTGTTTGACTGTTTGCATCCGTCATAATTACTTTCGGCCAGAGGTAACTGTTCCACGCGTTCATAAAAGTAATTGTCATAGCCGCCGCGTAGGTCGATCTCATAGTCGGAATAAACATCTGGAAGAAAATGCGTATCTCGGACAGACCGTCAATTCTCGCCGCCTCCATGATATCATGCGGAAATGATCTCGCGCTCTGCCTGAACATCATAATCAAAAACGGCGTGGAGATCGTCGGCAGAATAAATCCGATCGTCGTGTTTAACCAGCCCGCTTTCGAGAACATCTGGAACAGCGGAATCATGGTCGCCACAAACGGCACCATCATTGCCAGCAGAATAATGCTCATCAGCAAATCCTTGCCCTTATCATGGAAAATCTCAAATCCATAACCCGCCAGAGAACTGACCAAAAGTGACACAAACGTCAGAATCAACGCATACTTAAAAGAATTTCCAAAAGCTCTCCCAATATTCTGGGCCGCCATCAGATTTTTCCAATTCTCCAAAAAGTAGCCGCCCGGAATCAACCGCCCGGAGATGACATCAGCGCTCTTATTCGTCGCCGCGCTTACCATCCAGTACAGCGGGAACACCGAGATAAAGGATACGATACACAAAAACAGATACATACCGAATTTTCTCAATTTAATCACGCTTATCACCTACTTTCATCTGCAGGAATGCCAGAACGGCAACCAGAACCAAAATTAAGAAGGACATCGCCGCCGCATAACCGAAGTTAGGCACATACTTAAAGGACATGTCGTATATGTAATGCGACATGGTGATCGACGTATTCGCCGGACCACCGTTTGTCAGGTTGACTGACTCGTCAAAGAGCTGTAACGTTCCGTTGGTGGACATGATCGCCGTCAACAGGATCGTGGGCTTTAAGAGCGGCACCGTAATCTTAAAGAAAGACTGTACCGCAGACGCGCCGTCAATTTTGGCTGCCTCATATACGGAGTACTCAATGTTCTGCAGCCCTGACAGATAGAACACCATATTGTATCCCGTCCACCGCCAGAGTAAGGCGATGATGATAACGATACGCGCACTCGTCGTATGCGTTAGGAACGCGTAAGGCTGATCCAAAATACCCAGATTCACCAAAGCCAAATTCACCAAACCGTTGTTGGCAAACAGGGAACGAAAGATGATTGCGTACGCTACCAATGAGGTTGCGCAAGGCAGAAAAATCATCGTCCGAAAAAGCCCCTTAAATCTCAAATCCTTGTTATTCAGTATGGACGCCAGAATCAGCGCAAAAATCAACATCACCGGCACCTGAATAAGCAGGTAGAAAAATGTATTTTTAATGGATTGGACAAACACCGTATCCTGAAACATTCGAACGTAATTGGAGATGCCGCTCCACTTCATATTCGCGCCAACGCCCGACTTAAACGATAAGATCAATGCCCGAAACATCGGCACGAAACTCATAATGAAAATCAAAGCAGCGCCGGGAGCAAGAAATACCCACCCCATCAGATTCTGTTTTTTGCTAAGCGTCATTTTTTTCGGCTTGCTCAAAAAAACCCCTCCTTCTCTATCGTTGGAGTAAAAAAGGGGAACAGCTTACAGAAAACCATTCCCCTGTTTAGGTGTTACTTATATAATATACTCCGTCGTGCCCATCCGCCAAACCCGCTTCGCGGCTTCGTCGGATGTCGGGCTGTCGCCCTATAGATACCTGTCAGCTAATCCTTACGAAAGCAAGCTTGGCACCACTTTACTCCGTCGTGCCAGCCGCCAAATCTGCTTCGCAGCTTCGTCGGCTCACGGGCATTCGCCCTATAGATTTATGCCGAAACAGCCGCCTGAAAGCAAGCTTTCGTCGTCTGTTTCGTCAAAATCTGCACGACTCATTGCTTACTGCATGTTGAAGTTAACAGTCTGCTCGGCGGTCTGGAGCTCTGTGTCGAGATCGGAACCGTTAATGTAGTTCGTGATTGCTGTTGCTACCGCATTACGTGCCTCGTAGTAGTAAGCGCCTGTGATGTTGGTAGGAACCTTGGTTGCGAAGTCCACGATCTTAGCGGAAACTGCATCGCCGCCGAAGAACTCGTTAGGCTCGCCGTATGCGCTGGAATCACCTGCGGGTGCCCATGTTGCCAGAGCGCCGCTGGGAAGGATGTTGTCATACAGCTCGTTGCTGCCTGCGAATGTGCTTGCAAGGAAGTCACATGCCAGATCCGGGTTTGCGCATTTCGTGGTTACTGCCCAAGAAGAACCGCCGTTGTTGGAGTAGTTGGTCGCACCGGACGCACCTACCAGGCTGGGCATATTGGTGATCGCCCAGTTGCCCTTCTGGTCTTCTGCGGTCTGGATGGAAGCCATGATCCAGCAGCCGTTGATCGTACCTGCTACGTTACCGCTTACGAAATCGCCTACATACTCATCCCAGCTGTTAACCTCGGTAAGCACGCCAGCGTCTTTGAGAGACTTGTAAGTCTCCATAACGATCTTCAATGTCTCGTTGTTCACGATGTTCGCTGTGCCATCCTCGTTGAAAAGGGAAGCGCCTGCGGACTGAAGCATCATCATAATCAGATCACACTCGCCTGCCTGCATGGAGATGAGGGGCTTGCCTGTCGCTTCCAGAACCTTCTTACCATTCTCAAGATACTGGTCAAAGGTAATGTCCGTGAAATCATCGATGGTCAAACCAGCCTGTTCCAGAAGGTCTGTACGATAGCAGGCAACAACTGCACCGTTATCAAAAGGTACGCCGTAGTTCTTGCCATCGATTACGGAGTAAGCCGTCTTACCTGCTGCAAACTGAGAATAGTCAATGCCGCTGTTGGTCAGATCCATACATACATCCGGGAATGCAAGTACGTTCTTCTGGAACGCGTTATCCTGCATCAAGAAGATGTCGGGCAGAGTGCTCAGATCGCCGGAAGTAGCCGCCGTGGTAACCTTGGTCTGAATATCATCCCAAGGAGTCTCAACAACATTCAGCTTGAAATTCGGGTGGTCTTTCTGGTAAACCTTCTCAGCCTCGTACATAGCGTTTAAGTTGAAGGCAGGATCCCAGCACCATACGGTCAAGGTCTCTTCGCCGCCTGCTGCCGCGTCTGCCGCGGGAGCTTCCGCATCTGCAGCAGGAGCCTCCTCCGCTGCCGGAGCTTCCTCTGTCGCCGCACCGCTGTCCGCTGCGGGAGCCGCAGGCGTCTCAGCAGAACCACCGCCGCATCCAACCAGTGAAAGAACCATGGTGGATGCCAGTAAAGCTGCTAAAATCTTTCTTTTCATTTTCATTTCCTCCCATCCATTCTTTTTGTGCAGGTTGTGTACTGCACATTTTACTTTTCATCAATCTCAAAAAACGTTTCGGCAATTTGTACATCCTTTACGCCTTTTTTGACTGATTGTATATGCATTATAACTCTGTGCGTGCATCGTTTGTTATCGTTATAGGGCAAAAAACATGCAAATTCGACCACGAATTTGCACCTTAAACGTTTACGTTATTGAATTTGCCTTACATACTGAAAAACACAACTTTCTTATCACTCTAAAATTTACCACCCCTTATACGCGGAAATCTTATAATCAAGCAGCTTCGTCTCGTAATTTTCCGGATGAATCTTCCACTGATAAGGTGTAATATCGAGCACCTTTTTAAAATTCCTGTTAAATGTGGACACGGACTGAAATCCACACCGTTCCGCCACCAGTTCCATGCTGTCCGTGTGTTTCTTCATATATTCACAGGCCATCTGCACCCGCACCAGATTCAGGTAATCGGAAGGCGTCATATTCATAATCTTCTGGAACACTCTGCGGAAATGTGTCTCCGACATGTGGCACTCCCTCGCCAAATCTCCGATTGTCAGCTCCTCCGCATAGTGCGCGCCAATATAATGCAGGGCAAAGGAAATCTGAGAGGCCCCCCGGCTCTGCTTCCTGACCTTGACCTGCTTTCCCTGATTCATGCGGGCAATATTCATAAGCAGAGATAACTGCAGCCCTTTCACACTCTCCGCGTAAAACTCCTTCTTATAGCGCATCTCATCCATAATACTTTTGATCAGCTCCGCTGTCTCCGGGTACCTCGCGGCATCCACCGCCCACGCCCTATTATTGATAATCGCGCCCAGATCCTCCGCATAGAGAGAATCTTCCCTGTAGACCTCCCTCAAAAAAGCCTCCACATCTATAAACAGATACTCCCAGCTGCTCAGAGAAAAACTGTCGCTGGCCGTATTGTGCGGAAAATTTCTCGGAATCACCGTAAACATGTCCGGTTTGTAAGGAATGATCTCCTCGTCCAGCACCATATCGCCGATGCCGTCATAACAGTATCCGATTTCCATATAATTATGGAAGTGAAGAGAATCCATGCCGTAAGGGCGTACCCACGCCTCACCGAGAAGCGCCATGCACGGCTCGTTCTGTGGAATCTCATAATAGCGAAATTCAATTTCCTTCTTTTTTGCGGCCATACATCCGCCCTTCCCTGCCCTGCTTTTCTCAGTACCACATCCGGCAAAAAAAATTGTGCCAATTAAGTATAACAAAAGAAAAGTTTAGTGTAAACCCACAAACAGGACACCCCCGGCGGTGGAGCGCCGGGGGACATCCTCTCAAAAACAGGTAATGTATAATAAAGGGATATAGATGTAAGCTGACTCGCAAATCTATTCGGAGAATGCCGTATTTCAGGCATTCTCCTGCGTGAAACTTAGTGCTTCTTGGCGTCCCGTCCTATGGCGGGACGTCTTTAGAAGCACTTTTCACGCTACTCCACGTCCTGCAGCGCGGCAAAATCTTCCTCGCCGGTGCGGACTTTGACAACCTTATCCACGTTGTAAACAAAAATCTTGCCGTCTCCGATGTGTCCGGTAAAGAGCGCTTTCTTCGCCGCCTCCACCACCGTGTCCACGGGGATCTTGCTGACTACCACTTCGACCTTCACCTTCGGCAGCAGGGTTGCATCCATCTCCACGCCGCGATACTTCTCGCCCGCGCCTTTCTGAATACCGCAACCCATCACCTGTGTCACCGTCATGCCGGTCACGCCCAGATCGTTCATCGCTTTGCGCAGCTTATCGTATCTGGACAGTTTCGCAATAATCGCCACTTTATACATACCCGTAGCGGAAGCCATCGGTACCTGCGCCACCTTCACCGCCGCATCTTTCTGTACGGTGGAAGCCGCGTCGTAATCTTCCACGCCGAGACTTGTGTTTTCGTTCACATCCATAACCATTGCGCCGGACACATCCATAATGCTGAATCCGGAGTACGCGGAAGCCAGACCGTGCTCCGTCGCGTCCAGACCGATAATCTCCTCTTCCTGAGAAGCCCGCAGCCCTACCGTCGCTTTGATCACCAGAAATACAACGGTAATCGTCACCGCGGTCCATGCCGCCACCGAGGCAAAACCAATCAACTGTAATCCCATAAGCTTAAAGCCGCCGCCATAAAACAGGCCCGTAAGCTCTGTCCCCGATGCATCCGCAATGGAGTATCCCGGCGCGGAATTTGTCGCAAAGAGACCTACCGAAAGGGTTCCCCAGATACCGTTCATCATATGTACCGCCACCGCGCCGACCGGATCGTCGATCCGCAGCTTATAATCCAGAAGCCAGACACCGAACACCACCAGCAGCCCGGCCACCGCGCCGATCACAATTGCGCCGAAGGCATCCGTCACATCACAGGGAGCCGTGATCGCCACCAATCCCGCCAAAGACGCGTTCAGGCACATGGACACATCAGGCTTTCCATATTTAATCCAAGTAAAGATCATACATACTACCGTCGCCACCGCAGGTGCGATCGTCGTTGTCACAAAAATGGAGCCGAGTTGTTCTACACTTGTCGCGGCCGCGCCGTTAAAGCCGTACCAGCCGAGCCAGAGGATAAACACACCCAACGCGCCCAGCGGGATGCTGTGCCCGGGAAAAGCGTTTACTTTTGTGATCTTACCGTTCTTATCCGTATTGAACTTACCGATACGGGGCCCTAAAATCTTTGCGCCTACCAGAGCGGAAATACCGCCTACCATATGAATCGCGCAGGAACCGGCAAAATCGTGAAACCCAATCTGGGAAAGCCAGCCGCCGCCCCAAATCCAGTGCGCCTCAATCGGGTAAATCAGCGCCGAAATCACACCGGAATAAATGCAGTAGCTCAAAAACTTTGTCCGCTCCGCCATCGCCCCGGAAACGATCGTCGCCGTGGTCGCGCAGAACACTAGGTTAAATACGAAGTTCGACCAGTCAAAGCTCCCATATGCCGTAAAAATGTCGAACCCGGGCTTTCCGATCAGCCCGACCATGTCCTCGCCGAGCAGCAGACTGAAACCAATCAGAATAAACACCACCGTGCCGATGCAGAAATCCATCAGATTCTTCATAATGATGTTTCCCGCATTCTTCGCTCTGGTAAATCCTGTCTCGACCATCGCAAATCCGGCCTGCATCCAGAACACCAGCGCCGCGCCGATCAAAAACCAGACGCCGAAAATCTGTCCGTTCATTACCTCCATAATCTCTTCTGTCATTTTTTCATCCTCCTCGTTAAAACATCGTTTGGCATATAAGCAGACTCGGTTTGCGTTGCTCACCGTAAGGCTTACAAAACAGTCTTTCACGCAAGCATGACGCCTGCTTTTTAAGCCTTCCTTCTCTGCTTATACGCACAAAATAAGGCGCCTTGAGTTTCCTCAAAGCGCCTTTGCTTTACGTCTTGCATTGTAGCACTGTCATTTTACCGTGTCAACCGTTTTTTGTATTTATGTATAATTGTATACAATTAAATACAATCTATGCTTTCCGGAACTTCCCTAAATTTATCTGCGCAAAAATCACCGCCGCAAACACCAGCACGCACCCCAGAATCTCCCGCCCGGTCATGGTCTCATGCAAAAGCAGCATCCCCGCCAGCACGGAGAAAACCGACTCCAGACTCATTAACAGGGAGGCAATGGCGGGATTGATCCCGTTCTGCCCGACAATCTGCAGCGTGTAGCCTACCCCGCAGGACATCACGCCGGCATACAAAATCGGAATCCACACATCTATGCTGCCAAGCGACTGCAGCCACGCCGCCGCACCCATCTGCGGCATCTCCACAGCGATCATCGGAAACATCCCCCAGGCCCCGCACACAAAAAACTGGATACACGCCATGCGCACCCCGTCCACCAGCGGCGAAAAATGGTCTATCACCATAATATGTACGGAAAAGCAGACCGCGCACAGAAGCACCAGCACATCGCTGAACTGAAAAGAAAACCCGTCGGTCAGGCAGAGAAAATAGAGTCCCACAACCGCCACCAGAATACTAATCCAGACATTCCAGCCACACTTCTTCCCGAAGAAGATCCCCAGCACCGGCACCAGAAGAATATAACACGCCGTCAGGAATCCTGCCTTACCCGCCGTAGTGCCGTAATACATGCCCATCTGCTGAAAGGTGCTTGCCACAAACAGCACCAGCCCGCAGAGTGCACCGCCAAGCGACAGCCTGCGCCTGTCCTGCACCGACTGCGGTTTCCTGCCCGCCGTGTATCTGTCCAGAAAAGGAATCACCGGCAGCAGCACCAGACCGCCCAGAAAGGAGCGGATGCAGTTAAAAGTATAGGGGCCCGCCGACGCGCCGCCCTGCCTCTGCGCCACAAAGGCCACGCCCCAGACGAGGGCGGTGAGGAGCAGAAGCATGGAATTGCGCGCCTTCAAATTTATCGTTGGTTTCTTCATAACGTTCTCCATTTCAAAAAATTTCTAATCCGACACGCAAAACCCTGTACGGCTGCCCTGCGGACGCTCAAAACAGTTTACCCCCTCCCCCATCCTTTCGTCAATACTCCTCTTTATCTTTCAATATAGTTGTGCTCAAAACTCTTTCATCAGCAGCACATGCCTTTCCCCATCCAGCACTGTCTCCCCTGTCGGCACAAATCCCAGCTTTTCACACAGCCGCAATGACCTCTCATTTCCCGGCCGCACAAGAGCCTGCACCCGCTCCATCAAAAGCTCATCCCGCGCGTAGACAAGAATCGCGCTGCACACCTCGTATGCGTATCCCCGCCCCTGCCACGGCACGCCGAACACAAAGCCCAGTTCCGGCAAATCATACCCCTCCCGCCATGTAATGCCTGCCCTGCCGATCACCTTGCCGCTCTCCTTCTCCAATACTGTCCACATTCCGTACCCGTAAAAGGCATATACTTTCTCTATATAATCCTTTGTGTAAGCGACCTCCTCGTCCCTGTCCGCGAAAAGATTTTCCATATATTCGGTGATCGACGGCTCCTCATAAATCTGATAAAAACTGTCCACGTCCTCCACCGTTGTCTCGCGCACCTCACAACGCTTTGTGGTAAGAATTTCCCAGGGCAGTTCGGCAAGGCGGCGGTACGCCAGATCAAAAGATTCCTCGTTCATCTCCTCCAGGTTTTCCACCGCATAGAGCGCGCCGGGAAAGAATTCTCCCCGGTTATTTTCGTGCAGATAGGGCAGCACATAGCATCCTTGCTCCCGCAGGGCAGCGTAAGCCTCCGCCTGATCCGTGACATACATGATCCCTTCTCGCTCATCCACACCGGCCACATGCTCTTCCGGTGCGTGCACACCGCTCACTTTTATGCCGTTGGCAGCTAAAACCGTCAGCAGCGTCTCCATTCTTCCCCCCAATGACTGTATGGTTTTTTCGCATAACCGGAAACAAACTTCCCGCACCATAAGACCTTTTCTCCCTTCCCGTTCCAAACTCCCGCTTCCATGGAAAATTTTGACTTGTCCGCGTTTCTATGGTATTTTGAAATAGTAGAATTTTAGTTTACTATGGAATCAACAATCAGAAAAGAGGAAAGGAATTTTTATATGGCACAGAATCCAATCGTAACTTTTACCATGGCAAACGGGGATGTGATCAAAGCGGAATTATATCCCAAAATCGCTCCCGTCTCCGTCAACAACTTTATCAGCCTGATTCAGAAAAATTTTTATGACGGGTTGATCTTCCACAGAGTAATCAAAGGCTTTATGATTCAGGGCGGCGACCCGGAGGGAACCGGCATGGGCGGCCCCGGCTACTCGATCAAGGGGGAGTTCAGGCAGAACGGCTTTGAAAATGACTTAAAGCACACAAAGGGCGTTCTCTCCATGGCGAGGAGTATGCAGCCCGACTCCGCAGGCAGCCAGTTCTTCATCATGCATAAGACAAGCCCCCATCTGGACGGCGCTTATGCGGCGTTTGGGAAGGTGATTGAAGGTATGGAAGTGGTAAACCGGATCGCTGAATCAGCCACCGATTATGAGGACAGACCCCTTGAAAATCAGGTAATGCAGACGGTTACTGTAGATACTTTCGGTGTGGATTACCCGGAGCCTGAGAAGCTTTGAGGCTTTTCCAAAAAAGTATTATTCGGTACTGTTCAGCACGGTTTTTATAAAATTTGTTGTCAAAATTGTTGTCAATTTTTATCTTGAAGAACAGCGTCAGACACTCCCTTGAAGATATTAAATTGCAATATTAAAAAATTTTTAGGTTCTTGGACAGATCGTCCAATGCTTGTTTTTTCTTTTCCTCCGTAGCTTTGGCATAAATATCCATCGTTATGGAGATGTTTGCATGACCCATTATCTCCTGAATGACTTTAATGTTCGTTTCATTTTCGCAAAACCGTGTGCAAAACGTATGGCGAAAAACGTGACAACTGAAATGAGGGATGATAATGGGTTCTCTGCTTTCTTCCTGAGCTTTTTGCTCTTCCTCTTTGTTGCACCATCTTGTTATTGTGTCGATTGCTCTGTTAATTGCCTCCGGGGAGCGCAGTCTGCCTTCCTCATTTACAAATATGAATCCGCTCATACCGCTTATTGTCGGAGTAGGAAAACCTCTTTCCTGCTGTGCCTTATATTCCGCTTTCAAAGCATCATACACTTGCTCAATCATGGGAATGTCCCTAATGCCAGCCTTTGTTTTTGGTTCCGTAATCGTCCACTGTGCCTTATCATCTGTTCCCGGACGGTATTTGGCAGCGTGTGTAATATGAATAATTCGGTTTTCAAAATCCACATCGTCCCACCGAAGCCCTAACGCTTCTGCTTTTGTCAAGTAAAAACTTAAAAAAATATTCTTTTTCTGCAAAGGAAAAGCACCACCAAAAGCCTGACCTTTCGTGATGCTTTCCAACTGCCTGTTGCTTTCCTGTCCTGCTATGCCCCTGCTGGTGTTTCATTCATCAGTGGCATTTCTACCGGATTGATTACCTTGCGTTTCTCCGGCATTTCTTCTGAAAAGAAAATGTCGTCAGTTTTCCAGATAATCTCTACCCTGTCCGCTCCATAGACGTATACCCTTTCAATAACCTTTGACAATATTTCCTTGTCAAAAGACTGTAATGCCGCTATGTCTGCAAGATGGTTTTCTGTCTCGTTCACGCCTTCCATTTTCTTATCCACTTCTTTTATCTGCTGTTCCAAGCCGGGGATCAGTGTTTCAATCTCTGCAAGCCGTTCCTGTATCTGTTCAAGGTCATGCAAATATTTCTCCCTGCTTCTGTTCCCGCTGCGGTAATCATCATAGATGGTAAACTTCCTTGCGGAAAGCCTCGCTTTCTCATTTTGGAGCCTATATGATTTTCAGCAATTTCTCTGTTTAGGCGCAGACGGCATCTGCGGAAAACAGACATGGGCTTCATTAATTACAAGCCGCGGTTCTTCCGACCGAAAAGCTACTGCTTTGGACACGTCGAAGAAAATCACACTTGAAAATGCCGCAGCAATCAAAAATGCCGGATACAAGGATGTCGGAAGATATTTAACAAATACTCCGGGCGGAACACTGGATAAAGCTATGACATTTGAAGAGCTGGAAATACTAAAAGCAGCTGATCTTAACGTATTCCCGATTTTCCAGACGCGAGGTAATGAAGCTTCTTATTTTACAGCTGAACAGGGAACAGCGGATGCACAGACCGCAAAAGCGGCAGCGCAAAACTTTGGTTTCCCGCCCTCTGCTACAATATATTTCTGTGTAGACTATGATGTCTTAATGGCAGACATTGACAGCAGAATCTTGCCTTACTTTAGAAGTGTTAAGGCGGAAATGGGAGATGATTATAAGATTGGGGCATATGGTCCCCGATACATATGTACAAAATTGGCTGAAAAGGATCTCACTACCTACAGTTTTGTATGTGATATGTCCACAGGATTCACCTGTAATATCGGTCAGAAAATGCATATGAATCTATCAGCATGGGATTACCCCAAATTATGGGATTTAACCATTCAGATGCAGGCTACAGTTCTGCAATGGTGATGTTTTCAGAGTTTAGCAACAGCGAAGAAAATCAAATACTTGCACTCGGCTCATTCATTGCAAATTATGCAAACGGCACTTTATTAACCGCTTGCCAGAGTCGAAATTTTTTCCAAATGGGACAAATTTACAATGTAGATGGCGCAACATATGGTCCTAAATTGGAAATCAGAACTACTGACTATGCCAAAACTCTAAACTAAAACCTGTTTCAAGTTTTATTTAACCTCAAAATCAGATATAAAATATGTGAGTAGTTACATATGGGCGAATGCTGAATCTACAGTTTCCGCCCATATGTGCATTATACGAAAGTTTTGGATGACAAAAAATATCGAAATCTATCGCTACGCTTCTTTATTGTAAGAAATTGCAAATGTTTTCAATAGTCATGTCTTTTGCAAATATATGTTGTTCAATATCTACTATCATATCTTCCGCAAGATAAAATTCATTTTTCTCAGCTAAAAATATTCTAATATCCGGACGCGGAACCATACCGGACGGACCTGCTCCAGAATAATAATATACTATGACAATTATGTCATCTTTTGCATCATCATTGATATCTCGAAAAGCAACTGCGCCAACACTAGCAAAAGAACCTTCATGGCCCATTGTATTATCTTCATAACGATAAGGAAATCTATACAATATCTGTTCATCTCTAAGTAGGTAAAATGAAGCATACTCATGTTCGATATCATAGGTCGGCTTACAAGATACAAAGGTAACTTCACCCCAGTCATCTAACGTAACATCAAATGATTGTTCTGGTATCATATACTTATTTATTTTTTCTATTGAATTGTCATCATTATCTAAATTTATATCATTCTCATCTAATCCGATATTTTCTTGTTTTTCGGGTTCACTTACATACGCTGCCTGTGAATTCTTTTCCCCAATTTTATCCGCATTTCTAGCTCCTACATTCGTATCTTTTATCTCCGAGATTACTTTATTTTTTTTTTGTTCCAGCTTCACTATTTATTTTCTGACATCCTGTTAGACAAAAAACACATAATATTACTAATAAAAAATATATTTTCTTCACGAGTAATTATACTCCTTTCTTTAACCGCCTATATCAGTTAACACAAGATACTTTCCCTCTGGTCCTTTTTCTGCGGGACTTGAGCTGGAGCATTTTGTCCGCTTCGGATTCTCCAGTATCTTTGTTATAGAGCACCTCTGCCTCATTGAAAAATGACAGCTGACCTTTCATTGACTGCAGCGTCTCCTTTTCAGATCTTCACGGCTTATGCTGTTCAGTTCTTCGGATGAATGTTTTTTATTCATCCGCCAGCTCCTTTATATTTTTTATCATACTATAAATACGGTCCAAAAACAAATCTGCCTCTTTGTCGCATTCAGCATAATGCTCATGTTTCAGACAGAGTCGGGTCCTTATACACTACACGGGAATATGGAAGTTTTCAAAGTTCACATTTTGTATACGACGCTTTTCTGACGGCATCCGAGCATTCTTAACGTTTCCTGCGTATGTGGAATGCTACTGTTCTCCCGCTGGAAAAGGATACAAAATTTTTTCTATTTTTCCACACAATTAAAATGTTTTTGCGGGAGTTACTTCCTTTACCTTTGGCTCCAGCGGATTGAGCCCCGCATAAGGTCCCGGATTTCTTGTTGATACTAATTCAGATATGTTCGTAGTGAGGATATTGCTTTCTATGTAAAAATAGCAAGAAAACTATTAATTTCAACATATAGAGCAGTATTCAATTTATAAAATATACTATATCTTAATAGGGATATCAGAATATATACAAGAAAAGAACATATTGGAATGGGAGTGATTAGTTTTCTATAAGATGGGCAAAAGCTATTAAAGTATAGAGAAAGGAAAGTACAGATTTGAGATTCCGCAGAGCGGAATCATGGCGGTTAGTATGAAAAGATTATTTAGTGCTTTAGCGCTGTCAATGTTACTTGCGTTATCCGGCTCAAAGATGTGTTATGCAGCTGAAGGACAAAATGTAGTTACTGAATTTCCTCAAGAAATCTCAGTTGAGGGTGGAATATTAAAATTTGTTGGTATGTCAGAAGATACAGCACGCGGAGTTGCAAGAGCGCAGTATCGCGTATACACCCACGGCGATAATCTCAATGTAAGGAGTGGACCAGGAACAAACTATTCTATTATCGGGAGTTTTGCTAATGGATCACTCATTGAAATCCCTAATGGCAATTCTTCTGATGAATGGGTATATGCAACGGGAACAGATGTTTATTCTGGCAAAACAATTTCTGGTTACATATGCAGTGCTTACTATATATAAAATATGGATAAATAATATATGGTTTGCATATCATCAATGACAAACTCCCTGTAGAGCCCTTATTTGTATAATTAATATCTAAAAAAGCCTCTGACCAAAATGGATTTAAGATTGTATATTGTTGTGACATCCTTCATAATGAAGCTGTTGCAAAGTAGATAAACAATCCGCTTTACAACAGCTTTTTATTAAGGACTCTGAATACAAAGGGTAGATAGTTTGTACATAGACTGATATTAGAATATATTACTATTATGGGAATCAAATGTATATGACACAACTTTTGATAACAACATACAGAGGTAAAAACTATAAATTCGGAATCAACCCCATAGCACCCATACAGCACTACTACTTCAGGGAAAGTATTTGCTCTGTTTGCTTGGCTTCTCTTATAGTTTACGATGATGACCAACACCACATTCCCGTTGGGTGAGACATCTTTCAGTCGACAGTCTATAGCGTCTTGTAACATTTCTATGTGCCTTGTCATATGGTTCCCCATGTCATAACATATGTCTGACTGTCATAAGCTTTCCGCTTGCCATATCAAAGGAATTATATAAAATTCAGATACCGACTTATATTTTGAGTCGTCTATGAATAATAATCTACCAATACATTTATGTGCGTATTTCAAATACTCATATATTTTGTATTTATTATGGTCATTTTGAGTAAAATATAGTTACACTATGTTAAATTTCTCAAAGAGCGCCTCAAGCGTGTCTTCCCGTGTCTGTAACATGGGATAATCCTCCGCCAGTTCTGATAGCTTTCCTGTATAGATCAGGTTATAATTCTCCGGCTTGATTGCATCAAGGTTATCCTTAATGATACCCAGCTTCTTTAAGGATTCCGTCCCCTCAAAATGCAGGTAGCGCAGTTCGGGACCGTCCTTTAACTGATAAATGCCGTATTTATCCGTACTGCCATACAAAAGCTGCGCTTCCTTATTTGCCCTGCCTTCTGCAAGCTCTGCCTGTAGCATCCGCAGACTTTTTTCAATCTCCCAATCCGCCTTTTCAATGCCGAAGATTCCTTCATCCTCATACTCCGTTATCTGTTCCCTGCCCTCCACCAATGTTTCCGATCCGTCCTTGTGGAGCTGGTACACGGACAGGTCACGGTCAAACAGTTCTAACGCCGTTTCCTTTGTAAGCGGCAGCATTTCCTCCCATGTATAACCGTATTCCTCCATTTGCCACAGACCAATCATCGGGTCAGGGAGAGCGTCAATCTCCGCCTGTGCGTCAATGACCGCAAGGGCGGCTCCCTGATTGCCCTCTGTTTCCTCATAATAAATGTGTTCCACAAGCTCCCTTGTCTTTTCCATATCGTTCAGCTTATAGGCATAATTCACGATAAGGCTGCGCTCATCACTGGAAAAGGCGGTCTTGGCATATTCAAGGCGGTTGATAATGCCCTCCGCCTGCTGTGCCGGGGAAAGGTGGTGCATCATCACGACCTCCTTTTTATCCAGATCCATTTCAAAATCATTAAACTGCGGCATTACGGAATTTCTGCCGCCGCTGACGCTGATTGGAATATAGTCTGCACCATAGCTTTCCAGACAGTCACGGATTGCTTTCGTGTTCTTTTCCTCCAGCTTTGTCAGCGCCGCCATGATTTTCTGCACTTCCTCCGGCGTCTTGTTGGTAATGCGCTCTACCTCAAAGCCGTCTGCAAAGGCAATTTTCAGAATCACATCATCCGCTCCAATCGGCTCCTTTGCCCTCTCATTAAACTTCATTTCCGTCTTTAGGTTGATTACCTCATTGGTATCGGTGTAATACCGAACATCAAGGTGGTGCTCCCCAAACTCCCGTGTTTTTTCATTGGCAATCTCCGTAGTCCATGCGCCCCTGCTCTCCAGATATGCGGCAATGTCCAGCCTGTCAGCGTCATTCATGGCAGAGAGGGCTTCCACAAGTTCCGCCTCCTCCATTCCCCTGACGCTCAAAAGGCTGTACTTTGACAGGTCTTTGTCCTGTACCAGCAGTAAGCTCTCTTTTTCCTGTCCATTTATGGACATATCCTGCATAATCTCTCTGTCATGCTGCAATTCAAAAAGCTGTTCCTCAATGCCCGTGATAAGCTCCGATGCCGTCCTGCGGATCGTGTCAAGGGAAGATTTCAGCTCTTTCATACCCTTCCCGCTGCTCCACCCGGCAATATACCCGAAAGAATATTCCGATGTGTCTATCCCGAAATGTTTACATACCGTGAAAGCAATACTCTCCGCCTCCACCTCCTGCGTCCTCTCGTCTTTTGCCGGGACATTCTGCCCATGACTGCGGTTGACCTCTTTGTCATGCAGCATGGCGTGTGCCGTCTCATGCACCATTGTCTTTATGGTCTGGCTCTCGCCCATGCCCTCCTGCACCGCAATCCGCTTTTCCAAGGGGCTGAAATATCCTCTTGTAGAACCGGGAATATCTTCAAAACCCACGGGAACAGGGGCAACAAAGTTGACTGCCTTGACAAAATCCTCATAATCCTCCACCAAGGATAGAAGTTCTTTTATCTCCGGTTCCTGAATCGGTTCCCCCTCTGTCTGCGATACGTCATATACACGCAAGACACGAAAAGCGGGTATTCTGATCTGGATCTCCTCTTTCTCCGGCATACCGTCCCTGTCCAGCATGATCTCATCGGTCACAGGGTCTACTTTATCCTGTTCCTTTTTAATGGTATAAGGGGCAGGGGCAAGGATACGTATTCCTTCCTCACCCCTGTTTACCTGTCGGCTGAACTCATTCTCCCATGTCTTTCTGCCCGCAACAAAGGTTGCATCAGGACACTGCATTGCGATGAGCTGGATATTGTTGGCGCTGTAATTGTGAAACTTGGACATCATGGAAAGGTAGCTTTTATATTTTTGCAAAAAGCTCTTTTAAGTCTTCCTCCAACTGGTCGGTAATCGCCTTTACCTCCTGTTTATCTCTGGTACGGTTTGAATATGTTTTTGCCATATATTTATTCCTTTATCTACATGAAAAAAAGACAATCCGATTTGACTGTCTTTTCCTCTGAAAACAGAAAAAGCAGCAAATTGTTTTCTAAAAGATAAAAAACAAATTCACTGCTTTACTGTCTGTGTTATTAAGTTACTGTGATTATGCCAGTACAGGCTCTCTTTTCTCGATGATAGCCTCTACCTCGTCAATACTCTTTTCCACACATTCCGCTATCTGATCTAATGTATAGCCTTTCCTGTGCATATTCAAGATAATTTTTTCTTCTCTTTCTGCCCCGCCTTTTTCCCTGATTCCCTGTGAAAGATTACACATGGCGCTCACGTCCTTTCTCAATTCATCATTTACTAAAATATCATATTCACTTTTGATAATCCCAATTTTTTCGTCAACGGTCAATTCCATAGAGAGCAGCGCACTCAGCAGACGGTGCAGCTCATATTTCTCATCATGCGCCGGAAGTTCGTTTGATATACCTATCAAAACAATATTTAACAGGTCAATTCCGCCCTTCCATGAATAAGAGCCGAGCAAGTCATCTTTCGCCAAATGCACATAAGCCATGCTGTTTTCGTCCATGTTCATACATATCCATATCGAAAAAACACGCCTTATGTCATCATAATTTGTCTTAACAAAATCCCGTTCTTTCTGCGAAGAAACAAGGCGGCTCACATAAAATACTGCCCTGTTTAAGATATGGTAGCTTGTTGGTTCGTCTTTTTGTGCTTCTAAATTCACAATAACCTGCGAAAGCCCATCTTTCATACGCACATAAAACACTATGTCAAACCTTACAAGCCCCTCGTTAATCTCCGCATTTTCCGTATTGAAACCGACTATCCTCTGCCCCGCTTCTTCCTTTTCAGCATTGGTCAGCCCCGGTTCTACCGGAATTACGCTGATGAACGGCTCCCCTTCAATGCAGCTTACTGCCTCTTTCGGGTCCATTCCCTTAAACTCGTCAACCGTCTTTACCAAGATATGCGCCAGAATGGTTTTATTTCCTAACAGGCGCTTTGCTCTGTCGTCATACTGTGCGTCCTGATCCGCTGCGCTGACTGCATTTTTTATTTCCGTATCCATTATAGCCATAGACCTCCTTTGGTATGATAGGAAACGCAAAAGCCATTCCCAAAAGGTATATGACCTCACTGCTATTATACCCAGAAATCCGCGCTAAATCAATTGGATATTTTGGGCTTCCGGTCTGAACACGATTGAAATTTCATTGTTTTTTTAATGATTACAGCGTTTCCTCCTTCCTTTTTACCCTTTCAGTATCCGCCCTGTCTGTTCCAGCCGCCTGTGCCTTGAACGCTTCCAGCTTTTCCTTTAGTGACATCTTCTGTACCGGCTTATCGCACAGTATGGGTAGAATTTAAATTTACAATTCACATCAAAACAAAAATTGTTGTCAATTTGTTGTCAACAGACCTTATAAGTGCTAAAATATACCGTAATTATGGGCTTTCCGGCTTCCATACTTCTTCATTATGCACAAGACAAGCCCCCATCTGGACGGCGCTTATGCGGCGTTTGGGAAAGTGATTGAAGGGCTGGAAAACGTAAACAAAATCGCCGAGACGGCGACCAATTACGAGGACAGACCGCTGGAAGATCAGATCATGCAGACGGTTACCGTTGAGACATTCGGCGTGGATTATCCGGAGCCGGAGAAACTGTAACCGCGTGACGATTTGTACCCTATTTGCATAAGCAGCCCCCTGTAAGTGTGCAACATTCACATTTACAGGGGGCACTTTTCTTATTATGCTCCATAAAGTTCTGGATGTTTCCCTTTTTCTCCTGCCTTACACGGGGCTTTCCTGTGTCGGAGCTGCCGCTGTTCTCCGAATCCGGCTCTCCTTTCTTCTCTTCACGTTGCTACTCCACCCCCGTAAAAAATATGTTCCCGGGTGTCCTTGCTCTTCTTCATCCCCCACCTCCGCTCTATCCACTTACCGTGCCGAAATCCTCTATCTTTTCCCGCAGCTCCGCCGCCTGCTTCTGCAGATTTTCTGACCACTCCTCCAGCGCGTGGCTCACCTCCCTCTGTCTGTCCGAAACGACCAGCGCCTCCTTGGAATTATGTACGCATGAGTCCGTATTTTTCAGCGTGACTTCATAAGAATCCCGGAGCGCCCGGGTGGCGTTTATAAACTCTTGCAGCTCATCCGAAAGACGCGCATTGATATCGCCGAGCACCCGGATATTGCCGCCCATCTCCCCAAAGGCTCCCTGCACCCTGCCGGAAACATCTATATTTCTGTCAAAAATCTCCCCGTATTTCTGTATCTCTTTTACGGTATCCATAATCTGTGTCTGTATCTCATGCACCAGCGCAGATATGCTGTTCGTCTGCTCTTGAGTCTGCTCTGACAGCTCCCGAATCTCCTCCGCCACAACCGCGAAACCTTTTCCCGCATTGCCGGCCCGCGTTGCCGCTCTCTTTCTGATAAAGATAGCCCGAGGCAATCCGATAGCTGATACTGCTTGTCAGAAACAGACAAATCACGCAGATCATACATGTCACTGCGATAAATTTTCCTTTAAGACTTTTCATATGTGTTTTCCCCTCGCACGTTGTAGTTTTCCTGTCCCCTTTTTCTCATGCCGCCGTTCCTAAACACCGTTTGGAAATGCCCGGCACGGAATCATGACATCCAGTACGAAATTCCCCTCTTCCGTATAACATAAGATTTCCCCGTCAAGACGTGCCGCTGCCTCTTTCACCGTAGCCAGCCCGAATCCGTGATCCTGCCCCTCCTTATCCGTAGCAGGGATTTCTCCCTGCGCCACATACAGATCATCCCGGCATCTGTTCCTGATCCGTATCAGGAGATAGTTTCTGTTATAGCGCATCTGCACGGACACCTTTCGGTTCTCCTTTTCCAGTCCCTTTAAAGCATCACTGGCGTTTTCCAACCCGTTGGAGAGAATCTGGCACAGTTCCATATAGGGCAGTTCTTCCTCCCCGACCTGTATCTCCATCCTGCTCTTTGCGCCGATCTCCTCAAATTTTCCGGCATAGTGGACAAACACTGCATTGATATAGGGATTGGCGCAGAACTGTTCAGACCTGGTATCTATTTCCGCTTCCACGCCGTTTAAATATGTCAGCGCCTCGTCGGTCTTTCCGTCCCTCAGAAGACCGGAGAGCGTTGCCGTATACCCTTTCATGTCATGCTTCATTTTCCTGATGCTCTGCTGGCTTTCAAGCTGTGCCTCCAGCGTATTTTTCTGTTCCTGCAGGATTCTCTCACTCTGCTTCCTCCGATGGAGCAGAAGCTGGCGGTACATCGCCGCGAAAATCGTGGCGTATGTCATGGGCATCAACATAAGAATCAACAAGAAAGCCGGAAGTTCCTGCGTCCGCTTCGTCAACACCACCGGAAAGTTGGAACTCACGGTGAGCAGGGCGTAATAAAGCGCCGACATTCCCGCAAATAGCCCCCAACCGCCGGCTACCGCTTCCTGCAATTCCATATATGGCTTCCTTAAACGGCCGACCGCCGCCCATTCCGCCAGCGGGAACAGGGCAAGCCGCCCGATGAACATCAGAATATACCGCTGTCCGCCAAGATAAAAGTCCACGATGTTTGTCACGGCAATCACCCACAACGATATCGTATCCGCAAGGCAGAAGGTAAAGAAGAATCTCCCTTTCTTATCCCTGGACATGAACCAGAAGAACAAAAAACTCGGCAGGGTACATGTCAGAATAAATACCTTTCCCATAATCTCCGCACCGTACAACGCCAGACCTGCCACATTTAAAAAAATCAGCGGTCCCATACAGATTCCCGTAAGCAAAAATGTTTTCTTCCGGGGATAGCGTGAAAAGTGCTTCTAAAGACGTCCCGCCATAGGACGGGACGCCAAGA
>CAJUBE010000004.1:162959-175389 GCA_910584725.1 uncultured Lachnospiraceae bacterium | reverse complement strand
ACAGGCATTCTCCGCATTGATTTGAGTCACAGCTAAGCTGTGACATGGCGGTTAGCATGTGAAATAAAATAATAAGAGAACGGTACACAAAACATATAGATAAAGTATAGAAAGACAGGGGAAACGGCATGATTTTAGCAGTTGACATCGGCAACACAAACATTGTCATCGGTTGTATGGACGGGGAGAAGGTTTGCTTTGTGGAGCGCGTCTCCACCAACCAGGCGAACACGGAACTGGAGTATGTAGTAGAATTTCGGGCATTATTTGATCTCTACCGCATCGGTGTGGAGGACATCAAAGGGAGCATCATCTCCTCCGTCGTGCCTCCCCTCAACAATATCGTGAAGTCGGCTCTGGAGAAGCTGTTTCATAAAGCGCCGCTGCTTGTGGGGCCGGGGCTTAAGACGGGTTTAAACATTCTGATGGACAACCCCGCGCAGCTTGGGTCGGATCTGGTAGTCAACGCGGTGGCGGGGCTGCACTATTACGGCGCGCCGATCATTATGATCGACATGGGTACTGCCACCACTATCAGCGTGGTGGATGAGAAGAAAAACTATATTGGCGGCATGATTCTGCCGGGCGTGAAGGTTTCTCTGGATTCCCTCGTGAACCGTACATCCCAGCTTCCGCGCATCAGTCTGGAACCGCCGAAGAAAGTGATCGGCAGAAACACCATCGATTGTATGAAGAGCGGTATCGTGATGGGACAGGCGGCGTGTCTGGACGGCATGATCGAGCGGATTTACGACGAGCTGGGCTACGAGGCGCCGGTGGTGGCCACGGGCGGACTCGCGGGGAGTATCGTGCCACACTGTAAGAGAGAAATTGTCTGCGACAACGAGCTTACCCTGAAAGGGCTGGGGCTGATTTACCGCAGGAATGTAGAACAATGACAAATGTTATGCAATGATCCGGGCTTCGGATGCCGGGGTGTCTGACGGGAACGGAGCGAACAGGCGATGGGAGGGAATATCACATGTTATTAAAAGGAAAACATATTGTATTAGGCGTGACAGGCAGCATCGCCGCTTACAAGATCGCATCCCTCGCCAGTATGCTCGTGAAGAGGCAGGCGGATGTGACGGTGATTATGACGAAAAACGCAACCAATTTCATCAATCCCATCACCTTCGAGTCGCTGACGGGAAACCGGTGTCTGGTTGACACGTTTGACCGTAATTTTGAGTTTCAGGTGGAGCATGTATCGCTGGCGAAGCAGACCGATGTCTTTCTCGCGGCCCCCGCTTCCGCCAATGTGATCGCCAAGGCGGCCCACGGGATTGCGGACGATATGTTGACGACTACGCTTCTCGCTTGTCAGTGCCCGAAGATTTTCGCGCCGGCGATGAATACCAGAATGTATGAAAATCCCATTGTGCAGGATAATATAAGTACGCTTAAAAGTTACGGCATGGAGGTGGTTACTCCGGCGAGCGGTTATCTGGCGTGCGGAGATACCGGGCAAGGCAAAATGCCCGAACCGGAAGTTTTGTATGAGGCGGTTCTGCGGGCGCTTACGCCCAAAGACCTTGCCGGGAAAAAGGTGCTGGTCACCGCCGGACCGACGCGGGAAAAATTGGATCCGGTGCGGTATATCAGCAACCATTCCACAGGAAAGATGGGGTATGCCGTTGCGGCTGCGGCTGTGCGGCGCGGCGCGGATGTGACGCTTGTGTCGGGGAAAGTGGAGCTCACTCCGCCCATGGGCGTACAGGTGGTGCCTGTTATCTCGGCGGCGGACATGGCGCAGGCGGTCAAGGATGCGGCTTCGGAACAGGATATCATAATCAAGGCTGCGGCTGTGGCGGATTACCGCCCCCGGGTGACGGCGGATGAAAAGCTTAAGAAGAAGGATGAGGAGTTGTCTGTGGAGCTGGAGCGCACGGAGGATATTTTGGCGTGGCTCGGCGCGCATCGCCGGGCGGGACAGATTTTGTGCGGCTTCTCTATGGAGACGGAGCATCTGCTGGAAAATTCCCGTGCAAAGCTGGAAAAGAAAAAGATTGATATGATGGTGGCGAACAACTTAAAGCAGGAGGGCGCGGGTTTTGGAACGGACACCAATGTGGTGACGCTGCTCACGAAGGAGGGGACGGAGGAACTGCCGCTTCTTTCCAAGGAGGAAGTAGCGGATCGGCTGCTCGACAGACTTCTGACGTTAGATGTGTCGGTATGATTCAGGATATGGCGGAAAGAAAGTCGTAAAAGACTCTTGTCAGATACATGCTGCTTGCGGCGGGGGCTTTGACTTGAAGAACGGAAAGGGAGAGCATTATGAGAGTCGGAACGGGATATGATGTACACAGATTGACGGAAGACAGGAAGTGCATCATCGGTGGGGTGGAGATTCCCTATGAGAAAGGGCTTCTCGGCCATTCCGACGCGGATGTGCTGCTGCACGCCATTATGGATGCTCTGCTGGGAGCGGCAGCGCTGGGAGATATCGGAAAGCATTTCCCTGACAGCGATCCCGCCTACAAGGGGATTTCCTCCATAAAGCTTCTGGAACATGTGGCGAAGCTTCTTACGGATAATCTGTTTCTGGTGGAAAACATTGACGCCACGATCATCGCGCAGGCGCCCAAGATGGGGCCCCATATCGACCAGATGCGGGAGAACATTGCAGGTGCGCTCGGCATTGAGGTGTCGCAGGTAAATGTGAAAGCGACCACCGAGGAAGGGCTCGGCTTTACGGGAAAGGGCGAGGGCATTTCCGCGCAGGCGGTGTGCCTGCTCACCAGCCCCAGGGACCTCTACAGTGAGGATGTGGCAAAGAAGTGTGGTGCGTGCGGGGGCTGTCCTCACAGGACGGGAACAGCATAAACCATTTAAGGGGAATGGGAAACGTTCTCTGAATCGGGCGTGTCGGCGTCCGATTTTTTTATGGCTTTTCTGAGCTTCGTCTTGATTCTCTGGAGCGCATTGTCCGTGGACTTGTCGTCACGTCCAAGCACCTTCGCGATCTGCTGGTATTTCATGCCCGTCAGATACAGGTCGAGCACCTGTTTTTCAAAACTGCTCAGTTCACGTTCTATGAGCATTTCCAGTCTGTCTACATTTTCCTTGTCTATGACAAGTTCCTCGGGGTTTAAGCCGGAGCCCGAGGCAAGCACGTTGACAAGAGGCTCTTCTTCGCCGTCCCTTTCCCCGGAGACATTTCCGTAAAGGGAAATGTAATTGTTTAAGGGGATATGCTTCTGTCTTCTGGAAGCCTGTACCGCCGTGTACATCTGTCTGGAGACGCACAGATCGGCAAAGGTGAAGAAACTGGCGTCTCTGCCGCTGTCGTAGTCCCTGATCGCTTTGAACAGCCCGATCATGCCTTCCTGAATCAGATCTTCGCTGTCCGCGCCGAGGATGTACATGGATTTCGCCTTGCTCCGCACCAGATTTTTATACTTATTCATAATATGGTCTGTGATTCCCGATTCGCCGTCACGCAGACGGATCAGAAGTTCTTCGTCGGTGTACTGTGTGTAATCTTCGCGCATATTCTCCCCGCCGGTTCCCGATATTTTTTGTTTTCGCCACAAAAAATGATAAGAAAAAACCCCGTTTTATATTTACGGGGTTTCTGTAAGCTGCTGACGGGAATCGGACCCGTGACCTCCGCACTACCAATGCGACGCTCTACCGACTGAGCCACAGCAGCCTGACGAAAAAGATATTCTTTTTGTCACCGAGTTATAGTTTATCAAAAAGAAAAAAGCTTGTCAATACTTGAGTGTGTCAATACTTGAAATGCTTGCAATTTCTCATTCATTTTGTCATTTTTTACAAATGGATTACCGGTTTCTCAAAATCATTTAGCAATAATTGTTATGTCCAGAGCAAGAAGTGTAAAGAATAAACAAAGGCAACTGAATAAAATAAAGTTACGCTATCAAATCATACAAGATGGCAGATACAGAAAAGTGTAAAAGCAAAGGAGGATGAAAGATGAAAAAGTTTTTAGCATGTATGTTGTGTGGCTGTATGGTAGCTTCTATGCTGACAGGCTGCGGCGGCGGTGACAGCAGCAGTGCACCGGCGGCAGATTCAGGCGACAGCGGGGCGGCGGAAGCACCGGCAGCAGACGCGGGTGATTCCGGAAGCGAGGCACCGGCAGCGGACGCAGGTACGTCCGGCGGTGGTTCCGATACGATCAATGTTTGGGCGTTCACAGACGAGGTTCCCGGCATGATTGAGAAGTATATCGAGGCGCATCCCGAGTTCGGTTACAAGATTAACACCACAATTATTGCGACAACAGACGGCGCTTACCAGCCCGCTCTTGACCAGGCGCTTGCTGCAGGCGGTGCGGAAGCTCCCGACCTCTACTGCGCTGAGGCAGCTTTCGTACTGAAGTATACGCAGGGCGACGCAAGCGGCTACGCGATGCCTTACGCAGACATGGGCATCGACGTGGACGCGAAGTTAAAGGAAGCGGATATCGCGCAGTACACGGTTGATATCGGAACCAATCCCGACGGTCAGCTCGTAGGCCTCGGTTATCAGGCTACAGGCGGCGCGTTTATTTACCGCCGTTCCATCGCGAAGGACGTATGGGGCACGGATGATCCGGCTGAGATCGAGAAGAAGATCGGCCCTGGCTGGGATCAGTTCTTCACGGCAGCGGAAGATCTGAAGGCAAAGGGCTACGGCATTGTTTCCGGCGACGGCGACATCTGGCACGCAGTTGAGAACAGCTCCGATCAGGGTTGGATCGTTGACGGCAAACTCACCATCGACCCGAAGCGTGAGGAGTTCCTTGACCTCTCCAAGAAGTTAAAGGATAACGGCTATCACAATGATACACAGGACTGGCAGGATGCATGGTTTGCAGATATGAAGGGAGAAGGCGAGAAGGGTATCTTCGGTTTCTTCGGCCCCGCATGGCTGATCAACTACACCATGGCTCCTAACTGCGGCGGCGAAGCTGTAGGCGAAGGCACATACGGTGACTGGGCAGTCTGCACACCTCCGATCGGTTTCTTCTGGGGCGGTACATGGGTTCTGGCTAACAAGAACAGCGAGAAGGCAGAGGCTGTCGGCAAGATTATCGAGTGGATCACTCTGGACAGCTCCGAGGATGGCCTGCAGTATAAGTGGGCAAACGGCACCTTAAACGGCGAAGGCGGTACGAAGGACGCGGTTGCGAGCGGCACGGTTATGAGTAAGTCCGACGGTTCCGTAGACTTCCTTGGCGGACAGAACATGTTTGACGCATTTGTTCCTGCGAACCAGTATGCGAAGGGCACCAACCTGACACAGTACGACGAGACGATCAACCAGTACTGGAGAGATCAGACCCGCGAGTACACGGCAGGAAACAAGTCCCGTGAGCAGGCGATCGCAGACTTCAAGCAGCAGGTAGCGGACAATCTGGATGTTATCGTAGAATAATCATAAACACACAGAGTAATCGTTATATCTGTTTTGAAAGGGCGGACCCATCAGCGTCCGCCCTGTTTTCAACTAAGAAGTAATATAGGACGATTGCGGGAAGGTGGGAGGTGGAATAAATTCTCTGAAGAGCAATTTATTCAACCGGGAATTTGTGCAGAAGCATCACAAATTCCTACAATCGCAGAGCAGAATTTGATAGTCTGCTCGCGTTCCTCAGCATAAAATGCTTCGGAATGGAGTAAAGGATGAAAAGTAAGAAACCGGGGTATGACAGATATGCGAAATACGGTTACATATTCAGTATACCGTTTGTCATCGCTTTTTTATTGTTTTCCTTATATCCGACCGTGTATACGGCGGTGATCGGTTTTACCGATCTGAAAGGTCTGGGAAAGACGGATATCCATTTTCTGACCGATGACCTTTTCAGAAACTTTAAGACGGTATTGTCGAGCCCTTCATTTCAGCTGGCGTTCCGGAATACGGTCGTTATATGGCTTGCGAACTTTATTCCGCAGATGCTTCTTGCGCTTCTGTTAGCGGCATGGTTCACGGACAGAAGAAGCAAGGTAAAGGGACAGGGTACGTTCAAGGTACTGCTCTATATGCCGAATATCATTACGGCGGCGACCATCGCTATCCTGTTCAGCGGATTTTTCGGGTATCCCATGGGTCCGGTCAACGATTTTCTCGTGCGCTTCGGATTCATCGATGCACCGATAGAGTTGCTGAGAAGCAAAACTGTGGCAAGAGGCGTCGTGATCTTTATTCAGACATGGATGTGGTACGGCTCCACCATGATTACGCTGATCTCCGGCATTCTGGGAATCAGCCCGGAGATATTCGAGTCGGCGGAGGTGGACGGCGCGAGCCGCGTGCAGACTTTCTTTTATATTACCATGCCGAATATCAAGACGATACTCCTGTTTACGCTTGTGACCAGTCTGATCGGCGGTCTGAATATGTTCGATATCCCGAGACTGTTCCAGGACGGCAAACCGGATGACGCGACACTGACCACCAGTCTGTTTATCTACAAGCAGGCGTTCAGCGGGAGCTACATGTACAACAGGGCGGCCGCGGCGAGTATGGTTATGTTTGTGATTATCGCGATCCTCGCTTCGATCATGTTCTTCGTTATGAGGGATAAGGATGAGGCACAGCTGAATAAGCAGATCAGGCAGCAGCAGAAAGCTTATGCGAAAAAAATGAAAGCCGGAAAGGAGAGCGCATCATGTTAAATAATAAAAAAAATCGTGTGATGAAGATTGTAATATATGTTGTATGTATCTTTCTGGCAATTCTAAGTGTTCTGCCGTTCTGGATCATGATCGTGAACGCGACCAGATCCACGACGGAGATCCAGCAGCACGCAATCTCGCTTATTCCTTCATCGTATATGATGAATAATATAAAGATCCTGCTTGGCAAGAGTTTTAATCCGGCGATTGGTTTTATGAACTCGCTGCTCATTTCCATAGGAGCGACCGCGCTGGCGATCTATTTTTCCTCTCTGACCGCATACGCGCAGGTGGCTTACAACTGGAAGCTCAGAAATGCGTTTTTCAGTTTTATCATGGTAGTGATGATGATTCCGGCACAGGTGACGATGATCGGTTTCTATCAGATGGTTTATAAGATTCATATGACGAACAGGCTGTCCATGCTGATTCTGCCGGCAATCGCTTCGCCGACGATGGTGTTCTTTATGAGACAGTACTTGCAGCCGACGCTCTCCATGGAGATGGTGCAGGCGGCGAGAATCGACGGCGCGAAAGAGTTCATGATTTTTAACCGGATTGTGCTGCCGATTATGAAACCGGCAATCGCGACGCAGGCGATCTTCAGTTTCGTGGCAAGCTGGAACAACCTGTTTACACCGCTCGTACTGCTGACGGACCAGAAGAAATATACCATGCCTATCATGGTGAGTCTCCTGAAGGGCGATATCTATAAGACAGAGTACGGCTCAGTCTACATGGGACTGACACTGACGGTACTGCCGCTTATCATAGTATACCTGCTTCTGTCCAAGTATATCATAGCCGGCGTGGCGCTGGGCGGCGTAAAAGGTTAATAAAGTATATTCAGAGATTCAGACTTCTTCGTGGCGCAGTTTGTTGCGGTATTCCGTGGGGGAACAGCTTGTGTATTTGCTGAAACACCGGTTGAACGTAGTCAGGTTGTTAAAGCCGCTGCTAAAAGCGATTTCCGTAATGGGACGGTTCTTGTCCTCGGTGAGCAATGACTGCGCCGCCTGAATCCGTTTGTAGCACAGATAGTTGTGAAACGTCGTGTTGGTGTGCTGCTTGAACAGACGGGTAAAATGGTATTTGGAAAAGCCGATATATTCCGCCGCCTGCTCCAGTGTCAGATCGTCCGCGTAGTGGGTGTCGATGAAATTGAGCAGGTTGGAGAACAGCATATAGTTTTCCGACTGTTTGTCGGCGGTGTTCTCGATACTTTTATCCGTGTTCTGGAGATAGTGGTTGATACCTATCGTTGCAAAAAGTTCCAACAGCACGGAGTAGATGGATATTTCCCAGAAAACCTGATGGGAGAAATAAATGTTAGCCATCTGCATCAGCGCATCGTAAACTTTTCGGTATATTTCGGGGCGCGAGGCGTCCGTACACAGATAAGGATCGATAAAAGCCGGGTTCAGCGCCTTGTAATCCTGAAAACAGCGCAGCATGTCAATATCTATGAGATAGATAAACCGCGAGCCGGAAGGCTTGCTGTAGAGTTCATGCAGCATATAAGGGGGGATGATCAGAATATCCCCCGGATCCAGCGTGTAAGTGCTGCTGTTAGTCGTAATAACATATTGATTTTCTGCGCAGACAATGATTTCCATGGCATTGTGGTAATGATTCGCATAGCCTTCGGTCTGGGTATTGTACCAGATGCGCAGATGAGATTCGGCGATATAGTCAACATACTCCCTTGAACCGCTTACCGACCGTTCTTTTGAAGTCTGGTTCAGACTGCTCGTAATTGAGGGGGGGGGGTAAAGTTTTTCATATTTCACTTGATTTACTCCTGTTATTCATAGGATTGATGTGGTATGATTGCGTCATATCTCACAAGCGGTAAAGCTTGGCGATGCCGGACGCAAGCCGTCTGGCTTGTGTCTATTAGTTACTTTTCACACCCGCGCCATGCACTTGCTGCATGGCGTCGGAGCCAGCGCCAAAATGCCTGCTTTATGGCATTTTGTGTGCATCAATTGTTGCAATTCACACTGAATTAACGTAAATTGATGCAAAATCTGGCGTGGTGTGAATTGTAACGTCTATTATACTCCATAGGGGAAAAAGTCGCAACCGGGCGATTTCTTTCAGAGGAGCCAGAGCCCGGGAAAACCGGGCGGAAAGGATGAAAATAGCATATGACGAGAGAACAGGCAAGACGCAAGGCAGAGGAATTGGTGGGGCAGATGACTGTGGAGGAGAGGGCTTCCCAGCTCCGCTATGACGCGCCGGCGATCGAGAGACTCGGCGTACCGGCATACAACTGGTGGGGCGAGGCGCTGCACGGCGTGGCGAGGGCGGGTGTGGCGACCAGCTTTCCTCAGGCGATCGGCATGGCGGCGACCTTTGACACGGAATTGATACATAGTGCCGGGGACGTGGCTTCAACAGAGGGCAGGGCGAAATACAATGCGTACTCGGCGGAAAACGACAGAGACATCTATAAAGGGCTGACGTTCTGGTCGCCCAATGTGAATATATTCAGGGATCCCAGATGGGGCAGGGGACAGGAGACATACGGGGAGGACCCTTACCTGACTTCCAGACTGGGCGTGGCTTATGTGGAGGGACTGCAGGGCGACGACAAGGATGTGTTGAAATCGGCAGCGTGCGCCAAGCACTTCGCGGTGCATTCGGGACCCGAGGCGGTGCGTCACGAGTTCAACGCCGTCGCCACAAAGAAGGATATGGCGGAGACTTATCTGCCCGCCTTTAAGGCTTGCGTGCAGGAGGCAGGGGTGGAAGCTGTGATGGGCGCCTACAACCGGACCAACGGGGAACCGTGCTGCGGCAGCAAGACGCTGATGCAGGACATTCTCCGTGACGAATGGAAGTTTGAGGGGCATTACGTGTCAGACTGCTGGGCGATCAAGGACTTTCACGAGAGACATATGGTGACGCACACCATGGAGGAGTCGGCGGCGCTGGCGTTAAAGTGCGGCTGCGACATCAACTGCGGTGTGACCTATCTCTATCTGTTAAAAGCCTTGGAACAGGGGCTGGTGACGGAGGAGGAGATCACGGAGGCGGCGGTGCGCGCGTTCACCACGAGATACCTGCTAGGGTTGTTTGACGGGAGTGAGTACGACCACATTCCTTATGAAAAGGTGGAGTGCGAGGCGCATCTGGAGGTGGCGCAGCAGCTCACCAGAGAGTCGGTGGTGCTCCTGAAAAATGACGGCGTTCTTCCGCTCAATGCTTCGGCGGGAAAGACCATCGGTGTGATCGGACCGAATGCCGACAGCAGGGAGGCGTTGGTCGGGAATTATCACGGAACTTCGTCCCGATACATTACGGTTTTAGAGGGAATACAGGATAAAGCCGGACATAATGGAAGAGTTTTATACTCAGAGGGCTCTCATTTATTTAAAGACCGCGTGGAGAATTTGGCGTGGGAGAACGACCGCGTCGCCGAGGCGGTGATCGTGGCGAAACACAGCGATGTGGTGGTGCTCTGCGTGGGACTGAACGAGACGCTGGAGGGGGAAGAGGGCGATACGGGCAACAGTTATGCGTCCGGCGATAAGAACGACCTGCTTCTGCCCGAGCCGCAGAGAAAGCTGATGGAGGCGGTGTTCGCCGTAGGTAAGCCCGTGGTCGTGTGCCTGATGGCGGGAAGCGCAATCGACCTCTCCGAAGCGCAGGAGAAGGCTGCTGCTGTTCTGCAGCTCTGGTATCCCGGCGCGAGGGGCGGAAAGGCGGTGGCGGACATTCTGTTCGGGGACTGTTCTCCGTCCGGCAAACTGCCCGTGACCTTTTACCGCACGCTGGAGGAACTGCCGGCCTTTGAGGATTACACCATGAAGGGGAGAACCTACCGCTATATGGAGCAGGAGGCGCTCTATCCCTTCGGGTACGGGCTGACCTATGGCGACGTGCAGGTGGAAAAGGCGGAAATCGTCTCTACGGATGAGAAGACAGGGGATACGACCGTGCATGTGACGGTGAAAAATGCGGGAACTGCCGCGACGGGCGACGTGGTCCAGATTTACGTGAAAGATCTGAAGTCACCCTTCGCTGTGCCGAATCACAGTCTCTGCGCATTTGCGAGAGTCTTTCTGAAAGCGGGAGAGAGTGCAGAGATGGATATGACCGTTTCCGGCAATGCTTTTCTGGCGGTAAACGAGGACGGCGCCTTTGTCAAGGGCGGCGGCAGCTATGCGCTCTATGTGGGTACCGGGCAGCCTGACAGCCGCACGGCTGCGCTTACCGGGAAGAAATGTGTGGAAGTGCCATGCGTGAAAGAATAATTTTGGCAGCCGGCAGCGGCACAGTGATCAAATGGAAATGCATATGATCAAGTGAAAAGTGCACAATACCATATCTTGTATATAGCGGACGGGATTTTCTTCTCATCCGCTATATCTTGTTTTTTTATGTCTAATTATCGAAATAACGTTTACAACTTTTCTACAGGGCAAACTTGCCGAATCGGTTGCATTTCCAATCCGCCTGTGTTATATCTGAGTTATACAAGAAGTCAGGGCTGAGGATCCCAGCCTGTAACTGTTTCTTTGGAGCATTGCTCCGTCACTTTTGTCCAAGAAAGGAAAGCACATCTATGAAGAAAAACGAAACGAACGATCAGACAAAATTTTCACCAACAGCCGCATTATCCCTTGGCACAGCCTTTCAGAATGCCAGTGGAGATATCCTCTATAATATGACAAACGACTATATGTTCCGCGCAGTATTGCAGTCGAATAACAAAGCGCTGCGGGGATTAATCTGCTCCCTGCTTCACCTTGCAGAAGCGGAGGTAAAGGCGGTTGAGATCACCAACCCCATTATCTTAGGGGAGGCTGTAAAGGATAAAGAATTTCGTCTGGATATCAATGTGGTAATGAACAATTCCGTGCTGATCAATCTGGAAATGCAGATAACGAATAAATTAAACTGGGAAAAACGTTCGGTTATGTATTTATGCCGCTCGTATGACCAGCTTAACCGCGGACAGGATTACTGGGAGGCAAGACCGGCTATACATATCGGATTTTTGGATTATACGCTTTTTGATGAATATCCTGAGTTCTACGCGTCCTACAAGCTGATCAACGTGAAAAACCATCAGAAGTACAGCGATAATCTTACTTTGTATGTGGTGAACTTATCCCGTATTGATCTTGCTACAGACGAAGACAAGCGGTATCATATTGACGACTGGGCATGTCTTTTTAAGGCTGCCACATGGGAGGAAATGAAAATGATCGCATCAAAGAATGAATATTTAAAGGAGGCGGCGCAGACGATATTTCGGATGAGTGCCGATGAGGAGATCCGTAAGCGGTGTCTTGACAGGGAGGAATATTATCAGGATTTGCGCAATTATGAGAGGAAGATAGAGGAGGATCGGAAGGAGCACGAGGCGGACATACGCAGCTATGAGAAGAAAATAGAGGAGGACCGGAAGGAGCACGAGGCGGACATACGAAATTACGAGCGTAAGATAGAAGAAAACAGGAAGGAGCATGAGGCGGACATACGCAGCTATGAGAAGAAAATAGAGGAGGACCGGAAGGAGCACGAGGCGGACATACGCAGTTACGAGGAGAAGATAGAACAGGACCGCAAAGAATATGAAGCGGATAAACGCAGTTACGAGGAGAAGATAGAACAGGATCGCAAAGAATATGAAGCGGATAAACGCAGTTACGAGGAGAAGATAGAACAGGACCGCAAAGAATATGAAGCGGATAAACGCAGTTACGAGGAGAAGATAGAACAGGATCGCAAAGAATATGAAGCGGATAAACGCAGTTACGAGGAGAAGATAGAACAGGACC
>CAJUBE010000004.1:0-162859 GCA_910584725.1 uncultured Lachnospiraceae bacterium | reverse complement strand
AGATAGAACAGGACCGCAAAGAATATGAAGCGGATAAACGCAGTTACGAGGAGAAAATAGAACAGGACCGCAAAGAATATGAAGCGGATAAACGCAGTTACGAGGAGAAAATAGAACAGGACCGCAAAGAATATGAAGCGGATAAACGCAGTTACGAGAGGAAGATAGAGGAGGACCGAAAGGAGCACGAGGCGGAGATACGCAACTACAAGGAGAAGATAGAGCAAGACCGAAAAGAGTATGAAGCATGTCGTAAGGAGCAGGCTGGTGAAATCGAACGACTGCGCAAAGAAATTGAGAGATTAAAAGGTAATGGCGAAAAAGGGGAGTAAGTGTAAGGTAAGAGCTGGTTTCCTTGACAAAATGTCCTAAGTTGCATATTCTAAATAGGGTAGAAATTTCTTTATGACAATTTATGGTAAAAGTGTTGCTTTTCATGCCTGATAACTGCAAAATCCTGCGTGGCATGAATGGAAACGTAGAAGGGGCGGTTCAATGGGTTTTATCGGAAATATAAAGGAGGAAATCCGTATCATACGCGAGCGGGATCCAGCGATTCATTCCAATATGGAAGTTTTCCTCTATCCCAGCTTTAAGGTGATGTGCTATTACCGGCTGGCGCACAGGCTGTATCTGCGCCACCACTATTTCTGGGCAAGATGGGTTTCCCAGAAGGGCGCGCGCAGGACGGGCATTGAGATCCATCCGGGCGCACAGATCGGCAAGGGCTTTTTTATTGACCATGGACATGGCGTCATTATCGGGGAGACCACGGTGATCGGTGATAACGTGACGCTCTATCAGGGCGTGACTCTCGGCGGCACAGGCAAGGAGCAGGGGAAAAGACATCCCACCATCGGAAACAACGTCATGATCAGCACCGGCGCGAAGGTGCTTGGCTCCTTTAAAATCGGGGATAATAGTAAAATCGGGGCAGGCAGCGTGGTGCTCAACGAGGTGCCGCCCAATTCCACGGTGGTGGGCGTGCCCGGGCGCGTGGTCAAGCGCGACAACATGGCGCTGCCGCAGGAGGAGCTGGACCAGACCCATCTGCCCGACCCGGTGCGGGAGGATATCATGGGGCTGCAGCGCGCCAACACGGAGCTGACGAACCGGCTGCTTGATTTGGAGCAGGAGATGAAAAATATGCGGCGGGAGAAAACGCAGGGCAGTTAACATAACTAGAATAAATGGGTGAAGGTGACTCGCCCGACATGGAGGAGATTATGAAAGTATATAATACATTATCGGGAAGGAAAGAGGAGTTTGTGCCCTTGGAGGAGGGAAAGGTCAGCATGTATGTGTGCGGACCTACGGTTTACAACCTGATTCATATCGGCAACGCGAGACCGATGATTGTGTTTGACACGGTGCGCCGCTATATGGAGCACAGGGGCTATGACGTCAATTACGTGTCGAACTTCACGGACGTGGACGACAAGATCATCAAGAAGGCGAACGAGGAGGGCACGGACCCTTCCGTGATTTCGGAGCGCTATATCGCGGAGTGCAAGAAGGACATGGAGGCGCTGCATGTGAAGCCCGCCACCACGCATCCCAAGGCGACCTGCGAGATCGACGGCATGATCGAGATGATCCAGACACTCATTGACAAGGGACACGCCTATGTGGCGGAGGACGGCACCGTTTACTTTAAGACGAGAAGTTTCCCGGGCTATGGCAAACTTTCCCACAAGAATCTGGACGATCTGCGCAGCGGCGGGCGTTCCCTTCTGGTGTCCGGGGAGGAGCAGAAACAGGATCCGCTGGACTTTGTGCTCTGGAAACCGAAGAAGGCGGGCGAACCTTTCTGGGAGTCTCCCTGGTGCGAGGGAAGACCGGGCTGGCATATCGAGTGCTCGGTGATGAGCAAGAAGTATCTGGGGGAGGAGATAGACATTCACGCGGGCGGCGAGGACCTGATTTTCCCCCACCACGAGAATGAGATCGCCCAGTCGGAGGCGGCGAACGGCAAACCTTTTGCCAAATACTGGATGCACAACGGGTTCTTAAATATTGACAATAAAAAAATGTCCAAGTCCCTCGGCAATTTCTTTACCGTGCGGGACATCAGCGAGAAGTATGACCTGCAGGTGCTGCGGTTCTTCATGCTCTCCGCCCATTACAGAAGTCCCCTGAATTTCAGCGCGGAGCTGATGGAGGCGGCGAAGAACGGTCTGGAGCGGATTGTGACCTGCGTGTCCAACTTAAACTTCCTTCTGGAAAAGGCGCAGACGCAGGAGCTGGGCGCAGACGAGGAGAAAGCGCTTGCGCAGGCGAAGGAGTTTGTGACAAAGTTTGACGAAGCGATGGACGACGATTTCAATACGGCGGACGCCATCTCCGCGATTTTCGAGCTGGTGAAATTCGCCAATACGTCCGTGGGAGAGGGCGCAAGCGCGGCATTTATCCGCGCGCTGAAAGACGAGATTGTGGAGCTTATGGATATCTGCGGACTTACGGCAGAGCGGCAGCAGGAGATGTTGGATGAGGAGATCGAGTCGCTAATTCAGGAGAGACAGGACGCCAGAAAGGCGAAGAACTTTGCAAGGGCGGACGAGATCCGGGATCTCCTTGCAGGGAAGGGCATTGTACTGGAAGATACGCGCGAGGGAGTCAAATGGAAGAGGGCATAACGATTCTTGAGGCGATCAAGCGGGATTTTGCCTGCGGGGAGATTGACATACGCACCTACTCGCCGCTGACGCTCGCTTATATCGGGGACGCGGTCTTTGATCTGGTGATCCGCACCGTGGTGGTGGAGCGGGGCAATACCTCCGCCAACAAACTGCATCATAAGACAGTCGCCTACGTGAACGCGCGTGTGCAGGCACGGATGATCGAGGCGCTGATGGAGGAACTGACCGAGGAAGAGCAGACGGTCTATAAGCGCGGGCGGAACGCCAAATCCTACACCACCGCGAAAAACGCCACGGTCATTGAGTACCGCAAGGCGACGGGGTTTGAGGCGCTGTGCGGCTACCTGTATCTGACTGGAAAGCAGGAGAGGCTGCTTGCGCTTGTAAAGAGGGCGGTGGAGCTGGTGGGGATGAAGCTCTGAGAGCCGCGCGGAGTGCGGGGGTGCGAGGCTGAATAGGCCGCGAAAGAAAAAAGGCGGCTGCGAATATGGGAAGAGAGGTTTACATAACTTTGGAAGAAAATACGGGAATCATAGAGGGCAGAAACGCCGTGATCGAAGCATTCCGGGCGGGGCGTACCATAGACAGGCTCTATGTGCTGGACGGCTGCAAGGACGGACCGGTCATGACCATCAAACGGGAGGCGTCCAAGCAGGGAACGCCAATCAAGTATGTGACGAAGGAGCGGCTTGACCAGATGTCCGAGACAGGCAGACATCAGGGCGTGATTGCAGCAGCGGCGGCTTACGGATACGCGGAAGTTTCCGATATATTGCAGAAGGCGAAGGACAAGGGGGAGGCGCCCTTTGTTTTGCTTTTGGACGGAATTGAGGATCCCCACAATCTGGGAGCCATCATCCGCACGGCGAATCAGGCGGGCGCGCACGGCGTCATTATTCCGAAAAACCGTGCTGTGGGATTGACGGCTACGGTGGCGAAGGCATCCGCAGGCGCGCTGAATTATACACCGGTGGCGAAGGTGACCAATCTGGGACAGACCATTGAGGAGCTGAAAAAGGATGGGCTCTGGTTTGTCTGCGCGGATATGGGCGGTACGCCCATGTATGAATTGAATCTGAAGGGAGCGATCGGGCTGGTGATCGGCGCGGAGGGAGACGGCGTGAGCCGCCTTGTTAGGGAAAAATGCGACATGACCGCGCAGATTCCCATGCGGGGGGATATCGATTCCCTAAACGCCTCTGTGGCAGCGGGGATTCTGGCTTATGAGATTGTCAGACAAAGATTGGACTGAAAATTTTTGATAACTATTGATTTTATGTGGGTTCTTGCATATAATAAAATTAACCAAGGAAACTTATGATTTTTCGGATTCATAAGTGGAGGTTCTTCCGTAAGTTCCGGTTCACTTACACCGAATAGGCGCAAGCTGAAAAAAAGAGAACCGCTTTATAGAATTTAAAAAAGCTCTTGGCTGCGGTCAGGAGCTTTTGATGTGTGGAGGACTATTTGAATCAACTGTTAGATAAATTAAACGAGTATAAATCAATTGTCAATTATCGGATGGAATACATATTAGAGGATGATTTTGCTATTAGTTTCAAACTTAAGCAGACGGATTTTCCACATTTACTGGGATTGCATAAACTGATAGATATTCCGGTCATACGTCAATTTAATGATAAGAATAATCTTGTAATTGGTGCGAAATACATAAATTCAAAGATAAAAAAGCAGGAGCTGCTTACAGAGAATAGTATCAAAAGAAGCATTTACTTTCCAGACATAGAGGTTCGCTTCAACAGTTTTAGTAAAGAGAATATTCTCACAATGTCATATACAGATGCTATTGTTGATTTCGATGCCTCTTTAATCGGTTCAAATTTAAAGGCGAAATATATTTTATTTGAGAAGAAACAGCAGGGGTATAACCATTTGTGTGTTGCGAAAGATGGAAATGGAAAAATGTATGCAGAATCCTTTTTTTCATAGTCCAACAGACTTGTATATACGAAAGCAGAACACAATTAGAGTGAAATGTATAAGGATTTATGATAATTTTGGCGCTATATATTTAGAGGATGTATTGCTGTAATATAGCTGAAAATATGGATTGGGAAAATGAGAAAGATAAACGAGATCCTAGCGGTCGTGATCCTGTCGCTGTTGGCGGTGCTTGTGGCGGCAGTTGGGATGCGGCTTTATGCTACACATGTTGTAAACAGAGAGATCGAAACGGAACTGAAGCAGCAGGAGGAAGTGCTCTCGAGAAACAGGGAAGCCCATGACCGGGTGCAGGAAATGCGGCAGGAGATCGAGGCGCTTTCCGGGGACAGGGAAAAGCTGGGGCAGTTTCTGGAAGAGATCCGTATGGATGACGAGGCGGCGGTTCCTGTTGCGGCGATGATGGGTTTCGACACAAGCGGTATGTCCGGGAATCAGGAGCTGCCGGAGGAAACGCCGGGAATATCGGAAAACGGGACGGACACCTTGGCAGACAGCACTGTTTCTGAGAATGGGACAAGTGTTTCGGAAAACAATGTCGTTTCGGGTAAGGCGCCTGATGTGTCAGACAATATGATTAGTGTGTCAGATAATGCGACGAATATGTCAGATAATATGACTGACGTGTCAGGTGAGGATACGATATCGGGAAATATGTCCAGTGTTTCCGGCAATGAGACGATATCAGGCAATGTAACCAGCGTGTCGGGCAACGACGCGGAATCAGGCAATGTAACCAGCGTGTCGGGCAACGACGCGGAATCAGGCAGTGTAACCAGCGTGTCGGGTAATGATACGGTATCGGGCAATGCAGCCAGCGTTTCTGGTAGCGATACAGTATCCGGCAATACATGCTGCGTGTCAGATAATATGACCGCATCAGTCAATGGAATGAGTGTGTCGGAAAACGATACCGTTTCGGGCAATGCAGCCAGCGTCTCGGGAAACGACGCAATATCCGGCAACATGATCGATCTTCTTCCAAAGATAGAAATGGTGTATCCCGAAGTCACGCTTGTCGAACGCAGGCGGATACGAAGTTCTCAGGAGGAGACTCTTCTGGTCAACTGGGAGGATCAGGCGTGTCTGGAGGAACAGGGTGTGGATTTCTCGGGGAAGAAGATTGCCTGCCTGGGGGACAGCATCACGGCGGCGGCTAATCTGGAAGGGGAGGAAGGGTATCTCGCCTATGCCTATCCCGCTGTGCTGAAAGAGGTGCTGGGGGCGGGGGAAGTATATAACCTAGGTATTGGCGGCTCTTCGATCGGGAGGTACTGGTCGGATGCCTTTGTGGAGCGCTATACGCAGATCCCGGAAGATACGGACATTATTATCGTCATGGGCGGCACCAACGATGGTTTCTGCCTGTCGGAGAAAGAGTTTGGCAGCCTCGCGGAACGGAAACCGTGGACTTTCTGCGGGGATCTGGACGAGCTGATGCGGGGGCTTAAGGAGAATTATCCCGATGCGGATATTTTCTTTGTCACGCCGCTGCCGAACATCCTGCAGGATTATCTGATGCGGGAGCGGACCTATCTGCTTCCTCAGAAAAACTTGTCGGATGTGATACTGACCTTATCCGCAGCTTATGATTTTCAAGTGATAGACTTATATAATTCCAATATACTGGATTCCCACGACGCGGATATCGTGGCGGATTACATACCGGACGGCGTACACGCCAACAAGGCGGGTTATCGGATTCTGGCGGAACATATCGCGGCGGAGCTGGTGAGACATTATGAAGAAAACAGCCGGTGACTTAGCAGGTAATGGCTGTAAGTAGTAATTGAGAGCGGATTACGTGCTTCGGAAAGAAGTTTTTTGCAGGGTGGCTTTTGGTTGACGAATGGCGGCAGATGCGTTATTGTGTGTTATATAAGTAATGTATGACGGTTTATAATGATAAAACGAAATGCAGGCGGGAACGAAGAGGTTGTTGACAGGAGGAAAGCAGAATGGATTTTTTTGAAAAGGTCGGAGATACCATCACTTCAAAGGGAAAAGAAGTGACAGGAAAGGCGAAAGATCTGGCGGAGATCGCAAACTTAAAAAGTCAGATCAGTACCTGCGAGGATGTGATCAGAAAGAACTATATTGAGATCGGCAGATTGTATTACGAAAAAGAGGGACTGGAACCCGGGGCAGAGTACGAGCCCTTCTGCCGTGCCATCAGCAATGCGAAAACAGGCATTGAGGATCTGGAGGAGAAAATCAGAAGAGTAAAAGGTATATAAAAAAAGAGCGCGACGCGCTCTTTTTTTATTGTGCAGGTGGCTGTTCCGGTTGGGGCGGCGCCGGTTGCTGCTGTGCCGCAGCTTCTGCCGCCGCCTGCGCCGCCGCTGCTGCTGCCTCGGCATTTCGTTGATTGATCTCGGCACGCTGTGCCTCAATCGTTGCTTCATAGCCGGGTGTTGCGAAAAATACCTCGTCGTGAGGGCACATATTGCTTGTCGGTGCGGGCACGGGCACCTGACTTACGGAGCCGTCCTCGTTCACCACTTCGGTAGTTCCGGTGGAGGAACCGCTCTGCAGGGAGACATCCTCCACGGGTGTCAGTTCAATGACGCCTTCCACCTTGAAGGGGCAGAATTCCCGGGCCGGCAGCATACTGTACTGGCAGACCTGACCCGCGTAGTGCACGTCGCAGGTTTCGGTGGGGATGGTGTTTTCCGCAAAATACTCCGTGCGCAGCGTTCCGTCGCAGAGTCCCGCAATGGGCAATTTCCCGGAGCGTGAGCAGACTGTGGCCGTCACGATGCCGGAAGGTACGCTGAAGGATTCGCTGGGCAGATCCGCGTGAATCTGTGACATGACTGCACGCCACAGCTTTTTCGCCAGATTTTTCTCATCCCCCGTCAACTTCACATTATTATCAAAGCCGGCCCATGTGGTAGCAGTGTAGTAAGGGGTGTAGCCCGAGAACCACACATCGTTGTAATCGGAGGTCGTGCCCGTCTTTCCGGCGATCGCCATATTGCCGAAGTTGACGGAGCCGCCGGTGCCGCTTGTGACTACGTCAACCATGGCGTCTGTCAGAAGAAAGGCGGTTGTCTCTTTGATCACCTGTTTGGAATTGGGCAGGGTATTGTCCAATATAATATTTCCGTCGTGGTCTAAAACCTTTGTGTAAAGCTTCGGCTTGATGTAAGTGCCGCCGTTTGCGATACAGGCGTAGGCTGCGTTCAGCTCCTCATTGGTGACACCGTGTGTAAGACCACCGAGAGCGGTTGTCTGCTGAATGTCGGAGAAAATTTCGCCGTTGATTTCTTCCCGTTCCACGATGGTGGTGAAGCCGAAATTTCTCAGATAATCGAAGCCGAGCTGGGGCGTGATCTGCGTCAATGTTTTTACGGCTACAATATTCATGGAGTCCCGGATACCGTCCCGCAGGGAGGAAAGTCCCCGATAATTTTCGCCGTACCAGTTGGCCACCGGGCGGCCGTTGGCGTAATTAAAGGGCGCGTCGTTCATGACGGTGGCCAGTGTAAGTCCCGCACTGTCTAAGGCGGGCGCATAGGTGGACACTACCTTGAATGTGGAACCGGGCTGTCTGGTCGTATCGGTGGCGCGGTTCAAGGTGCGGCTGGCGGTTTTGGCGCCTCTGCCGCCTACCATTGCCACGATACAGCCTGTGCTCTGATCCTCCACCACGAGGGATACCTGCGGCTGCGGGGTCAGATTGATATTTTCACCGAATACCTCATCGCCGGGGCGCATCACGTCGGCTTTGTAGGCTTCGATATCCTGATATGCCTCCTCCTGCGAGGTGTAAATCAGATTGTAGCTGGAGGAGCGGTTTTCCTTCCAATAGCTGCGGAACATTTCCGTGCTGACATTTTCCCTGTCCCCGTTTGCGCGGTCGATGGTCAGCTCATAGTTCAGATACCACTTGGTATTTGCGGGGAAGTTGCTCTCGTCCGCAAAGGCGCTGTCGCAGATTGCCTGGATTTTGGGATCCTGGGTGGAATATATTTTCAGACCGCCGCTGTAGAGCAGGGTGTAGGCCTGCGTTTCGTTGTAACCGGCAGCGATCAGATCCTCCATGACGTCGTCCGTCAGCGCATCTACAAAATATGTACTGACAGCATTGTCCTCGTTTTTGGCGTCTGCCACTTGAATGCGGGAGTACACGTCATCTGCCAGCGCCTCATCGCGCTCCTCCGCGCTGATATAGCCCTGTTCCATCATCTCCCTCAGAACCTTTTCCCGGCGCTCCGCATTATCTTCCGGGTGTGTGATGGGGTTATAGCGGGACGGGTTCTTGGTAATGCCCGCGATCACCGCACACTCGGACAGGGTAAGTTCATTGACGTGCTTGCCGAAATATCGTCTGGACGCGGCCTCCACGCCAAGCGTATTGGAGCCCAGATTGATGGAGTTCATGTAGTTGATCAGGATGGACTCCTTATCCATGACTTTTTCCAATTCCAGAGCCAAATACTGCTCCTGAAACTTTCTTTTGAATTTATCTGCCCATGAATCCTCGCTCGTCCAGTCCGTAAAGACATTGTTTTTGAGGAGCTGTTGGGTGATGGTGCTGGCGCCCTCGGAAAAATGCCGGTTCTGGATGCCTACCATGCCCGCACGGATAATACCCTTGATGTCGATGCCGTTATGGTCATAAAAACGGGCGTCCTCAATGGCGACAAAGGCGTCCTTCAAGTCCTGGGGAACCATGTCGATGGAAACCGGGATTCGGTTGGCATCGGTGGAAACCAGCTTCTTGATCTGTGTGCCTTCTATATTGTATACAAAGGTGGAAAAGCCGGAGGGGGTTACGTCGATATTGCTGATGTCCGGCGCGGTCGCCAGAATACCCTTAAAAGCGCCGATGCCCGCGCTTACGCCGACAATAGCCGCACCGATCATGCCGATCAGAAATACCTGCACAAAGGTAAACGCTATCTTCCTGCTCCATTTTTTACCTGTAGAGTGAAGCGCCTGCTGTTTTTTGCGGACGCCTTTTTTGCCGTAGTTCATAGGATACTGCCTCCTCGACTTTTTATCATAGTCTCAAATGCTGATATAGTCAATCTTTTTAGAAAAAGCCGCAATCTGTCCGGTCTGTGACGATTATAGCAAAATTCCCCTGGCAAATAAAGGTTTTTATGCTTTCTTAAGAATTGTTCACGATTCTGTGCACATTTATACTTGCATGGCGGGGAGAAATGTGCAACGATATTATACATGGATAAGTATGCACCGTACAAAATTATTGAATATGGGGGCGAGGGGGAGATTGTGGAGAAGAAATCCCGCTTTATTGCCCACGTACAGGCCACCTGCACCGAGGAAGCGGCGGCCGCTTTTATCGAGGCTGAGAAAAAGCGGTATTGGGATGCCAGGCATCATTGCTATGCCTATATCATAGGAGAGCAGGGGGAGACCGTGCGGTATTCCGACGACGGGGAACCTTCCGGTACAGCGGGCAGGCCCATTCTGGAGGTGCTGACAGGGTCGGGTATCCGAAATTTGACGCTGGTGGTGACCCGCTATTTTGGCGGTACGCTCCTTGGCACCGGCGGACTGGTGCGCGCCTATACGCAGGCGGCGCAGGCGGGGCTTGCCGACAGCCGTGTGGCTGTGATGCGGTACGGGCATACTTTGACAGTGGAGACGGATTATAACGGTATAGGAAAAATTCAATACCTTTTGGGGCAACGCGGCATTCCCATAGAGGACTCTGTCTACACGGAGCAGGTGACTGTCCGATTTCATGTACCCAGTGAGGAGAAAGACAAATTAATCAAGGACATTACGGAGGCTACCGCCGGCGCAGCTAAGGTGGGCGTTTCCGATCCTTTCTATCATAAAAGCGCGGAAAACATTTCCGGGCGCGGTTCGGTTTAGCCGGAACGCCGCCGGAATACAGGATTCCGGCGGAAAGGCGGCAGATTATGGGTGAGAACAAGGAAGTGGAAAAGAAGGCGGCGGAGACAGGGGAGACAAAGATCTACAACGACTACGCCGATTTTGGAGTGGAGGGGATCAGGGAGCTTCTCGGGAAGGGGCAGTACACCAGTCTGCGAAAAATCATTGAAGAGTTGAACGATGCGGATATTGCGGACTATATGGAGGAGATGGAGGAGGAAGAGGTTATCAAAATCTTCCGCATCCTGCCCAAAGATACGGCGGCGGATGTCTTTTCTTATCTGGAGATTGACAGGCAGCAGTCCATTATTACCTCTCTGTCGGATAAGGACGCGGCGCGCATCATTGACAACATGATGTCCGACGACGCGAAGGGGCTGATGGAGGAGATGCCCGCCAACGTGGTGAAACGGCTGATCGCCAACACAAGCCCGGACACGAGAAAAGCAATCAACCATCTGATGCGTTACCCGGAGGACTCCGCTGGCAGCATTATGACGGTGGAGTATGTGGATTTAAAGGAGCACTACACGGTGGCGCAGGCAATCGAACGGATCCGCAAGGTGGGGCTTGACAGCGAGACCATCAATATCTGTTATGTGCTCGATTATAAGCGGATGCTCGTGGGGACGGTTGCCCTGCGCTATCTGCTCTTAAGCGACCCGGATGCCGTGATCGGGGAAATGATGCACAGAAACGTGGTGTCCCTCCACACCCTGATGGATCAGGAGGAAGTTGCCAGACAGTTCAAAAAGTATGAGTTTACCGCCATGCCTGTGGTGGATAATGAGGACAGGCTGGTGGGCATTATCACCATGGACGACGTGGTGGATATTCTGGAAGAGGAGACCACGGAAGATATCGAGAAGATGGCGGCCTTGATGCCGTCCGACAAGCCATATCTGAGAATGACTGTGTTTGACGCCTACAAAAAAAGGATTCCGTGGCTGCTGCTTTTGATGATTTCGGCTACCTTTACGGGGAAGATTATCACTTCTTTTGAGAATGAGCTGAGCCGTTATGTGGTGCTGACGGCTTTTATTCCCATGCTGATGGATACCGGCGGCAACGCGGGCGGACAGGCTTCCGCCATCATCATCCGCGGTATTTCGCTGGAAGAGATCGAGTTTAGCGACTGGCTTAAGGTGATCTGGAAGGAGATCCGCACGGCGGTTCTGTGCGGTCTGACACTTTCGGTCTGCAATTTCGGAAGGCTGATGATTTTTGATCATGTGGGCGTGCAGGTGGCGTTCGTGGTGTGCATTACCCTGCTGATGGCGGTGATCGTGGCGAAGATGGTCGGCGCCACGCTGCCTATGCTGGCAAAGAAAATCGGGCTTGACCCGGCGGTGATGGCAAGCCCGTTTATCACGACGATCGTGGACGCGATTTCCTTGCTGATTTACTTCCGCGTGGCGGAGGTGGTGCTGGGGATCTGACGATCGAAGGAAAAAACAAGCGACTGCAAAGCAGGCATTTGTTTTTTCCGAGACGTCAACGAGCAAATGTCCGACGAAGGCGGACGGAAAGCGCGCAGCGCGGATTTGCGAGTCTGCTTACTTCCGTGCCGCCGCCGAAATCGCCGCCCGCTTCCTGAGCGTCGGGTCCAGAATCTTCTTCCGGATTCTGAGGCTCTCCGGCGTCACTTCCAGCAGCTCGTCCGTGTCAATAAATTCAAGCGCCTGCTCCAAACTCAACACCTTGGGCGGCGTGAGGCGCAGCGCTTCATCCGCGGAGGAGGAGCGGGTATTGGTGAGCTGCTTTTTCTTGCAGACGTTCAGCTCGATGTCCTCACCACGCCCGTTCTGTCCGACGACCATGCCGGAATAGACTTTCTCGCCGGGACCGATAAAGAGGGTGCCGCGCTCCTGCGCGTTGTAGAGCCCATAAGTGATTGCCTCGCCCGCCTCAAAAGCGATGAGGGAACCCTGCTTGCGGTACTGGATATCTCCTTTGTAGGGACCATAGCCGTCGAAAATGGTGTTCATAATGCCGTTGCCCTTGGTGTCGGTCATAAATTCGCCGCGGTAGCCGATCAGCCCTCTTGAGGGGATGGAAAACTCCAGACGGGTGTAACCGCCGGACGCCATGCCCATATTTTTCAGTTCGCCTTTTCGCTGGCTCAGTTTTTCTATGACAGTCCCGGAAAATTCTTCCGGCACATCCACATAACACAACTCCATAGGCTCCGTCTTTTTGCCGTTCTCATCGGTCTTGTAGAGCACTTCCGCCTTGCTGACGGCAAACTCGTAGCCTTCCCTGCGCATATTCTCAATCAGCACGGAGAGGTGCAGTTCGCCGCGCCCGGAAACTTTGAACGCCTCCGTGGTGTCGGTCTCCTCCACCCGCAGGGACACGTCCGTGTTCAGTTCTCTGAAAAGACGGTCGCGCAGGTGCCGGCTGGTGACGTACTTGCCCTCCTTGCCCGCGAGGGGGGAGTCGTTGACGCAAAAATGCATGGCGATGGTGGGTTCCGAAATTTTCTGGAAGGGAATCGGCTTGGGCTCGTCGGGAGAGCACAGGGTGTCGCCGATATGGATATCCGCAATGCCGGAGATTGCCACGATGGAGCCGATATTCGCCTCTTTCACTTCCACTTTGTCCAGACCGTCGTACTCGTAGAGTTTGCTGATCTTTACTTTCTTCATCTTGTCGGGGTCGTGGTGGTTCACAATGACCACTTCCTGATTGACTTTCACAGAGCCGTTGTCCACTTTGCCGACACCGATTCGCCCCACGTACTCGTTGTAGTCGATGGTGCTCACCAGAAGCTGGGTGCCCGCGTCGGGATCGCCCTGAGGCGCGGGAATGTGCTCGATGATGGTGTCAAAGAGCGGGGTCATGTTCCCACCCTTCACCGTGAGCTGCGTGGTGGCGGTGCCGGTCTTTGCGGAAGCGTAGACGAAGGGGCAGTCGAGCTGCTCGTCGTTGGCGTCCAAGTCCATGAAAAGTTCCAGCACTTCATCCACGACCTGAATCGGTCTCGCCTCGGGACGGTCGCACTTGTTGATGCAGACGATCACGGCAAGATCCAGCTCCAGCGCCTTTTTCAGCACGAATTTTGTCTGGGGCATGGGTCCCTCGAAAGCGTCCACCACAAGGATCACGCCGTCCACCATCTTGAGCACGCGCTCCACCTCGCCGCCGAAGTCCGCGTGGCCGGGGGTGTCGATGATGTTGATCTTGGTGCCCTTGTAGGTGACGGCGGTGTTTTTGGATAGGATCGTGATGCCGCGCTCCTTCTCAATGTCATTGGAGTCCATGACGCGCTCCGCCACTTCCTGATTTTCCCGGAATACGCCGCTTTGCTTTAACAGCTCGTCCACCAGCGTGGTCTTGCCGTGGTCAACGTGGGCGATAATTGCTATATTTCTCACATCTTCTCTTGTCTGTTTCATATTTTCCTCCATGTCAGAGTGGTTTATTGCGATGATACGCGTTGAGAATATCAAATACTCAATTACGGTCAAGGCACATTTGAGGCCAATAACCATAAAGAAGTCCTCGACGATTATAGCACCTGTTTCCCTTTCTTGCAAGAAAAGAGTTTTTGTCTTCGGCGGAAAATGACAGGAAAAAGGTGCAAAGCCTTGAACATTCCATAGACTTTACACCCTTGCACCGCACAATATACCGTCAATATTATTCTTTTATTTTATCCAGCTGAGTCAGGTTGATACCAAAAGATGTTAAAAGAACTTTGAGTTCAATATAACGGTCTTTCATAAGCTTGTAACCGTTCGTATCTTTTTCGGTTGCAAGCATATAATTTTGCAGTCTGGAAAACTCTTCGACAGATACTTTTATCATTTCTTTTTCAGTCATATACTTCACCTGCTTTCTATACATTGTTATAGGAAATTGAGAATACTGCTACAAAAAAGTATATCACAATATAGAAGCAAAGTCTATGAAATGAGCCAGACGCTTATGCTGTATGATGCCGGAGTCACGCGACCCCTTACAGTTCTATTTTCCCGCCATATCTTATATATTGATAATACAATAACAGTTCAGGGCCGTAATTTGACACGGCGTTGAAATACTTGAGCAGAATGGAGGAAAACATGACGGATAAGGTAATTGAAAACAACCAGGTGGCGGTTATGGGGGAGATTGTAAGCGATTTTTCCTTCAGCCACGAGATTTTCGGAGAGGGCTTTTATATGGTAGATATCAGCGTGGATCGACTTAGCGAGTCAACCGATATCATACCGGTGATGGTGTCAGAGAGGCTCATTGACGTAAATGAGGATTACAAGGGAATGAAGATATGCATCACGGGACAGTTCCGCTCTTATAACAGACATGAGGAGAGAAAGAACAGGCTGGTTTTGTCTGTTTTTGCCCGCGAAATCGAGTTTGTGGACGATATCGGGGAAGGGGCGAAGACAAACCAGATTTTTCTGGACGGTTATATCTGTAAAGCGCCGGTTTATCGTAAGACTCCGCTTGGCAGGGAGATTGCCGACCTGCTTTTGGCGGTGAACAGGCCTTACGGAAAGTCGGATTACATACCCTGTATCTGCTGGGGGCGCAACGCCAGGTTTGCCAGCAGCTTTGAAGTGGGGAGCCGCTGCGCTATCTGGGGCAGGATCCAGAGCCGTGAATATATGAAGAAATTGTCGGAGGAGCAGTTGGAACGAAGGATCGCCTACGAGGTTTCCGTCAGCAAGTTGGAGCTGGTGGAGGATGAGTGAGGCTTGCATCCTTGAAAGGATTGTGCTATTCTGAGCTTAATATATTTTATGTGACTTATGAGAGTACGGGGTGCTGTTTATGGAAAAAGGCAGGATTCAGATATACAGCGGGGAAGGACACGGGAAGTCTCCGGCGGCGCTGGGGCGTGCGATTCAGTCGGCGTGTGAAGGAGAATATGTCGTTATCATACAGTTTCTGAAAGGGCGGGGGTTGACGGAGTCGGAGTTTGTGAAGCGTCTGGAGCCGGAGATCAAGATTTTTCGCTTTGAGAAGTCTGCGGAAGATTTTTCGCAGCTTTCCGACGAGCGCAAGGAGGAGGAGAGCCGCAACATCAGAAACGGATTAAATTTCGCGAAAAAGATCCTGAACACAGGGGAGTGCTCCCTGCTGATTCTGGATGAGGTGCTTGGGCTGATCGACAACGGCATTATCACGGTGGAAGAGTTAAAGAATCTTCTTGCGGGGAAGCCGGAGGAGATGGATATCATTATGACGGGCATCACGTTAAACGACAGGGTGTGCGCGCTGGCGGATCAGGTGACGAAGGTGGAGACCATGCATTTTAAGATATGGGATTGACACGGATGTACCCGGGTGCTATGATAAACCATAGTAAACAAAATTATAAAGTTTGATAGAGGTTGCGTTATCTATCAGTAAGGGCATGGATGTGACAGGCACAGGGGAAATGCCCCGAAAGGAGAGGACGCCGAAAGGAGAGACGGCCTGTAAGTTTTTACCTTGGGCATACAGTTAAGAGCTGTATGACTGTCATCGTTACGATGGGGCGCTATCCAGACCGGAAACGGAAGCATTATGAGGCTGGCCCTGCGTGGTCAGCCTTCTTTTATGAAAGGAAGGGTAATCAATGGCAATTTTTAAGGGTGCGGGCGTGGCGATTGTCACCCCATTTCATGAGGACGGGAGTATCAATTACGAGAAATTTGCGGAGCTGGTGGAGTTCCAGATCGAGGGAGGTACGGACGCGATTATAGTCTGCGGCACGACAGGCGAGTCCGCTACGCTGACTCACGAGGAACATCTGGATCTGATCCGTTTCTGCATTGAGACGGTGAAGGGCAGGATTCCCGTGGTGGCCGGAACAGGATCGAACTGTACGGAGACGGCGGTATACCTCTCCACAGAGGCGGAGAAGTACGGCGCGGACGGCCTGCTTCTGGTGACGCCCTACTACAACAAGGCGACCCAGAACGGTCTGTACGCCCACTATAAAAAGGTTGCGGATTCCGTGAAGCTGCCCATTATCCTTTACAACGTGCCAAGCCGCACAGGCTGTAACATCCAGCCTCAGACGGCGGCGAGACTCTGCACGGAGGTGGAGAATATCGTGGGCATCAAGGAGGCAAGCGGCAACATTTCCCAGATCGCCAAGCTGATGTCTTTGGCGGGGGATAAGGTAGATCTGTATTCCGGCAATGACGACCAGATCGTGCCGATCATGTCCCTTGGCGGCATCGGCGTGATTTCCGTACTGTCCAATGTGGCGCCGAAACAGACCCATGATATCTGTCAGAAGTTCTTCGACGGGGATGTAGCGGGCAGCAGGAAAGAGCAGCTTCGCGCGATCGACCTGTGCGACGCGCTCTTCTGCGAAGTAAACCCGATTCCGGTAAAAGCGGCGCTCAATCTTATGGGCAAGGAAGTGGGCGGCTTACATATGCCTCTGTCAGACATGGAGCCTCAGAATGTGGAGCGTCTGAAAAAGGCGATGCAGGATTATGGAATACTTTAATAAATGGAGCGAAATGCGCGTTTGCGTGACTTCGCAGTTTGCGGTATAATAAAGTATGTCGAGACGTCTGTCGGGCAATGTCCCGGCAGATGTTTTCGGATAGGAAAGAATTATCATCTGATTTTGGAAAGGAGAACGCAGCATGACAAAGGTGATTATGCACGGCTGCAACGGCAAGATGGGACAGACGATTGCCTCTCTGATTGCGGCTGACGAGGAGATAGAGATTGTGGCGGGTATCGATGCCAGAGACGAGGGGAAAAACCCGTATCCGGTGTTTTCGGCAATAGGTGAATGTACGGTCGCGGCTGACGCGGTGATCGACTTTTCCGTGGCGGCGGCGGTGGACGCGCTGCTGGACTACTGTGTGGAGAAAAAACTGCCCTGTGTGCTTTGCACCACCGGGCTTTCCGAGGCGCAGCTTACAAAGGTGCAGGAGGCGTCGAAGCAGACGGCGATATTAAAATCCGCGAATATGTCTTTAGGTATCAATATGCTGTTGAAGCTCTTAAAGGAAGCGGCGAAGACGCTGTCTCCCGCGGGCTTCGATATTGAGATCGTGGAAAAGCACCATAATCAGAAGCTGGACGCGCCAAGCGGCACGGCGCTCGCGCTGGCGGATTCCATCAACGAGGCGATGGGGGACAGCTTCGAGTATGTCTATGACAGAAGTCAGGTCAGACAGAAGAGGGACGCGAAGGAGATCGGCATCAGCGCGGTCAGGGGCGGCACCATTGTGGGCGACCATGACGTGATTTTCGCGGGGGCGGACGAGGTTATTACCTTTTCACACAGGGCTTACTCAAAAGCGGTTTTCGGCAAGGGAGCCATTCAGGCGGCCAAGTTCCTTGCGGGGAAACCGGCGGGACTGTATGATATGGCTAATGTAATAGAGTGAAAAGAACTTCTAAAACTCAGCAGCAGAGGCTGCTTCGTTAAGAAGTTCTAGGAGTTGCTTCGCAACTCCGTTTCACTCAGGAGAATGCCTGAAAAGAGGCATTCTCCGTATGGCGGCGAGTCAACGAAACGGAGGATCAGATGGACGATTTGGAATTAAAATACTTGAAGAGCCTTGCCAAGCAGTATCCGACGATTGCGGCGGCTTCCACGGAGATCATCAATCTGCAGGCGATTTTGAATCTGCCAAAGGGTACGGAGCACTTTATGACGGATATCCACGGGGAGTATGAGCAGTTTAACCATATCCTGAAAAACGGTTCCGGCTCCGTGCGCAGAAAGATTGACGAGGAGTTCGGCAACACCTTAAGCATCAAGGACAAAAAAAGCCTGGCAACGTTAATCTATTATCCCGAGGAGAAGCTGGATATCGTCATGCAGCAGGAGGACGAGGACTCCATCGAGGACTGGTATAAGATCACGCTGCATAGGCTGGTGCAGATCACGAAGCGGGTTTCCTCGAAATATACCCGCTCCAAGGTGAGAAAGGCGCTGCCGCCGGACTTTTCCTATATCATTGAGGAGCTGATTACGGAGAAGGCGGAGGTGCAGGACAAGGAAGCCTACTATAATGAAATTATCCATACGATTATCAGGATCGGCAGAGCGCCGGAATTTATTGTCGCTCTGAGCAATCTGATTCAGCGGCTGGTGATTGACCATCTGCATATTGTGGGGGACATTTTTGACAGGGGGCCCGGCCCGCACATCATTTTGGATACGCTCTGCCAGTATCATTCGGTGGACGTACAGTGGGGCAACCACGACATTGTATGGATGGGGGCGGCCAGCGGCCATCTGGCATGTATTGCGAACGTGATCCGCATGGCGGCCAGATATGGGAATCTGGACACGCTGGAGGAGGGTTACGGTATCAATCTGATCCCGCTTGCCACCTTTGCGCTGGACGTTTATAAGGATACCGACTGCGAAGCCTTTGCCATCAAGTACAATACGGACTACGACACCAAGGACCTGAGTTTGGACATGAAGATGCACAAGGCGATCGCCGTCTTACAGTTCAAGCTGGAGGGACAGTTGATTATGCGGCGGCCCGAATTTGCCATGCAGGACAGGCTGCTTTTGGAGCACATCGACTATGAGAATAAGGCGCTTGTGCTCGACGGGGTTTCCTATCCGATGAAAGACGTGGATTTCCCGACGATCAACCGGAACAGGCCCTATGAGCTGACGGAGCAGGAGGAGCAGGTGATGGAACGGCTCAGACAGGCTTTCGTCAAATGCGAAAAGCTGCAAAAGCACGTGCGTTTCCTGTTTTCCAAGGGCGGCCTTTATAAAGTTTACAATTCCAATCTGCTCTATCACGGCTGCGTGCCCATGGATGAGGAGGGAAACTTCAACAAGGTAAACGTTTACGGGGAGGAGTACAGCGGCAAGGCGCTCTATGACGTGCTGGAGCACTATGCCAGAAAAGGGTACTATTCCCATGATTTGAAAGAGAAATTGAAGGGGCAGGATATTATCTGGTATATTTGGGCGGGGCCCAATTCCCCTGTCTTTGGCAAGGATAAGATGGCCACCTTTGAGCGGTATCTGGTGGAGGATAAGGAACTCCATAAAGAGACGAAAAACGCCTATTACCGGCTTTTGGACAGCGAGATGGTAGTGAACCGGATCTTACAGGAATTTGGTCTGGACGAAGTGCATTCCCATATCGTGAACGGCCATGTGCCGGTGGAGCGCAAAAAGGGAGAGACGCCCATCCGATGCGGCGGAAAGCTTCTTGTTATCGACGGCGGCTTTTCCAAGGCGTATCAGGACAAGACGGGAATCGCCGGGTATACGCTGGTGGTCAATTCCCACGGTATGCGGCTGGTGGCCCATGAGCCCTTCGAGTCCACGGAGTCTGCGATTTTGCATGAGTCGGATATTTTTTCGGATTCCTTTATTTTGGAGACGACAGCCATGCGCCAGAAGATCTCGGATACGGAGATCGGCGCGGAGCTGAAAGAGAGCATTCACCAGCTCGAGGAGCTTCTGCAGGCTTATCGGGACGGTATACTGATAGAGAAGGGATGATACTTCCATATGCGGGCCTGTGCAATCGAGTAAGGAAGAGTTAGCTTCCTGTACTCATCGCGCGGCCCGCATGCTGTGAAACAGCAAACTTCCGTATGCGGGCCTGTGCATAAAAAGAAAGAGTTCTCGGGGACAACGCCTCGGGAACTCTTTGCTGTTGTTAGCGCACCTTGGAGGAAGCGCCAGTGTTGCTGCTGCCGGTTACGTCGTCCACCATGTTTTCCACGCCTGTCGCCGCGTCGTCAATGATGTCGGAAGCCGCGTTTCCGGCATCACCGATAGCGTTGCCCACATCGTCTGCGATGGAGCCGTCGTCCGTGCCGGTTGTGCCGGCTGTCGCATCGTTTACATTGTCGTTGTCATTCATGGTGCCGTCTGTATCTGTGCCGTTCAGACCTGTGTCGTCGGTGCCTGTTCCGTTGCCGGTTGTATTGGTGGTACCTGTTCCGTTGCCGGTTGTGTTGGTGGTGCCTGTTCCGGTGTCAGTTGTGCCGCTACCGTTGTCTGTATCCGTGCCGACAGTTCCGGTTCCGTTCTGTGTGCCTGTGCCGTTATCTGTGTTTCCGGCGGCGTTTCTGTTGCCGCAGGCGGTCAGCATTGCCATACTCAGAACCATGAGAGAGACAAAAAGTAAAGTTTTTATTCTTTTCATGATTTCACTCCTTTGCTCGATTGCTGAATCCTTTGCATGATACTGTTCCATGCGTTTTGTGAACAGAATGTTTGATAAACTTCCCGTTCTTATGTTATTATGTCAAATAGAAATGAATTTATTCTGATTTTTGGGAAAGGAAAATTTATGAAATTTCGACCTTGTATTGATATTCATAACGGCAGCGTCAAGCAGATCGTGGGGGGAAGCCTTAAGGATACGGGTGACAGGGCGCAGGAAAATTTTGTGTCGGGGCAGGACGCCGCCTTTTATGCCGGACTTTACCGGGAACAGGGTATAAGTGGAGGGCATGTCATTCTTTTAAATCAGGTTTCGTCTATCTATTATGAAGAGACGAAAAAGCAGGCGCTTTCGGCGCTTTCGGCCTACCCGAAGGGACTGCAGGCGGGCGGCGGCATCACGCCGGAGAATGCCGCCGTTTTTTTGGATGCGGGGGCAAGTCATGTGATCGTTACTTCCTATGTTTTTTCGGATGGGCAGATACAGTACGACAGGCTAAAAAGGCTTGTGAGAGAAACCGGAAAGGAAAATCTGGTGCTGGACTTAAGCGTAAGGAGCAGGGAAGGACGATACTATATTGTGACCGACAGGTGGCAGAAATATACTTCGGTGGAGTTGACAGGGCAGATTCTCGACGAACTTTCCGGATATTGCGACGAATTTTTGATTCATGCAGTGGATGTGGAGGGGAAAAGCGCGGGTATTGAGGAGCCGGTGGCAAAGATTTTGGGTGACTGGGGAAAAATTCCGATCACCTATGCGGGCGGCGTGCACAGCTTTTCAGATCTTGATAAGTTAAAAAAGCTGGGGAAGGGAAGAGTGGATGTGACCATCGGAAGCGCACTGGATCTTTTTGGCGGGAAGATGGCTTTTGCGGACGTGCTTTCCTACCTAAAGTGAGAAAGAAAAAAACCTGTCGCGCAGACAGGTTTTACTTCTTCTCTAATCCGTTACAACAATAGCTGATTCTAAATAACAAAGTCTTACTGGATTTTCAGAACATTATATATTTAAGAACAGGCACATCGTGATACTGATTATCGATGTTATAAGAGCGCTTACTCTTATAACTTTGTTACGTTTACGGCCTGAGGGCCTTTCTCGCCGTTTACTACTTCATACTCAACCTCAGCGCCCTCTTCGAGAGACTTGAAGCCTTCCATGTTAAGCCCGGAGTAGTGAACGAATACGTCGTTGCCCTGCTCGTCGGAGATGAAGCCGTAGCCCTTCTGGTTGTTAAACCACTTTACTGTACCTTTGTTCATCGTGCATACCTCCAAAATATTGAAAAAAATTACTGTTGATAAACAACACCCTTAGAATAGCATAACTCTTATAAAATGTAAAGCATTTTTTTCCGTTTTTTTCGTAAATCTACTGCCTATAGTATATCGTCCAGCGTCTTGAACAGTAACTGCACGTCGATTGGCTTGGCGATGTGGCCGTTCATGCCGCTGCGCAGGGCCTCCTCCCGGTCTTCCGTAAAGGCGTTGGCGGTCATGGCGATGATCGGAATGGAGGCCAGCTTCTGATTTTCCAGCTTCCGGATACGTTTGGTCGCCTCGTAGCCGTCCATCTCAGGCATTTGTATGTCCATCAGTACCGCTTGATAATAACCCGGCTCGGATTTTGCCACCAGATCAAAGGCAATTTGGCCGTTGTCGGCTACATCTACGGTAAATCCCGCGTTTTCCAGAAGCACCACCGCAAGCTCTTGGTTCATTTCCACATCCTCCGCAAGCAGGAGCCGCCCGGTATGGCGGGGACGGATATCTTTCGCATTTTCGTCCTCAGGGCATGTTGGCCGCAGTACGGTCTGGAGACAGGAGCTTAATTCCGACAAAAACAGTGGTTTGTTGCAGAAGGCCGTGACGCCGGCTTCTTTGGCCTCCGTCTCAATATCTGACCAGTCGTAGGCGGTCAGAATGATGATTGGTACGTTTTCGCCGGTTTCCTTTCGGATTCGTCGGGCGACCTCCACGCCGTTCATGTCTGGCAGCAGCCAGTCGACAATATATACCGAGTAGTTTGTGCCTCGCATGACGGCCTGATGGCTGCGTAGTACCGCTTCTTTGCCGGACAGCGTCCATTCGGCGTGAAGGCCGAGCTGTCCCAGCATGTAGGAGACGCTGTCGCATGTGTTGAAATCGTCGTCTACCACCAGTGCCTTGCAGTCCTTCAATTCGGGCAGAATGAGAGCCTCCCTTTTCTCGGCGTGCAGGCGGAAAGTGAAGGAGACCGTAAATTCGGTTCCCACGCCCTGCTCGCTTGTCACTGAGATGGAGCCGTTCATCATATCCACGATGTTTTTCGTGATGGCCATGCCGAGGCCGGTTCCCTGAATTTTGCTGATGGTGCTGTTGTGTTCCCTCTCAAACGGCTCGAAAATATGTTCCAAAAATTCGGGACTCATACCGATGCCGGTGTCCTTGATGGAGAACTCATAGTTGGCGTACCCTGCGGGCGCGCCCGACTTTTCTGTGATCCGCATACTGACATGGCCGCCTGCCCCTGTGTATTTTACAGCGTTGCTTAACAGGTTCAAGAGTACCTGGTTGAGCCGGAGCTTGTCGCAGTAGATGTCTTCGTCCACAATGTCTACCGTGTCAATATGCAGCTCAAGCTGTTTGGCATGGATATCCGCCTGCAGAATATTGCGCAGGCCATGCAGGATTTCGGGAAGGCTGCACAGCTTTTCTTCCAGATGGATCTTTCCGCTCTCGATATGGCTCATATCCAGTATGTCGTTAATCAGGCTCAGCAGATGGTTGCCGGAGGTCTGAATTTTCTGCAGATATTCCGCCACCTGTTCCCTGTGGTCGATGTTTGTGATGGCCAGGTTAGTGAAGCCGACGATGGCGTTCATCGGGGTGCGTATGTCGTGGGACATATTTGATAAAAATACGCTCTTTGCCTTGCTTGCCCGGTTAGCCTGGGAGAGCGCGGCTTCGAGCAGGGTGTTCTGCTCCATCTCCTTGCGGATATCCGCGTCCACGCTGCGGAAGCCGAGGACGATTCCGTGACTGCCGTCTTCCGTCCCGGCACTCACCGCCTTCATCTGGAAATAGACAATTTGATCGTTCATCTGCTTGCGGTAATTCACGGAATATACTTGTTGATTACGCAGTCTTTCCGTCAGGTTTTCTATGGAGACGGCCTGGCGGAGCATTTCCCGGTCTTCCGCATAGACGCATTCCGCTATGTACTGCGCCATGCTTTCTTTCAGGGAGATCTTATGCATAAAAATATTGTTTGGATCCCGTTTGACGGTGCGGACAGGGACGAGCATACCTGTGTCGGGCTCCACGAAACAGACCAGGGTGAAATCTCGGCTTAACGCCTGTACCAACTCCATCTGCTGCCGTGCGTTTTTCTTTTCCTGCAGTTTTTGTTCCGTGGCGTCCAAAAGGAAACGCTGGCAGTAGAGCGCGCCGTTTTCTTCATAAAGCTTAATGTTGCCCATGACATGGATAATTTCACCGTCTTTGTGCTGTATGCGGTATTCCACATTGATGGTATCCCCCGCCTTTTTCAGCGTTTTAATGCTGTTGCGCAAAAGCGGTTTATCTTCATCCATCACAGTGGAGGCAATCAGGTCAAAGCCGTCCGCCATCATTTCCTCCAGCGTTTCATAACCGAGAATCCGCAGGGCGGCCTTGTTTATGTCCAAAATGCGGGCATCGTCCAGTGTGTGGCGCATAACGCCGCAGTCGATGGTGGCAAGGATGGTCTCAAGGTTTCGATTTTTGGTAACGATTTCCTGCTCGTAGGCTCTTTCTCTCGTCACATCGATGCCTACGCCGACGGTTCCCATCACGGTGCCGTCGCAGTTATACAGAGGAGATTTGTAGCACATCAGGGTTCGGGTTTCTTCTCCGGCCTTGATGGTTTCTTCAGATAAAAGGGTCTGCTCGGTGCTCATCACCTGATGCTCCGACTCGATGCAGGCGGGATCGTCCTCAGCCACGTCCCAGATATAGGCGTGCCGTCTGCCCTGCACCTGCTCTTTGGTCTTATTGACCGCCTGACAGAAGCTGTCGTTTACCTTTTCGTGGATACCCTCCTTGTCCTTATACCAGACCAAGCTGGGAATATTGTTGATCGTCGTCTCAAGGAAATGGCCGGTTTCCCAGAAATCTTTACCCATTTTATAAGTCTGCTGCCAGCGCAGAAAACGGAATCGGAGTTCCTCATCGGACATAGGCATAATCCAGATGTCCGTTACGTCCTTGAGCGCCGGATCTGAGCAGAGAAGCTGCATCTGTTTTTTGTCCGCAAGCAGAATAATCTGTGTTTCGCTGCCCCGGTTCGTCAGGAAGACTTGCAGCGCAGAGTGCACATCCAAATGAGACAGATCGGCTATGATTGCGTCCGCTTTTTGGGACAAAGAAGCCTCCGCCTCGTCGCTTTCCGTAAAAATATGGGTAAAATGTTCAAGAGAAGGCATCTTTTTTATCACGTCTAAAGCGTGGCTGGGATGCCCTGCGAAATAAATATGGAGATTGCAAGTATACATATCTGTTTCCCTCTGCCCGTGCGAAAATAGTTTACTATTTTTATTCTAACAAGCCTGCAAAATTGTGTCAACATGGGAAAAGTTTTGCAGAAAATTTCGTATACGTAAAAATCGCCGTTTCAGGAGCCGAGACGGTCAAAGATCAGGTCGTAGCCGTCGTTGCCGTAGTTTAGGGAACGGTTGACACGGCTGATGGTGGCGGTTGACGCGCCGGTTTTTTCTGCAATTTCGAGATACGTCTTGTGCTGCTTGAGCATGGATGCCACCTCAAAGCGCTGGGAGAGAGAGAGCAGCTCGTTGACGGTGCACAGATCCTCGAAGAAATTGTAGCATTCCTCCTGCGTTTGCAGGCAGAGTACTGCCTGAAACAGATGGTCAACGGCGTCGGTTTTGAGTTTTTTATTCATGGCTCCTCCTGCTTTCATACGTTAAAACTTTAATAATTTCATGTATGAATATACCACAGATACGCCTTTTTGTAAACCGGCCGGCTGTGATAAAACACTTGTCATGCAGATACGAAAATTATATAATAAAGGTCAGAGGAAGGCGGAAGGTGCAGAACATGACGATTAATATAGAGGATTTGTTAAACAGCATTCAGGGAAGTCTGGACAGGATCCAATATATCAAGGCAGAGGACATTCCTGACATTGATCTCTATATGGATCAGGTGACCACGTTTATGGAGTCCCACCTGCGAAACACGACCAGGGATCCTGCATCCGACAAAATTTTGACGAAGACGATGATTAACAATTACGCCAAAAATAATCTTCTGCCGCCGCCTTTAAAGAAAAAATACTCAAAGGATCATGTGCTTCTTCTGATCTTTATCTACTATTATAAGGGCATATTGTCGATCGGTGATATTCAGGAGCTTTTGGAGCCGATTACAGAACGCTATTTTCAGAACGGAGAGGCTTATGACCTTTCCCGCGTATATGAGGAGGTCTTCGGACTGGAGCGGGAACAGACGGATGTCTTAAAGGCAGATGTGGATGAGAAGTTTCGAATTGCCCAGAATACATTCGAGGATGCGCCCGCGGAGGATCGGGAATTTCTGAAAATTTTCTCCTTTATCTGCATGTTAAGCTTCGATGTTTATGTCAAAAAGCTGCTGATTGAGAAGATGCTCGACGGCATCACGGACAGGCGCGGCAAAGATAAAAGAAAAAAGGGGAAAGGTCAGGAGGAAGAGTAAAATGGGAATGATTCAGACTTTTAAGGACTTGACAGTCAAGGGATTCGATGTGGATGAAGGCATCAGGTTGTGCGGGGGCGATGAGGAAATCTATATGGAGGTGCTTTGGGCAGCCATGGAAGAGGGGAAGGAGAAAATTCCCCTGATCCGCAGCGTTTACGAAGCGAAGGATTTTGAGCGCTATCGCATTGAGGTTCATGGATTGAAAAATGCCATGAAATCCATTGGCGCCACCTACCTCTCCCAGCTTGCCGCGGAGCAGGAGACGGCGGTGAAGGAGGAGAACTACTCTGTGATGGAAGTTGGCGTGGATGAGATGCTGACACAGTATCAGTTTGTGGTGGATGCTCTGAAAGAGCTTTTGGGAGAAAATTAGTTTACATAATATGAATAACGCCCGGCGAATGAGCCGGGCGTTATCTCGTATATGGAACCGTATCGGATAAGGCTACTGTAAAACTTTTTTGGCGAAGGAGGTGTCCACCAGATCGGCGTAGGGCACTCTGCCGTCCAGTTCGCCCGCTTCTTCCAGAATGTTTTCCAGAAGGGTGAAGCTGTCTTCCGAGAAGACAAGATCTGATTTCCATGTGTCCTGCGCGGCGTATCTGCCGACGATCGTCTCTATGGTGGCAAGATCCGTTTCCGCAAACTGGGGTGCGATCACCTTGGCGATCTCCGCAGGGGTATGGGTCTGCACATAGTCCATGCCTTTCTGCAGGGCGCGGGTGAAGGACTCGATCACAGCGGGGTTTTTCTCGATATAGCTCTTTCTGGCGGAGAAGGCAGTATAGGGCACATAGCCGGAATCTTCGCCGAGGGAGGCTACCACATAGCCGTCGCCTTTGGATTCGAGGGAGGTGGCGTGGGGCTCGAATTCAACCGAAAAATCCCCCTGCCCACCCGAAAAAGCAGCCGCGGTGGAACCGAAGTCGATGCTCTGGTCGATGGAAAGGTCGTTTGCGGGGTCAATGTCGTTCTTCTTTAAAATGTACTCGAATACCATTTCCGGCATACCGCCTGCCCGACCGCCCAGCACGTCTTTGCCGATTAACATATCCCATGTGAAGTTTTCAATGGGTTCTCTTGACACGAGGAAATTGCCGGCGCGCTGGGTGAGTTGCGCAAAGTTCACGGCGTAGTCGGATGCGCCTTCCTTGTAGGTGTAGATCGTGCTCTCGCTTCCCATAAAGCCGATGTCTGCCTCTCCCGTTAAGAGGGCGGTCATCGTCTTGTCGGCGCCGAAACCGGTAATCAGGGTTAAGTCGATTCCCTCGTCGGCGAAATACCCTTCCTCGATCGCCACGTACATGGGGGCATAGAAAATGGAGTGCGCCACCTCGTTCAATACCACGGGCGTTTTGCCGGAAGAGGCGGGCGCGCTTTCGCCGGGCGTTTTACCACAGCCCCAGAGGACGCCCATAAGCAGGAGCGCCGCCAGTAATATACTGCCTGTTTTTTTCATGTTCCTCCTCGGATTGCCGCATTTTAGGGCAATCCATAAAAGACATTTTACTATAGTCTATGCGGAAGAAAAAAAAGTGCTTTTCTTTTTGCGGATAAAATGGTATACTATTTAAGTCGTAAGTTTGCAGGCGTAGTTCATCGGTAGAATACAAGCTTCCCAAGCTTGGGAGGGGGGTTCGATTCCCCTCGCCTGCTTATTTTAGAGATAAGATAAGGAAAACCAGAATATACATGGTTTTCCTTTTTTGCGCGTATAAGCAGAGCCGGAAGGCGGGAGGGTACGAAAGAAATGTGGATCTGGCTGGTTTTACTGTACGGCGTCCTGAAGGGCGTGCGGGAGATCGTCAAGAAAAAGGCTTTGGAGAAAAACTCTACCATAGAGGTATTGTTTATGTATACTTTCCTGTCTTTTGTAATGGTTCTGCCATCCGCCGGGGTGTCAATGGGCGTGGAGCCGCGCTTCTATTTTTACATTGCCATGAAGTCCTTCGTCATTTTTCTTGCATGGATGTGTAGTTTCCGGGCGATCAAGAGGATGCCGATCAGTCTGTACGGCGTGCTTGACCTGTCCCGGGTGCTCTTTGCCACCATGCTGGGCGTCATTGTGCTGCAGGAGGCGCTGGGCGCCTTTCAGGTGGTCGGTCTGCTTTTCGTGTCGGCGGGGCTTCTTCTTTTAAAATACCATCCCAAGAGCGTGCGTGAGGCGGTAAAGAGCGCGGGAGAGTCCGTGGAGATCAAGTATGTGGTGATGGCGTTTGCGTCCTGCCTGTTAAATGCGGTTTCGGGTCTGCTGGACAAAATTCTGATGAAAGATATTACCAGTTCCCAGCTTCAGTTCTGGTATCTGCTGTTCCTGACGTTGTTTTATCTGCTCTTTATTCTCATTTCCCGCACGCCGGTGAACTGGAAACGGGCGGTCTGCAATAAGTGGGTGTGGCTCTTAAGTCTGCTGATCGTCATTGCGGACAGGGCGCTCTTTGTGGCAAACGGCATGGAGGGAAGCCGCGTGACCATGATGACGCTCTTAAAGCAGGCGGGCTGTGTGGTGACGATTCTTGCCGGGCGGTTTCTGTTTAAGGAAAAGAATACCACGCACAAGCTGGTCTGTGCCGCCATTATTATAGTAGGAATTGTGATCGGGGTGAGGTAGCGTGAAAAGTGCTTCTAAAGACGTCCCGCCATAGGACGGAGACGCAAAGTCAGCAAGCTGACTTGGAAGCACTAAGTTTCATGCAGGAGAATGCCTGAAATACGGCATTCTCCGCACAGATTTGAGATTCCGCAGAGCGGAATCATGGCGGTTGGAGTGAAAGTGATTTGAGGTTCCACAAAGTGGAATCATGATGGTTAGTGTGGCCGGAACGGTGTCCCGGGATGTGGTGTATAGGAGACTTATGTAAACCTCTAAAAGTGATGTTATGTAAACTAAACGGACAAAGTATACCTTAAAAATGACAATGTATGCCGTAAAGGCCGTGGATACGCATATGGGTATTGTACCCGCGTGAAACGATATGATATACTAAGCCATGATTTTGTATTTTTATACATATATAATACATAAACACACATACGGGGGGACAGAAAATGGAAAACAGCGGAGCGTTTAACGGTGCAAGGGCAATGAACAAGATAGCGATCGCCTGCCATACGGTGATCGTGGCGGTGCTGGAGGCCGCGTATCTGATCGAAGTGTTGAAGGGCAGCAGGACCATCGGATATTATGCGGTGTTTTCTATGATTGCGGTTTTGCCGGTGGCGGTTGAATTTATCCTTTATCGGCGAAAACCGGAAGATATGCGTCTGAAATATTTGATAGGCGTAATGTACAGTCTGTTTTATGTTTTCGTGGTGTTTACCACGGTGAGTATGGTGGCGTTCACTTATATCATACCGCTCTATATGGTGCTCGTTCTCTATTCGGACGTGAAGCTTTGCGCGTGGGTGTCAGGTTTCGGTCTCGTTGCCAATCTGGTGTTTCTGGGCTGGCAGGGCGCGATGGGGGCGCTTGCCGGGGCGGATATGGCAAGCTATGAAATCCGGGTAGCGCTTCTTCTGTTGGTGGCGATTTTCCTCTGCCTTTCCACAAAGACACTGGAAAAAATCAATACGGGAAAGCTGGAGGAACTGGACCGGGAGAAGGATAACGTTTCCGACCTGCTCGACAAGGTGATGCGGATCTCCGGGCAGATGTCCGACGGCATTCTGGACGTGGCGGGACAGATGCGTGAGCTGGGGAGCGCGGTGTCGGAGACGAGAAACGCCATGCAGGAAGTTTCTTCCGGCACCAACGAGACGGCGGAGTCCGTTCAGAATCAGCTCGGTAAGACGGAAGAGATCCAGAACCACATCGGTCAGATGGCGGATGTGATGGAGACGATCACGCAGCACATGGCGGAGACGAAGGACAGCGTGCGGCTCGGCAGGGAGAACCTGCAGACGCTGACAAGGCAGATGGAGCATTCCGAGAAAGCGGGAACCCATGCCGTGGAGGAAATGAAGGAACTGGCGGAACATACCGCCAACATGCAGACCATTATAGATATGATTACAAACGTGGCAAGCCAGACCAGCCTGCTCTCTTTAAATGCCAGTATTGAGGCGGCGCGCGCCGGGGAAGCGGGAAGAGGTTTTGCGGTGGTGGCGTCAGAGATTTCCAATCTGGCGAACCAGACCCAGAGTGCCACGGTGGATATCACAGACGTGATCCGCAGCGTTTCGGATAAACTGAAGGTCGCTGCCGGCACGGTGGAAGAACTGATGGAGAGCAACCGCCGGCAGAGCGAATCGGCGGTGCAGGCGGCTGACAGCTTTGAGAAGATCGCGGAGGATACCGAGCAGGTGGACGAACAGAGCAGACGGCTTGACAGCTCCGTGAAACAGCTGGCGGAGGCGAACCGGGTGATCGTGGAGAGCATTCAGACGATCTCTGCAATTATGCAGGAAGTGTCCGCGCATTCGCAGGAGACCTTCCGGGTGAGCGAGAACAATACGAAGATTGTGGGAGAAGTGGACAGACTGGTGGAAGGTCTGAGCGATCAGGCAAAGCAGCTTAACCAGAGCAGAAATTGAAGTGTAACATTTTCCAAACCGTTACTTGTTCTCACGGAATTTGCAACAAATGCAAAGTCCTGAACTGTTTCATTGAAACTTCATGGAATTTAAGATATACTAGATATACTGATAAGATTAATGATGGAAAAACGGAGGGTAAAATGGGATTTTTAAAGAATCAGTTTTCGAGTGTGATCGAGTGGAATGAGAACGGTGCGGGCGTTTTGTTTTATAAGTTCCAGAATCAGGAGATCAAGAAAGGCTCCCGTCTGATCATCCGTCCGGGGCAGGATGCGATTTTTCTGTATAACGGCAGGGTGGAAGGTATTTTCGTGGAGGACGGCGATTACGATATCGAGTCCGACATCATTCCCTTCCTCACTACATTAAAGAGTTTCAAGTTCGGTTTCAGCACGCCGCTCCGCGCGGAGGTGCTCTTCATCAACACGAAGGAGCTTCTGGTGAAATGGGGCACGAAAAATGCGATCAATCTGCCCGCGCCCGGGCTTCCCGGCGGTATGCCGATCCGCGCTTTCGGCGCGTTCAACTGTCGTGTGGCGGCGCATGATGTGCTGATTGAAAAGCTTGCCGGCATCAGACAGACGTATACCGTTGGAGACGTGAAGGAGCGCATCATTGCGAGTCTTGACCAGCTTCTTATGAGTTGGATCAGCAAAGAGGGCAGGGACATGTTCAACCTGCAGGCGGATGCGAGAAACATTGCCAAGGGCATTGAGGGCGAGCTGGACGCGGATATGCGGACGCTGGGCATTGCGATTTCGGGCTTTACCATTGAGAGCTTCTCCTATCCGGAAGAGATCCGGAAGATGCAGGAGAAGGCGGCGGCGCAGTCCATGGTGGGCGATATGAACAAGTATACCCAGATGGCGGCGGCGGATTCCATGGGCAAAGGCGGCAGCGGCGCAGGCATGGCGTCAGACATGGTCGGTCTGCAGATGGGCATGGCGATCGGTCAGCAGATGGTGAACCAGATGAATATGGGCGGTCAGAACGGGGCGCCTCAGATGCAGGGACAGCCCGCGGCGCAGGGCGGCGGACAGGGACCGAAATTCTGCCCGAACTGCGGCACACCGACTACGGGGTCTAAATTCTGTGGGAATTGTGGCACGCAGCTTTTATGAGTCTGCAAAGAGATATTGACTGGTATGTCAAAAGCTATCCGGAGGCAGAGAAATGGTTGAATACATGTCCGCTCTGTCGTCGGCGTGGATATAAACCGGATATGCCGGAACATATTGGCGGGGCGCATTCCATCATGGGATATTATGTAAGAAGATATTTTCAGCCGCTGGCGGTGGACGAGATGGGATTATGCATGATATGCTCCAACCTGCAACAGAAATGACAGATACTAAAAAGTAAGGAAGTTAGCATGAGTATATACGACACTTTGAACGAGCGGCAGCGGCAGGCGGTCATGCAGACCGAAGGTCCTGTCCTGATTCTGGCGGGCGCGGGTTCCGGCAAGACCAGAGTATTAACACATAGGGTGGCATATCTGATCGATAGGGCGGGTGTGGCGCCCTATCATATTTTGGCGATCACATTCACCAACAAGGCGGCGGGGGAGATGCGGGAGCGCGTGGACAAGATCGTGGGCTTCGGCGCGGAGCAGATCTGGGTTTCCACTTTCCACTCCACCTGCGTGCGGATTTTGCGCCGCTACATAGACCGTCTTGGGTACGACAATCATTTTACGATTTACGATACGGATGACCAGAAAGGCATTATGAAGGAAGTCTGCAAGAAGCTGCAGATCGACACGAAAATGCTCAAGGAGCGCACGATTATGAGCGCCATCTCCTCCGCTAAGGACGAGCTGATCGACCCGCAGGAGTACGAGATGCAGAACGGATTCGACTACAACGGCGGCAAAATCGCCAAGGCGTACCGGGAGTATCAGGCGACTTTAAAGAAAAATAACGCGCTGGATTTCGACGATCTCATTATGAAGACGGTGGAACTTTTCAAGGCGGACGCCGAGGTGCTTTCTTCCTATCAGGACAGATTCCGCTACATTATGGTGGACGAGTATCAGGACACCAACACCGCCCAGTTTGAACTGATCAGACTTCTGGCGGCTAAGCACAGGAACCTGTGCGTGGTGGGAGACGACGACCAGTCGATCTACAAGTTCAGGGGAGCCAATATCCGCAACATTCTGGATTTTGAGAAGGTCTACCCGGACGCTTTCGTGGTCAGACTGGAACAGAATTACCGCTCCACCCAGACGGTGCTTGACGCCGCTAATGCCGTGATCAAAAATAACACGCGGCGAAAGGAAAAGGCGCTCTGGACGGATCAGGGCGAGGGTGCGCGCATCGGTTTTAGACAGTTCGACACCGCCTATGAGGAGGCGGAATACATTGCCGGGGATGTGGCGAGAAAGAAGAGGAAGGGACAGTTCTCCTACGGGGAGTGCGCCGTGCTCTACCGCACCAACGCGCAGGCGCGTCTTCTGGAAGAGCGGTTTATCATGGAAGGCGTACCATACGATGTGGTCGGCGGTACAAACTTTTATTCCAGACGGGAGATCAAGGATGTGCTCGCCTATCTGAAAACCATCGACAACGGCAGGGACGATGTGGCGGTGAAACGCATCATCAATGTGCCCAGACGCGGCATCGGCGCGGCGACCATTGTGCGGGTGCAGGAGTACGCGGACGAGAGAAATATCAGTTTCTTTGACGCGCTCACGGAGGCGGACCAGATTATGACGATCGGCAGGAGCGCGTCCAAACTGAAGCCTTTTGTGACCATGATACAGAGTTTCCGCAGCAAGCAGGAGTTTTACAGTCTGGAAGAACTGGTGAAGGATGTGCTTGACCTAACGGGCTATCTGAAGGAACTGGAGGAGTCCGACGAGGAGGACGCGGCGGACCGTGTGGAGAATATAGAGGAACTGGTCAGCAAAGTGGTGGCATATGAGCAGGAGAACGACGAGCCGACTTTGAGCGGGTTTCTGGAAGAGGTGGCGCTGGTGGCGGATATCGACCGGGTGGATGGCGACGGCGACCGGGTTCTTCTGATGACTTTGCACAGCGCGAAGGGACTGGAGTTTGGGCATGTTTATCTGGCGGGCATGGAGGACGGCGTGTTCCCGAGCTACATGACGATCACTTCCGACGATCCCATGGAGATCGAGGAGGAGAGGCGGCTTGCCTACGTGGGCATCACCAGAGCCAAGGAGGAACTGACACTCACATACGCGAAACAGCGCATGATCAGAGGCGAGACGCAGTACAATCCTGTCAGCCGATTTGTGCGGGAAATTCCGCCAGAGCTTTTGGACGGCACACCCGCGCCGGTTAAGAAGCGGATGGATGAAGTCTATGAGGAGGACTCGCAGGAGAGAAGCCTTCTGCGGACGAAGCCTTACGGGGCGGCAAAATCTTACGCGGAGCCGGTAAAGCCTTATGCCGCTGCGCCGAGTGCGTACACGGAGAGGAAGAAGGCTTACGCGGTGCCCAAAAAGCGCGGCACGGGGAAAGCACCCGCTACGGTGGGCGGCAATCCTTTCGGATCGGGGAGCATTTCCCTTGGACAGACAGGTGCGGCGGCGCCTGCAGCTTCCGGTCGGATTGGCTACGGAGAGGGAGACCGGGTGCGCCATGCCCGCTACGGGGAAGGCACGGTCTTAAAGATTGAACCCGGCCCCAGGGACAGTCAGGTGACGGTGGTTTTCGACGAGGCAGGGCAGAAGATCATGTACGCGGGTTTTGCCAAGCTGCAGAAGGTTTGAGTTTGCGGCAACAGCCGAGATGATTGTGAAATATTAATTTTTGTATGATGGCATAAAATTTACAGTATTTTCATAAAATAAGATATTCAGATATAGTAAAATCTGAAAAGACGTGGTATAATGTACGCGATGGCAATGCGCCGTGCCAGACGGTAAGATGGCAAAATGGCTGCTTGCAGACAATTTTGTCAGATTAGCGGATGATAGGGGTGCTAAGCGCCAGCGGCGCTTGTTTAGCACGGACCGAAGCGGAGCGTAGACAGTCTGCGAACGAGGAAAACCGAAGGCTTTTCGAGTACGCACGGCGGATTTGCACGCAATCAAGACGATGGGAAAGAGAGGGTTACAGGATGAGCAAGAAGGAGATTTTGAATAAATTGGATGAGATCATGGATAATGCGGGTGTGAATGAACTTCTCGGCAGGAAACATGAGGAGGAGAAGAAAAACAGTATATTGTGGATATTCGCCGTGATCGGCGCTGTTGCGGCGGTGGCTGCGATCGCGTATGCCGTGTACCGTTACCTGACGCCCGATTATCTGGAAGATTTTGAGGACGACTTCGACGATGATTTCGATGACGACTTTTTCGAGGATGAGGATGACGACGAGGACACGGGCGTATAAAATTTTTCGTTGAGAAAATTGCAGGACCGGCGGGAGATGAAAGTTTCCCGGCGGTCCTCTTTGTGCGCGTATAAGCAGAGTCAGAAAGCGTCAGAGACAGGATTCATGCTTGCATGAGAGACTGTCTCTGACGGTTTATGACGAGGCGCAAGACGTCCGGGGGACGTCTGCCCTGCGCGGACCGGAGTGGAACGGAGACCGCGAGTGAGAGATGCGAAGCATCTTGAACTGCTGCTTATACGCGCAGATAGAGGCAGGAGGGTACGATGAAAAAAGGACAGATCATAGAGGGTATCGTGGAGCGCGTGGATTTCCCGAACAGGGGGATTGTAGTCTGCGAGGAGGGCGTCTGCACCGTGAAAAACGCCCTGCCGAGGCAGAAGGTGCGGGCAGCCGTCAACAAGGCGAGGAACGGCAGATATGAGGGAAGGCTTCTGGAAGTGCTGGAGCCCTCCCCTTTGGAGACGGGAAGCCCCTGTCCCCATTTTGGGAGCTGCGGCGGCTGTACCTATCTGTCTTTTCCCTATGAAGAGAGCTTAAAAATCAAGGAGGGACAGGTGCGGCGGCTGCTTGCGCCCGTACTGGAAAAGCAGGACAGGGAATGCCTGTTTGAGACGGTGAAGGCATCCCCGGCGGTTTTTGGCTACCGCAATAAAATGGAGTTTACCTTCGGTGATGAGGTGAAGGACGGACCGCTTTCTCTCGGGATGCATAAGCGGGGGAGTTTTTATGATATCGTGTCCGTGACAGACTGCCGGATCGTGGAGGAAGATTACCGAAAAATCCTGCGCTGTGTCAGGGATTATTTTGAGGAATTGCAGGAGCAGGGTGTGGACGTGTCCTTCTATCACAGACTGCGGCATACGGGGTATCTGCGGCATCTCGTGGTGCGCAGGGCGGCGCGGACCGGGGAGATTCTGGCGGCTTTGGTGACCACGTCACAGGCGCCTGTACGGCAGACAGCAGGCAGCAGGTCACACGGGCAGGATGCGGCGGACGGGCTGGACATACTGGCAGGGCAGGAGGAGAGCGGCGTATACGGACAGGGTGTGCAGATGGAGCGGCAGGAAAATAGCGCTGCGGATAGCCCGGATGTGATGCGGGCACAAGCGGAACAAATGGAACAGGAGACAGAGCGGGAGATCCTTGCAGAACTTATTGAGAGATTGCTCGCGCTGCCCCTCGACGGCGAGATTGTGGGCATCTTGCATGTGAGAAACGATTCCGCGGCGGACGTGGTGCAGAGCGATGAGACGACGGTTTTGTACGGACGGGATTATTTTTATGAGGAGCTTTTGGGCCTTCGCTTTAAAATTTCGCTGTTTTCCTTTTTCCAGACCAACAGTCTTGGCGCGGAACTGCTTTACAGTACGGCGCGGGAATATATTTCTGATTACATATCGACATTGTCAAAAACTACGGATGAAGCGGCGGAGCAGATGACTTCTGAGCCCTTACAGGGAATGTCGGACGAAATGGCGGAGACAGCGACATCTGGAGACGCAGGGAAAAGGACAGCCGGGTGTGCAGGAGGAAAGATTGTGTACGACCTCTACAGCGGCACCGGTACGATAGCCCAGCTCATGGCGCCAGTGGCTAAGAAGGTGATCGGCGTGGAGATCGTGGAGGAAGCCGTGGAGGCGGCGCGGAGGAATGCGGAACTAAATGGTTTACATAACTGCGAATTTGTCGCAGGGGATGTGCTGAAGGTGTTGGATACAATTGAGGAAAAGCCAGATGTGATTATCCTCGACCCGCCCCGGGACGGCGTACACCCGAAGGCGCTTGCGAAGATCATAGATTACGGGGTGGAACATATTCTGTATATTTCCTGCAAGGCGAGCAGTCTGGCGCGGGATCTGGAGGTTTTTCTGGCGAGGGGGTATAGGGCGGAGCGGTGCGTGGCGATCGACCAGTTTCCTTGGACGGCGGGGGTGGAGGTGGTGTGTCTGTTGAGCAAAAAACTAAATCCAGAATAATCAGCCCCTTTTTGATGATGATTATTAATAAATGTGATATACTAAAAATACGGCGAATCATGGTGGATTTTGGAAAGAATTGTATTCCCAAAAGTATCATGTGAGGCTGTAATTTATTTGTATATGAACTTCTGATAATAGATAATTATAAGAAGGAGTATGTAGTATGGGGAACTTTACTTTCCTGAAATCTCATTGGGAGGATCTCGCAAACACTGGTGAACTAGCAGAAAACTATGTGTATTCTGATCCGAACACTTCTATGATTAAACAAGGTATGTTTGCGGAACGGCTTGTAAAATATATGCTTGCATATGACGGGATTACAGAGCCGACATATGATAATACACATGCCAATCGGATTAAGCTCCTTAAGCAGAATGACCTTTTACCAAAAGATATAGATAATACGCTGTATGTGATTCGCAAAATGAGAAATGATGCGGCACATGCGGGTGACGATGACTTAAAAAGGGCGAAGGATAATTTGCATTTGACGTTTAATCTTGGTGTATGGTTTATGCAGACATATGGTGATTATACTTATGAGTCCAAGCCGTATATTGAGCCTGTTGATATCGCAGTCAGAGCTGAGATTCTGGAAAAAGAGAATAGTGAACTTGAAGAGAAATATATTGCGTTGGAAGCAGAAATTGAGAGAATCAGAAAAAATGGAAGCACAGATTCAAAGAGAAGGCTGCTGGCATACCAAAAGGCGGCTGATGTGAATCTCTCAGAAGCACAGACAAGAGAACTGATAGATGAGCAGCTACGGCGTGCAGGCTGGGAAGCTGACACACAGAATATCCGCTATTCAAAAGGATGCAGGCCGGAGAAAAATACATATAAAGCAATTGCTGAGTGGCCAACTGACAGTAGCCTGGGTAATAGGGGAAATGCTGATTATGCATTGTTTATTGGCGAAATACTTGTAGCCATTGTGGAAGCGAAGAAACAGGATACGGATGTATTTGGGGCATTGAATGTGCAGGCGAAGGATTATGCGAAGAACATTAAGGAACGGGATCGGAAGTATGTCCTGAAACGTTTTCAGGAATATTATGTTCCGTTTGTATATGCTACGAATGGTCGTCCTTACCTTGAACAATACAAAGAAAAGTCGGGTATATGGGGGCTGGATACCAGAGAGCCTTTTAATGTTCCAACTGCTGTGCCGGCTTGGCCAAGACCGGAGGAAATGATACTTGACTTACAAAAAGACGTTGAGGCGGCAAATAAAAAACTTGCAGCTACGGGATATGAAGACATCGAGAATCCAGATGGGCTTAATTTGCGCTATTATCAGATTGAAGCCATTAAGGCAGTAGAAGATGCAATTATTAATGAGCATAAAAAAGCAATACTGATTGCTATGGCTACGGGCACAGGAAAAACCAGAACGGTATTGGGAATGATTTACAGATTTCTCACAGCTAAGAGATTTAAGCGGATTTTATATCTTGTTGATCGAAACGCTCTTGGCGAGCAGACATTGGATACTTTTAAGGAGATTAAGCTAAAGGAGCTTTTGAGTTTAAATAAGATATATGATGTAAAAGAATTGAAAGATAAAGAGTTTGATAAAGATACCAAGGTTCATATCTGTACAGTGCAAAGCCTTGTGAGGCGTGTGTTGTATGATGAATCTGACTACAGACTTGGATCAACCGATTATGATTTGATCATTGTTGATGAAGCGCATCGAGGGTATATCCTTGACCGGGAAATGACGGACGAGGAGTTGTTATATAGAAATCAGGAGGATTACAGAAGTAAATACCGCTCTGTAATCGATTATTTTGATGCGATAAAGATTGCGCTTACAGCAACGCCGGCATTGCAGACTACAGAAATTTTTGGCAGCCCGGTCTATACCTATGATTACAGGACTGCTGTTATTGATGGATATCTTGTAGACCATGATGCGCCTCACATTATTAAAACGAAGCTGAGTGAAGAAGGTATTGTTTTTGAAGCTGGCTCGACGGTTCCGATTTATGATCCGGTTACAAAGCGAATTTTAAATTCAGATCAGTTAGATGACGATTTGAAATTTGAAGTAGATAAATTTAATAGAGAAGTGGTTACTGAGAACTTCAATAAGACAGTGCTTACAGAGATTGCCAGAAATATAGATCCGAATGAGAAGGGAAAGACACTTGTATTTGCTGTAGATGACGCACACGCAGATATGGTCACGAGGATTCTTCAGGAAATTTATTCCGAGCAGGGAGTAAGTTCTGAGGCGATTATGAAAATTACAGGTTCTATTGAGAATGGAAATCAAAAGAGAATTAATGAAGTGATCAGAAAATTCAAAAACGATGCCTACCCGAATATTGTGGTAACGGTTGATTTGTTGACGACCGGGATTGATGTGGAAGAAATTGAGAATCTTGTTTTTCTCAGAAGAATTAAGTCGAGGATTTTGTTTGAGCAGATGCTTGGGCGTGCTACGAGACTTTGCGATGATATTGGAAAAACACATTTTGAGATATATGATGCGGTAGGGGTGTATAATGCACTGGAATCTGTTACAAATATGAAACCGGTTGTGGTGAATACGGGTACTACTTTTGAAGAATTGATAGATGGCTTTGAATTGCTGGAAACACAAGCACAGAAGCAGAATCAAGTGGATCTGATTATTGCAAAGATTAGGCGCAATCAGTCTGGAATGAGCAGGGAGTTTCGTGACCAGTTTGCTCAGATAACGGGGTTGGAACCGATTGAATTTGCAAACAGATTAAAACAATTGAATACAGACCAGGCGGAAGAGATGGTTAAGAAAAACAAAGCTGCATTTCTCTACGTTAGGGGTATGACAAGAAAGCGGGGAAAAGCGATTAGTGATGCAGAAGATGAACTCAGAGCACATGAACGGGGGTATGGTGAGGCGACGAGACCGGAGGAATACCTTAAAGAGTTTCGTGATTTTATAGATACTCATCTGAATGAAATTGCTGCGCTTCAGATAGTGGCGACGAGACCGCAGGATTTGACAAGACAGTCCTTAAAGGAACTGAAACTGATATTAGACCGAAATAATTTTAGTGAGACTTTGCTTAAGACGGCATGGAAAAATATGACAAATGAGGATATTGCGGCAGATATCATCAGTTTTATCAGGCAGCGGAGCATCGGCGATGCACTGATCAGTAAAGATGAGAGAATCCATAATGCGGTGGCAAAGGTAAAGAAAGCACATACAGAATTGACGAAGGTACAGCTTGGTTGGCTTGACCGCATAGAATCACAATTACTAAAAGAAACAGTGCTGAACAGAGAAACATTTGAATCGGCTGCCTTTGTAAACAAGGGCGGTTACAATGTTGTGAATAAAGCTTTTGGAAATAAGCTGGATGATTTTATTGCCGAGATTAACGATGCGATGTACGTGGCAATGTAGCGAAGGAGAAACAACGAATGACAAATAACGAGATAGTGGCAAAACTTTGGAATTTATGCAATGTTTTGCGGGATGATGGGATTACCTATCAGGATTATGTTACGGAACTGACCTATATTCTTTTCCTCAAAATGGCAAAGGAAACGGGGGCGGAGAAAAAGATACCCGCAGAATATAGATGGGATCAACTCAGCAGCAAAGACGGTATCGAATTAAAGAAATTTTATGCAAAGCTCTTGAAGGAACTTGGTGAAAATGGCAGCGGAAAAATTCAACATATATATTCTGGTGCAAGCAGCAAGATTGATGAGCCGGCAAATCTTAAAAAAATTATTACCAGCATAGACAGTCTTGATTGGTATAGTGTTAAAGAGGAAGAGCTTGGGGATTTATATGAAGGACTGCTGGAGAAAAATGCCAGTGAGAAGAAATCTGGCGCCGGTCAGTATTTTACGCCGCGAGTTCTGATTGATGTAATGACTGAGCTTATTGCGCCACAGCCGGGAGAAAGGTGTAATGATCCGGCATGTGGAACATATGGATTTATGATAGCGGCGGACAGATATGTAAAGAATCATACAGATGAGTTATTTGAGCTTTCGGAGGAGGAGCAGGATTTTCAAAAGTATCAGGCATTTACAGGAGCGGAACTTGTTCATGAAACACACAGACTGGCTCTTATGAATGCCATGCTTCATGATATAGAGGGGGAAATCTACCTTTGTGACACGCTGTCTAATCAGGGCAAGATATTAAAAAATTATGATGTTGTGCTTACCAATCCGCCGTTTGGGACAAAGAAAGGCGGAGAACGCGCCAGCAGAGACGATCTTACTTATATGACAAGCAATAAGCAGCTTAATTTTCTACAGCATATTTATCGTTCGCTTAATACAAACGGAAAGGCAAGAGCAGCGGTGGTTCTTCCGGATAATGTGCTGTTTGCAGATAATGATGGGGAAAAGATTCGTAAAGATTTAATGGAAAAATGTAATCTGCATACGATTCTCAGACTGCCTACAGGGATTTTCTATGCACAGGGAGTTAAGACAAATGTTCTCTTTTTCCATAGGGGAAACAAGGATAGGGGCAATACAAAAGAAGTTTGGATATATGATCTTCGTTCTAATATGCCTTCATTTGGGAAAACGAATCCGCTGACAAGAAGTTATTTTGACGAATTTGTAGAATGCTATTGTGCAGGGCATTTGCAAGATCGCAAGGAAACATGGTCAGAGGAGAACCCGGAAGGGCGATGGAGAAGATTTGATTATGAGAATGATATACTTACGAGAGATAAAACGAGCTTAGATATTACGTGGATTCGTTCGGGAGGCATTGTGGACGATAGGTCGCTTGCAGAGCTTCTTGCAGAGATTGAGGAGAAGGCGCTAAACATCAACAATGCAGTTGGGGAGCTTAAGAGCTTGCTTGGTGATATAGACGAGTAGTTTACAGGGAACAGAAGATATCCGGGAGAATATAATGCTTCAAAAAAAGCTTGTAGAAAAATCGAAAGAAGCGTTTGTTATGGCGATAGAAATTTATAACAAGCCGACTATCGTGTACAGAGTTGAGGGATTCAGTTTTTTCATATGTAATGCATGGGAGTTGATGCTGAAAGCCCATATGATCAACAAATATGGAGACGAGAGTATTTATTATAGGGATAATCCGGGAAAGACGATTACATTGGAAAAATGCCTGCAAAAGATTTTTACCAATGAAAAAGCTCCATTGAGAAGAAATCTTACAAAGATTATTGAATTAAGAAACACCAGTACTCATTTTGTCACAGAGGAATATGAAATGATTTATATTCCGCTTTTTCAAGCCTGTGTTCTCAATTATGTTGAAAAAATGCAGGAATTTCACGGCGTTGATATGACGGAAGTAATTCCGCAGAATTTTCTGACACTGGCTGTCAGTATGAAAGCGCTGGATGAAAATACGATTCGCGTTAAATATCCGGAGGAGATTGCAAAAAGGATTATTGAAACGAATGAACAATTAGCGCCAATGATAGCAGAGAACAATCAATCGTTTGCAATCAAAATAGAACACCTTCATTTTATAACCAAAGATAAAAATAAGGCGACTTCTTTCGTTTATGTAGATAAAAATGCCGATGTGGGTGTGAAAATTATTAAGGAATTAAAGGATCCTAACAATACACATAAGTATACAATGAAAACCGCAATTAAGGAAATTTCGCGAAGACTACAGATGTGGGGCATTAATTTTGACATGAATCAGTATATATTCAATTTATTTAACAAGGTATACTCTATTAAAGAGAATGAAAGGTACTGCTATATTCATAAACAGTATGCGCAGCCTTCGTATACATACTCTGTGCAGGCGATAGAGCTGATTGTCGGAGAGATTCAAAAAGATCCGGATAACATTGTGGAAAAGCTTAAAAAGGCAAAAAATAAGCTGACTCTAGGGGCAAAGGAATTCTTGGTATAAACCTACTCCCATTCGGGAACCCAGCCTAATCCATCACGAGTTAGCTTATTTATAGTATAGCATATGCAAATGAGAAGTCAATATACTTGCATTTTTTATATGGGTCTTTTAAATAACAGTTGGATAAAATAGTTGGAAGGAATCACTAAATATGGATACAAAGGAATTGCGTCAAAAAGTTTTAGATCTGGCTATTCGCGGAAAACTGGTTCCGCAGGATCCTAATGACGAACCGGCAACCGTTCTCCTTGACCGTATTCGTGCGGAAAAGCAGCAGATGGTGAAGGATGGGAAGCTGAAAGCCAAGGATGTAAAGAACGATACGATTATCTTTAAAGGTGAGGATAGTTTGCATTATGAGAAGTTCCGGGATGGGACGGTGAAATGTATTGAGGAGGAGATTCCGTTTGAGGTGCCGGAGGGGTGGGCGTGGTGCAGATTATCCTCAGTTTTCTTGAAAATAACCGATGGTACACACCATTCACCAGATAGCTTTCCATTTGGAGATTATAAGTATATTACGGCAAAGAATATCAAACAAGAAGGCATTGTGTTAGATAATATCACCTATGTTAATGCTGATATTCATAAAGAAATATTTGCTCGATGTAATCCCGAATTTGGCGATATTTTGTATATTAAAGATGGAGCCACATCAGGAATTGTTACTGTAAACAATTTACATGAGGAATTCAGTATGTTATCAAGTGTTGCTTTGCTTAAACCAACATCTGACGTAGATGGTTGGTTTATCTGTTACACAATGCAGTCACCATACTTTTATAATACGACCCGCAGCGATATGAAAGGTGTTGGAATAACGAGAATTACTCTAAACATGCTTATTTCACGTCTCATTCCGATTCCCCCTCGAAATGAACAAAGACGTATTGCGGCAAAATCCAAAACTATAATAGATACTATTTCAAACATTGAGAGCGATAAAGATTATATCAACCAAACTATTTCTAAAGCCAAAGTAAAAATCCTCGACCTTGCCATCCGTGGCAAACTCGTTCCGCAAGATCCGAATGACGAACCCGCATCCACGCTCTTAGAACGCATCCGGGCAGAGAAAGAAGAATTGATTAAGCAAGGAAAAATCAAATGGGATAAGCAAGAATCTGTCATTTTTAAAGGTGAGGATAACTCTTATTATGAGAAGACAGATGATACCGTCCGATGTATTGATGAGGAAATACCATTTGAGATACCAGAATCGTGGATATATGTCAGATTAAAACACATTGGGCAGATTATTGGAGGTGGCACACCAAAAACCGATATTGATGAGTATTGGGACGGAGAAATTCCATGGCTGACCCCCGCTGATCTAAGTAGTTATGAAGATATGTATATTTCTGGTGGTTCAAGAACAATCACAGAAACGGGATTGAAATCGTCTTCGGCACGATTGCTGCCTCAAAATAGTGTACTATATTCAAGTCGTGCTCCAATAGGATATGTTGCAATTGCGTCCAATCCCATTGCGACAAATCAAGGATTCAAATCGGTTATTCCTTATGAATCTGCAATAAGTCCGTACTTGTATTATTGTTTGAAAGCGAGAACAGAAAATATTGTACAAAGAGCCACCGGAACAACTTTTAAAGAAATTTCCGGTTTGGAAATGGCAAAAACGATAGTACCACTTCCACCGATTAATGAGCAGCGGCGAATTTATGAAATTATAACAAATGTATTTGCTGCTATAAGCACGATAGAAAAACTTTAGCCGGAGTCTCTTTCACGACATTATTAGTTATGGCAATACGACTTAGCATCTCTTCGTTATAATATATTTGCGGAAAACCGCAGAATATTTTTACGGAGGTGTCCTATTATGCAGACGCGAAACAAATTTGAAAAATATTTGAGAAAGGAGAATCTTTCAGAAAACACTATTACTTCTTATCTGTGGACAATTGATTTTTACAATGCGCATTATAGCGAAGTAAACATGGAAAACCTATTAGCTTACAAGGGATACTTGATGGAATTTTTTAAACCCAAAACAGTGAATCTCCGAATACAGGGGCTGAACAAATATCTCGAATTTCTCCATAAGAAACACTTACAAATTAAATCAGTTAAAGTACAACAAAAGAATTTTTTAGAAAATGTAATTAGTAATGCGGATTATCAATTTTTAAAAAAGCAGTTAAAAAAGGACGGTAATATGGAATGGTATTTTGTTGTATGGTATTTGACCGCTACCGGAGCCAGGGTTAGCGAGTTAATTCAGATTAAAATTGAACACGTTGAAATTGGATATTTTGATTTATACACCAAAGGCGGAAAGCTTCGACGGTTATATATACCAAAAAAACTAAGAGAAGAGACTCTTAATTGGTTAACGGAGTCACAGCGTTTATCCGGATATCTGTTTCTTAATCGTTATGGAAATCGTATTACAACCCGAGGTATATCGCAACAATTAAAAAACTATGCTGACAAATATGGCCTTGATAAGAAAGTAATTTACCCGCACTCTTTTCGACATCGTTATGCCAAAAATTTTCTTGAAAAATACAACGATATTGCTTTGCTTGCAGATCTAATGGGGCATGAAAGTATTGAGACAACACGTATTTATTTACGTCGCACAGCTAGCGAGCAGCAAGAATTGGTAGACAAAATTGTGACTTGGTAAAATTTCACAGCCGCACTCTGACGAGGGCGGCTGCAAATTATGAAAGAATAATAGATATATTGTCGATCCATGTAATAGTTGTTTCAAGCCGCTTGGTGATCCGATCTTGTTCACTCAATGGAGGGATTGGAATAAGCGTTGTTAAAATTCGCTCAATCGCCAGTTTGGGCATTGCAACTTGATGAGTTTTATCTTGAAATTGCTTTTGCACAAAATCACTTACCAAAATATAACAGAGATATTTTTTTCTAATTGTGATATTACAAACTTTGACAGCGTTTTCTGTTAAGTTCATACCGTCAAGTTCTTTAGGTACTTCACCTACAATGCCAATCGTTCCTGCTATTGTTATATACAGATCTTTCGAGGATATTGTATATGACTTGATTTGGGCAAATACTTCATCTGAAATATATTTCAATTCTGCAGTATTAATTGTGCAGTTCTTCATATCGGTTACACGAATATATGCATGAGTTGTAATTTTATTGCAAAAATTAGCACCTTTTGGTAATCGCTTTCCACCTCGAACTGATGCAATATTACGTATTCGAGTCCATATCCACGATTCTGGTATCTCAAATGGTATTTCCTCATCAATACATCGGACGGTATCATCTGTCTTCTCATAATAAGAGTTATCCTCACCTTTAAAAATGACAGATTCTTGCTTATCCCATTTGATTTTTCCTTGCTTAATCAGCTCTTCTTTCTCTGCACGAATGCTTTCTAATAGCATGGATGCTGATTCGTCGTTCGGATCCTGTGGAACGAGTTTACCACGGATGGCAAGGTCGAGAACTTTTGCTTTTACCTGTTTTATGCTTATTTGAAGACTTGACTTTTCTTTCTCAAGCAATATTACCAAAGCAAATAGTTCATTTAACTTATGAACAATTCTGTCCTGTTCTTTCCTAGGCGGTACTGGAATTAGATATTTTGAAATGTATTCTTTTCGCACTCGTTGTTGCCCAACGGCACCAGAAAAGGATTGAATCCCACCTTGAATAAAAGAATCAGTTTTTACAATCCATATTAAATATTTTTGTGATATAGTACTATTTATGACCCTCAATACATAAAGTTCTGTTGTTCCTGCACCATAACCATTAGTTAGATTACAAAATATAGTTGATTTTCGGTTTTCAAAACAGGGTGTAATTTTTGCAATACCAATGTCGTTTTCTGCAAGATGAGTAAAGCCTGCTTTTACCTCACTCCATTTTCGGATATCTGATGAATGAGAATTTACATAGCCTTCATCTATTAGTGACATTGGAACAAAAGATACGTTTAAACTGTCATTAAGACTATTTCGCGGATTTATTACACAAATAGTATCAATTCTCGCCCACGCCCACCCCTCCGGCACCTCAAACGGAATCTCCTCCTCAATACATTTCACCGTCCCATCCCAGAACTTCTCATAATGCAAATTACAACATGGAATTAAAAATCTATTTGCAACCCGCCCCAATATACAGTAAGATAAAAGAGGCAGGACGCTAGGAGGAAACAGCAGTGTTAAACATTCTACGGCGTTCCCCGGTACAGCAGAAACCGCAGGCGGACGCAGCCGGGAAAAGCTTCGGCCCCGGGAAACGGGACGCGCTCACGGGCGCGGTGAACAAAAGCGCTTTTCAGAAAATGGTGGAGGACGCATTGGCAGGCGAGCATGGGCAAGGCTGCCTTCTTTTGGTGGATGTGGACCACATGCAGGAGGTCAATGACAACTACGGCAGGGAGACGGGAGATCGGGTGCTGCAGGCTGTCTATGGGACGCTGCGGGAGTATTTTAGAGGGGAAGACGGCATAGGACGGCTTGCGGAGGACACGTTTGGCGTATGGATTGAGGGGCTTTCGGCAGAGCAGGTGAGCGGCATCCGCAGGCGGATCGCCGTTGTGAACGATAGGCTGCTGCACGGGGATCTGGATATGCCCACCGTCACGCTGAGCGCGGGAGCGGCTCTGGGGGAGTCCGGCGAGAGTTACAAGGAGATGTACCGGCAGGCGCAGAAGGTTTTGAACCGGGTTAAGGAAGGTGGACGCTGCGGCTGTGAAATATATACAACATAACAAAACGGGAGGGATATATGGGCGGCTTTTTTGGAGTGGCATCAAAGGAAAACTGTATTTTTGATCTATTTTTTGGGACGGACTATCATTCCCATCTGGGAACAAGACGGGCGGGCATGGCGCTCTATGACGCGGAGGCGGGGTTTAACCGCGCGATACATAATATTGAAAATACGCCGTTCCGCACCAAGTTTGACAAGGATGTAAACAAGATGTACGGGACGCTTGGCATCGGCTGTATCTCTGATTTCGAGCCGCAGCCGTTGATTATCCGTTCCCATCACGGCACCTACGCGATCACGACGGTAGGCAGGATTAACAATAAAGACGACATCGTTTCGGAAATTTTTAAACACGGCAAAGGACATTTTCTGGAGATGAGCGGCGGCGACATCAACGCCACGGAACTGGTGGCGGCGGTGATTAACCAGCGTGACAATCTGATCGAGGGCATTCAGTACGCGCAGGAGCTGATCGATGGCTCCATGACCATACTGATTATGACGCCGAAGGGAATTTATGCCGCGAGAGACCGGATGGGGCGCACGCCTGTCACGATCGGAAAGAAAGAGGACGCCTGCTGTGTGTCCTTTGAGAGCTTTGCCTATCTGAACCTCGGCTATGTGCCGGAGCGGGAGCTTGGTCCCGGAGAGATTGTGATTGTGACGGCGGAAGGGGTGCAGACCCTTGCGGCGCCGGGCAAAGATATGAAGATCTGCACGTTTTTGTGGATTTATTACGGCTATCCTTCCTCCTCCTACGAGGGGATCAGCGTGGAGGAGATGCGCTATCACTGTGGGGCGATGCTGGCGAAACGCGACGATGTGAAGCCGGATATCGTGGCGGGGGTGCCGGACTCCGGGACAGCCCATGCCATCGGCTACGCCAACGAGTCGGGGATTCCGTTTTCCAGACCGTTCATCAAGTATACGCCCACGTGGCCCCGCTCCTTCATGCCGACGATCCAGAGCAAGCGGAATTTGATCGCAAAGATGAAGCTGATCCCGGTTCACGATTTGATTAAGGACAGGAGTCTTCTGCTGATCGACGATTCCATTGTGCGTGGTACGCAGCTTCGGGAGACGACAGAGTTTCTTTACCAGAGCGGCGCGAAGGAGGTACATATCCGTCCGGCCTGCCCGCCGCTGCTTTACGGCTGCAAATATCTGAATTTCTCCCGCTCCACGTCGGAACTGGAGCTGATCGCAAGACGGGTGATTCAGGAGCTGGAAGGGGAAAACAAATACCCGAATCTGTCGGTCTATGCGGATCCCGACAGCGCAGAGTATGGGCGGATGCTGGAGGGAATCCGGGAGAAACTGAATTTCACCACATTGCGGTATCACCGTCTGGATGATATGATCGCCTCCGTCGGCATTGACAAGTGCAAGCTTTGCACCTATTGTTGGGACGGACGAGAATAACAATGTGAGAAGAACTTCTAAAGCTCGGCAGCAGAGGCTGCCTCACTAAGAAGTTCTAAGTCTCACATGAAAGAATGCCAAAATGTGGCATTCTCTGTATGGTATCAAGGCTGAGAAAGGGAAACGGATGTTATTTAAATGTAAAAACTGCGGCGGCAATACGGTTTATTCCCCGGAAAAGAAAAAGATGTACTGTCCTCACTGTGAGAGTGTGGACAGTGAGGAAAAGATTGGGGACAGCTCCCTCGTGCAGTGTGTGAACTGCGGCGCGCCCTTACAGATCACGCAATATACCTCAGCCTGCAGGTGCGAGCACTGCGGCACGTATCTGATATTCAATGAGCGGGTGGAGGGTGGTTTTGAGCCAAAACTGATGCTGCCCTTCTGCATAGGAAAGGATATGGCGGTCGCCGCTATGGAGCATGAGTTTTCCAGACGGCTTTTTGCGCCCGCCGATTTTCTGTCAGCGAAGAGTCTGGAGAAGATGGAAGGGATTTACGTGCCTTTCTGGCTCTATGACTATGGCGCGTTCTATGATTTTGCTGGCGAGGGCACCCGGGTCAGAACCTGGCGCAGCGGGAATACGGAGTACACGGAAACCTCCTACTTTGAGGTGATCCGGCAGATGGACGTGGATTTTGACCGGATTCCGGTGGACGCTTCCATCGCCATGGACGACGGTATTATGGATTTGATGGAGCCTTACGATTACCGGGCGCTTGCGGACTTTGAACCGCAGTACATGTCCGGTTTTTTCGGGGAGGTCTACAATCAGGAGGCGGAGGAACTGGACGGGAGGGCGCAGGCAAAGGCTAGGCAGGCTTCGGAGGAGCTGATGCAGGGGTCTATGACGGAGTATACCACGGTGCGGCCGTTTCGGAAAAACTTAAATTTGAACAGGGAGAGCTTCTGTTATGCGCTGATGCCTGTCTGGCAGTATGTTTACCGCTATAAGGATCAGTCTTATCTGTATCATGTCAACGGGCAGACGGGGAAGGTGATCGGTGTGACGCCCGTCTCCAGGGGAAAAGTGATGGCCTACGGGGCTTCGGTGTTCGCGGCGGTGACGGCGCTTGTCTGCATGGCGGTTCATGTGCTGGAGATTTTATAAATTTCTGCACAGGTCGGAAAAGTGCCGGCTCCGGCTTATTTGGACCGGTGGGAAAGGACGGGAACGGTGAGAGAATATTTTCGTTATTTTAAGTGGCTGTATATCATACTTGCCGCAGTCGCGCTTCTGACAGTCGTGCTTCATGCGGGGCATTGGGCGCTGGCGAAGACAATGAACTATCAGCGGACAAATACCGAATGCATGACGGATGAGCGGGTATTTGACAATGCGGGTGTGTTGTCGGACAAGGAGGAGGAGAAGCTGCGGAAGCTGATCGCCAAACGGGAGAAGCAGACGGGGTGCGATATCGTGCTTGTCACGCTGAGGGAGCCTTTGCAAGAGTTCGCCAGGGCGATTGAGCCGGGTGTGGCTTCGGAGGAATATGTGAGGGTGTATGCGGAGCAGAGCTGGGAGAATATGGGCTTCGGCTACGACAGGCCGGACGGCGACGGCGTGATGCTGGTGGACAACTGGTCGAGGGAGGACGACGGCAGCATACATACCTGGCTGTGCACCACAGGGCGGGCACGGGACGCCTACTATGTGGAGGATATCGACCATCTTCTGGACAATGTGTACCGGTATGTGGAGAACGACCCGTACCGTGCCTACAAGACCTATGTCAATGATTTTTATCACGATATGATGGGCTGGAATGTGTCCCATCTGTCCGTGCCGGGCTTTGTGCCATGGCTGGCGGGAATCATAGCGGCTGTTATTTTCTGCGCTGTAAACTGGCGCTCCAAAGAGGGGAAAAAGACGACTACGGCAACCACCTATGTGGCGGGCAGAGAGCCGGTATTCCGGGTGGCGCAGGATCGTTTTTTGCGAAAGACGGTGACACAGCGAAAGATCGAGACGAGCAGCGGCGGCCACGGCGGCGGAGGCGGCAGCCACGGCGGGGGCGGCGGCCATCACGGCGGCGGGGGACACAGCCGCTAACAATACATGTTTTCTTAAAAATCTGTAGATTCTCGAATAATCAATTCTGTATCTAAAATAAACCGTTGGGGCAGCTTCGTCGGATCGGCGATCATGGACAGAAGCTGCGTGCACGCCATAAATCCCATGTCATGTCTGGGCTGGTTGATGGTGGTGATGTTTGGCGTGGTCATAACGGAGATGTCGATGTTGTCGAATCCCGCAACCATAATATCCTGTGGAACACGGAAGCCTTCCAGGGCGCAAGCCCTGAGGGCGGCAGCTGCCATGATGTCGGATGCACAGAATATGGCATCCGGCGGGGCGGCTGTTTTTAGCAATGCGGAAATGGCGGAGACAGCGGTGCTGAAATTCCCGTCCGGCACGGTGACGATGTGGAGGGGATTTACGGCAATTCCCGCCTGTTCCAGTGTTTCGCAGTATCCTTGAAGGCGCAGTTTGGCATAGGTGTAGCGTGCCGGGTCGGCGTTGACCAGAGCGATCTGTTTCCGGCCTGCGTTCAGAATGTAGCGCAGCATCTTGCGCGTGGCTTCCAGATTATCAATGGTGATATAAGAGATATCATTCACTTCATTAAATTCGCTGCACTGCACAAGCGGCGTTCTCAGTTTTAATTGATCCAGCACATCCGTTTCAAGTTTTTGCATGATAACGACGCCGGAAATATTGGATTGGCTGATAAAATTAATAATTTGGTGAATATTAAATTTTGAGAGCGTTTCATTTACGATCAGCAGCTGACAGCCATTTTGGTTAGCGGCATCCTGAATACCCAGCACGATATCTGTGTAAAAGGGATTGTTAAAAACCGGCACAATGGCGAGAATGCGCATGTCATGGGTCATGGGAGCAACGGCATCGGGAAGCGTTCCGCCCAGCTCTTCAATGGCGCGGTAGATGATTTTCAGGGTCGCGTGCTTGACCAGATGTGGCTGCTTTAAGGCGCGGGAAACGGTTGACACAGACAGCCCGGTTTTTTCAGATATTTTCATGTAGGTTACGTTTGATCTGTTCATGAAATAGATTCTCCCATTGTGGTTTTGCGTATTTGTGCAGGACTACATTTAATGATATATGATTCAAATGCTGGTAAAGAATCTGGCGGGACAGGGGATCGGGATCATATATATTTCCCATTTCATAGAGGAACTGTTTGCGCTTGGGGATACCCTGCTGATTCTGAAGGACGGCTGCCAGACAGCCGTCAGAAAGGTCGGGGACACAACGCCGGAGCAGGTCATTCACGACATGATCGGCAGGGATGCTTCAAGCTTTTATCAGAGGGAATATTTTCAGACGGGCGACCGCGTCCTGCGGGCACAACACTATGCGAACCGGCACACGGTGCATGATGTGAGCTTTGAGATGAAGTCGGGGGAGGTGTTCGGCCTTGGCGGACTTGTGGGTGCGGGCAGAACGGAACTTGTCAGAATGCTCTACGGGGCGGATGCCCGGCTGGATGGGAGACTGTACGTGGACGGTAAGGAGGTGACCCCTTCCAGTCCAAAGGATGCCATCAGAAAGGGAATTTTTATGATCTCGGAGGACCGGAAGGGAGAAGGGCTTCTGACGCTCCGCTCTGTCAAAGAAAACATTATGATTACCCACAACGAGGCGGGGGAATGGATTTCTCTCGACAGGGAAGCCCGGATGACGGCACAGAGCATAGAGGATTTTGCGATCAAGACGCCGGGTCAGGACGCGGAGGTGACAAGCCTTTCGGGCGGAAACCAGCAGAAAACGATTATTGCAAGATGTGTGATGGACCCGGGGGAAGTCTACATTTTTGATGAGCCTACAAAGGGCGTGGACGTGGGTGCAAAGGAAGAAATTTACAATCACATCCTGAATCTGGCAAAAGCGGACAAGTTCGTGATCATCATTTCGTCGGATATGCCGGAGCTTCTTTCCATGAGTGACAGGATCGGCGTCATGCGCGGCGGGAGACTGGTAGATATCGTGGATGCCTGCCAGACGACAGAGTCTGATCTGATGCGGAAATATCTGGGTTTATCGTAGACTGATTTTGGAGGGACATTATGGAAGAACAGAAAAGAGCGAAGTCAAAGGTTTTCAAAGTGCTCACATCGCAGCCGTTTATTCTTTTTGTATTTATTATTCTGGTGGCTGTTGTGACAAATTCCATCAACAGCAAGTTTCTGACTTGGGGAACGATCAACAGCATTCTGGGACAGGCAGCCGGGCTTGGTCTTGTGTCTGCGGGAGCGACGGTTCTTGTGATATCGGGACATTTTGATATTTCCACGAGAAGAATGCTGGGGCTTGCCATGTGCGCCATGGCGATTATGTTAAACGCCGGTATGCACCCGGTGCTGGTATCGGTTCTGGGCATTCTGATCTGCGTCGCGTGCTCCGTGTTTAATGGGGCTGTGTCAATTGCTTTTCAGGCGCCGTCCTTTGTGGTGACACTGGCGACCCAAAATATTTATTACAGCATCGCGCTGCTTTTGACAAACGGATATATGCAGACCTTGTATGGGAAATACAGGACGCTTGCTTCCTTTCGGATTTTTGGCGTGTTTCCGCTGATTTACCTCATTTTGATTCTGGGTTTTGCAAGTATCCACGTGATTTTGAAACATACGAGAACCGGGCGCCATGTCTATGCCATCGGAACCAATGAGCGCGCCGCTTATATCTCTGGCGTGAATATTAAGCTGAGCAAACTCAGGTGCTTTGTGATCAGCGGGATTCTGGTGGGCGTGGCGAGTATGCTGATGCTGTCAAGGATTAACGCGGCGCAGGCTACCACGGGATACGGTATGGAGACGGAGGCGATCGGCGCGGTAGTGATAGGCGGTTCCTCGATCAATGGCGGGAAAGGCGGCGTGGTGGGAACTTTTATGGGCGTGATCCTTCTGAGCATGATGTCAACCGCGATCAATATGCTCCACATTAACACTTTTTACGAGTACATGGTATATGGCATTGTGATCCTGCTGGCGCTTGGCACTACGGCTGTGCGCGGTTATACGGTGGGGAAGGGAAACGGCGGCTTCTGACGCAGCGTAAGAAGTACTTCTAAAGCTCAGCAGCAAAGGCTGCATCGCAAAGTCAGCAAAGCTGACTTGGAAGTACTAAGTCTCACGCCAGAGAATGCCTGAAATGCGGCATTCTCCGCATTGATTTGAGATTCCGCGAAGCGGAATCAGGGCGGTTAGTGTGAGAAGCCCGCGGAAACGGAGGAAAATATGTTTCACATAGGAATGACACAGTGGATTGTCGGCGATGAGCCGCTTGCGGTAAGCTGCGAGCGCCTGAAACGCTTCGGCTACAACGGCATCGAGTTTGCGGCAGAGCCTTACCGCCTGGATGCGGGGGAATGCAGAAGTCTGCTGGAAACGTACGGATTGGACTGTCGCTCCCTCTGCGGCATCTTTGATGAGAGCAGGGACTTGACGGCGGATGGCGAGACGGGGGAAAGGGCGGTTCAGTACATCAAAGACAGCGTGGATTTTGCGGTGGGAGTCGGGGCGAAGATTATGATTGTTGTGCCGTCCCCGGTAGGCAGATGCGTGAAACCGGAGGGTATGTCCATGGAAGAGCTGACGGAAAATGCCGTCGGCAATGTGAGAAGAGCGGCGGATTATGCCCTGGAAAAAGGGGTGACGCTGGCGGTAGAAGCCATCAACCGGTATGAGACCTATTTTGTAAACACCATCGCAAAGGGGCTGGATTTCGTGAAAAGGGTAAACCACCCTGCGGTCAGCATGATGGCGGACCTGTTTCACATGAATATAGAGGAGGCAGATCCTGTGGACAGCCTGTACAGGATGCGGGACGAGCTGGTACATGTGCATATCGCGGACAATACGCGGGAGGCGGCCGGAATGGGACACATTGACTTTAAGGAAGTGCTCCGCGCATTGCATAGAATCGGCTACGAAGGCTCCCTGACCATGGAATTTATGTACCGCCTGTCTGATCCTTACAGCGCGGCGGGAATCAGCACACAGACAGGCAGGATGGACAGATACGCAAAACAGGCAGTCGACTATATCAGGATGACGGAGGAAAGCATTCAAAATTTTGAAAGCGAGGAGGAAGTAAGGTGATAAATGTAGGCATTATAGGGTGCGGCAGGATTGCGCAGGTCAGGCATATTCCGGAATACGAGGCGAATGGGAACGCCAGAATCTGCGGGTTTTATGACATCAACCGGGAACGGGCAGGGGAGCTTGCGAAAAAATATCAGGCGAAGGCTTACGACTCTTATGAGGAACTGCTGGCGGATGATGCCATTGACGCAGTGTCGGTGTGTGCGGCGAACAGTGTCCATGCAGCCATCACCATCGCGGCGCTGGAGGCAGGAAAACATGTGCTTTGCGAAAAGCCTATGGCGATGACATTGGCTGACTGCGAAGCCATGGTGAGAGCCGCGAAACGAAATGACAGGATTCTGATGATTGACCAGAACCAGAGACTTGCCGGTGCGCACAGGGAGGCAAAGCGGATGATAGACGCGGGGGAAATAGGGGATATCCTTACCTTCCGTACCACTTTCGGGCACGGCGGGCCGGAGACATGGAGCATAGACCCCGGGAAAAGCACATGGTTTTTTGATAAGGACAGAGCGGTCATGGGAGCCATGGCGGATCTCGGCATCCATAAGACGGATTTGATCCAGTTTCTGACGTCACAGAAGATTGTGGAGGTCACGGCGCGGCTGGTGACGCTTCACAAAAAGGACGGCACGGGGGAGCCCATCGGCGTGGACGACAACGCGTTTTGTATTTACCGGCTGTCCGGCGGCGCGACAGGAACCATGACCGCATCGTGGACCCATTATGGGGCGGAGGACAATTCTACGGTGCTGTACGGGACGGAGGGAATCATGAAAATATATGACGATCCGTTACATAGCATTGTGATCACGAAGGAAAACGGGACCCGGAGAGCATATGACGCGGAGGCGATTCAGACCAACGATGCCCAGACAAACTCGGGCATAATTGATTTGTTTGTGGAATGTCTGGAAAAAGGGAGCGAGCCGGAGATTTCCGGGGCGTCTGTCCTGCAGGCAATGCGGGCTGTGTTCGGAAGCGTCGAGTCCTCACAGAAGGGGTGTACAGTTACTGTAAATCAGGAGGGTCAGAAAGGCACGGGCGAAGCCTGAGACCCGAACATGGAGGCATATATGAAAATAGGATTTGTTACTTCTATTCTGGAGGCGTATGAATATGAAGAAATGATAGATACCGCGTCTGCGCTCGGATTTTCGTGCGTGGAGGTGGCGTGCTGGCCGGCAGGCGGTGCCGAGCGGCGCTATGCGGGGGTATCCCATATTGATGTGGGGCGTGTGATAGAAGATGCGTCGTACAGAGAACATATCCTTTCCTATGCGAAGGAGAGAAAGATCGAGATATCCGCCCTCGCCTATTATCCCAACACCATGGATGGAGATTTGGAAAAACGAGAGGAAAATATCCGCCATCTGAAAAAAGTCATCAGGGCGTCCGCTCTTCTGGGAGTTTATATGACCACGACGTTTATCGGCAGGGATCAGCATAAAACCATCGAGGAGAATCTGGCGCTGTTTGATGAGGTGTGGCCCGATATTATAAGGTATGCGGAGGAAAACCGGGTCAAAATAGGGATAGAAAACTGCCCGATGCTGTTTGGGGCTGACCAGTGGCCGGGAGGGCAGAACCTGATGACCACGCCGGTGATCTTTAGAGAACTGTTTGGGCGGATAGAAAGCGATCATTTTGGATTAAATTATGATCCGAGTCATTTTGTCTGGCAGGGCATGGACTATATCCAGCCGATTTATGAATTTAAGGATAAGATCTTTCACATTCATTTTAAGGACATTAAAATAAGAAAAGATAAGCTGGCGGAGTGCGGGGTCATGGCATATCCACTGGACTTTATGCAGCCGAAGATACCGGGTCTTGGGGATATAGACTGGGGGGCTTTTGTGTCGGCGCTTACGGATACCGGGTATGACGGATATGCGTGTATCGAAGTGGAGGACAGGGCTTTTGAGGGCAGCAGGGAGAAAGTAAGGAAATCCCTGTCGCAGTCCAAGAGGTATTTAGAGCAGTTTGTATGAGATGTGCAATCGAGTAGGGAAGATTCTCTTCCCCTACTCGCCGCGCATGAAATGAGGCGGGTGCCAGAGCATCCGCCTTTCATACTGTCATACATATTATAAGAGAATACAGACCGCTTTCCTTACGCCATCTTGTTCACGGCAAGGGCCATGCGGGAAACTTTTCTGGCAGAGGTATTCTTGTGGTATACGCCCTTTTTGGTAGCCTTGTCGATTGCGCTGGTTGCGGCGAGCAGCGCGCTCTGTGCGGCAACCTTATCCTTCGCATCGATCGCGGCATATACCTTCTTGATCGCTGTCTTAACGCCGGACTTGATGGACTTGTTTCTCTCAGCCTTCGTCCTGTTTACCAGAATTCTCTTTTTCGCAGATTTGATATTAGCCATAACATCCTCCATTTCAAAACATCAACACTTTATTTTCTTTTTTATAGATTGGACAGAGACACACGCATATTATTTTAGATTATGGAAAAGGGGATGTCAATACATATTTTGTTTATTTCTGCAAAAAATAGAAAACAAAATGGGCAGGCGAAAGATTAGCGCATAAACTATAATAGCTGCAAAAGAAAAATAAGCGGCTGCGAAGCCAGAAAGGGATGGAAATTGCTATGGATAGCTGGTCAAATGTCAGGACGGACTTGGCGTTGGAAGCCAGAGAAAGTGTTGGGGAAGAAGAGTCCGGGCTTCATGGAGTGAAAGTGGAGGAGCACTATGACGAGGAGAGCGACGTGCATATTACCCGGGTGGTTATAGAGACGAAAAACGGGGCCAAGGCGCTGGGGAAACCCATGGGAACCTATATAACGCTGGAGGCACCCGCCATGACGGAGCCGGAGGAGGACTATCATCAGGAGATATCCGCCATTCTGGCCGAGCAGCTTCGCGGGATTCTGCCGAATCCTGATGAGGAACAGTCGATTCTGGTGGTGGGGCTTGGAAACCGGGAGGTTACAGCGGATTCCCTCGGGCCGAACGTGGTGGATAATCTCTTTGTCAACAGGCATATTGTGCTGGAATACGGCAAGGTGGCTTACAACCGGACGAAGATGCATCTGGTGAGCAGCCTGGTTCCGGGCGTTATGGCGAAGACGGGCATGGAATCCGCGGAGATTATCAAAGGTGTGATCGGGGAGACGAAGCCGGATCTGGTGATCGTGATCGACGCGCTGGCGGCTCGCTCCACCAAGCGTTTAAACCGCACCATCCAGATCACGAACACGGGCATTCATCCCGGCTCCGGCGTGGGAAACCACAGAAACGCCATCACGGAGGAGACGCTTCACATTCCTGTGCTGGCGCTGGGTGTGCCGACGGTGGTGGACGCGGCTACGATCGTGGGGGACGCCATGGGAGAGCGGCCCGCCACGCTCAAGGAACTCAACAATATGTATGTGACCACAAAGGATGTGGATCAGCAGATCCGCCAGATCAGCCACATTATCTGCGACGGGATCAACGGTGCGCTGAATCTCTGACAGAGAGAGAAAGCGTGAGATAAACTATTCGGTACAGGCCGAAGCATTTACGCATGAACCTGCATTCGCCGTGCATATATCTTTAGTATGTACAAGAATAGAAGATGGGTGAAATATATTTTAATAGCGATTGTTATTATATCTGTCGGGTTTGGATGTGTGGAGCTTTGGCGGGGGCGTGAGAAGAAAGCGGAGACTTCCGCCTTCCATGGGATTGTGGAGGAGCTGGTGATGGAGCCTTACCTGCCCGGCATACGCAGGATGAGCGAGGCAAACCACATGCCGTCGGGGGACGGTTTTTTGAGGAAGGCCCTGCTGGCCCAATATCCGGGGCTGCTCTATGCGCTGGAGAACGGGACGGAGAGCGTGACGGAAAGCGATTACGCCAGACTGCCTCTGCCGGAGGGCAGCGATGAGGATTTCAAGGGGCTGCCGGAGGAGGCGCTTGAGTACGGGGATGACGCCATGCATCTGGAAAAGAATCTGGAGTCGGCTCTCCTAAAAGAAAACGAGCGTTATTTATCTGCGGAACAGGAGGAAGAGGAGGAACCGGAGACGGATGATGGCGAGGAAGAACAGTCTTTTGCGCGGGCGGAGGAGAAAAGCTACCGCTACCGTTTTGAGGAATTATCTTCCTACGAGGAGCTGATCAAGGCGTTTTATGCGGTGGACAGCACCACCGTTGCCGGGGAAGGGCTTCTGCGGGCGGAGACGCTTTTGGAAAAGGACATGCGGATTCAGGGGGATGCGGACGCGCCCCAGATTTTGCTTTATCACACCCATTCCAAGGAGAGCTTTGCGGATTCCGTGCCGGGTGACGAGAACGGCGGGATCGTGGGGGCGGGAAAGTATCTGGCGCAGCTTTTGCGGGAGGAATACGGGTATAATGTGATACACGATACAGGATGCTACGACGAGGACAGGGCTTACGCCTACAACAATTCGCTGCCTGCCATTGAGACTATTTTGCAGGAGAACCCTTCCATTGAGGCGGTGATCGACCTGCACCGCGATGAAATGCCTGCGGACAGGCGTCTGGTGATGGAGCTGCAGGGACGGCCCACCGCGCAGTTTATGTTCTTTAACGGTCTGTGCCGCACGAAAAAGGGGGAGATCGCGCAGCTGGAAAATCCCTATCTGTCGGACAATCTGGCGCTGTCCTTCCAGATGCAGGCGGCCTGCAATGAGTATTATCCCGGGATCGCCCGCAGAATCTACCTGAAAGCGTACCGCTATAATATGCACCTCTGTCCGAAATCCCTGCTGATTGAGCTGGGGGCGCAGAACAATACGGAGGAGGAAATACATAACGCGTGTGATGTTTTGGCCCACGTGCTTGATCTTGTTTTCAGCGGCAGGGAGCCGGAGCGGGAGGAGGACGCCGGGGAGGAGGCGCCGGAGGGGGATTAAATATAGACAGCAAGCCGCGGATTTGGTATACTTTCTCCATATGAAGAATGGAGGACAGATTGAAAAATCACACTGATGTGCTGATTTTTCAATCGCGAGTTTGTGATAGTGCCACAAACTCGATGATCGCAGATGAGAAATCGTCTTCGCGAATTTCTCATCGCGTGCCTTCGCAGAAAACGTTTCGGCATGGAGGTAACAATGGACCAGAGCAGAATCAGAAATTTTTGTATCGTAGCGCATATCGACCACGGCAAATCCACACTGGCTGACCGGATCATCGAGCAGACGGGGCTTCTGACCAGTCGTGAGATGCAGGCGCAGATATTGGATAATATGGACTTGGAGCGGGAGAGGGGCATTACCATCAAGGCTCAGACCGTGCGTATCGTCTATCGGGCGAAGGACGGTAACGAGTATATTTTCAACCTGATCGACACGCCGGGACATGTGGACTTTAATTACGAGGTGAGTCGTTCCCTGGCGGCCTGCGACGGGGCGATCCTTGTGGTGGACGCGGCCCAGGGCATCGAGGCGCAGACGCTGGCGAATGTGTATCTGGCGTTGGATCACGATCTGGACGTGTTCCCTGTGATCAACAAGATCGATCTGCCGAGCGCGGATCCGGAGCGGGTAAAGAATGAGATTGAGGATGTGATTGGCATCGAAGCGCAGGATGCGCCGCTGATTTCCGCGAAGAACGGCATCGGCATCGAGGAAGTGCTGGAGGCGATTGTGGAGAAGATACCCGCCCCCGGCGGCAGCCCGGACAATCCGCTGCAGGCGCTGATCTTTGACTCTGTGTACGATTCCTACAAGGGCGTGATCGTGTTCTGCCGCATCAAGGAAGGCCGGGTGAAAAAAGGCACGAAGATTAAGATGATGGCCACGGGAGCCACCGCGGAGGTGGTGGAGGTCGGGTATTTTGGCGCGGGACAGTTTATTCCCTGCGACGAGCTGGCAGCGGGGATGGTGGGGTATCTGACAGCCTCCATTAAGAATGTGAAGGACACCGCCGTGGGCGATACGGTGACGGATGTGGACAACCCGTGCGCAGAGCCACTTCCGGGCTACAAAAAGGTCAACTCCATGGTTTACTGCGGCATGTACCCGGCGGACGGGGCGAAGTACCCGGATCTGCGGGACGCGCTGGAGAAGTTGAAACTCAACGACGCTTCTTTAAACTATGAGCCGGAGACTTCCATCGCTCTTGGCTTCGGGTTCCGATGCGGTTTTCTGGGGCTTTTGCATCTGGAGATCATACAGGAGCGGCTGGAGCGGGAGTACAATCTGGATCTGGTGACCACCGCGCCGGGCGTTATTTACAGAGTATACAAGACAAACGGGGAGATGACCGAGCTGACCAATCCCTCCAATCTGCCCGATCCTTCCGAGATCGACTACATGGAAGAGCCGGTGGTCAGCGCGGAGATCATGGTGACCACGGAGTTTATCGGTCCGATCATGCAGCTTTGTCAGGAGCGGCGCGGCAGGTACATCAGCACCGAGTACATTGAGTCGTCCCGCGCGCTCTTAAAATACGATCTGCCGCTGAATGAGATTATTTATGACTTTTTCGACGCGCTGAAATCCCGTTCCAGAGGCTACGCGTCCTTCGACTATGAGTTGAAGGGGTACGAGCAGTCCAAGCTTGTGAAGCTGGATATTCTTATCAACCACGACGAGGTGGACGCGCTCTCCTTCATCGTCCATGCGGACAGCGCCTATGAGCGGGGCAGGAAGATGTGCGAGAAGCTGAAAGATGAGATTCCGAGACACCTCTTCGAGATTCCCATTCAGGCGGCGGTGGGCGGAAAGATCATCGCCAGAGAGACGGTGAAGGCGATGCGCAAGGACGTGCTCGCCAAGTGCTACGGCGGCGATATCACCCGGAAGAAGAAACTGCTCGAAAAGCAGAAAGAGGGCAAGAAGCGGATGCGTCAGGTGGGCAATGTGGAGATCCCCCAGAGCGCCTTTATGAGTGTGCTGAAGCTGGACGATAACTAGGAGGCATAGAAATGAAGAAAGGTGGTAATTGATATGTCAACATTGCAGAGACAGGTGATACAGTCCCTTAACGGCTTATCGGAGGATAATTTGCAGTTTTTGCTTGATATGATACAGCGCTTTATGAAGCCAAAGGAAAGTGCTCAGGAAAATCTACGTGAATCGGCTGTGTATAGAGACAGAGTACGCAGAATTGGCAGCTTAGAAGGTCAGGATTTGATAGACGCAGATTATGATATAGATGACTGTAATGATGAAATAGCCGAAATGTTTGGAGTATAACGCGGATGAAAATATTGATTGATACGCATATCGCTATTTGGGCGGTACTGAATGATTCTAAACTGCCGGAAAGGGCGAAAGAAATTATTCTGGATAAAGAAAATGAAATATTTTATAGTACAGCCTCTGTCTGGGAAATTACGATTAAGCATATGCTGCATCCGGATAAGCTACGAATAAACGGTAGTCTTTTGGAAAAGGGCTGTGAAGATAACGGATATTCCGTGCTGCCTGTTTTTAATAAACATGTTTCAGCGCTGGAAACATTAAAACGTCCGGAAAATGTGCCCCGACATAATGACCCATTTGATAGAATTATGGTGGCGCAGGCAAAGGCAGAAAATTTAATGTTTCTGACACATGATTCGTTAATTTCGTATTATAATGAACCGTTTATTATTTCGGTATAGGCAGCATGTTTCGGAGCGGAGGTCAAGTTGAAAAATTTAAGCATCTATATCCACATACCGTTCTGCGTAAAGAAATGTCTGTACTGCGATTTCCTTTCCAGACCGGCTTGCGACGGGGAGATAGAAAGTTATGTAAACTTATTGCTGCGGGAAATAAAAGAACAGTCGGTATTTTATGGAGATCACAGGGTGGTCTCCATCTTTCTTGGCGGGGGTACGCCGTCTCTTCTCCCGTCGCGGGAGACGGGGCGGATTCTGGAGCGGACCAGGAGTGGTTTCGCGGTGGCGGAGGACGTAGAGATCACCATAGAGTGTAATCCGGGTACGGTGACAGAGCAAAAGCTGAGAGATTACATAACGCATGGTATTAATCGTCTCAGCATCGGACTGCAGTCCACGGATGACGAGGAACTTAAGCGTATCGGGCGGATTCACGACTACGGCAGCTTTCTGGAGACTTACAGTCTGGCGAGGGCGGCGGGATTTGACAATATCAATATCGACCTGATGGCGGGACTGCCGGGGCAGGGCATGGCTTCGTACAGAAGAACGCTGGAGCGGGTTGTCGCGCTCTCGCCGGAGCACATTTCCGCGTACAGTCTGATTCTGGAGGAGGGGACTCCACTTTATGTAAACCAAAACGCTTATCGGTTTCCCGACGAGGACGAGGACCGGGAGATGTACGAACTGACGGGAACGGTTCTTGGAGAGGCGGGCTTTCACCGCTACGAAATATCCAACTATGCCAGAGAGGGGTGGGAGTGCCGCCACAACAAAGTGTACTGGCGCAGGGGCGATTACGTGGGCTTCGGCCTGGGGGCGTCCTCCATGGTGGGGAACGTGCGGTGGAAGAATCCGGACGTGCAGGCGGATTACGCGGCTTGCTTGAAACGGATGGAAGCGCGTGACAGACATTCGGATTCTGGCTGTGTGATACATGCCGCGGGGACGCAGTCTGAGCCGTTTGCGGAAATGCTGCGGCGGACGGGACGCCGCGAGGTACAGCCTCTCACCCCGCAGGAGCAGATGGAGGAATTTATGTTTTTGGGGCTGCGGCTGATGGAAGGGGTGGGTCTGGAGGAATTTCGACAGTATTTCGGAAAAACCGCGGATGAGATTTACGGAAAACAGATGAAAAGTTTGGTGCAACAGGGTCTTCTGGAGCGGACAGGACCGCGGCTTAGGCTTACGCCGCGCGGCATAGACGTGAGCAATATGGTGTTTGCGGAATTTTTGTTCTGAGGGGCGCGGAGATTGCGGCAAGGCGGGGAACGGTATTGAATTTCTACTGTTATGCTTGTATAATATAATTGAGAAAAAGCCTGCGAGTCTATTTATAATTGGGACAGATGGAAAGGCACTTGGGAAGCCGCCGGGTCATAGAATAGAGTAAATGGACTTTGGAGGCTCCTTTTGAAAACATTCAGCCAGCCACTTTCTGCGAAGGATGAGGCCGTTTATCTGGGGCAGCTTAAAACAGGAAGCGAAAGAGAGCGCGGGGAGGCCAAAGGGATTCTGGTGGAGCGGAATTTACGTCTGGTGGCGCATATCGCCAAGAAATACCAGAACGTGGACGAGGACATGGAAGATCTCATATCCATCGGCACCATCGGATTGATTAAGGCGATAGATTCCTTTGATGCGGGGAAGGGGAAACTCAGTACCTATGCGTCCCGCTGTATAGACAATGAGCTTTTGATGCTCCTTCGGGCGAAGAAAAAGACTTCCAGAGAAGTATCTTTGTACGAACCCATCGGTACGGACAGGGAGGGCAATGAGATCAGCCTGCTTGACGTGATCGAACAGGATCAGGTGGACGTGATTGACAGGATGGAAGTGGAGGATAAGCTGCACAGGCTGAAAGGTCTGATCACGGAGAGGCTCTCGGACAGGGAGCAGGAAATTATTCTGATGCGTTACGGACTTTTGAGCGGGCAGGAGATCACCCAGCGGGAGATCGGACATAGACTCGGCATTTCCAGAAGCTATGTTTCCAGAATTGAAAAGCGGGCGCTGGAGAAGCTGAAAGAAGGATATGAGTCCTGCGGTATCGCGTGAAAAAGTGTGAAGCGGACATTCGGGCGCTACAGACGCGGTGCCGGGTGTAAAGATAGAGACAGAATGGAGGAATGGGACAATGCGTTTTGTAAAGAGCGAGGATTTAAAGACCGGAATGAGATTGGCGCGTCCTATCTACAATAAAAACGGCGTTTTGTTGTATGAGAGAAATTCCAAGCTGACAGTACAGGGAATCAACAGCGTAAAAAATTTCGGGCTTCTGGGGATTTTTATTCTGGAGCCCGCCGAGCCTGTGCCGCCCATGACCAGGGCGGACGTGGAGTTTGAGCGGTTCCAGACCATGTGCGTGTTTTCGATCCGGGAGGAGCTGGACGCGATTGCGGAGACCGGACGGGCGCAGAGAACCCAGACGATTGCCTCCAACATAATCAAGAACTACGGACATATGGATGCCAGGATTAATTTCCTGCAGAATCTGCGCAGTAAGGAGGATTACATATATAAGCATTCTTTGAACGTGGCGATTCTCTGTGCAATGATGACACATGTTATGAATTTGAAGGTGGAGGAGCAGATGGAGACGGTGGAGGCCGCGCTCGTCCACGATATTGGAAAGATCATGCGTTTTGAGGATGAGGCTGCCGCGGGGGGCGTTCTGATTGATATGACGACGGAAATCCGGGAGGAGAGGGGACACGCCCTTCTGGACACGGCCTTTTCCACAAAGCCTAACATCAAACGGATCTGTTCTCAGGCGTATAAGATGCTGACAAGCATGAAAACGGGAGAGGATATTTCCTCGATCCGGCTTGTGAACGGGGCGCGGGTGCTGGCGGTGGCGGAGACTTATGACAGGATGACCGCCATGAAGATGGACGAGGAGCCGGCGTCTGAGGTGGAAGCGTTGAAATTCCTTTTGAACAATCCTAAAATATACCACAGCAAAGTGGTGGAGGCGCTGATTCAGTCTGTCAATATTCTGGTGCCCGGGGTCAGTGTGGAGTTGAACACCGGGGAAAAGGCGCTTGTTCTTGCGGCGAATGAGGCGGATATACTAAGGCCCGTAATTCTGATGTTCCGTGATAACAGCGTGGTTGATCTGGCGGATACTGATCTGTATGAGGATCTGGAGATCAGGGATATTATGAGGACATTGGACAACCGTCATGTGATGGATATGGACTTGCTGAAGAAGAACGGGATACAAGTGGAAGAAGAGGAATATCTGGAGGTTGTGGTTCCGTAGGAATTGCGAAAATACGATAAGAGGGGGAAATCGGAAATGCCAACGATACAGGAGATTATGCAGACGGCGAACAGCGCCGGCGCGTCAGATGTACATATCACGGTGGGAATACCGCCCAAGATGCGTGTCAACGGAAATTTGGTTACCATGGAGTACCCGAAGATGATGCCGCAGGACACGCTGACAGTCGCCTATTCTATTATGAATGATGTGCAGCGTGAGCGTTTCGAGGAGCGGGGCGAGTACGATATGTCCTTCTCCATCCCGGAGCTCGGAAGATACCGTGTCAACGTTTATAAGCAGAGAGGTTCTGCCGCGTTGGCGCTTCGTCTGGTGGGTACGGTGGTTCCGGCACCGGAAAAACTTGGCGTGCCGGAGTCTGTGATCAATCTTTATGAACGCAAGCGCGGACTGATTCTTGTGACAGGCCCTACGGGAAGCGGTAAGTCTACCACGCTGGCGGCCATCATTGACAAGATCAATAATAACAGAGACGCGCATGTCATTACGCTGGAGGACCCGATCGAGTATCTGCACCAGCATAAGATGGCGATGGTAAACCAGAGAGAGATCGGGCTGGATTCCCAGAGCTATGCCAATGCGCTGCGGGCGGCGCTGCGTGAAGACCCCGACGTGATTCTGGTGGGTGAGATGCGAGATTTCGAGACCATAAGCGTCGCGATCACGGCGGCGGAGACCGGGCACCTTGTGCTCTCCACCCTGCACACCATCGGCGCAGCCAGCACCGTGGATCGTGTGATCGACGTATTTCCTCCTCATCAGCAGCAGCAGATCAGAGTACAGCTTGCCAATGTCCTGGAGGCCGTGATTTCCCAGCAGCTCATCCCCACAATGGACGGCATGGGCCGGGTGGCGGCTTTTGAGGTCATGCATGCGAACCACGCGGTCAGGAACCTGATCCGAGAAGGAAAGTCCCACCAGCTTGCGACCGTGATGCAGACCAACCGCAAGCTGGGTATGATAACCATGGACGATGCGATCATACAGTTGTTCTACGAGGGAAAAATCGACAGGGAGATGGCGATACAGTTCGCGCAGGATCCGGACGGGATGCAGAATAAGGTGATGTAGACGCCGCCGCGCGAAAACGGTGCTGACAGGGAGGAAATTATGGACAATAAGAGAAAAAAACTGCGCCTTGGAGACGTGCTTGTACAAAACGGCGTTATCACGGAGGAAGACCTGCAGAGAGGCTTAGAGCGGCAGAAGGGCAGCGGCCGTAAGCTGGGTGAGACGCTGGTGGACGAGGGGATTGCCACCGAGGAGAACATTGCCAGGGCGCTGAGCAATCAGTTCCACTATGACATGGTGGATCTGCAGAACACCGAGATACCGCAGGAAATTCTGGATCTTGTGCCTGCGAACGTCTTAAAGAAGCACAGGGCGATTCCCTTCGAGTATTCACCGGATAATATGAACGTGCTCCGGGTGGCCATGTCCGATCCCATGGACATCGGGGCGATAGACGATATTAACATCATCACGAACCTGCAGGTGGAGCCTGTGGTTGCCACCATGGGCAGCGTTATGCTGGCGATAGACCACTATTACGGGCAGGCGGAGGTAAATTCCGCGCTGGAGGAGTATACCAGGGAAAAAGAGAGCCAGATGATCGAGCAGGAGGATATGTACAGTGAGGATGTCAACAACTCCCCCATTGTGCAGCTTGTCAAGGGCATGATCGATCAGGCGGTCAGACAGCGCGCCTCCGATATTCATATTGAGCCGATGGAGAAGCAGGTGCGGATCCGTTACCGTATTGACGGCGCGCTCTACGAGAAGTCGGTTTACAGTATCAGACTTCTGCCGGCGATTGTGGCGCGTGTCAAGATCATCGGCGGCATGGACATTTCCGAGAAGAGAAAACCGCAGGACGGCCGTATCACACAGATCGTGGACAGAAAAGAATTTGATATCCGTGTTTCCATTCTGCCGACGGTTTACGGGGAAAAGATCGTTATGCGTCTCACCTCAAAGAACGCCTTGACGAAGGAAAAAAGCCAGCTCGGCTTAAAGCCTGACGAATTGAAGAAATTTGACCATATCTTACAGCATCCTCATGGGATTCTGCTTGTGACAGGCCCTACGGGAAGCGGTAAGTCCACCACTCTGTACACGGCTCTCAGCGAGCTGAACAAGGAGGATGTGAACATCATCACTGTGGAGGATCCTGTGGAGGCGAATATCGACGGCATCAACCAGGTGCAGGTTAACACGAAGGCGAATCTGACCTTTGCGTCCGCCCTGCGCTCGATTCTGCGTCAGGACCCGGATATCATTATGATCGGTGAGATCCGTGACCAGGAGACTGCCTCCATCGCCGTGCAGGCCTCCATCACGGGCCATCTGGTGGTTTCGACCCTGCACACCAACTCCGCTGCCAGCACCATCACCCGTCTGGCGGATATGGGCATCGAGCCATATCTGATCGCGGACTCCACGATCGGTGTTATCGCCCAGAGACTTGTGCGAAGACTCTGCCCCGAGTGTAAAAGGCAGAAAAAGGCGGACGCGGAGGAATTGGAGCTTTTGCAGATGGAGCCGGACGCGGACGTGACGATCTACGAGCCCTGCGGCTGCTCCAGATGTGACGGCACCGGGTTTAAGGGACGTATCGGTGTCTATGAGATTATGGAGGTGAGCCAGCCCCTGAAATCCATTATCAGTAAGGGCGGAACTGCGGAGGATATCAAGGAGAAGGCGCTGGAGGAAGGGATGAACACCCTGCGCATGAGCGCCACGAAATACGTGCTGGAGGGGATTACCTCCGTGCAGGAAATGATGAGGGTATCTTTTGATCTGTAGGCGTGTGTAAATAAAAAACGCGCGATATACGAAAAAACGTTAAAATATTTTATAAAAAGCTTGACAAAACTTGTCGGACAATATATTCTAATAACAAAGCAGCCGGTCATCATGGCGTATGAGGCCGGCTGTCTCTATAAGCGGGCACTGTGTCCGCATCGGGTATTCTGGCAGATTCTGCCATAATTTCACAGACACAGGCAGAGTTTGCGGGATGGGAAACAGAAAAGGGAAGTCCCAATGGCTCTGTGTACAAGAGGAGAGACGGATGGGACAAAAGGATTTGGCGGCTAAACGGTTTGAGCACAGTCCGGAAGTATTTTCGGATATTATCAACGCACTGGTTTTTGAGGGAGAGCAGGTGGTTTTGCAGGAGGATTTACAGCCTGCGCCTACGGAGTCATTGTATCCGGCGGCGAATGGCATACTGCGCAATCAGTATAACGACGTGAGCAAGTATGAAATGAGGAATGGCAGGATTGCAATACAGTATACGCTGGAGAACCAGGCCCGGCCGGATTATAAGATACTGCTCCGCAAAGCCGGATATGAAGGGGCCATTTACAGACGGCAGTATGAGGGAAAAGATACCTATCCGGCGATTACGCTTGTATTATATTGGGGTGAAAAAGCATGGAATTCCAGCTCTGATTTGTATAAGTTCTTTCGCAGGAAAAAGATCCACCGTATGGCGAGAAAGTACATAGATAACATCTGTTTGCATATGTATTCGATGAGGCGTCTGCCCCTGGAAATACGACAGAGGTTTAAGAGCGATATGAGAGTGATCGTTGATTATCTGGCGGAGGGAAAGGAATACGAGCCGACGAAACAGGAGATCGTTGACGTGGACGGGACGCTACGCATGTTGCACGCGCTGACGGGAGAGACGGATTTTATAAAGAATATCAAAGGACTGCTGGAAAGGCAGAGGAGAGGAGGCAGAGTTACCATGTGTGAAGTGGTGGATAAATTTGTGCAGAGAGGAAGGGAACAGGGAATAAAAGAAGGAATAAAAGAAGGAATAAAAGAAGGAATGAAAGAAGGGCTGGAGAAAGGTATGCAGGAAGAAAAAATTCGCGGAGCGTCAGCGTTCGTGAAAGAATCTGTGCTACAGAAGCAGTCCAAAGAATATATTAAAGGCATGTTACAGACTTGTTTTCTGTTAAAGGAGGAAGAGGCGGACATGCTGTACCGGGAAGGATATGAGAGGGAATATGGAACAGAAATACCCGCTTTTACATAGGATAGGGAAAATATTGACGGCGGCTGCGGATGGGGTGACGGCTATTGCGCGGAAGGTGGAGGCTGTCCCGGGCAAAGCGCCTGAAATGCTTGCGCTTATTATCTATGCGGCGGCGCATCTGGGTATGGCTCTCGCGCACGAACCCTTCTTCGATGAGGCGGAGGCGTGGCAGATTGCACGCTCGGTGTCGCTGAAAACCCTGTTTCTTGAGACGACCCATTATGAGGGACATCCGCCGCTGTGGCATCTGATTCCTAATGCCGCTTGCAAAGGCGGGGGCGCCCTACGAGCTGTCACTGACGCTTGTGAGTCTGGCGTTTATGGGAGCGGCTGCGCAGCTATGCTGCGGACAGGCGTATCCGGTGGCTGGCGGTTCTTCTGGCGGCTGCGCTCGGCGTCGTCTGGATGATTATGCCGAGGGCGGATACTTATGCCACGGTGTCTGCCGACGCGGTAACCATAGTAAATCCTTTTATCGTGAGGCTGCTCTATACTTTGTTTGTGCTGCCCTCGGATGTGACGCTGACGGATATCTACAGCGATCATGTCCTTCTTTCACGGGCTTACCTGATGCCTGCCGCGCTGTTTAGCGGTGCGCTGATCGGTATATTGATCTGGGGCGTGCTTTTGTATTACGGAAGGAAGCGAGGAACGGCGCTGCTGCTTGTGCTTCCTTATGGGTTGTTCGCCGTGTTTGCTGCGGCAGTATATGTGTCAATTCACCATATCGGAATCGGACTGCTCTATTTCTGCTTTTGGTGCTGGGTTACTGCGGAGAGCGAAGACGGCGCCGGGCGAACGGCAAAGAAAAGGCAGGAGAGCCGCGGGGAAAACGCGTGGAGTACGGCGGACAGGGCGCTCGCTGTGGAAACAGCGGCAGAAAGAATGGCGGGCGCGGCGAACGCTGTGCGGTGTACGGCGGTTTTGCTCGGCACGCTGGCGACGTGTGTCTCCCTCTACTGGACGGGCGCGGCATGTAAGCTGGATATTGACAAAAACTATGCGCCGGGACGGCATGAGGCGGCTTTCATCAAGGCGCATCATCTGGATCAGTACCGCATGATGACAGGCTGGCTGATCGTGCATGACGAGGAGGGGAATGTCAGTATGACGGATATCAACGAGTGTCAACTGGCGGTCAACCTGGCGCCTTACTTTGAACATAACCTGTTTTTTAATTTTAACGGCGGGACAGATGAGGGCAATTATATTACCCACATACATCCCTCCGAGGAAGAGACGCGAAGGCAGTATGAAATTTGGAGCAGGGAAGAGCCACCCCAGGTGCTTTGGATGATGCCGGAGCTCTCGGCAGTCTACGGAGGAACGGTTACGATGCGTGACTATGCGCTGGTTTATCAGGAGGGAGGCTGGCAGGTGTGGAAAGCGGGAGCAAATTATTATGAGAGCGATATTCATGTGCGTCGGGAGCTTCTGGAGGAGACGGGGCTGCGTCCGCTGAGATGAAGTCATGAGAGCGAGACAGATGATGAGAAGAAAGCGTTTAAAGCGATGTTAAAAATTTTGAAGGTGGGATAGCGATGGGAAACTTTTTTGATGATACAATGCAGGGGCTATTAGAAGCAATTCAGATTGAAAAGGGAAATATTTCTTTGGTACAGATGGAAGACATGCCGGCGCCAACGTTTACTGTGGCTGACAAAGTCACCATAAACCATCTGGCGCAAGCAAAAGAAAGATGCTGAGAAGATGGGAAAGCCTTGTCGTGTTTGGACAGGGCTTTTTTTATAGGGTACCCCGTATGGAGGCAGGTCAGGGCGTGGCGATATTGGCGTTTTTTAGCTTATTTATGGCTTTTTTAGGCTCATTAAGCCGCTTGCATTTTCCTGACAAAAGTGCTATAGTGGTATTCAAACATAGTGAATTAGTACCGAATGAGAAAAATCGGCGCTAGTATCTTTGGCATTGTGTCAGGGGACGCAGGCAGACTCATGCAGGGAGATTCCGGCATGGATGTACGAGGGGAAGTACGGAGGAAATGCTATGGCAGTCTGGGGATATGTCGCGATCGATAAGGGCGGAAAAGAAATAAAAGGAAGTAAAGACGCTGATAACAAAGACCTTGTACTCAGGGATTTGAAGAATCAGGGTCTTATTGTGTTGGAACTGACAGAACAGAATGCCTTGACCAAGGATATTAACATTGATTTCGGCGGGAAACCTACACCCCGCGATATGGCGGTGTTCTGTCGGCAGTTTGCCAGCATCACCAGAGCCGGTGTTACCATTATCGAGACGTTAAACATGCTGGCGGATTCCACGGAAAATAAGAAGATGCAGAAAGCGCTCTACGCCGTGCGTGCGGATGTGGAGAAGGGCGAGAGCTTTGCGGATTCCCTTGCCGGGCATCCGGGGGTGTTCCCGGAGCTTCTGGTGCAGATGGCGAAGGCTGGCGAGGCGTCCGGTAGTTTGGATACGGCTATGGAGCGTATGGCGGTGCAGTTTGAGAAGTCCGCGAAGACGCAGGCCATGGTCAAGAAGGCGATGATCTACCCGATTGTGGTGGCGCTGGTTGCGGTTGCGGTCGTGATCGTTATGCTGGTGTTCGTCATCCCGCGTTATATGGATATGTTTGAGCAGTTGGGAACGGAGCTTCCTGCCATCACGATGGCGGTTGTCAACCTGAGTAATTTTATTCAAAATAACTGGTACATAATCATCCCGGTTGTCGCCGGTATCGTATTTGCCCTCAAGGCTTATGCAAAGACTAGCTCGGGCAAGCATGTTTTCGGGAAACTGCAGTTGAAGATTCCGGCGGTCAAGAATCTGGTGGTGAAATCGGCCAGCGCCCAGATGGCGCGGACGCTGAGTACGCTGCTAACAGCGGGTGTGCCATTGATTGAGGCGGTGGATATCGTGTCGGACACCATGACGAATATCTGGTTTAAGGAGGCGCTCAAGGAAGCGCTCGAGCAGATCATGATCGGTGTGCCCCTGTCCCAGCCCATACAGACATGCGGATTGTTCCCGCCCATGGTTTACCATATGATGCGGATCGGTGAGGAGGCCGGCTCCACCGAGGATATGCTGAATAAGCTGGCGGACTATTACGAGGAAGAAGTGGAGATGGCGGTGCAGTCTTTGATGGCGGCTATGGAGCCTATGATCATTATCGTGCTGGCAGGCGTTGTCGGACTTCTGATCGGCGCGGTTATGGCGCCTATGGTGACGATGTACTCGGCACTGGATAATCTGTAAAAAGCACCTCTGGCTGCAAGCGAAAAGATAGTGGACTGATGAAATAAAGAAAACGACATGGAAAGGAGGCGAAGGTATGAAGGGAAGTGAACATGTGAGGATGACGAGTGAGGAGATGAGAGAGGCATATCCGGATCAGGCGCTCGGTCTGCGGAACGCGATCTACCCGGAAGACGACGATGTCAATTTTATCACAGCGGAAGTCGTGTATGTGGGAGAGACAATGGATCAGTTGCTGGAAAGACAGTTGATCAATAAGGAACCGATTTTTACATGGTACACCGGTGACGGTCCGGCATTCCCCTTCGTGGACATATGCATTATATATTGATAGGTAAGTCGTTAAGACCAATCATCGAAGTGGGAATATTTCCGGGATGCAAAGCCTTGATTGACACAGGGGCGGTCATTCCTGTATGGACGGCAGCGGAGAGCATGTTGGAGGTATTGGAGGGTGTTCGTGCTACGGGCTGGCGGGGAACCTTCGGTGGCTTTGGCGGTCCCTGTGAAGGAAATATATATGAGATAACCTTGGATTTCGACGGATTGTATTATATTGATTTGCCAATTCTGGCAAGCAGAATGCAGAATACTCCGTGGCATATCATATTACCGGCGACGTTATTCGATCATATGATATACACCATAGACAACATTCGCAGAATGGCAATCTTTGAAGTGCCGGACAATCAACTTGTCCGTCATCTAAAGTACCATGATAAGGACGGCAGTCTGCATATTTTTTCGCAGGAAACACCGTATCAGGAATCCGCATAACTTGAATTAAGCGCGCGCTGAGTAGGGAACAGCCGCGTTTAAGATATAGCAACTCATAAACAACCCCAATTATGATGAAAAAGGAGAAGGAAACAATGAAGAAAGAGAACATGAACAACAAAGGTTTCTCCCTCGTCGAGCTGATCATCGTTATTGCCATCATGGCAATCCTGATCGTAGTTTTGGCGCCTCAGTATCTGAAATATGTGGAGAAGAGTAGAGTATCATCCGACCAGACCACTATTGTGGAGTTTGTTAACGCAATGCAGGTACTTGCGTCTGACCCGGATATTACCTTGGATTCTGCTAAGTCGTATAAGATATCGGGACCCGATAGCAATGATATGATTACTGTTAGCAGTGATTTAGCATCATTGCTTACGCAAGAGGGAATACTTGATTCTACAACGATAGCAAATAGTAAAATACAGTCTACAGCATATAAGACTGCAAAAGTGGATCTTACGCTTACCTATGATAAACCAGATCCTTCAGCTACAAATAAGATGTGGTTCGTGAAAAAGACAGGTGGTGGGGTAGAAGCCTCTGGTCAGCTTACGCCGTCTGCTCCCTAATCTTTAAATTAAACATAGCACCAAAACAAAAACATAACCATCAGTCATAAGTAACAAAACATAACCCCTCGCCCCTCGTGCAGAAAAGCGAATTTCAAAAAACGCTATTTTGCATGGGGGGGGGGGTAATGCGTTACGGACTAATATCCCACAGAAGGAAACCATATGTTACCGGATATCTTACTTTACAGCATTATATTTCTCTTCGGCATCGTGATCGGCAGCTTCTTGAATGTCTGCATCTTCCGCATCCCGAAGAAGGAGGATATCGTCAAGACGTCCTCCCACTGTATGAGCTGCGGCTACCATCTGAAATGGTACGACATGATTCCGGTATTCAGCTTTCTGTTTCTGCGGGGGAAGTGCCGCAAATGCGGCGCGAAATTATCTGTCCAGTATCCTCTGATTGAGGCGGCGAACGGAATCTTATACGTTTGTATCGTATGGACAGGCGGCCTTGGCATAGAATCCCTACTCTACTGCCTGATGGCTTCCGCGCTCCTTGTTTTGAGCGTGATCGACTTTAGAACCTATGAGATTCCCTTTGGAATCAATCTGTTTATACTGGCACTGGGGCTGGTCCGGGCGGTGACGGACTTCTCCAATATCCTTACCTACTTGATCGGCCTCTTTTCTGTCAGTATCGTGTTGGCGATTTTATATTATGCCACCGGCGGCAAAGCGATCGGCGGCGGCGATGTGAAGCTGATGGCGGCCTGCGGGCTGCTGCTCGGCTGGAAATTGATTATTTTTGCCTTCCTGCTTGGCTGCGTTCTCGGCGCGGTCATCCATGTGATCCGAATGAAAGTAAGCGGAGAGGGCAGGGTGTTAGCGATGGGTCCCTACTTATCCATGGGCGTCCTGATAGCGGCGCTGTGGGGCGAGCAGATGCTCGACTGGTATTTTTCGCGATTGCTATGAGCGCTGCACAGACAGGCGGACAGACGACGCGGGGGCTTGCCCACGGCGGCGTATGGCTGACTGGATGTATAGGGCGACAGCCCGTGAGCGAGGAAAACCGAAGGTTTTTCGAGCTTTGCAGCGTGGATTTAACTTTGAAAACAACGCCTGCACGGAGTCCCGGCAGGTTTATTGTCTCTTTATAGATAAGTGTTTCAGAACAAAAATACGACAGAGAAAATGTGTGAGGGAGGAATTGATAGATGGCTGCTAAGGCGATTACGATAGAGATCGGTTATTCGCTTACCAAGATATGCGAGGTGGATTACAAGGCGAAGACGCACAAGATCTACAAGAGCTTTACGGTTTCAAACGGCGCGGAGGTCATCCATGACGGCGCGCTGACGGCACCCCCGGAGTATGTGGAGGTTTTGCGGCGCGCGCTTGCGGCGAACCACGTGAAGGCCAAACAGGTGGTGTTTACGATCACCTCCTCGAAGATTGCCAGCCGTGAAGTCACGATTCCCTATGTGAAAGAGAACCGAATTGCGGATGTGGTCAACGCCAATGCTACGGATTACTTTCCGGTGGATTTGAGCCAGTACCAGCTTGCCTACACCATCTTGGGAACGGTCGGGGAGACCAAGGGCGCGCAGCAGTATAAGCTGCTTGTGATGGCTGTGCCCTCGGCGCTTCTTACAGGTTATTATGAGCTGGCAAAGGCGCTGAAGCTGGAGGTGGCGGCGATCGACTACGCCAGCAACAGTATTTTCCAGGTGGTGAAGGAAGAGTGCGCGAAGGGCAAGCACATCGTTGTCAAGATTGACGAGAGGTCGTCTCTGGTGATGGCGGTGGAAAATTCTGTGCTGACGTTTACCAGAAGCGTTTCCTACGGCTACGAGGAAATCATGGAGACGGTGATGAATACCCTCTGCTGGGGTGAGGTTTCCACGGTAGAGGAGGCGATCCGTGTCCTCCAGAGAAATGACTGTATTGTGCCGGAGACGGGAGAGACGCAGGAGAGCGGGGAGGAGACTGCAAAATCCGCGAAGGATCGGGCACAGGAGGATGTGCGTGACGCTGTCGTGCCGTTGATTAACGGGATCACAAGGGTTATCGACTACTATGCGTCGAGAGCGTCGGGTGAAGGCATCGCGAGAATCCTGCTCACGGGTGCCGGCGCGGATTTCAAGGGAATGGCGGAGATGCTTGCCCGCGAGACGAATATGCAGGTGACGGTCTTAAAGGAAGCGGCGGGCTGGAACCTGATGCGAAACTTTAAGAACGAGTGTTTCAGCGAGTACATAGCCTGCGTGGGCGCGGCGGTTGCGCCTCTGGGCTTTAAGCAGGAGAGCGAGAAGCGCGGTAAGGACAAGAAAGCGAAGAAGGAAGGCGGACAGGGAACAAATTGGGCGCCCCTTGCATATACGGTCTTTGGTGTCGGTCTGGCGGCAGCAGCCGCGCTGGCGGCGGTTCCCCTGATTGGCTACGCGCAGCTTACGAAGAAAAACATGGAATTGAAATCGCAGGCGGGCAGTCTGGAGGACATTATCCCGATTTACAATGAATATGTGGCGGTGAAGGCGGAGCGCGCCATGGTTGGCGCCATGTATGAGGCGACGGAGAGCCGCAATGAGGAGCTGGAGGAGTTTTTGGGCGAGCTGGAGGATAAGCTGCCCGCTAACGTGAACGTGGTTTCGCTTACCAGCGATCCTTACGAGGTCACCATCAACATGAAGGTGCAGACGAAGGACGACGCGGGCGCGGCGGTGGAGCAGATGCGTACTTTCCACTCACTGATCCCCGAAATGGTGACGGTCACCTCTCTTGTGGAGGAGGAAAACGAGGAGAGCGGCGAGCACACGGTCAACTTTACGGTGACGGCGGCGTATCAGGATGTGGGCTACGAGCCGGAGGAAGAGACGACAGAGGAAACCGAAGGCGCGGCGGACGACGCCAATGCGGCGGATGCAGCGGAATAGGAGGCGCGGAAGATGAAAGTATCAAAGAGAGATGTATTGCTGTTACTTGGCTTGATTGGGATTCTCGCCGCTGTGTTCTCCTATGTGTTCGTCTTTCAGCCGACGATGGAGAAGACGGAGGCGCTGGCGGAGGAGAACAAGCAGCTTGAGGAGCGGATTGCGGATCTGACAATAAAATCGGGCAACAGAGACACTTACGAGAGCGAGACGGCGCAGATGGAGCAGGAGATGGAGGAAATTTACCAGCTTTTCCCTGTGGATGTGCGGGAGGAAAACGCAGTTCTTTTGGCCATCAATCAGGAGCTGCTCGCGCCTATGAAGGTGGAATCCGTCACCATAGACGCGCTGCTGGAAGTGCCTATCGTGGAAGCGCAGGATCAGGAAATGCCTGACGCCACCTACGAGATCGACGAGGTGGAGGAGATCGAGGACGCGACGGGAACGCAGGAAGCGCCCACGCCGGAGGGCGGAGACACGCAGGGCGCGGAAGGGGTGAATCCTTTTCACCTGATGAACCGCAAGGCTACGATCAACTATGAAGTTTCCTACGAGGGGTTGAAGCGGAGCGTGAAAAATATCTGTATGCAGACGGACCGTATGGTGATTGATAATTTGTCGGTGGTCTATGACGAACAGACGGGACTGCTGCGGGGCGTCACGACGGTGAATATGTTCTGCGTGCCGGATCAGGAGGGCAAGGAGTACGAGGAGCCCGACTTTGGCGGCGTGCTTCTCGGCACGGACAATATTTTCGGCACGAGGGTGATCCGCAGCGAAGGCAGCCTTCCCGATCTGGAGGACGGCGGGGAAGGCGCAGAGGACGAGGCGGACGCGGAAGCGGCGGAATGATGAGAGCGGCCTGCGGGCAGGCGCGGAAGAGAAAGCGCGGAAGGTAACGGAGAGCGGTTTGCGGCAAGAGCGGAAGAGAAGGAACGGATAGCGGGGGAAAGCGGTTTGTGCGAAAGAGCGGAAGCTGCGGTACAGCGGACGATGGAAATGCGGCGGCGCAGGAGACGGGTGCGGCGGCATGACAGGGGGACAGTGGTTTGACGAAAGCGACGGACAGGCGAAAACAGAATAAGGACGCCGGATTTTCCTTGGTGGAGCTTTTAATAGCGGTTGTTATTCTTGCCATCATTGTGATCCCGCTTATGAATCTGTTTGTCTCATCCAACAGGATTAACATCAAGTCCAGACAGACCCTGCGGGCTACCACGGTGGCGCAGGATATCATGGAGGGGCTGAAGGCTTACAACATCGACGAGCTGCAGACGCAGTTTGCCGACCCGGCCAGCGGGTTTTATGTGATAGACAGCGGGCTGATCAAAGGCGGCGTGGAGGAGAGAACCGATCTTGAGGAAGATCCTTCCGGCAACCCCGTGGCCGGGCTCTATGTGTTCAGCATGAAGCAGCTCACTATGCAGGGCAGCGAGTACGATGCGAAGATCGAGGTGGACGGCCGGGGATATATGCCGGGCACTGCCACCCACGACAACGAGTTTAACGATGCGGCGCTGGCGGATGCCAGAAGCATCGATAAGAATAACGGTACTTTTGTGGAGGCCGAGAAGTACAGGCAGGCAGCGCTTACAAGCGTCTTTAAGGACAGCGACGTGAAGAGCGATATAGAGAACAGACTGCGGGCGGCCGGTGTTTCGGACGCCATGCTTACCAGCGAGTTCCAGAAGGTGCAGGACGCGGTTCACTACAAGAACCTGAACACTTTCTTTGACCAGTTCAGTCGGGAGATAGAGATAGAGCTGTCGGTCAGCGCGGAGGTGGATGAGGACGGGCAGCCGAAAGCGGATATGGTGGTGACGCAGACTTATCATTTCACCTACAAGCTTGCGGACGGCACACTCAAAACCGTGGACACAAGAGGCGATATCGGCTCGGGAATCATGGTGGACGGCATGTCCCGCGGCAGCATTGCGAAGACGAAGGACGATAAAATCAACGTCAACCTCTTCTATTATCCGCTCTACGGCGCGTCCGTCCCCGATAAAATTACCGTAAAGAACGGGTCGGGGTATGACATAAATCTCCTGATCGCGAAGCAGCGGCATGAAAAAGAAGATGTGTCTAATCCGGGAATGCCCGATTTGAGTGATCCCGAGTATCTGACAGACCCTCAGGTGATGGCGGCGGAGCAGGCTTATAAGGCGGATGTCTTGATGCAGGATGGACATGGGGCCAATTTGCACAGCGACCACTTTTACTTAAAGACGAATCTGGGTCTGAATCTGGTAGGAAAAAACTATCTGGCAGGCGCGGCGATGGAGCTTCCGGCACAGCTTACCGTGAACGGGACGGCCATGGATTTAAGCGGCGGGAGCGGCATGAATATCTTCACGCTGGACGGCGTGCGCAGTCCTATGGGGAGAGACCCGGCGCCCGGCGAGGTCACGGAGCTGATCTACGACGTGCAGGTAAGCGTCTATAAGACAGGCGCGGCGGACAACGACTTTCCGGAAGATATGCGGATGGTCGTGATCGGGGGCAGCACAACAAACTGACGACGGAGATGAGAACGAAAGGCAGCGGTTGTGCGGCCGACAGGGAGAAGGGCGTTTGCTGCCGGGGTGACAGGAGATAACGGAAGTAACGGATAACGGGGTATGATTATGAAAAAAGCGGGCGGAAAAATAGCACAGCTTTGTCAGTGGGTAAAAGAGAGACGTGACGACAGGGGCTCCGCCATCGTTATCGTAATTATCGCGATGGCGATGATCGGGATTCTGGCTACGACCATGCTCTGGATGGCCTACATGAACTATATGATAAAGGTGGCGGATATCCGCAACAAGAACAGCTTCTATTCGGCGGAGGAAGTGGTGGAGCAGGTCATGTCTGGCCTTCGGCGCGAGTCCGCGGAGGCGGTGGGCGTCGCTTACCGGGATGTGCTCGCGAACTGGGATAATCTGGAATCGGAGGAGGCTCGCTCCAACGTTTTCATGACCACCTATCTGGATACGCTGGTTGATAAGTTGAAGGATCCGGCCCGCGGAGCGGCTTACTATGACAGGACAATACTGGAAGCTTATGTGGACGCGGGCATCTTCCAGAGGGGAACCGCCGCGGCGGGTGTGGACGGGGACGCATGGGATCACGGCAACCCGCTTGGCGATCCGCTTGGCGATTCCGTTATGGAGATTGTAAACGATAACAGCATTATTCTGAAAAATATTTATGTCTCCTGCATTGATGACGACGACAGGGTTTCCATCGTGAAGACGGATATTTGTCTGGACGTGCCGAAGCTGATCTTTGAGAACGCGGGCTCCATCGACGGTCTGTATCAGTATTCGCTGATCGGCAATGAGGGGATTGAAATGCGGACGCCGGGCATCATCAACACGCAGGGCAGTATCTATGCCGGCACGGATGAACACGGTGTGGGCGGCCTTACGCTGGGACTTAAGACAGAGGCGGACGGCACAAAGACAAAGCAGGGCAACACCAATCTGGTGCTGAACGATTCCCTGCGGGTGATCTCCAAAGGTGATATCGTGGTGCAGGGACCGGCATCTGCGCTGACAGTCCGGGATGTGCTGGGGGAGGATAACCGCGTGTATGCGAAAAATATTACGCTCAACAGCGCGGCGGCCAGCATCGACAGCAAGGTGTATGTGGCCAATGACCTGACGTTAGACGGAGTTGGCAGCAAGGTCACGCTCACGAAGGAGTATTACGGGTACGGTACTTCCACCTTTAATGGACTCTCGGGCGATGCGATTGATTCGGCAAACAGCAGCGCCATTATCATAAACGGCAAAGATTCCACAGTGGATATGTCGTCTGTGACAAGGCTTCTGATCGCGGGCCGTTCCTATATCGGCTCCAATCTCGGAAATGCGGCGGGCGACGAGGCGAACTATACGAACGTGCCGGGACTCACCGTGCCGAAATCACCTGTTATGATGGGGGAATCCATCGCCGTCAAGGGCGGGCAGGTGGCCTATCTCGTGCCCGCGGAGTGCATCGGGACGTTAAAAGGGGAGAGCGAAATTGGGCAGAACCCCATCGACGCGGGTAAAGAGAATGATATGATAGATTTTCAGACTACCTATGGGACAGAGTTTAAGGAAGTGGATTTTGACAGGAAGGTCTACCGCCTGGGCGGCAGGTCTTTGAGCGAGTTCGGCGTGACGGACATGAATCACATCCGCAAGGTGTATTTGCCTTATCGGAACGGTTCCCTGCTCTACTACTATCTGGTCATGGATGAGAGGAACGCCGAGAAATATTTCGTGCAGTATTATGACTTCCACGCCAACAGGGAGGAGATCGACACCTATTTTGACAGATATCTCTCGGGCGGGTTCCAGCTCGGCGATTTTTCGAACCCGACGAACCAGTATACGATTCTGGGAAACAGCCTTGTGAGCAGCGCCCTCACGGACAGCGGCGTGACCCTGCTTACGAGCGTTGACCAGACGACCTTAAATCCGCCTGCGGGGACGGGCGGGGAGGGCGAAGGGGGAACGCCCGGAGAGAGCCAAGACCCGGCGCCGCCCGTCGATCCCGACGCCTACACGGAGACCGGCATCAACGCGGAGGAAGTGACAAATGAGAGGGACAAGGCGGGAGTGATTGCGGATTCGGACAAGATTAGAGACGAGTACAAGTACTTGACCTTCAATTTGACGGATAATGTCAACGGGTCTCTGCCGCCTTTTGCGGATCCCGACAATACGAGCGTGACGAATCCCTATGATCCCGCAAAGGCAGCCGAGTATGTGTTTAGCAGCGTCATTAAAACGGTGGAGGTAGAGAAGTACCTGAATGACAATCACTGGACGCATGTGACTTATAAGACGTCGGCGGGAAAGCAGGCGGTGCTTGCGAAAGGTGACGTGACCGTTGGAAGCAGTAACGTCTTTTTGACCAATGAAGGGGATACGCTGGGAGATAGTGCGGACACGCGCCTGATCGTCTGCTTCGGGGATGTGACGGTGGACAGGGATTTCACCGGCCTGATTATAGCCAAGGGAAAGATCGTTGTGACCGGGGCGAACAACATCAAGCTTGACGGCAAGGAGCTGGCCAATGTGCTGCAGGCGGACAGCGAGCATTTCCTGCCTGACGGCAGCGGCGACAACAATAAGCCGATCGACATGTTTGTAAACGGCGGCGGCAGTATGCTGAACGGGGCGGAGGTTCCCGATGTGGACGACGCGGGCAATCTGGTGCTCGACTACAGCGAGCTTGTGCGCTACATGAACTGGATTAAGAAATAAAGCTTTGCGCGGGAAAAGCGGCTTCGGAAGACAGAGAGGAAGCGGCGTGCGTAAGACAGAAAAGAGAAGCGGGAAGGAAGCGGAAGTTTGGGCGCGGAAAGAAAGGATAACTGCAAACTTCATAGAGACGGTGTGCGGTGCAATGACGGTCGGCTGATGAATGACAAGTGTTATAATAACGATTGTTATCCGAAAAAGAATAATGCCGGTTACTCCCTAATTGAGCTTGTCATCGTGATTGCGATCATTGCCCTTATCATAAGCACGGTGTTCTATTCCGTCGTCATGGTGTTCGGCGCCAACGCGAAGAGCTGCGCCAACAACATCCAGCGCGCCATCGGGGACTGCAAGGTGACGACGATGGGCAAGTCCGCGGCTTACATGGAGCTTTACCGTGACACGGACCAGAATGTGTACACGAAGATGTATATCTGGGACAGCAGCAGCGCCGATTATAAGGAGGCGGAGCCGCAGAAGGTGGGAACAGGCCGCGTGTATGTGGGATACGTGCCCGACGGAGGCACGGAGACGGAGCTTCTGGCGGGAGGCGATAAGATACAGATCAGATTTGACCGCGCCAGCGGCGGTTTTGCGGAGGACGCGGTGAGCGGAGACATTTATACGATGATCCGCGTGCAGGCGGGCAGTAAGAATTATGAGATTACATTGACGAAGCTTACGGGCAAGTCGGAAGTGACGCTGGTGCAGCCGACACCGTGACGATGGGGAAAATAGCGGGGTGATAAAAATGCGTGTGAGAAAGGATCAGAGAGGCTTTAGTCTTGTGGAAGTGCTGATTGCGATGGCAATCCTGTCCATCGTCGTACTGACGGTGTGCGGGTTTATTCTGGTCGGCTCTAGAAGCTATGCGTCGGCAAACAGCGATATCAACGTCCAGCAGTCGGCGCAGTTATCCTTAAACCAGATGTCGGATGTGCTGATTGACACGACCAGAAGCGTGAACTATGTGGGCTATGATGCCGGCGGCACCCCGCAGAAGGCGTTGAAGGATGCTGAGTTTACTTTTACCCCGGAGGACAAGAGTCTGGTGATGTACAACGGCGTGGTGGAGGAGACGGCTCCCGCGGCGCCCGGCGGTACGTCCACTCAGACGGTGGATCCCGGCAACGGCAACAAGCATTACCACTTTTATTGGAGCAAGGCAAACGAGGCACTCTATTATGCGGAGCTGGATGTGCAGTCCACCGATGTGGATACGACGGCGATTCATTTTCCGACCTTTGATCCGGCAGACCCCGTCGCCGCGGGATGGGTGGAGCTGGCCAGCCATGTGACGGATTTCTCCGTGGATCTGACGCAGGTGGAAGAGAAGCGCGTGGTACAGCTTTCTCTGACTTTTCTGGATGGGAGAAAGGAGTACACGACCTCGAACAACGTGACCATCCGCAATAAGGTGGCGGTCAACGACGCGGAGCTGGATCCTTTAAATAAGAAGAAAACCCTCTCCGTCACGCCGAGGGATGCGGGCGTGATTTTGGAGCCCGGCGAGACGTACCATTTCTCCACGCCCAAGGTGTCTGGCACGAACGTGGCGGACAGAAGCGTGACATGGTCGCTCTCGTCCACGGGCAGTCCTTCGGGCGGCACGGTGTTTACGGATGCGGCGAACGGCGTCCTGCAGGTGGCGACGGACGAACCGGCGGGAACGATTGATGTGAAGATTACAACCAATGCGGTGGATGATGACGGGAACCATGCGTCCTGCACCCTAACGGTTTACATAAAACGAGTAAGAACGGTTTCACTGAGCAAGACTGCCGACGCGGATGCGGACAACGCGGCGGATCAGGTCAGCGTGGGCAATGAATTTACCATCAGCGCCAATGTGGAGGGCGAGAAACTGGGCGTACAGTGCAGCGGCTGTACGGCGGATATCACGCATGACTTTGATGTGGTGAACTGGCGCGTGACGCAGGGCGCGGAGTTCCTTGACATCGTTGAGACGGGGAACTGCAAGAAGGATACAAAGTACTGCGTGAAGTCTGGCACGGCGGAGGGCACAAAGATTAGGATTGAAGCGACATCAGAGCTGGGTCTGCCCACGAGCAGGCTTTATCCGGCTGTGGACGGGTTTATTGAATTGACGGTGTCGAAGAGTAAGAAGAATATTTTCGTGGACGGCAACCTCCAGTGGGGACAGGGTACGAAGATAGGAATTCAATACGGTCCCGACTTCAATGGCTCCGGGCAAGGCTATTATTTGATTTGTGCGCGGATTAAGGAGTACGGATCTGAGAGCGGCGAAAAGGTTATGATCTACCGCACGCTGGGTAATGATAGCTGGGTGACGCCTGATCTGTTTGGCGTGGAGGATATTAGCAAGCCTTGGTATCTTTCTTTGCAGGTGATTGATCCTGGGGCGCATTTTCAGCCGGGGGTCAGCCCAGATAATCAACCAGGACAGAATATTATGCAGAAGGTTAAAGAGCAGATACATGACCAGGTGGTGCTGGATGTAGTAGCTGATTATCTGGCAAACAGCCCGGGCGGCACCTACAATGGCAAGTATCCACATACTGATAAATTTGAGGGAATGATTAATCCGCCGGAGATTTTTTATTACTACAATGGGAAGAAGAACCTCAGCGGTGAGCTGCATCTGAATCCGGTAACCAGTCTGTCGCAGGACAATGGAGAGCATATGACGACCTTTGGGGTTGAGTATGTGAAGAATACTAAGGGAAATAATGAATACGGTGGTGGTATCGAGTTTGCGAACAATAATGTGAAATTCAGTGTGTACAAGGAGAAGAGCGGTGGCGGTTTGGAAAAGCTTTATTGGTACGATGCCCCAAATAATAATTATCAGGGAACGAGCAAGCCTTATAATGCACTCGGGTTGAATGATGTACAAAATGCGCCTAGTATGACAATTAAGCTGGATTTTAACAACAGAAGTGCCTTCCCACAGGTGGAGGGCAGATATCGGCTCATACCTACCATATGGTACGCGCAGAATCCTCATACGGATCACTCTTATGATATTTACTATCTGGATTATGAGCCCAACTATGGCAATAAACAGTATTACGAAGAGCCTAAGAGTACGATTTATTACGAGATGATTAACAGCGGCAATGTGGAAGCGTTTTGGAGCTACCATAGCAACACCCAGTTTACGAAGGGCGAGATTTATTTCCCGACGCCCTCGGATATCTCTCAAGGTGGGGCTTCGCCTTCCAACTTTGACTATTATTTTAATATCAGCGATTTACGGGAGGAGCTTGGCTGGCATGATGCGAAACAGACGCATGATTTCCGGAAGTTGGTCAAAGGCAGAGAGGGCGAACAGATATATTATTCGCCGTCTTTGATGCGATGCCGGTATGTGAAGGATAAAAACGTTTATGAACTAGAACTCTTCTATAAATATAAGGATCCCGTGTGGGGTATGGAGGTAGAAGTCTCGGCAGGCGTATTCCAATGCGGGGCGGACGGAAGCAGATGGGAGCGGAAAGAAAAGGGGACGTATGACAGCCAGTTAGAGAATGGCAATATGAATCCGTCTCTCAACGCGACGGCAAATGTGAACTTTACGCTGGATAATCAACAGTATAATGGTAAGATGTACATTCCCCTGCCCTCTGAGAAGGCTTTCAGCAGTCGGGATAACGATGGCTTTGGCTTTACACTGAAGCAGAGTACAGAGCAGACGCGGGAATGGAAAAAGCTGAGATACCAGCCGTCGGGACAGACGAATACGCAGGATGTGGAGATTGCGAAGACGATCTGTGCTTATGATGCGGCGACGGATACTTATACATTGAGGATGTATGGCAGAAACGGCAACCTGGCGGCGGCGTTCACCTGCAAGAGCAACGGGAAACAGTGGACGCAGCAGTAAAGATCGGCATGATATGACAGAAAACCGCGCTTTGAGTCGGAGCTGTGGGGGTAACGGTGAACAGTGGCGGATTTAGTGGCAGAGGCATTGTTGTGACGGCAGATGTAGCGGTTGACATAAGGGAACATCATACAGTACCATAAAATAAGGAAAGTTGTGGTCTGAAAACCGCGATATACAGCGAAAATCGCCTGGTAAGAGAGGGTGTCACATATGGGGAAAAACGAATGGAAATGGTCATTAAAAGGAAATACAGATAAAAGGTCGATCAATCCGATTGCGCTGTTCTTTGCATTTATTGCCGGGGCAGCGGCGGCTCTTGCGGCGTTTTGGCGAATCCGTGTTTCCCAAAATAAACGGGAAGCCGGAGTGAGCGAAAGCAGCGGTGCGGCTGAGCGGGAGAGTGCGCAGAATAACAGAGAAATGAAGAAGCTGCTCAGGGAGCTGCGCAGTGAGAACGACCGCAGGGAGCGTGCGGATCGCGAAGCCGCGAAGCAGCGTGCGGATATGGAGGCGGAGCTTCCCCCGCTGGTGGTGCAGCCGCAGGCGGTGAAGGCTTACAAACCGCGAAAGCGCGTGTCCGCGAAGAAAATTTTTGCCCGCGCGGTGGCAATGACAGCCGCGGCGGCGCTTGTAGTGACAGGGCTTTATATGGCGCCCCATGACAAGGCGCCCGTTTCGACGGTGCTGGCGAGGGATTCCTTCGGCGGCATCAAGCAGGTTGTGGAGGAGCATGACGAGGACAACCCTTTCGTTATTTTGGATATTGTGCCGGGAAAGGCATATGCTGACGTAAATAATGGCAAGAGATATGATTTCTCGCTGGGCACGATCGGTTATCTTGCGCCGGGGCAGTCCCCGATCCAGCAGGATTTTTCACGTATTTTTACGGGGGAGGACAAGGAGAGTTTCTATAAGTACCCTGACAGAAAAGTATTGACTGACTCGGTTATTGGCAGCGGCTATGATGGGATTACCTATCAGGAGGCTTACGGCGGAACGGGAGAAAACCTGAAAGCCAGTGTATGGAGCAAGATATTTGATCCTGTGGAAGTGACCCATGACGAGAATGGGAAGCTGCCGGCGGACGGTCTTTATCCAACGGGGAGAATTTATGCCCGCGTGGAACAGAGAGATGCCGCAGATACGGGCACGCGGGAGGGATTTGACTATAACCTGACGGGACAGCCTGCGGGGAGTGATCTTTTTAGCACAGCGTCCGTCATGTCCGCTGTTCCGGAGGAGGGTGTTTACACATTCGCGGAAGGCGGCGCGGGAGATTACGAGGTAATCTTTGAGGGACCGGAGAAGAGTACAAGCGGCTACCGCGCGGAAGTGTTAAAGAGCGGTAGTTATGATGAGGTGGTTCTCGGCGGCAGTTACTCCGACGCTACGGGTGTGTATATCGTTGAGAACGGTGTGTACCGCTATGCGTGCACGATTGGGGAGTTTAAGGGAATTGCGCGCCCTGATCCGAAGCCTGAAAAGCCGGAGCAGCCTGAAAAACCGACGGAGCCGGCAGAGCCGGAGAAACCGACAGAGCCGACAAACCCGGAGAATCCAACGGAACCTGAAAATCCGGAGAATCCGACAGAGCCGACCAATCCGGATCAGCCAGAGAATCCGACAGAGCCAACGGAGCCGGAAAATCCGACAGAACCGACGGAGCCGGCAGAGCCGGAGAATCCGACGGAGCCGACCAATCCGGAACAGCCGGAAAACCCGACGGAACCGACAAACCCGGAGAATCCGACAGAACCAGAGCAGCCGAGCGAACCGACACCGGAACCGGAGACGACGCCGGAACCTGCGCCGGCACCCGCGACGGAATCCGTACAGTCTCAGCCGATGGCGGCTGCTTTTCGGGCGCAGTCTGCTTTAGAGCGGAAAATGGCAGGGGACGGCTGGTATCTCTGTGTGGGTAGGAGTGAGCCTGTGCTTTTGGCGACTGCTGATCCGGTTCCTGACCCTGCGCCTGCGCCGGGGGCACCGACAGAACCGACGCCAGAACAGCCTGCGCCGGAGACACCGACCGACCCTGTGCCGGAGCAGCCCGCGCCGGAGACGCCGACCAACCCTGTGCCGGAGCAGCCTGCGCCGGAGACGCCGACCGACCCTGTGCCGGAGCAGCCTGCGCCGGAGACGCCGACCGACCCTGTGCCGGAGCAGCCCGCGCCGGAGACGCCGGCAGAACCCATACCGGAGCAGCCTTCCACGCCTTTGCCGGAGCTGCCGGAGGATGGCACCTACTGTATCTTAAAATTTACCTATGTGGAGACGGCGGAAGAGGAGTTCCTGTATCGGGTTAGGGATGTCAGACAGATTTCTAAGGAAGACGGCGTTCCCGTTCCTTATGACAGCTATCTATTGGAAAATGGTCTGTTCCTGAACGGTGTGGATGAGGCGGAAACGGATGCGGAGGTCTATGCCGTGGAACCCACGCTTGAGGGACAGTTCGAATATGTTGGCGGCGGCAAGGGCAGGTATAAGCTTACCAGAATGCGCGCCATGGAAAACGTTGCGGCGATGACGGGTGGTACGCTGCAGGAGATCGAAGCGCAGAGTACAGATAGCGCTGAGGTGCAGGAGGTCAGCACGCGCGAGACGAGCGGTTCCATACATTATGTGGAGGTGCAGAACGCGCCTGTGTACATACGCTGTACCGGTGGAAAAGACTGGCTGAGACGTTATGTGTTTAATTCCCTGAAATCACAGGATAATGATTTTGAAGATTTTGCAATTACGGTGAATACGGTGCTTGCGGGTGACGTTACCTATCAGATGGTGCAGGAGGCTGATCTTGTCTATCTGGAGGATGGCACGGGACTGTATCTTGACCAGAATGCGAAGAAGAGCTATATCTATACCGAAGAGATGGGAAATGCCGAGGACGGACTGGCGGATGTTGACGACGGAGTGATCACGAGCCTGTTGTATGAGGTGGTGATGGAGTCAAAGCCTGTCATCGTGGATTACGGTGTGATAGAGGACGAGGAAAAGTATAAGGGAAGCAAGTATCAGGGGCTGGCAAAGGCTTTTCTGAAAAAGGATCTCACCGCCTTCTATCATGAAATGGAAAAATCGAAGGATGTGGCCGGCAGCATTCTGATGAATGTGGACAAGGATTCCGAGGAATATCCGAACAAGAAAGACAATGACTATCATTATGTAAACCGAAGCGTTTATATCGTAAACGGCACGCCTCTGGTGGGAGACGACTTCCCGGAGGAGATGGATAAGGACGAGGTGACGTCAGGGTTTGGCGAGGTGCTGGCGGCGATCCGCGCGGAGAATGTCATGCTGTCTGAGGACGACAAAATCTCCGAAAAAGTAAGCAAGGCGATGGCGGTGCAGTACATCATTAACTATTCTCTCGGTTTGGTCGGGGAGTACAAGGATCTGACGATTCTGGAGCTGCAGCCGACGGCGAACATGGAGTCCGATCTGCATCGCGATACGAATGAGGATAAGGGAAGCGTTGTTCTATTCTGGCAAAAGGGCCAGGAGGGAGAAGGACAGCAGATTCTCAGGAGCTCCAAAATGATAGAGACGAACGTTATCACAAGTTCTGTGGCGGCGTTCAACAGCAGTTATCAGGATATCAACGCGGACTATAATATGATCTTTATCGGCCTGGATGGCCAGCGCCTCTACCATGAGGAAAACGAGGACGGCAAAATGGTGGCCGTCTACAATGATGAAGACTTAAAGGGAAAGGCTTACCATACAGGTGACCGTGTAGCGCACGGCGACGCCAGATACGACGCCAGCGATATCACGGAACAGAAAAAGAATGCGCTCTTGGATTACTTGCGGGCGGGGTATCCCATTGTGGTCGAGAACGAGTGCTTTGATGGCAGAAGCGCCAGAAAGGCAGGGGTAGACGATATCAATACGGACGTAATCGGCTCTGATACGCAGATGTACGCCTTTTTGCGGGAAGCAATCAATATGGGCGGCGCAGATGACGACGAGGAGAACGGCATCGGTATCTATACGATTGAGGATGTGCACAGCAGCGCGATGTTTGCCATGCAGTTAAATGCCCTCCGGCCGAAGGTTGAACTGCGGAGAGCGGATGAGAACGGCGGCGAATCGAAGGAGGAGCAGACCGTATCCGATATGATCGAGGCGGTGTCCGTGCCGGATAAGACGGGTATTCTTCGCGGGACGATTGATTACCGCATCACAAGCGACAGGGCGGGCGAAGACAAGACTTACAGGGGCAATCTGGAAAGGCATCTGTATCTTGATCTGAACTACGACGGCGTCTTTGCGCCGGAGGAGGAATACGGCGGATATCAGTATGAGGGAAGCGGGAACGGCGGCAGAATCAGCGTTGATTTCAATGAGATTAACTTTGGTATCGTGCCGTGGAAATTGGAAGTGACGGATACCGATAACAGGTATCGGCGCGACTCTACACAGGGCTGCTTTACCATAAGCGCCGGTGACAAGGCGAAGGTGCGTGTACTGCAGGTTCTTGATGATACGAGTAACGACTTTGCGAATCTGCAGGAAATATACGAGAAGATTGAAAATTCCATGCTTGGTTATTATTTGAAGGGCGCGGAAGGGCTTCTTCGGATGAATTGGGATATTGAGACAGTCACGCCGAGCGTTTTGGCGGATCGGCTTTCCAAGAATGCGAATTATCTCTCCCTGTGGGATGTGATGGTGCTTGGCTTTGGCGACAGCGGAAATCCCGGAGATACGGTGACTGCTGCGGTCAATGATTACATAGCCGCGGGCGGGAGCGTGCTTGTCTCCTCGGCGGGAGCGGCGGAAGATAAAGGCAGACTCGGCATGACGGCGGCCGTGATGGGACAGAAGGATGAAATGACTTACGGCAAGCTCGGCCTGCACAGCGATACGAAGTTCCGCTACGAGGGTATTGAGGCACGTATGTTTAACAAGACCCCAAGCCTGTTTTTAGACCGCATCAATGACGGCACGGTTTCCAGATGGCCCTATCCGATTGGCACGAGGGCGCAGCTTGGCGGTAACACGGAGGTTTCGATGCCCGACTATCTGTTAGACATTGATACGGCAAGGGATGCAGGGCAGTCGTATGCGACGGCATGGTTTACCCTGCTTGACCCGAATCTGTCGAAGGGCGCCTACAGTTCGTCGCCCCGTGACGGCAGAAATAACTACTATGTGTACAGCAAAGGAAATGTTGTGTACGTGGGACAGACAGAATACAAGTACGCCTATGACCCGAACAATGGAGCGCCGGAGGGAGACGGCACGGATGAGTGCAAGATCTTTGTGAATGCACTGATGGCGGCCTACAATGCGGGTGTACACAGAGCCAATGTCTCCATAGTGGCAGGCTTTAACGGCGCGGTCAAGGTGGAGAGCGTCACGATTCCTTATGATGTGGCCTTCGAGGAGGCCGGGGACGGCGCGAAAAAAGGTATTTTGGGCGAGACGGTGGACGTGTATTTCCGCTTTACGGATAACAACATTGCCGTTGACAAGGTGACGGAGCTGTCTCTCTTCTATAAGAATGCGGGCGCACCCGCGGAGGCGGAGCTTCTGCAGGCGAACGGCACGGTCAACACCGCTGACTTTACAGCATTTACAAGTCCCATCTGGGCGGTGGAAAATAACCGTCTGGTGGAAGTGGTGGGAGTTGTTCCGGACAAGGTGTACCGCATCAAGGCACCGCTGGCGGCTCTGCAGAATGGGGAGGATGAGACGTCCCAGATCTGCGTACTGCTCACGAACCGCTACACGAGAGCGGGCAAGAGCGTGGAGGCGCTCAGCATGGACAGCGTAACCCTGAACCGTGCGCAGATGTTCCTGCTGGAGTAAGGAGGAAGCCAAACCGGAAGCGCCGGGAATCGTAACAGAGAATTTGCTAATAGAATAATAATAGGAAGGGAAAGGTTTCACAGCCTTTCCCGTCTTAATTTTGTAAGGAAAGTGCAGCAGCGTGAATCATTGAGGGAGAATGCGAAGCATTCTCTGAATCGTCGCTGCCGAGCGACGATTTCTGCTTGACAAACCGGTGTCACACAGCGCATAATAGTTGTACCGAAGCATTTCGGTTATTCTGATTTCTGACATTCAGGCGTTCGCCGCAGAAATTCAAGCACAGGGCATAAAAAGGGGTAAGCGTAACGTATTAGCGCATTTGATTGGTATTTTGCAAAAAAATGTGGTAAAATCTAGAGAAAGGATACGCAAAAGATGGAGGTTGATATTGTAATTGACACAATTACGGACTGCCTGATAGACACGCGAACCGGGGAAGAAGTGGAGACGGAGTATAGGATGCGCGAAACGCCGATCAGGCCGAAGGATTACAGGGGGTGGAAATTTAACTGGAGTATCACGGAGAAAAACGGGTATGATATTTATGAGTTGTTCTTAAAAGATGACGATACAGTGCAGGGCCGGATTTCCGTCAAAGTCGGCGGCGGAGTTGCGGATGTGGATATTGTCGAAACGGCGCCGCATAATTACAGCCGCTTAGGGAGATATGAGGGAGTCGGGGCGCATTTGTTTGCGATCGCCTGTCAGGTGAGCTTTGACGCAGGCTATGACGGGTTTGTAACGTTTACGTCAAAAAGCAGTTTGGTGGAATATTATAAGAAAAAGCTGAATGCGGGTGTGTTTCGTGGCAGACGGATGTATATTGATGAAGAGGCAGCACAGATATTGTTAGACAAATATATGAGAAAGTAGGTGAAAGAATGTTTACGATGGCTGAAAAACCAACAGAATATGAACATGACATTACTTATTACGCAACAGACAGCAGATTGACGGAGCCCTCTGACGGAAAAAGGTATAAGTGGCGGAAAATGATCGATCGTTCAAAAGAACTGGGCAGACCTCTCACCGAGGAGGAGGCAGAGGAGTTTAGAGTGGAATAGCAAAGTGAAAGGTAATGACAGCGGTCAGGGAAAGACCGACACAGTCTTTCCCGGTCATTCTGATTTCTGACATTCAGGCGTTCGCCGCAGAAATTCAAACACAGGGCATTAAAAAGGGGTAAGCAGGAACAAAAACAAATAGACTATTTGACGTGGTCTTTAAAAAGTTATGAGAAGAGGAGGATACGTGTTTGTTCAGTACAATTACATCGGGGGCGGTTTATGGGGTTCGCAGCCATTTGATTCAGGTGGAGGTGGACATTTCTCAGGGACTGCCTTGTTTTCAGATCGTGGGACTGCCCGGTTCCGAGGTGCGGGAGGCGAGGGAGCGGGTGAAGGTGGCGCTCAAGAATGTGGGTGTCAAGCTGCCGCCCATGTGCATTAACGTCAATCTTTCGCCGGCGGATCTGCCAAAAAAAGGCACTATGTTTGACCTGCCTGTGGCGGTGGGCATTATGATTGCGCTCGGTAAATTAGAGCAGAAATCCGTGGAGGGGACGCTGCTTTTGGGTGAGCTGGGGCTGTCGGGCGAGCTAAAGCCCGTCCGCGGCGTGCTGCCGATCGCGAGGGAGAGCGCGCTGCGGGGCATTGGAAGATGCATTGTGCCTGCGGAAAATGCGTGGGAAGGCGCGCTGGTCGGGGAGATGGAGAGCGTCGGCGCAAGAAGCGTGAGGGAGGCGGTGGCGCTGCTTTCCGGGGAGGACGCCGTTTGGCCGGATGCGGACGGGGACAAAGACGGTTCGGGGACGGGAGATCAATCTGCGGGGAAAAGGGATTTTGGCGGGAACGGAAGCGGGAGCAGTCATGGGCTGTCGATCGCCGCCGCCGCTGTTCCCGCAGAGGAGAATGTCAGGGAGGAACAGCTCGACTTTGCCCAGATCAACGGCCAGCAGGGGCTGAAGCGAGCGGCGGAGGTGGCGGCCGCCGGGTTTCACAATCTGCTCATCATAGGCGCGCCGGGCTCGGGCAAAACCATGCTGGCAAGACGGATTCCTTCCATTCTGCCGCCTTTGACGAGGGAGGAGAGTCTGGAGGTGTCTGCCATCTACAGCATCAGCGGTCTGTTGCAGTTCACCGGTTCTCTGCGGACGACCAGACCTTTTCTGAATCCCCATCACACCATCACAGGACAGGCGCTTGCGGGCGGCGGGCGGATTCCCATGCCCGGAATTATCAGTCTCGCCCATCGCGGCGTGCTCTTTTTAGACGAGCTGCCGGAGTTTAAGCGGGAGACGCTTGATATCTTAAGGCAGCCTTTGGAGGATAAGCGGGTGCAGATTGCCAGAAGCAGCGGCTCTTACGTCTACCCGGCGGATTTTATGCTGGTGGGGGCCATGAATCCCTGTCCCTGCGGCTTTTATCCCGACAGGGAGAGATGCCGCTGCACGCCCTTTGAGGTGAGGCGGTATCTGAACCGGGTATCGGGGCCGATTCTGGACCGCATGGATATCTGCGTGGAGGCGATGCCCATGGCTTTTGCGGACATGACTTCCGACAGGCGGGAGGAGAGCAGCGCGCAGGTCAGGGAGCGGGTGATGGCGGCCAGAAAAAGGCAGGAGCAGAGATTTGCGGGGACGGGACTTCATTTTAATGCGGATATGGGAGCAGGGGACGTGGAGCGCTACTGCGCGTTGGGGGAGGCGGAACTTCGCTATATGGAGCGGATGTTTACCGCCCTGCAGCTTTCCGCCAGAGCCTACCATCGGATTTTGAAGGTGGCCCGAACGATCGCTGATCTGGATGGCAGCGACGGGATTCGGGAGATGCATCTGGCGGAAGCCATCTGTTACCGGCAGTCCGACCACAAATACTGGAGCTGAGAAGAGGAGCGTGAGCGTGACAGAGGAGAAAACAGGGAAATCGACAGGGCGTAGTGGAGAGACAGAAGAGGATGAAGCGAAGGAGAAAGTGAAAATGACAGGGACGGCAGCAGTAGAAAGCGCGGGGGCGGCGGAGACAGTGGCTGAGGAAGAAAAGGCGTACATACACTGGCTGTATCAGGCCGTGGGCGTGGGAAGCAGAGGATTTCTGCGGTCGCTGGCAGCTTTTGGGACGCCCCGGGAGCTTTACCGGCTGACCGTTTCGGGCGCGCTCTCGGAAAAGGTTTCGGAGCGGTATGGGAAAAAAGCGGCAAAAATGGCGGAATTTAGCAAGGGCTATGATGTCATCGGCATGTATGAGCGCATGAGGGAGCGGGGCATCTTTCTTGTGACGGAGGACGAACCGCAGTTCCCGGAAAGGCTGTCGCGGATCCCTGACAAGCCGTATGCCATCTACTTTGCGGGGCGGCTCCCGCAGGCGGAGAAAAAGGCGGTGGCGGTGATCGGCGCAAGGGAGTGCACCGCCTATGGCAGATATATGGCGGAGCAGTTCGGGGCGGCTTTCGCGAAGGCGGGCATACAGGTGATCAGCGGCATGGCGAGAGGAATCGACGGTATCGGACAGACCGCCGCGCTCAAGGAAGGCGGGTATTCGCTGGGAGTTCTCGGCTGCGGGGTGGATATCTGCTATCCGAGAGACAACAGGGCGCTTTACGAAACTTTGCTCGCAGAGGGCGGCGTCTGCTCGGAATATCCCCCGGGAACCGAGCCGCGGGCGGTTCTGTTTCCGCCCAGAAACCGCATCATCAGCGGCCTGTGCGACGCGGTGCTCGTGGTGGAGGCGCGGGAGAAGAGCGGCACGCTGATCACTGTGGATATGGCGCTGGAGCAGGGGCGGGAGGTCTATGCGCTGCCGGGCCGTGCCACCGACCCCTTAAGCGGCGGCTGCAACCGGCTGATCAGGCAGGGGGCCGGGCTGGCAGCGTCTCCCGAGGAGGTTTTGGAGGAGATTATGGGCGGGGCCGGAAAAGGGTCTTTTGCGGCAGCGAAGGGGCAGGCGGTGCAGGGCAGGCTGGTCTTTTTGGAGGGGGTGCAGGGGGAATTGTGGGAAATTCTGGATTTTAACCCGCTTCCCGCACAGGAGCTGCAGCGCAGATACGAGGAAAAATACGGAAAGACCGTCGCCCTCCCGGTTATGTTTAAGGAGCTTTTGGAGCTGTGCGCGGGCGGTTACGCGGGGCAGGTGGGCGGCGGGTATTTTATGCGGATTATGAAAACGTAAAAAAGTATAGTTAATAAACAGAAAAGAATACAGGTAAACCCCTTGACCGGATTCCACGCTTTACATATAATCATTTTAAAGGCAGGATATTCGAAGGGAGGGAAATGGAATGGAGGAAGTTATGGGAATGACAGACAACCAGTACAAGGATTTTGTGGAAGCGGTGAAAGAGGATTTGGAGGAATTAAACGAGTATAAAGAAGCCGGGGAAGATGAAAGATATGTAAAAAAGTATGGAAGGATTATGGAAAGGCTGGAAAAATCGTTAAATCGGTAAGAGGAAAACAGGCGGGAGCAAACCGCCTGTTTCCATTTTTTTTCGTCCCGGGAAATGAATTTACCCTTGCAACCGCTCGTAATTTGGTGTATAGTGTTGCACGTTGGATAGCGTGAAAAGTGCTTCTAAAGACGTCCCGCCATAGGACGGGACGCCAAGAAGCACTAAGTTTCACGCGGGAGAATGCCCAAAATACGGCATTCTCCGAACCGATTTATAATACTGGGCAGGGGAATCATTATGGCGAAATATCTGGTAATTGTGGAGTCACCGGCTAAGGTGAAGACCATTAAAAAATTTTTGGGCGCGAACTACGAGGTGGCGGCCAGTCAGGGACATGTGCGTGATCTTCCCAGAAGTGTGCTGGGGATCGACGTGGAGCATGACTTTGAACCGAAGTACATCACGATCAGGGGCAAGGGAGACATCCTGGCGAATCTGCGCAAGGAAGTGAAGAAGGCCGAGAAGGTCTATCTGGCAACCGACCCGGACCGCGAGGGGGAGGCCATTTCATGGCATCTGTATTTTGCTTTGAAACTGGAAAATAAGAAGGTATACCGCATTACCTTTAACGAGATCACGAAGACGGCGGTGAAGGAGTCTTTAAAGAACGCCAGAGAGATCAACATGGATCTGGTGGACGCCCAGCAGGCCAGAAGGTGTTTAGACCGCATGGTGGGTTATAAAATATCACCCGTTCTGTGGGCGAAGGTGAAGCGCGGGCTGTCTGCGGGCCGCGTGCAGTCGGTGGCGCTTCGGATTATCTGCGACAGGGAGGAGGAGATCAACGCCTTTATCCCGGAGGAATACTGGACGCTGGACGCGAGCCTTAAAGTGGAAGGGGAGAAAAATCCTCTGACCGCGAAATATTACGGCACGAAGACCGAGAAGCGCACAATTTCTTCCGCGCAGGAGATGGAGCAGCTGAAAAAAGAGCTTTCCGGAGCGGTCTACAAGGTGAGTTCCGTAAAGACCGGCGAGCGGATCAAGAAAGCGCCGCTGCCATTTACGACCTCCACGCTCCAGCAGGAGGCCAGCAAGGTGCTAAACTTTTCCACCCAGAAGACCATGCGCCTGGCGCAGCAGCTCTACGAGGGTGTGGAGATCAAGGGGAACGGTACCACGGGTATCATCACCTATCTGCGTACCGATTCCACCAGAATATCCGATGAGGCGGAGGCGGCGGCAAGAGCTTATATAACGGAAAAGTACGGCGAGGAGTACGCGGCGGCCGTAGAACAGGAGAAAAAGCCGGATAAAAAGATTCAGGACGCCCACGAGGCGATTCGTCCCACAGATATCAGCAGGCTTCCGCTGGAAATCAAGGAGTCTCTGTCAAGAGACCAGTTTCGTCTCTATCAGCTGATCTGGAAACGGTTTGCGGCCAGCCGTATGGCGGCGGCGCAGTATGAGACCACCTCCGTGAAGATAGATGCGGGGGAGCACCGTTTTACCGTGGCGGCGTCGAAGGTGAAATTTGACGGCTTTATGAGCGTCTACACGCAGGAGGACGACAAGGAGGAGAGCAATACTCTGATCCGAGGTATTTCGGAGGATACCGGATTACAACTGCTTTCCCTGGAGGAGAAGCAGCATTTCACTCAGCCGGCCCCCCACTACACGGAGGCGTCCCTGGTGCGCGCCATGGAGGAGCTGGGGATCGGCAGGCCGAGTACCTACGCGCCCACCATCACGACGATACTGGCGAGACGCTATATCGTGAAGGAAAATAAAAACCTCTATGTGACGGAGCTTGGAGAGGTGGTCAACAACATGATGAAGGACGCTTTTCCCTCCATCGTGGACGTGAACTTTACCGCCACCATGGAAGCGCTTTTGGACGGCGTGGAGGAAGGCAGTGTCAAGTGGAAGACGGTGGTGAAAAACTTCTATCCCGATCTGCAGGAGGCTGTGGAGAAGGCGGAAAAGGAGCTGGAGGAAGTAGAGATCGCGGATGAGTTGTCCGACGAGTTCTGCGAGCAGTGCGGCAGGCAGATGGTGATCAAGTACGGGCCCCACGGCAGATTTCTGGCCTGTCCCGGTTTCCCGGAGTGCAGGAACACGAAGCCCTATTTTGAGAAGATCGGCGTGGCCTGTCCGAAGTGCGGCAAGGACATTGTCCTGAAAAAGACCAAGAAGGGCCGGAAGTATTACGGCTGCATCGACAATCCGGACTGCGACTTTATGGTATGGCAGAAGCCGGTGGATGAAAAATGTGACCGCTGCGGTTCCATCATGCTGCAGAAGGGCAATAAGCTGGTCTGCGCCGACGAGTCCTGCGGTTTTGTCAAGGATATGCCGAAGGAGAAGGCTGAAGCCTGATAAAAAAGGTTTTGTTGCAATTCACACTGAATTAACATAAATTGATGAAAAATCTGGCGTGGTGTGTGAATTGAAACTAAAAAAGTGCAGCCATGGGAAAAGCCATGGGAAGAAATTGGAATATTTAATATAAAATATATGAATTACAGATTAATTGCGCGACACACATTGAAATTGTCTGAATAGTGTGATAAAATAATCAGTATATGACAGGCAGACCGGACACAGGGAGCGAGAGGTATATACATGAGCAGCGTGCAATTATTAGATAAGACCAGAAAGATCGGGAAACTTTTACACAATAACAATTCGGGCAAAGTGGTGTTCAATGATATCTGCGATGTGCTGAAGGAAATTCTGGTCTCCAATGTGCTGGTGGTGAGCAGAAAGGGAAAGGTCTTAGGCATCGGGGATATGCCCACGGTGGAATCCATCACGGAGCTGATTGTGGATCATGTGGGCGGTTTTATTGACCCCATGCTGAATGAACGGCTTCTTGGGGTGCTCTCCACCAAGGAGAATGTCAATCTGGAGACGCTCGGGTTTGAGAGCCCGGGAATACGACGGTTCCAGGCGGTGATTGCGCCGATTGAGATATCGGGCGAGAGGCTGGGGACTCTCTTCCTCTATAAATGTGACGACCAGTACGATATCGACGACATCATTTTGTGCGAGTACGGCACTACGGTGGTAGGATTGGAGATGCTGCGGGCGGTCAGCGAGGAGAGCGCGGAGGAGAACCGCAAGGTGGCGGTTGTGAAATCAGCGATTTCCACACTCTCTTTCTCGGAAATGGAGGCCATCACCCACATTTTTGACGAGCTGGGCGGCATGGAGGGCATTCTGGTGGCCAGCAAGATCGCGGATAAGGTGGGAATTACCCGCTCGGTGATCGTAAACGCTCTGCGCAAATTCGAGAGCGCGGGCGTGATCGAATCCAGATCTTCGGGAATGAAAGGCACATATATTAAGGTATTGAATGACGTAGTGTTCGATGAAGTGGAGAAATTAAAGGAACAGGGACGGTTCTAAACAGCCTGGGCTGTTAGAAATAACTGGCAGAAGGATCTGCGAAAAGCGCCGATTTTGCGCACAGCGGATCCTTTTTTGTCGTTTTGCAGGGACACTAATTTGTGAAAATCAATCGAAAAACCTTGTAATTTTTTATAATTTATTTATAATGGAATGTGGATTGTATTAACGTGGAAGGAGTGTGACTATGAGCTCATTGATTGATACGAATGCATTTGATTATGTGAATGTGCTGGATAAGGCGATGGACGCGTCTATGCTCAGGCATGAAGCGATTTCCAATAACATTTCCAATGCGGACACACCGAATTATAAGAGGCAGGATGTGGATTTTGAGACGCAGCTTGCCAAGGCGCTGCGCCACTCCCGCTATAAGAGTATGGATGCGAAGGTGGCTGACTTGAAGATGAGGCGTCTGGATCCGATTCCCTACAAGGACTATTCGGGCTTTTCTTACCGCATAGACGGGAATAATGTCGATCCCGATACCGAGGGCGTATATCTGGCGAAGAATCAGATCGTTTACCAGGGTCTTTACCAGAGTGTGTCTCAGGAATTTAAGAATTTACAGACGGTAATGAAGTGAGTGAGAAGAACCTCTAAAGCTTGACAGCGGCGGCTGTCTCGCTAAGAAGTTCTATGTCTTACTCTGGAGAATACTTAAAGGACAGCATTCTCCATGGGATGTGATATTATATTAAGGAGGAATTGCTATGGCTTTATTTACATCGTTTGACATCAACGCCACAGGTATGACCGCGGAGCGTTTCCGTATGGATACGATTTCCCAGAATGTGGCGAACGCGAATACGACAAGAACCGAGGACGGTACGCCCTACCGCAGAAAGATTGTGGTGTTTGAGGAGAAAAATTCTCCCACCCATTTCCATCAGATTCTCATGAAGGAGAACGAGCGCTTCGCGGGGAATGGCGTGAAGGTGACGGGCGTTTACGAGGATAACGTGACGGAAGGGAATATGGTCTACGACCCCTCCCATCCCGATGCGGATGAGAACGGCTATGTGATGTATCCTAATGTAAATATCATCACGGAGTTTACGAACCTGATCGACGCGTCCCGCGCTTATCAGGCGAACAGCACCGCGTTTGGCGCCAGCAAGAATATGGCGACCATGGGACTTAACATCCTGAACAACTGACGACGGAACACAGATAAATAGCGGACGTTATTTATATAAAGCTTAGAATATAGTACGGGGAATGTTGGAGGAAACTGAAAATGGCTTTGGATATCACGGAATTATATAACGTCTCTGCGGGAGAGATACGGGAGGCTGCCAAGGCGGCACCGACGACCCGCATTGAGGATTATAAGGAAAATGGCTTCGATGCGATGCTACATACGGCGATTGACAATCTGAATACCACGAATATTTATCTTTCGAACGCGGAAAACGAGGAGATTAAGTGGGCGCTGGGGGAGACGGAAAACCCTCATGACCTTGCGATCTCTCTGCAGAAAGCTTCCACTGCATTACAGTACACGGTGGCGATCAGGGACAAACTTCTGGATGCGTACAAAGAGCTGATCCAGATGCAGATTTAGTTCCATTTAGCATGTGAGAGGGAATGCCGAAGGAGAGCAAAGTGCCGTGGAAAAGATAATTGATAAATTGAAGGAATTGGGAAATAAAATAATGGAGTGGTGGAACCGTTTCACAGCCAAGCAGAAGACGCTGATCGTGGCTGTGGTAGCGGTACTCATCATTGCGCTTGTATTTATCGTATACAGCCTGAACAGACCTGAGTATGTACTGCTTCGAGAGTGCGAGACCACAAAGGAAGCTTCGGAGGTGACGGAGCTTTTGGACGGCGAGGGGTATCATTATCAGATTACGGACGACGGACTGACGATCACCATTCTCAGCGAGGAGCTCGGGCAGGCGAATCTGCTTCTGGGTGCCAACAATATTCAGGCGGCCAGCTACGGGATCGACAATGTGACGGACGGCAGTTTTTCCACCACGGAGTCCGACAAGCAGAAAAAGCATGTGGTATATCTGGAAAAACAGCTGGAAAATGATTTTCTGACCATGTTTACGTCTATAAAGCGCGCGCGGGTTAAGCTGAACATTCCGGAGGACGACGGGACGCTGATCGCTCAGGAGCAGGAATCTTCCGCGTGGGTGCTTTTGGAGTTGAGGGACGAGTTCTCACGGGAGAGCGCGGCCTATTTGGCGCGCGCCATAGCTACGGCTCTGGGCAATGAGACGACGGACAATATTGTCATTCTTGATTCGGAAGGCAATATGCTGTTTACGGGAGATGAGAATTATTCTCCCTCGGGACTGGCGAACGCCCACCTCTCTGTGAAGACCGAGGCGGAGAAAAATATGATAAACAACGTGCGCAGGGTTTTGCTTGGCACGAACGAGTTTGACAACGTGGAGGTATCTCCCAATCTGGTGCTGGATTTCTCCAACCAGACGAGTACGGAGCATACATACACCCCGGCGGACGGACAGACGCAGGGCGTGCTGAGCCACGAGGATCTTTACAATGAGGAGAACGTAAGCGGTGTGGGAGGCGTGCCGGGCACGGACTCCAACGACGATACGACAACCTATGTGCTGGAGGATAATTCCAATTCCCGCTCCTCAAGGAACGAGCAGTCGAGGGATTATCTGCCCAACGAGAAGATTACCACCATCGAGACGCCGGCGGGCGTGATCAACTACGGCTCCTCGTCTCTGGCGGTTTCCCTGATCCGCTACAATGTGGTGCGTGAGGAGGATGTGGACGCACAGGGGCTTTTGGACGGTGTGAGCTGGGAGGAATATAAGCTTGCCAACAATGAGCGTGAGCGGATTGAGCTGGATGAAACTTTTTATAATGCGGCTGCGAACGCGACGGGTATTCCGGTAAATAACATTACATTGGTAGCGTACAGCGAGAATCTTTTCTTCGACGCGGAGGGTTCCCGGATTACGGCGACGGATGTCCTGCAGATTCTCCTGATTATCGTGATTCTGGCGCTGCTGGCCTTTGTGGTGCTGCGCAGCATGAGAAGCGAGAAGCACGAGGAGGAAGAGGAGGAGCTGACTGTGGAGACGCTGCTGCAGTCCGATGTGCAGCTTGAGGAGATTTCCTCTGAAAATGAGTCAGATGAGAAGAAGCTCGTCGGCAAATTTGTGGAAGAGAATCCGGAGGCGGCGGCAAATCTGCTGCGCAACTGGTTAAACGAAGACTGGGGGTAGGATAAATGGCAGCGAAAGCGGATGAGCAGATTAACGGACTCCAGAAGGCGGCCATCTTGATGATTGCTCTTGGACCGGAGAGGTCGGCGGCAATTTTTAAGCACCTCAAAGAAGACGAGGTGGAGGAGCTGACACTGGAGATTGCGAATACAAGGAGCATCACGCCCCAGGTCAAGGAGAGCGTGGTAAACGAGTTCTATCAGGTGTGTCTGGCGCAGCAGTATATCGCGGAGGGCGGTATCAACTATGCGAAGGAACTGCTGGAGAAGTCTTTCGGCTCCGAGAAGGCGATGGACGTGATCGGCAAGCTGACGGCGTCTTTGCAGGTAAAGCCGTTCGAGTTTGTGAGAAAGGCCGATGCGGCGCAGCTCCTAAACTTTATTCAGGACGAACACCCGCAGACCATCGCATTGATTTTGTCCTATCTGGCGCCCGGGCAGGCGGCGATTATCGTCTCCGCGCTCCCGCCGGACAGACAGGCGGACGTGACGAAGCGTATTGCGGTAATGGACCGGACGAGTCCGGACGTCATCAAGGAAGTGGAGAAGGTTTTGGAATCCAAACTGTCATCGCTGGTAAATCAGGATTATACGATCATCGGCGGCGTGGACGCCGTCGTGGAAATTTTGAATACGGTGGATCGTGGTACGGAGAAGCATATCATGGAGACCTTGGAGATCGAGGAGCCGGAACTTGCGGACGAGATCAGAAAGAAGATGTTCGTGTTCGAGGATATTCTGCTTTTGGACGACCGTGCGATCCAGCGTGTGCTGCGTGATGTGGATAACTCCGATCTGGCGATCGCGCTGAAAGGTTCCAATGAAGAGGTGCAGAATGCGATCTTTAACAACCTCTCCAAGCGTCTTGCCGTCATGATCAAGGAGGATATGGAGTTCATGGGCCCTGTCCGTATGAAGGACGTGGAGGAAGCGCAGCAGAAGATTGTAAACATCATCCGGAAACTGGAGGATGCTGCGGAAATTGTTATCTCCAGAGGCGGAGGTGACGAGATCATTGTCTAAGATGAAGCAAAGAACCTTATACAAAGCCGGCTGGGTCAGAGTGGACGGCGAAGAGAAATGTGTGATAGACAGCAACAGCATTGTGGCGGAGCGCATCGAGGAGTGGGAAAAAATTCGCAAGGCGAACGCGGCTGCGCTGCCCGCTTTTGACGAGGAGAGCGGCGAGGATGAGGGCGAGCCGGAGTTTGTCAGCGGTATCGAGGGCGAGGAATTGGATGCTCTCTTTACGGACGGCGAAGGCGGCGGCAATGTAATTAAGGCCGGCGATGCGGCAGGGCCGGATTTTGAGGAAATGAGGGCGGAGGCCGAAGCGGAGGCGGAGCACATCATAGCGGAGGCCAGAGCGCAGGCGCTTGAGATCGGGGCACAGGCCAAGCGGGATGCCGAGATAGGGCGTGCCAATGCCGTCGAGGAAGGCGCGAGACAGGGATACGACGAGGGCTACGCGAGAGGCATGGCCGAAGTGGACGGCATGAAGCAGGAGCTGGCGGAGCGGAAAAGGCAGCTCGAGGCGGAGTTTGACGAGCTTTTGGAGGATCTGGAGCCGCGGTTTATCGAGACGATCACCGATATTTACAGCCATATCTTTGGCGTGGATTTGATGGATAACAGGGACATTCTGGTGCATTTGATTGATTCCACTCTGCGGAAAGTGGAGAGCAGCAGAACTTTTATTGTGCATGTGTCGGCGGAGGATTATCCTCACGTCAATATGCAGAAGCAGACTCTTGTGGAAGGCGCCGTGGCCGGCAGGGGAATCATTGAGATCGTCGAGGATATTGCGCTCAGTAAGGGCGACTGCCTGATTGAGACGGACGGCGGCATCTTTGACTGCGGCGTGGGCACGCAGCTGGAAGAACTCACGAAAAAATTACGAGTGTTATCCTATGAAAAAGTTTAGATTTTCGGCAGGAAGAAGCGTCGGATGAATACAGCGATCAATTACTTTAAATACAGCAGCATAATGGACGATACCTTTTTTAAGAAAAAGGGCAGAGTGGAAAACGTGGTGGGACTCACCATCGAGTCGGCCGGGCCGGAGGCGAAGCTGGGCGACCTGTGTATTATCTACCCTGTGGGGGAGGAGTACCCGCCGATCACGGCGGAGGTGGTAGGGTTTAAGGACAGACGCACGATTTTGATGCCCTGTGACAACACCGACGGGATCGGGCTCGGCTGTATCGTGGAGAACACGGGCAACCCGCTGACGGTGCCGGTGAGCGAAGACCTTCTCGGGAAGGTGCTGGACGGTCTCGGCAGGATTGACGGGGAGTATATGCCGGGCGTGCCCTACAGCGTGGAGGCGCAGCCGCCGGATGCCATGAGCCGGAAGATCATCGCGGATGTGCTGCCTCTCGGCGTGAAAGCCATAGACGGCCTGATGACGGTTGGAAAGGGGCAGCGCATCGGTATTTTTGCGGGTTCCGGCGTGGGAAAATCCACACTGATGGGCATGTTTGCGCGCAATACGAAGGCGGATATCAATGTGATCGCCCTGATCGGTGAGCGCGGCAGAGAGGTGCGGGAGTTTGTGGAGCGCGACCTCGGAGAAGAGGGGATGCGCCGTTCCGTGGTGGTGGTGGCCACCTCGGACAGATCGGCCCTTGAGAGAAACAAGGCGGCGAAGACGGCCTGCGCGATTGCGGAATATTTCAGGGATCAGGGGAAGGATGTGCTTTTGATGATGGATTCCCTGACCCGTTTTTCCATGGCGCAGAGAGAGATCGGTCTGGCCAGCGGAGAACCGCCGGTATCGAGAGGGTATCCGCCCAGCGTGTACTCGGAGATGCCAAGGCTTTTGGAGCGGGCGGGCTGTGCGGCGGTGGGCTCTATCACCGGCCTGTACACGGTGCTGGTGGACGGCGACGATATGAACGAGCCGATCACGGATACGGCAAGAAGTATTCTGGACGGCCATATCATGCTGAACAGGAAGCTGGCGCATCAGAATCATTATCCGGCGATCGACGTATTGCAGAGTATATCCAGATGCATGAGCCAGATTGTGGATAAGGAGCATAAAACCCTTGCCGGGAAGCTTAAAAATGTGCTCGCCACCTACAATGAGGCGGAGGATCTGATCAACATAGGCGCTTACAAGAGCGGCAGCAACAGAAACATCGACTACGCCATCGAAAAGATTGAGGCGGTGAACGAGTTCTTGATGCAGGATGTGGATTCAAAATATGATTATGAGGAAGCCGTGGATATGCTGCGGGAGCTTTTCGCGGAAGCGGATGCGTAACAGGAGAGCCGCAGGCTGAGCCGTTACGCGGAGTAAGGAGTGACCTGCCATGGCGAAATTCAGATACAGGATGCAGAGCATCCTGAATATCAAGTATCAGCTTGAGACGCAGGCGAAGATGGAGGTCGGCCGGGCGCAGATGCGGCTGAATGAGGAGCAGGAGAAGCGGCAGATGCTGATCGACCGCAAGGAGGCCTACATGGAGGAGGGCCGCCGGATGCGGAAGAGGGCGCTGCGTGCGACCGATCTGCGGGATAACCGCAACGCCGTGCTCATCATGGATGAAATGATCGCGGTGCAGGAGCTTGAAGTGCGGAAAGCGGAGGACGCCTTGGAAAAGGCGCGGGAGAAGCTGACGGAGATCATGCAGGAGCGCAAGATGCACGAAAAGCTCAAGGAGAAGGCCCTGCTCCAGTTTTTGGAAGAAGAGAAGGCGGCCGAGTTCAAGGTGGTGGACGAACTGACGAGCTACACCTACGGGCAGCGTGGAAAGGAAAATGGGAATGGCAGCAGAAGCGACGAATATGGGTATGGAACCCCCCATTGACAAAAAGGCGGAAAAAAAGAGATTAAAGGAAGAGCGGGGCAAGATCAAAGCGGATCAGAAGGCCCAGAAAAAGGAGGCCAAACAGCGCGCCAAGGAAATTTCGGAACAGGAGGCGCAGCTTGATGACGATGAGGGAGGCGGTATTTCCGTCTTTTTGGTAACGGTCGTTATTGTAATTATCTGGGTGGCGATTCTCTGCCTCTTAATCAAGCTGGATGTGGGCGGTTTCGGCTCCGGGGTGCTTGCTCCGGTGCTCAAGGATGTGCCTGTGATCAATAAGATTCTGCCGGCGGATTCCACGGTCACTACCGACGACGGGGAGTCTTACGGCGGCTACACCAGCCTGCGGGAAGCGGTAGATTACATCAAGGAGCTGGAGCTGCAGCTTGAGGACGCGCAGGCGGCAAGCAGCGTGGATTCCGAGGAGCTGACGGAGCTTCGGGCCGAGATCGAGCGTCTGCAGACGTTCGAGGACGCGCAGGTAGAGTTTGAGCGCATCAAGACCGAGTTTTACGAGGAAGTAGTCTACGCCGAGAACGGGCCGGGGCCGGAGGAATACCAGAAGTATTACGAGAACATAGACCCCACCGCGGCGGAGTATCTGTATAAGCAGGTGGTGCAGCAGCTCGAGACGGATGCGCGGATTCAGGATTACGCACAGGCCTATGCGGAGATGGAGCCCGAACAGGCTGCCGGCATTTTTGAGGCCATGACTGACGATCTGGATCTGGCGGCCAAGATACTGAGCCAGATGAAGCCGGCGGACAGGGGAGAGATTTTGGGAGTGATGGACGCGGATACGGCGGCCAGGATCACCAGAATTATGGATCCCGACAACTGAGATTTTTAAATTCTATAGGAAACCGCTTTATATGGAGCGGGAGAATGCCGATATATACCATGTAATGGATGAATTTAATCCATTACATGTGTTATATATATTCCGCATTCCGCGCGGCGGACAGGAAACCTGTCCGATTAATTTCAGCGCAGGGATGCGCGGGAACCTTGAAAACTACAGAAAGGAGGAAAGAGCAAGGAATGACGGTAAACAATGTAAACGCCCTGTCGTCCTTTGGGACAGTGCAGGGAAGTCAGGCATCCGGGAAGGCGGAGGAAGTTGTGCAGGAACGCTTTGATAAGCTCATGAACAAGATGAGCGATCAGCTCACCGGTCTGCAGAAAGCGCAGGCGGGAAGTTCTGTGGCAGCCACGGCGCCGAAGCAGGCGGTGGCGGAGAGCGTGAAGAGCGCGCAGGAGACCGCACAGCCGAAGGATGCGCTTGGACAGGACGGCGCAGACAAGGCCGCTGAAGCGCAGAAGCCGGAAGAGACGGTCGCGGATGATGCGGCGGGCACGGCGGAGCGGGATGACAGCGGCATGACGACCGAGGCGAAGGATGTGCAGACACAGGATGCCGAGACACAGGAAACTGTGGAGAAGGCGGCCGAAGAGCTTGTCAGTGAGATCGTCGATGTGATGGATATTCCACTGGAAAAGGTGGAAGAAGCCATGGAAGTTTTGGGACTCACGGCGGTGGATCTCTTTGATCCGGCGAATCTGAAACAACTGTTATTGAATTTGACAGACAATACGGATGAGTTGGCTCTGGTCACGGACGAGGCGCTCTACGGCAATTTACAGGAGCTTTTCCAGGTGGTAAACGAGACTCTCGGAGCGCTGCAGGAGGAATTGGGACTGAGCGCGGAGGAACTTGAGGCCTTGATGGCGCAGATGAGCGCGGAGGAGCAGCCTGTAGAAGTGGAAGAGCCCGTACTTACCATGCCGGGAACAGAAGAGCCGGAGGTGAGCGTGGAGGGCATGAAGGATTATGCGGTATCCGTGCAGAAGGACGGCGGCACCGTACAGATCAAGGTGACGGTTGACGATGCCAGCGGCGAGAAACATGTCAGCGAGCAGGTCACGGACACCGGAAAGCCTGAGACCACTCCTGTCTTGAAGAAGGAGTCGGCGGACACGGGACATCAGGGAGAGGAGCACGCGGCGGGAAACAATGCGGGCAACGCTTTCTTACAGAACCTGACGGGACGCATGGAAGAAGTGGAAGCGCCGGCGGAGCGGCCGGTATACGCGCAGCCTGAGACGAATCAGATCATGGATCAGATCGTGGAGTACATGAAGTTTAATATCAAGCCTGAGACGCAGGAGATGGAGATGCAGTTACATCCCGCAAGTCTGGGTACGGTGCATGTACAGATCGCGGCGAAGGACGGTGTTATCACGGCGCAGTTTGCGGCACAGAACGAGACGGTGAAGGCGGTCTTGGAAACCCAGATGATTCAGCTCAAGGAGCAGTTTGAAGAGCAGGGCATCAAGGTGGAGGCCGTGGAAGTCACGGTAGCAAACCACGCTTACGGCGAGCAGTTCGGCGGTGAGCGGGATGCGGCGGATCAAAACGGCGAAAATGCGAAGAAGGGTGCGAGAAGAATCAACCTGAATCTCGACGAGATCGAGGAGGAGGGCATTGAGGCGCTCGACGACTCGGAGCGGATCGCGGTGGAGATGATGCAGGCAAACGGCAACACGGTAGACTATACTGCGTAGAGAATCGAGCAGTTGCAGTTAACGCGTGGTACAGGTCGAAGCGTTTACTGCTGAGACCGTAAGGACATGATTCAGTAGTGCAAAATCCCATCGCTGAAAGTGATTTAGGATGGATTTTGCATCATAACTGCGAGAGAATCGAGCAGTTTATGAAAGGAGTGAAAGCATGGGAGTAGTACAGAAAGTAGAAAACGGCAAGTTCGTGGAATCCAATTCCGCAGCGTCCATCGCGGAGGAAAAAAAGAGGGCGCAGGCCAGCAACACGCTGGATAAGGACGCTTTCTTACAGCTTCTGGTGGCGCAGATGAAATACCAGGATCCGCTGGAGCCCACCTCCAACACAGAGTATATTTCCCAGTACGCGACCTTCTCGGAGTTAGAGCAGATGCAGAACATGAGCGCATCCATGGATCTCTTCCGGGCATCAAGCTTAGTGGGCGAGACCGTGCTCTTGAAGGTGAAGGATTCTCAGGGGAGAGAGACGACCGTGCAGGGTAACGTGGACTATGTGGTCTATGAGAAGAATAAGGCATATTTGTCCGTGAACGGTGACCTTTATTCTATGGATGATCTGGATACGGTAGCTGATCCTACCTACCTTGAGGCATACAAGCTGGGGGCGGATTTCCTGAATATCTTAAACAAGCTTCCGGAGATCGAGCATCTGTCTCTTGCGGATCGTGAAAAGGTGGAGAAGCTGGATGAAATGTATTCGGGCATGAACGACTACCAGAAGAGCTTCCTGACGGACGAACAGGTAGATCTGATGAAGAAGTATGTGAAGAAGATGAAGGATATGGTGGCATCCGCTGAAAACAAGGGCGATGACGACGGCGACGACAAATAGGCCACAGCGGGGCGATGATCTCAGGGAGGAGAGAGTATGAAGATTCAAGGCAGTTCTTTCCCTTCGATAGAGCAGCTGCAGGATCAATATTTAAAGACAGGCAGATCCAGGGACGGAGCGCCTGCACCGGGAGGCATAAGCTTTCAGGATATTCTGTCAAAGAAGACGGACGGGTTGGGGGAGTCCTTAGAAGTCAGATTCTCCAAACATGCGGCAAACCGCCTGACGGACAGAAATATTGAACTGACCGAGGAGCAGGTCGAACGCCTGAACTTAGGAGCGGCAAAAGCCTCGGAGAAGGGGATAAAGGAGTCATTGGTCATGGTGGATTCCCTCGCCTTTATCGTGAGTGTACCGAATCAGACGGTCATCACGGCGATGGATCAGACGGAGGCCGATGAAAATGTATTCACTAACATAGACGGAGCGGTCATTATATAAGCCGGACCTTACAGGAGGCTTACCGTCCTCGACTGACAGAGAGGACAGACGGTTCCATACAAGTTTAAGGAGGTCATTTCACTATGATGAGATCACTTTTTTCTGGCGTGTCGGGCCTTAAGACCCACCAGACCAGAATGGATGTTATCGGTAACAACATCGCAAACGTAAACACAACGGCATACAAGTCGATGAACATGGTATTCAGCGATCTGCTCTACCAGCAGACGCAGGCGGCTTCCGGCGCGAACGCGGCCACGGGGCGCGGCGGTATCAACGCCAGACAGATCGGTCTGGGCGCCAAGACATCGGCGATCAGCACAGCGATTACAAGACAGGGTTCCGCACAGTCCACGAACAACCCGTGGGATGTGATGATCACGGGTGAGGCATTCTTCATCGTGAGCAGCGGCACCGGCGGGCAGAACTTCTTTACGAGAGACGGCTCCTTTACCATCGACGGCGCGGGCAATCTGGTTATGGCGAGCAACGGCTACCGCGTGATGGGATGGCAGGTAGATGAGGAGACCGGGGAGATCCTTTCCGGCCCGGTGCAGGCTCTGCAGGTTATGAATGAGAGGAATATGACGGCGGATGCGGAGGCTACCAGTATGGCTAACGCGGCAGGTATTCTGGATAAGAACGATCCCGCTGTCCACAGCAAGACGGGACTGGTGAGAACCCTGACCGTCTTCGACGCGAGAGGCTACCAATACACGGTGAAGTTCAGCACACACGCGATGAGCAAGGACGGCCAGTACTACGTACAGCTCGACGACATCACGGACAGCAACGGCGTGTCCTTAAAGGATTTCTATAATGTCAGCGACATTTCCCAGATCGCGACCTTTGGAGGCGGCGGGAGCCTCGATCCGGAGACCAAGGTGTACCAGACGGCGCAGGGCGTAACCTATGTGCCGACTACGGATGCTACCGGTAACGTTACGAATCAGTCGTTCAAGGTGGACTACAGCTTCGAGGAATCCCTCAAGGGCTTTGCGTCGAACCCGATCATGAAGCTCGGCGGGAATACTGTGCAGGTGAAGGAAAACAGTATAGCTGATGGCGCGGCTATGCCTGCGAAAGTTACCATGACGGGAAAGGTTACCTTGACAAAGGATGTGCTCCAGAATGAATATAAGCTGACCTATGACGATAAGGATGGAGCATACTACTATCTCCCGGACGGCGCCACCGCGCCTGTGAAGCTGGCTAACGCGCCGACGGCCGGCAGCGCGGATGTGACAAACTGGCAGACGGTGCTCAGCAAGCTGGGCGGCGCGGTTACGATTTCCGCCGAAACGGGGACGAACAAACCGCTGCTTGAGGTGAATGACGACGGCTCGGTGACAGTCACCTTCGAGGCGGAGTTTGACAGGGAGGACGGCATGGACACCGCGACCTTCAACTTACAGACAGGCAAGTTCGCGAAGACCCTGGACTATACCGCTGCGGACGATGCCGGGAAGAAGGAGATTATCGAGAAGGCGTACGGTCTGGTGGATGACGATATGATTACCTACACGATCAACTACATTACGCCGGACGGCCACGCCAGCGTGACCAAGGATGAGAAATATAACGGCAACATGCTGGTGTATGACACCCAGACAGGTAAGTTCTCCTATATAGGCCAGCAGGAGCAGGATGCGGCCATCCTCGACTTCGCGGCTACCGCGACGGACATGACGGGCGCGACGGTGGATTTAGGTCATTTTTCAGACGTCTCCATCGACTTTTCGACCACGACCAACGTCAACAACGGCAAGACGTCCACGTACAGCTATGACAATGGAGACGGCACATCAAACAACAACGGCAGCGGCCGCAAGCCTGGTTCCCTGATCGGTGTGGAGATCGGGCAGGACGGCAAGATTACGGCTTCCTACGACAACGGTCTCTCGAAGCTTCTGGGACAGATCGCGGTGGCGAAGTTCGCCAATGCGGCGGGTCTTGCGAAGGCGGGCAACAACCTTTACAAGACGACCATGAACTCCGGCGAATTCGACGGCACCGGCATGGATATCACCTCCGACGGCGAGGGTTCCATGGAATCCGGCGTGCTGGAGATGAGTAACGTGGATTTGGCGGGCGAGTTCACCGAGATGATCACGACACAGCGTGGTTTCCAGGCGAACAGCCGTATTATCACCACCTCCGACTCCATGTTGGAAGAGCTTGTAAATCTGAAGAGATAATAAATGGAGGAGTTGATGCTCCTTGGTTGCGAGGCTGTATAAAGCACGGCTTCGGCGTTTAAAAATTTAGGAAGGGGACTTTTTCGCGGAATACCGCGGAGAGGTTCCCTTTTTTTCGAGCACGGCGACAGATTGGTAAAATTTCTTTTTGCAGTTTTTGTAGATGTGTGGTAAAATAAATGAGTTGTATTGTATAGGAAGCTGTAAAGGGGGCTGTCTATGGTAGAGGTCACGAAGATCAACGGCGTGAAAGTGCTGATTAATCCGGATTTGCTGGAGCTGGTGGAGGAAACCCCCGATACCGTGCTGTCTTTTACGACCGGACGGAAAATAATTGTAAAAGAAAGTAGACAAGAAGTGAAAAATTTAGTAAAATCGTATAGAAAGGATATTTTTGCAGACTAGTGTAAAAGTGGGTGTGTACATATGGATATAGCTTCGATAATTGGCTTGGTAGCATGTTTTGGCCTGATGATATTCGGTATGGTGTGGGGCAAGGATTTCTCCACTGTGTTTGGATTCATAGATATGCCGTCGGTCCTGGTAACATTCGGCGGCTCTTTCATGTGTATTCTCGCGAGCTACACGATACCTGACTTTTTGGCCGGACTTAAGAGTATTGGCCTGATCTTCAAGACGTCCACGATGAATGTCCCGGAGATCATTCAGAAGATTATAGAACTTTCCAACGTTGCCCGTAAGGAAGGGCTCCTCTCCTTGGAGGAGGCGGCCAGCGATATCGAGGATGAATTTTTGAAAAAAGGCATTCTCCTGATCGTAGACGGTACGGATCCTGAGCTCGTGCGGGCTATTATGGAGACAGAACTGGTGAGCGTGGAGGGCAGACATAAAGATAAGATCGGTTTCTGGGAGAATGTCGGCGCCATGGGTCCTGCCTGGGGTATGATCGGCACCCTGATCGGTCTGATTAACATGCTTAGGGATCTGTCGGATTTCGCAACCATCGGACCGAACATGTCGGTCGCGCTGGTTACCACTTTCTATGGTTCCGTGCTGGCGAACTGGATCTGTGCGCCGGTAGGTACGAAGTTAAAGAGCAAGAACGCGGAAGAAATGATGGTGAAGGAAATTGAGATCGAGGGCCTTCTCTCCATTCAGGCGGGCGAGAACCCCCGCGTTATCGAGGAGAAGCTGAAATCCTTCATTGCACCCGCGGACAGAGGAACCACGGGAGACGAAGGCGGAGGTGAAGAATAATGGCTAACAGAAAGCCGGATGAACCCCCGAAAGGCGCCCCGGCGTGGCAGACCACTTTCTCTGATCTGATGAATCTGCTTCTCTGTTTCTTTGTGCTGTTGTTCTCGATGTCTACGGTCGATGAGGTGAAGCAGGAAAAGGTTGTGGCTTCCTTTAACCAGATGTTTTCGGTTTTTGAGGGGGGCGCGCAGGCGATCGGCGACGGTATGCTGATCAGTAACGGTGTCAGTCAGCTCAATGAGCTGGATGAATATATAAACAGTACAGGTAAGATGGATGATGGCCAGATCATTTCCGAGGATGTGGCCGACAGTACAGCCGCGGCACAGGAACAGTTGGAAGAAGCGCAGATGGAGGAGTCCGAGTCGCTTGCCGAGAAGATTCAGGAGGCGGTTGATGAGAGAAATATGGCGGACGAGGTGGAAGTGCAGTTTACCGCGCAGTTTGTCCAGCTGACTCTGAAAGGTTCCCTGCTTTTTGACTCGGGAAGCACGCTCTTGAAGGAGGAGGCCAAACCGGTTCTGGATCAGGTAGGCCTGATTCTGGAGCGCTACGGGGAGGGAACGATTGAAATTGAGGGACACACGGATAATGTCCCTATGTCGGGAGCAAAATATTCGAACAACAACGAATTGAGTTCCGGGCGTGCGTTATCGGTGTTTGACTACATTCTATCGATCACGAATCTGGATCCGGCGAACGTCAAGCATGCCGGCCGGGGCGAATATCTTCCGGTGGCGGACAATTCCACGCCGGAGGGCAGAGCGAAGAACAGAAGAGTTGAGATCAAGATATATAATTCTCTCAGTTCTTATTAAAGATAAGTGTAGAAGGAGAAGACGAAGGCTATGAAGAAGAATTTGATTTCCGTTATTATTCTGGCGCTGCTGATCGTAAACATTGTATTGACTGCTATTATGATGTTCAGCGTGACGGGAGCGTCCAGGAAGACCGCGGCGCTTGTGGACAATATCGCTACGGCTCTGAATCTGGAGCTGGCGTCCGGCACGGAGGGAGGAGCGGAGGAAGTCGTTTCCATGGCGGACACCGAGACTTACTCTTTTGCTGAGAACATGACGATTCCGCTGAAAAAGAGCGAGGGGGATGACAAGGATCACTACTGCATCGTTTCCATCACCCTTTCCATCAACACCAAGGCCGACGGTTACAAGGAATACGGCTCCGCCGAAAATCTGGCGACGAGAGAAGGACTGATTAAGGACGAGATTAACGGCGTGTTTGCTAACTATACGATGGAAGAGGCACGCGACAATCAGGAAGAGATCAAGAAAGAAATTATAAACAGAATACAACAGATGTTTGACTCCAAGTTTATCTATAACGTGTCCTTCGGTGACATCATGTTTGGATAGTGCTTAGACTAAATGACTGCCACAGGAGGTGAACTTTCGTGGGTGAGGTACTATCACAGAGCGAGATAGATAATCTGCTTGCCGCTTTGAGCAGCGGTGAGCTGGACACGGATGAACTGAATGGCGCGGATGATAAACAGATTAAGGATTACGACTTTAAACGGCCGACTAAATTCTCGCGAGAACATCTGCGCACACTGGAAATTATATACGAGCATTACGGACGGCTGCTTTCCACAAGTATGCAGGTGTACCTGCGAAAGAATATACAGGTATCGGTGACCAGTTCCGAGACGGTTATCTTTTCGGAGTTTTCAAACTCCCTTTCGAACCCGGTCATTCTGGGTGTAGTCAATTTTCATCCGCTGGGTGGAATGATTCTGATCGAGCTGGCATCCCAGTTGGGCTTTACCATGATAGACCGGATGCTGGGCGGAGCCGGTGACCCGCTGGAAAAGGGCAGGGAGTTCACCGAAATAGAGATGACGATCATAGAAAAGATGATGGTAGTCTGTATGCAGCTTATGCGGGAACCATGGAAGAATGTGGTCGATATCAATCCCATGCTGGAGCGGATTGAGACAAATTCCCAGTTTGCGCAGATTATCGCGCCGAACGATATGATTGCCATCGTCACCTTGAATATGAAGATAGGTGAAGTGGAAGGGTTTATGAATGTATGTCTTCCCTTCTTCACATTAGAGAGCGTCATGGATAAGCTCAATACGAAGTTCTGGTACGCGAATCTGCAGGAGCAGGATGACGAGGATTTCGAGGAGTACATCGAATCCCTCATCAGGAGAGTGGATGTGCCTGTCAAGGCGGTGCTGGGAAAGACGAGCATATCGGTCACCGATTTTGTAAATCTGCAGGTCGGCGACATTATACGACTAGATACCGAGGTAGAACAGGATCTTACGGTGTATGTGGGTAATATCAGAAAGTTTACCGCACTCCCGGGCACCAGCAGGGATAAGAACGCTGTGAGGGTCACCTCGGTGATCAGAGAGGGGGAGTAAAAAAGCATGGACGGAATGTTATCGCAGGATGAAATAAATGCGCTTTTGAACGGGGATGATTCGTCGGGCGGCGGTGCGGAAGAGAGCGCCGCAGGTTTTGACGGGATGGAAGCGGATGATTCGCTTCTGTCGGACATCGAGAAAGATGCGGTCGGCGAAGTCGCCAATATCAGCATGGGCGCATCTGCAACCACCCTGTTTTCCATCGTAAACCGCAAGGTAAATATTACGACGCCTGTGGTTAAGATGGCAACTTGGAAGAATGTACTGGAAGATTATGAGAAGCCCTGCGTATTTATTCTGATTAAGTATACACAGGGTCTCGATGGATCGAATATTCTGATCTTAAAAGAGCATGATGTGAAGATTATCACCGACCTGATGATGGGAGGTGACGGCAGCAATACGGATGGGGAGCTGGGGGAGCTGCATCTCTCGGCGATCTCGGAAGCGATGAACCAGATGATGGGTTCCTCGGCCACATCACTCTCCACCATGCTTGGAAAGATGATAGATATCAGCCCGCCGGAAGCAAGTCTGGTGGATTTGACGGCGTTTAAGTCGGGCGGCGATATCGCAGAGTTCCTGGAAGGTACTTTCGTAAAGATATCCTTCCGGATGCAGATTGACGAATTGGTGGATTCCACCATTATGCAGTTGTATCCGGTGGAGTTTGCAAAAGAGATTTATGATACTTTCATTACCAGTCAGGGCGGCGATTCATCACCGGCGCCTGAACCGGCAGCTCCGGCGCCTGCACCTGCGGCAGCGCCCGCTCCGATGCCTGCACCGCAGCCAATGCCGGCGGCTGCGCCTCAGATGGATATGAGCCAGATGCAGGCGGGAATGCCTCAGATGGATATGAGTCAGATGCAGATGATGCCGCAGATGGGAATGCCCCAGATGATGCCGCAGATGCAGATGATGCCCCAGATGATGATGCAGCCGAATATGAACGTGCAGCCTGTTCAGTTCCAGAATTTTGCCAGCGATTTCAACCCGCTGCAGAGTCAGGAGAACATCGAGCTGATCAAGGATGTGCCGTTAGAGGTAACGGTGGAGCTGGGAAGAACCTCCAAATCCATTTCGGAGATTCTGGATTTTGCGCCAGGCACCATCATAGAGCTGGATAAAATTGCCGGTGAACCGATTGACATTCTGGTCAACGGTAAGTTTGTAGCAAAAGGTGAAGTAGTGGTAATCGAGGAAAGCTTTGGTATTCGGGTGACCGAAATTATCAAATAATATGTGATAGGAGAAGAGAGATGGCAAAAAATATTTTAGTGTGTGATGATGCAGCGTTTATGCGAATGATGATCAAGGACATCCTGACAAAGAACGGCTATAACGTGGCAGGAGAGGCAGAGAACGGCGCAAAAGCGGTTGAGAAGTACAATGAGCTGAAACCCGATCTCGTGCTGATGGACATCACGATGCCTGAGATGGACGGTATTCAGGCCCTCAAAAAGATCAAAGAGGGTGATCCCGGCGCTATGGTTATTATGTGCTCCGCTATGGGTCAGCAGGCCATGGTTATCGAGTCCATTCAGTCCGGCGCAAAGGATTTCATTGTAAAACCTTTCCAGGCTGACCGTGTCTTAGAGGCGGTGAAGAAGGTTGTAGGATAATGCTCCTTGCTTCGGCATTGCCAGATAGGACTGACTCCTATGTGCAGTTTATGACAGTATTGATACTGTTTGTGTTCGTGCTGGCGATCACGGCCTTTGTGACCAGATGGATCGGCGGTTACCAGAAGGGCAGATCGGCGGGCGCAAACATGGAGCTGATTGAGTCGCTCCGGCTGTCTAATAATAAGTATGTCCAGATTGTCAGGATCGGGCGGAAGTATTTGGCAGTTGCAGTCTGTAAAGATACTGTTACAATGTTATCAGAGATTCCCGAGGAGGATTTAAACTTTCCCGAGGGGTCTTCCGGAAGTGCGTCCACTTTTAGGGATGTGCTCGCAAAAATACAAAAAGAAAGAATCCTGGAAAAAGAAGACGGGCGAGACGAATGAAGAAATATTTTTCCGGATATCATTTGGCAAAATTAATATGCCTGCTGATGGTGGCAGGCATATTGTATCTTAGCTGGGGACAGACCGCCTATGCGGTGGAGGACAACAGGCCGGACACGGTGAACGATTCGACTGTGACTGATACTCCTTATCGGGATTCCAATCTCACCGGTACTTCGAATGAGAGGACCAATGTGGATCCGCCCGGCGCCTCGGAGAGTGCCGAAGATCTGGCTGAACTGAATATCGCCAATACGGTGACGGTTACGTACAACAATGGTAACGGAAGTGTGAATGGCGCGCTGCGTATTCTGCTCATTCTTACCTTGATTGCTATTGCACCGTCATTGATTATTATGTTAACCTCGTTTACGAGGATTATTATTGTACTCCACTTTACGAGGCAGGCTTTAAACACACAGACGGCTCCGCCGAACACGGTGTTGATCGGCATAGCCCTGTTTTTGACTTTCTATGTGATGCAGCCTACGATGACGGCGGTTTACACGGACGCCATCGTGCCCTTCGAGGCGGGAGAGCTGACACAGGAGGAGGCCTTGACGGCGGCGGCGGCGCCGATTCGTCAGTTTATGTACGGACAAACCCAGAAGAGCGATGTGAACTTCTTTATGGATTTAAGCCGTACCGAGTGGAGCGGTGAACTGGACGACATACCGATCAGCGTGCTTGTGCCCGCGTTTATCATCAACGAGCTGCGGCAGGCGTTTATTATCGGTTTCCTTATATATATTCCGTTTATTGTCATTGATATGGTGGTGGCCTCCGTACTGATGAGTATGGGTATGATGATGCTGCCGCCGACCACGATTTCCATGCCGTTCAAGATTCTGCTTTTCGTGCTGGCGGACGGCTGGTATCTGGTAATCAAGGGAGTGGTGGAGAGTTTTTATTACTGAGCGGACGCTCAGCGGGAGGAACGGAGTGTGGTTAAATGACAGTTAATGACGTCACAGCCATTGCAGGAGATGCAATCTTTACGATTATCAAGTGCAGCGCGCCTATGCTGCTGGTATCCCTGATCGTCGGACTGATCGTGAGTATCTTCCAGACGGTGACCTCGATTCAGGAGCAGACGCTTACCTTCGTGCCGAAGGTGCTGGCAATTTTTATCGCGCTGATGGTTATGGGCCACTGGATTATGAATAACATGGTGGAGTTTATGACGGGGTTGTGGACGGATTTCAACCGTTATCTCAGGTAAAGAACATTATGCTAGATATCAGCTTTACTTACGCAGATTTGGAATATTTTTTGTTGATTCTCGTGCGGGTCAGCTGCTTTGTGTATGTTGCTCCGTTTTTCAGTATGTCAAATGTACCCGGAAGGGGGAAGATCAGTTTCAGCATTTTATTTGCCTACCTGCTCTATCTGTCGGTGGATCGTAACGAGGTGGTTTACAACACGCTGCTGGGCTATGCGCTGATTGTGATGAAGGAGGCGCTGACGGGATTTCTCATCGGCTGGGGGGCGCAGATCTGTACGACGGTCACTTCCTTTGCGGGAAGCATCGCGGACATGGAGATCGGTTTGTCCATGGTCTCCCTGATGGATCCGACCACTAAGGAACAGGCCACCTTCACCGGTGTGTTTTATCAGTATATGTTTACGCTTTTTATGATTATTTCAGGTTTATACCAGTACCTTTTGCGGGCTCTGGCGGACACCTTTATCTTAATTCCGATAAACGGCGCGATCTTTAAGCGGGAGGCGCTGCTGGAGTCCATTCTCCTGTTTCTGGGGGACTATATCGTCATCGGATTCCGCATTATACTGCCGATCTTCTGCGCCATGATTTTTTTAAACTGTGTGCTTGGCGTACTTGCCAAGGTGTCCCCGCAGCTTAATATGTTTGCCGTCGGCATACAGCTTAAGGTGTTTGTGGGATTGGGAATCCTCTTTCTTTCGGTGCGGATGCTGCCTGCCCTGTCAGACAACGTGTTCACACAGATGAAGCGTATGATTGTATCTTTTGTGGAGGGGATGGCTTGATTTTACAGTATAATCTCCAGTTCTTTGCCAAGGACGGGCCCGGCGGAGAAAAGACGGAGGAGCCTACCAGTAAAAAGCTGGAGGATGCCCGAAATGAAGGTCAGGTGGCCAAGAGCAAAGAGGTGACCAACGCCTTTGAGATGCTGGCAGCCTTTTTGATGATCCGCTTTCTTGTGGAATATATGGGCAGGGTTTTTGTGGGGAGTATGCAGGGGATCTATTCCCAGATCCCTGAGTATGCGCGGCTCTATGACGGGCATATTCAGACACAGACCTTCCGGATGCTGTTTGTGAGCTCCCTGCTGCGGATTTTGCAGGTGATAGCGCCTTTTCTGCTGGTCGGTTTTCTGGTGGCGTTTATCACAAACGTTTTGCAGGTGAAATGGAAGATCACGACGAAACCGCTCCAGCCGAAATTTAATAAGCTGAATCCGGTGAGCGGGTTCAAGCGGATTTTTTCGGCAAATTCGCTGATGGAGCTTTTGAAATCCGTATTGAAGTTGACGCTAATCGGATATGTGGTGTATGATTATCTCAAGAAGAATATGCCTTCGATTTACATGCTCTACGACGTTTCTCTGAATCAGGGAATCGCACAGGTCGGGGCGTTGGTGATTAATCTGGGAATCCGGATATCCCTGTTTTATATGCTGATTGCCGTCGCTGACTTTGCTTATCAGAAGATCAAGTTCAAGAAGGACATGAAGATGACGAAGCAGGAAGTCAAGGACGAGTACAAGAACCAGGAAGGCGATCCCCAGATCAAGGGCAAGCAGCGGCAGCGAATGATGGAGGCATCCAGACGCCGCATGATGCAGCAGCTTCCCGAGGCGGACGTGGTGATTACGAACCCGACCCACTTTGCCGTGGCGATCAAGTATGAACCCGAGGTTTACGACGCCCCCTATGTGGTGGCGAAGGGCGCTGATTATCTGGCGCAGAAGATTAAGGATGTGGCGAAGGAAAACCACATCGAGATTGTGGAAAACAAACCCCTTGCCCGTATGCTCTACGCGAATGTGGATGTGGGCAGCGTGGTGCCGCCGGAGCTGTATCAGGCGGTGGCGGAGGTACTGGCTTTCGTATATCACTTGAAGGGGAAGGTCTGAGTATACATGTTATATAACGAGCGCTATTTTATGAGAGGAGGTGATTCGCGGTGCAGAAGCTTAGGATTGGAGACGTAGGCGTTGCTTTATATCTGCTGGCGGCGTTTATTATGCTGATCGTTCCGATTAAATCCAGTCTTTTGGATGTCCTTCTGGCATGTAATATCGCGATCGCCTTTACGATTATGTTTGGCTGTATGTTTGCCAATGAAGTGCTGCAGATGTCTTTCTATCCGACAATCCTGCTCTTCACGACCATTTTCAGGATTGCGCTGAACGTCTCCTCAACGAGACTGATTCTGTCCCAGGGCGACGCCGGAAACGTGGTACAGACTTTCGGTGAGTACGTGGGCGGCGGTGATCTTGTCATCGGTATTCTGGTGTTCATCATTCTGATTATTGTGCAGTTTATGATTATCAACAAAGGTTCCGAGCGTGTGGCTGAGGTGACGGCGAGATTTACGCTGGACGCAATGCCCGGTAAGCAGATGGCTATCGACGCGGACTTAAACACCGGGGCCATCACGGACGAGGAGGCGAAGAAGCGCAGAGAAAAGATTCAGGAAGAAGCTTCTTTCTTCGGTTCCATGGACGGTGCCGTGAAGTACGTGAAGGGAGACGCCACCGCGGGTCTGGTAATCACCTTCATCAATATCGTGGGCGGTATCGCTTTCGGTGTGCTGCGGCAGGGGCTGGAGATGACGGAGGCGCTGAGCAAATACACGATTCTTACCATCGGTGACGGTCTGGTGAGCCAGATCCCGTCTCTTCTGATCTCTCTCGCCACAGGTATTCTTGTGACGAAGGGTTCCAAGGAGGCGGATTTCGGTACGGTTCTGATCAGCCAGCTCTTCGGCACGCCCAAGGTTCTGTATCTGGTGGGCGCGGTTTTGGCTTTCCTGGGCATTGTCACCCCTTTGAATCCGGTGGTGTTCGTGGGAATCGGCCTGTTGTTTGTGGTGGTCGGCAGAGTGATGGCCGGCACGATAGAGACCGCCGTGATCGAGCACGAGGCGGACGAGGAGGAAGCGGCGGCGGAGGAGATCAGACAGCCGGAGAACGTGACTTCGCTTCTGCAGGTAGACCCTATTGAGCTGGAGTTCGGTTACGGCATCATTCCGCTTGCGGACGTCAATCAGGGCGGCGACCTCTTAGACCGCGTGGTTATGATCAGAAGGCAGATCGCGCTGGAGCTCGGTACGGTTGTGCCGATTATTCGTCTGCGTGATAACATACAGTTGAATCCGAACCAATATATTATTAAAATAAAAGGGGTACAGGTCAGCGAGGGCGAGATTCTTTTCGATCACTATATGGCTATGAACCCGGGCTATGTGGAGGAGGAGATTACCGGTATCCCGACTTTCGAGCCTTCCTTCCATCTGCCGGCCATCTGGATTACGGAGGGCCAGAGAGAACGGGCGGAGAGCATGGGGTACACCGTGGTGGATCCGCCGTCCATCATTGCGACGCATCTGACGGAGATTATCAGACAGTACATATCCGAGCTTCTGACGAGACAGGATGTACAGAGTCTGGTAGACAATTTAAAAGAATCCAATCCTTCCTTGGTGGAGGAGCTGGTGCCCAAGCTTCTGGGGCTCGGCGAGATACAGAAGGTGCTGCAGAACCTCTTAAGAGAGGGTATTTCCATCAGGGATCTGCTGACAATATTCGAGACCCTGGCGGATTACGCGACGACCACCAGAGATACCGATATTTTGACGGAGTATGTGAGACAGAGCCTGAAACGCGCGATTTCTGGCAAGTTCTTCCCGGCCAACGAGACCACCAGCGTGGTGACGTTGGATCCGAAGCTGGAGCAGGAGATTATGGCAAGCGTCAAGCAGACGGAACAGGGGGCATATCTGACCCTCGATCCCGCGAAGACCAAGAGCATCATGGAATCTCTCGGCGTGGAGATCAAGAAGCTGGAGGATCTGGGAAAGATCCCGCTTGTGATTACCTCCCCCATTGTGCGTGCTTACTTTAAAAAGCTGACGGAGGACTACTATAAGGATTTGGTTGTTGTGTCCTACAACGAGGTGGAATCCAGCGTTGAATTACAGTCTGTTGGGATGGTGACAGCATAATGATAATTAAGAAATTTACTGCGAAAACCGAAAAGGAAGCGATCGAGAACGCCAGAGCGGAATTGGGGGAAGGCGTTGTCGTGATGAATGTAAAGCCCGTGAAAAACAAGGGCCTTTTCGCGTTTCTGAAATCGCCGATGATGGAGGTCACGGTGGCGCTTGAGGAGGAGAGCGAAAAACTGACTGCGGCGGTATCCGCCATCAACAGCGTGATTGCTTCCAGCCAGAATAAGGAGGAGGAAGCCGCTAAAAGTACACCTGTTATTGAAACGCCTGAGAAGCGGGATAACAGGGATAACAGCAGCGTTATAAAAGAAAGACGGGAAAATAACAGCGCCATAGAAGAGAAGCTGGACAGTTTACAGTCGCTCTTAGAGCAGCAGCTTCAAAAGCCCGAGGAGGAGAAGGAAGAGCCCAGGGAGGAAGAAAAGGAAGAGACGGAGACGGACAAATTCATGCACCTTCTGCACGACACCATGCTGGAGAACGAGGTGGATGAAAAGTACGCCAGAGAGATCATGGATGAGATCGAACTGATCAATAAGCCGAATATTCCCTTTGACTATGCGCTGGCGAATATTTATCAGAAGATGATCCTCAAATTCGGCAAGCCGAGCGGCATAGAGCCGGCGTCAAGCGGTATCAAGCTGGTGTTCTTTATCGGTCCCACAGGCGTCGGGAAGACCACCACGATCGCCAAGATCGCCTCGAAGTTCCGCGTGGACGAGAAAAAGAAGGTGGCGCTTCTGACGGCGGACACTTACCGCATCGCCGCGGCGGAGCAGCTTCGCACCTACGCGAATATTCTGGAGGTGCCGTTCCGCGTCATCTATACGGTGGAGGAAATCAACAAGGCGCTGGAAGACTTTAAGGACTATGACTATATTTTGATTGATACGGCGGGGCATTCCCACCAGAATACGACACAGAAAGATAACATGCGTAATATTATACATTCCGTGGACGACAGGGTGGAGAGCGAGGTGCATCTTGTCTTAAGCGCTACGACGAAGTACAAGGATCTGATCAGCATAGCGGATTCCTACAAGGAGATGGCGGATTACAAGCTGATTTTCACGAAGTTAGACGAGACGACGACGCTGGGAAATCTTTTGAATCTGCGGCTTTATACGGGCGCGTCGCTGTCCTATGTGACATACGGGCAGAATGTGCCGGACGATATTGAGGATTTTAATCCGCAGAAGACGGTCAAGAGACTGCTTGGAGGGAAGAACTGACCGGAGGTAAAACTAAGGAGGAGGCCTAATGGATCAGGCTGAACAACTGAGAAGGATAATAAAGGGCAGCGCTCCGCCGAAGCGTCCTCTGGCCAGAGTCATCACCGTCACGAGCGGCAAGGGGGGCGTGGGAAAATCGAACACGGCCATCAATCTTGCCATCCAGTTTCGCAAAATGGGGCAGAAGGTGATTATACTGGATGCGGATTTCGGGCTCGCCAACATAGAGATCATGTTCGGGGCGGTGCCTAAACATAACTTGTGTGATTTAATTTATCAGGGCAAAGGCATCAGAGATATCGTCACCTGGGGGCCCATGGACGTAGGCTTTATATCGGGCGGCTCAGGGATCACGGGCATGTCAAATCTGGATAAGGACAATCTGGGAACGATTATTGACAATCTGGCGGAGCTGGACGAGATGGCGGAGACCATTATCGTGGATACCGGGGCCGGGATTTCCGACACGGTGCTGGAGTTTCTGGTGGCCAGCGGCGAGATTCTTCTGGTGACCACGCCGGAGCCGACTTCGATCACGGATTCCTATTCGCTTCTCAAGGCGCTTGGCCGTCATCCGCGCTATAGGGCGGAGAGGACGCAGGTGAAGGTGCTGGCCAACAAGGTGTCGGGAGAGCAGGAGGCGCTGGCGCTCTACGCAAAGCTGGAGACGGTGGTGGAGCGGTATCTGAATGTGCCGATCTCTTATCTGGGGATGATACCGCAGGATCAGATGCTGGCGAAGGCCGTGATGCAGCAGATGCCGGTGTCTCTAGACAATCCCAGGGCAAGATCGGCCATCGCCTATGAGATCATAGCGGCGAAGCTGATGAATAAGGAGAGTAACAAAAGCATTCCGAGGCGTGGTATGGCGGCGTTCTTTTCCCATATCATGACAGGAAAATAAGGCGGCCGGGAGGTGGCAGGACATGTCAGGAATTTTATCAAAGTACGCGCTGCCGGGGGGAGAGGTAGAACTCAAAGCGATAGGCAGAGAGCAGGAACCGGAAGACAGCAGGCGGCGAAAAGCCCATCGGAGCCGGGTGCTTAAGGTACTGACGGAGAACCGTGTGGAGGTTGCCATGCCGATCGAGGACGGGAAACTGATTCTTCTGCCGGTGGGCGGCGAGTACGATATGTATTTTTACGGGGACAACGTCGTTTACCAGTGTACTGCGAAGGTGGCGGACCGCTACAGGCTTAACGGGCAGTATGTGCTGGTGATGGATCTGACGAGCAATCTGCGCAACTATCAGAGACGCGAGTATTACCGGTTTAGCTGCGCGCTGGAGATGGATTCCAGGCAGCTCGGCGAGGAGGAGGAGATCGCGATTGCGGCGCAGGAGGAACTGCTGCCGGCTCTTCCCCTAAAGAGCAGCGTGATTGTGGATATCAGCGGCGGCGGGCTCAGGTTTGTGGCATACTACGCCTACGAGGTGAACAGTCTGATTCTGTGCAAGTATCATCTGCAGATTGAGGGCAGGGAGAAGGAATACCGGCTTGTGGGGAAGGTTCTGGCGGTGAACGAGCTGGAGAAGGAGCCGGGCGTGTTTGACCATCGTGTACAGTATGTTAATGTGGATCCTCAGGACAGGGAGGAAATCATTCAGTATATTTTTGATGAGGCGAGGAAAACCCAGAGAAAAACGGGTGGCTGATCTGCCGGAGGTAGAAAATGAAAAATATATTGCTAGTTGACGACTCTGCACTCATGAGAAGAGTGCTCTGTGATATAATTGAATCAGATAAGCGATTCCGAGTACAGGACAGGGCAGTAAACGGTCTGGACGCGCTGGCTCTTCTCAGCAGAAAAACCTACGACGCGGTAGTGCTGGACGTGAATATGCCGCAGATGAACGGTCTGGAACTCTTGAAGGAGCTGCAGAAGCGTAAGATCACGGCGAAGATCATTATGGCGAGCACGGATACTGCGGACGGCGCGAAGGTTACGCTGGACGCGCTGGAGCTGGGCGCGTTGGATTTTATTCACAAGCCTACCAGTGCGCTTGACTGTCGCAACGGTTCTTTCAGTCAGGGCCTGCTGCGGATTCTTGCCGCGGTGACGGATTTGGACTATCCGGCTCCGGCACAGACGCCCGCTCCGGCAGCGCAGACGGTGTCTTCCGGAGCGGCGAGAAACATTGCCGGCAGGACGGGAGCGGCTCCGGCTGTGGAGAAGAAGGCGCCGCCTTCGGGAAGGGCGGTTTACAATCCGGGAACCCAGATTGTGGCGCTGGCAAGCTCCACGGGCGGCCCCAAGGCTTTGCAGGCGGTGATTCCGAAGCTTCCGGCGAATTTGAAGGTACCCGTTGTGGTGGTACAGCATATGCCGGCAGGTTTTACGGCGTCTCTGGCGGAACGGCTGAATGCTCTGAGCGAGGTCACCGTGAAAGAGGCGGCGGAGGGCGATGTGCTTATGCCGGGCTGCGTGTATGTGTCCATGGGCGGCAAGCACCTGAATATTCTGAATATGTCGGGTAAGTATACGATTCACTATTCGGACGAACCGTCGCGGGAAGGCGTAAAGCCCTGCGCGAATTACATGTATGAATCCCTGATAGACAGCAGATTTGACAGGATCGTATGTGTCGTGATGACGGGGATGGGAGCGGACGGTACGGAAGGAATCCAACATCTGAAAGAGAAAAAGAAAATACATGTGATTGTCCAGGAGGCAAGTACATGCGCTGTGTACGGTATGCCGAAGAGCGCCGTGAACGCGGGACTGGCGGATCAGATTGTGCCGCTGGAGCAGATTGCGCAGGAAATCACGACAAACGTGGGGGTAAAATAATATGGATGTAAGCCAGTATCTTGAGATTTTCCTTGATGAAACCAATGAACATCTGCAGAGTCTAAATACGCAGATTCTCTCTTTGGAGCAGGATCCGGAGAACATGGATACGATCAATGAGATCTTCCGTGCGGCCCATTCCTTAAAGGGGATGGCGGGAACCATGGGCTATAAGAGGATGCAGACCCTGACTCATGATATGGAGAACGTTTTCTCCGAAGTGAGAAACGGCACGATTAAAGTGAAGGCGGATATGATCGACGTGCTGTTCCAGTGTCTGGATGCGCTGGAGGAGTATAACACCAACATCAGGGAAAGCTCCGATGAAGGTACCAACGATAACGGCGCGCTGATTAAGAGGTTAAATGATATTATGAGCGGCGGCTCCGGTGACGATTCCGCGGCGGCGGCGCAGGCACCCGAGAAGCAGGCGGCGGCCCCGGCAGCGGGCGGCGGCTTTGCGGGGATCAAGCTGAATGAGAGCCAGCAGAATGTGCTGAGCGAGGCGATCAAACAGGGCAAGAGCGTTTACGGGCTGACCGTAAAGGTACAGGAGTCCTGCATTTTGAAGGCGGCAAGAGCGTTCCTGGTGTTTAAGGCAATCGAGGAGACAAGTGAAATCATTGTTTCCGATCCTTCCTCTCAGGATATCGAGGACGAGAAGTTTGATTTGCACTTCAGCCTGATTATTGTCTCTGAGGCGGATTTGGAAGAGGTTCTGACAGCGGCCAGAAGCGTATCCGAGATAGAGGAAGTCACCGGCAGCGTGATGAATCTGGATGATGTGGGAGCGGTGGAGCTGGAGGAATCTCATGCGGCAGAGACGGCAGAGCCTGTTTCGGCGGCTCCGGCAGAGACGGCGCAGGCACCCGCGGAAACACCGGCGGCTCCGGCAGAGGCGGCACAGACACCTGCACCTACACCCGCTCCGGCGGCGAAGAAGGCGCCTGTGAACAAGCCGGTGGTAAATCGGACTGTCAGAGTGGATATCGAGAAGCTGGATACGCTGATGAATCTGGTCAGCGAGCTGATTATCGCGAAGAACTCTCTGGTGTCGGCATCCGCTATGTCGGGCAATTCCAGCCAGGCGGTGAACGAGCAGATCGAGTATCTGGAGAGCGTGACCACATCCCTTCACGAGTCGGTCATGAAGGTGAGGATGGTGCCTATCGAGAGCACGGTGAACAAGTTCCCCCGTATGGTTCGCGACCTGCAGAAGAAGCTGGGTAAGAAGATGGAGCTGTACATGAGCGGTGAGGAGACGGAGCTTGACCGCACCGTGGTAGACCAGATCGGCGACCCGCTGATGCACCTGCTGCGTAACTCTGCAGACCACGGACTGGAGTCCGCTGCAGTGCGTAAGGAGAGAGGAAAGCCGGAGGTCGGGTCTATTTTCCTCGACGCTTATCAGGACGGTAATAACGTTGTCATCGAGGTGAGGGATGACGGTAACGGTATTGATACAAAGGCAGTGAAAAACAAAGCGATAGAGCGCGGCGTTATCACCCCGGAGCAGGGCGAGGCCATGAGCGAGAAGGAGATCATTGATCTGCTGTTCAACGCGGGCTTCTCGACCGCGAAGGTAGTGTCGGATGTGTCGGGCCGGGGCGTGGGTTTGGATGTGGTGAAATCCATGATCGAATCTCTGAGTGGCGAGGTGGAGGTGAAATCCAAGCTCGGAGAGGGCAGCACATGGACGATCAGGCTGCCGCTCACACTGGCTATCATTCAGGCGCTGATGGTGGAGATCGGCGATGAGAAGTACGCCATTGCGCTGGGCTCCATTCAGACCATAGAGGATATTCTTCCCAGTGATGTGAAGCTGGTACAGGCGAAGGAAGTGATTCAGCTGCGTGATCTGGTAATTCCGCTGATCCGCTTGAATGAGATTCTGGATATTCCCAGCAAGAAGGAGCCGGAGGAAAATCTCGTTGTGGTTGTCGTTAAGAAGGGCGATAAGCTGGCGGGTCTTGTGGTGGATGAACTGATCGGACAGCAGGAGATTGTTATCAAGTCACTCGGCAAATATATCAGCAAGTGCAAGATTATCAGCGGCGCAACGGTTCTCGGCGACGGTGAAGTGGCGCTGATTCTGGATGCCAACGCATTGATCTGATAAGAGGGAGGAAGAGAGCATGAATGAAGTAGAGGAATTAAGACCGGTGGGAGAAACCACACAGTTTATCGTGATAAAGCTCGGCGACGAGCAGTATGGCATCGACATCAAATACATAGACAATATCGTAAGAATGCAGCACATTACCAGAGTGCCGAAGGTGGACGAATATTTAAAGGGCGTGATTAACCTGCGCGGCGAGGTCATTCCCGTTATGAGCATCCGCATCAAGATGGGGCTGGAGAAGGATGTGGAGACCAAGTCCAGCAGAATTATCATTCTGAAGCTGGAGCAGCAGGGAACCATCGGCGTGATCGTGGATGAGGTCAGAGAGGTTGTGACGCTGGAAAACGAAAGAATTGAGAAAGTGGCTTATGACTCGAAGGATGAGAAGGCAAACTTCCTCTGCGGAGTCGGAAAGAGCGACGGGGGGCTGATCTCCCTGCTCGATTTGAATGCGGTTGTTCTGGAAAGTGTATAGGAGGAGCGATAGTGGGCGAAATCAGTTTAGACGAAATGTCAAATGAATATTTCGACGTTCTGAGAGAGTTAGGTAATATCGGCGCCGGAAATGCGACCACGGCTTTGGCGCAGATGATGCAGTGTAAGGTGGATATGGCGGTTCCCAAGGTGCAGCTCCTGGAGTTTAAGGAGCTGGGCGAGGCCATGGTCGGCGAGGAGACGGTCATGGCGGGTATCTACCTTGGCATCGAGGGCGATATCAAGGGCAGCATCATGTTTCTGTTGGAGAAGGCGGCGGCAAAGCATCTGGTCGGCAAATTGATGGGGATGGAGTCGGAGGGCGAAGAGTTCTCGGAAATGGAATTTTCCGCACTGAAAGAGGTGGGAAACATAATCACGGGCTCTTACTTAAATTCCCTGTCGAGCATCACGAATCTGGCGATCTATCCTTCCGTGCCGGATCTGACGGTGGATATGGCAGGAGCGATTTTGAGCGTACCGGCGATAGAGTTTGCCGCTCTCGGCGACAGGATGTTGATGATTCAGACGCAGTTTTTTGATGAGATGGTGTTGGACGGATATTTTATCCTGATTCCTGATCTGGATTCATATGGCAGGATGTTAGCGGCGCTGGGGATCAATATCTGATCGGACGGCGGACATAGGCATGAATTTAAGAAAGTGTAAACGGGAGAACGCGGTGTTATGGGTGTAGAGATAAAGGTCGGAATGGCCGACTTAAATGTATGCGTCAGTCCTGATAGAATTTGTACGCTGGGACTGGGGTCTTGTGTAGGTATTGCGCTCCGCGATCCGGTCACAAAGATCGGCGGGCTGGCGCATATTATGCTGCCGGACTCTACGACGATTCGTAACAACTCCAATATACCGAAGTTTGCTGACACGGGAATAGAGGAGCTTGTGAAGCAGGTGACCAGAAAAGGGGCGAACAGAAGCCGTCTGGTCGCCAAGATTGCGGGCGGCGCACAGATGTTTGGCTTTAACAGCAACAGCGAGATGGTGCGCGTGGGCGAGAGAAATGTGCAGGCGACCAAAAAGAAGCTGGCGGAGCTGCGTATTCCGATTCTGGCGGAGGATACCGGTAAGAATTTCGGGAGAACGGTTATTTTTTATCCTGAGACCGGGGATTTTGTCATCCGGGCGGTAGGTAAGCAGGAGTACAAGATCTGATCCGAAAGAAGTGTTGATTCGGAAGAGGGAAGAGGATAAAAATAAAAGATAGGAAGATAATGGAAGGGTAACAAAGTGGACTGGGAAGAGAAGAACAGCGAAGAAACGGCGGAAACTCCGGAGACTGAGGAGGAGCCGGGTGAAGGGCTGGAGCCGGAGGACGAGATTGAGACTGCGGCTGAACGTGAGGCGAGGGAAAAACGAGAGGAAGAGGAGAGACAAGCGAAAGCGAGAAAGCGCAGATTGATCCCTCCTTTTGTCATGTTACTTGCCGGGGCGGTTGTCAGCATTTACATGCGGATTTTGCGCTATGATCTGCAGACAATGCTGATTGTTCTGCTGTGCGTGCTGCTGGGGTTCTATTTTGTCGGAAGAATCCTGCAGATTATGCTTGACAGGTTTGAGCAGCAGATCGAGGAGGCCCATATGGAGGAAGGCGAGGTTATAGAAAAAGAGCCTTCGGAGTAAAATAAATCATAAATAAAGTAGGGACTCGGAATGGACGATACAGGCAAAAAGAAACTCTGGGAGGAGTACGCAGGCAGCAAGTCCCCGGAGGTACGGGAAAAGATCATATTGGAGTATGCGCCTCTGGTGAAGGTGGTGGCCGGGCGTCTGAGCATGTATCTCGGGTACAATGTGGAGTACGAGGATCTTGTGAGCTACGGGATATTCGGACTGATTGACGCCATTGATAAGTTTGACTGTCTAAAGGACGTCAAGTTTGAAACCTATGCCAGTCTGAGAATTCGGGGAGCGATTCTCGATCAGATTCGAAAAATGGACTGGATTCCCCGAACGATCAGGCAGAAGCAGAAGCGGATCGATGCCGCCATTAAGGAGATCGAGACGAAATCGGGCAGGAGCGCCACGGATGAGGAGATCGCGAAGCTTTTGGGAATTACGGATGAGGAGTATATTGACTGGCAGTCCCAGATGAAGATCACCAATGTGGTGTCGCTCAATGAGTTTTTAGAGCAGGGGAGCGAGGTTTCCAACGAGGCGGGGAGTACAAAGAGCGCGGCCTTCGATTCGCCGGAAGAAATTCTGGAAAGAGACGAACTCAAGAAGATGCTGGCGCAGGCTCTTGAGCTGTTGACGGAAAAGGAGCGCAAGGTGATTGTTCTATATTATTACGAGGATCTGACCCTGAAAGAAATCAGCAACATACTGGAGGTGTCCGAGTCAAGAATTTCGCAGCTCCACACGAGAGCATTACAGAAGATGAGAGGGAAACTGGGGAACTACATCGGTATTCTCACGGATACAGAAAAGAGAAAGTAAGAAGAGAGAAAATTATTTGGGAAGAAACTGAATAGTTATAACAGGGGGGTATATGAACGGATATTTCAGACTGGTGAACAGGGAAGGGTCGTCGTCGCTCAAGCTGTTTCCACCGACGGGAGAGGGAAAGCCTGTCGATGTGACGGATGTGCTCGAGTATCTGACGATGAAGGATTACGCCTGCGACCTGCCGACGCTCAAGCGGGCGGTGGAGAGCGCGGCGAAGGAGGAACAGGAAATCCGTGTCGGGAATGAGACGAGGTTTCCCGAGAGAGAATGTTATAAGCTGAGAGTCGGGCCTGACAAGATGCAGGCCTTTGCGAAGTTTTACGCCGCTTCCGAGGGCGGCGAAAATATGACCGCCGAAGAGATGATCAAAGATCTGCAGCTTCGGGGGATCAAGTGCGGCATCCGCACGGAGGCCATTGCGGGTTTCTTCGCGAAAAGAAACTATCTGGAGGAGATTCTGGTGGCGGAGGGGCGTGAACCCGTTCAGGGAAAACATGCCTGGATTGAATATAAATTTAATACGGATAAAAAAGCGAAGCCTACGCTGAACGAGGACGGGAGCGTAGATTTCTTTCATCTGAATATACTAAATCATTGTAACAAAGGAGAGGTGCTGGCAGTTCTGCATCCGGAGGTGCCGGGCGAACCGGGAGAGGATCTTTCGGGAAACCGGATTCTGCCCGCGGAGGTGCGCAAGGAAACACTGAAGTTTGGACGAAATATTGATATTTCCGAGGATCGCACCGTGCTCACGGCCCAGGTGAGCGGGCATGTGGAGCTGGTGGAGGGCTCGGTTTTTGTCTCCGATGAGCTTATGGTGGAGAATGTTGACAATTCCACCGGCAATATTGATTATGAGGGAAATGTACAGATTAACGGCAACGTGGCCACGAACTTCCAGGTGAAAGCCAAGGGCGATATTATGGTGAAGGGCGTCGTGGAAGGCGCGCAGCTTACGGCGGGCGGCAATATTATTATCGCAAGGGGCATGAACGGCATGGGCCGCGGCGTGCTGAGGGCAGATGGCAATATTGTGGCGAAGTTTTTGGAAAATGTCACCGCGGAGGCGCAGGGGTATGTGGCATCGGAGTCCATCCTGCACAGCAGGGTAACGGCGGGCGGTGAAGTCAATGTGGACGGCAGGCGCGGCTTTATCACAGGCGGAAAGGTCAGCGCGACAGGCAGCATCAATGTGAAGACCCTCGGTTCAGAGATGGGGGCAGATACCATCGTGGAGGTGGGAACCGATCCCAAGCTGAAGGAGCGCATCAGTCAGCTCCAGAAACAGATCGGTGAGGATACGAAGCTTCTGCAGACGGTACAGCCTACGCTGCTTTCCGCGAAGCAGAAGCTGGCAAAGGGCGTGAAGCTGAGCCCGGAGCAGATTCAGCAGATACAGTCCATGGCGGCGGTAAACAAGCAGAAAACCGATGCGATAGCGGCGGCAAATAGTGAGATTGAAGAACTGCAGAAGCATATGACAAGCGCTTCGGAAGCTGCGGTGCGCGTAAAAGGGGAGGTATATCCCGGCACGCGGATCTGCATCGGAGACGTGTCCATGGTGGTGCCAAAGACTACGCACTACTGTCGTTTCATCAGAGAGCGCGGAGATGTGAAGATGGCGCCGTTCTAGTGTGCGAGAAGAAATTCTGGACTTGCGGAGCAAGTCAGGCTTACCAACAGAGGCTGTTTCGCAAAGTCATCAAAGCTGACTTGGAAGTTCTAAGTCTCGCACTGGAGAATGCCTAAAGTACAGCATTCTCCGCGTGGAAGCGAGGAGGGGGAGCGGATTGAAAAATCACGCCGATGCGCTGATTTTTCAATCGCGACTTTGCAAAGGAGCATTGCAAAGTCTGTGATGGCAGACGCAAATTGGAGATTTGCGTCGCCCCGTCGCAGAGGTGCTCCGGAAAGGGGTAGCTATGGCGATAGGCTTTGTGGAGATGCAGGGACAGATCACGAGGGCGCAGGATTTTACCACGGTCAAGCACAATGAGGACACGAAGGGGCTGGTAGATCAGACGAACTTCGGCCAGCAGATGACAAAACAGGTGGAAAAGCAGACGCAGAGGGTCAATGAAAAAAACAGGCTGGAAAACCATCAGAAAAAATTCGACGCCAAGGAAAAGGGGAGTAATGAATATCACGGTGACGGAGGCCGGAGCAGGAAAAAGGCGAAAAAGGATCCTGACGGCAAAGTGCTGTTAAAGGGCGTGAGTACCTTTGACATTCAAGGGTAGCGTCCGGAAGCGGAAAGCCGGACTACGAAAGGGAGAAACATGAGCGTAATTGAGATCGTTCTGATTATCATCGGGGCAGGGATATTCCTTTTGGGATATTTTCTGCCGGCAGGAAAGAAGGACGCGGATGAGGAAGTACAGTTAATCAGTGAGGCCGAGATCAGGAAACTGGTGGAAGGGGAGACGGAAACTGTCAGGGAAAAGGTTTCCGATATTGTGGACGAGACCATCGGCTATTCCATAGAAAAGACGGAGCGCGCTATGGAGCGTGTGGCCAATGAAAAAATTATGGCGGTCAACGAGTATTCAGACACCGTATTGGAGGAAATCAATAAAAACCATAAAGAAGTGACTTTCCTCTACGATATGCTTAACGATAAGCACGAGACGCTGCTTGCGGATATCGGACAGGCGAATCAGGTTACGGAAGAGATCAGGCAGACGGTGCGCGATGCGGAAATCACAGCCGGAGAGACCGCGAAGAAGGCAAAGGCGGCTGAGGAGGCGGCGGAGGGCGCGCTTGCGAGGATCCGCCATGCGGAAAGCTCGGCCAGAGAAGCGCAGGAGGCCGTGCAGGAAGCGGTACAGTCCGTGATGGGCGCGGTGGAGGATACCCGCACCGATCTCTGGTCGCTCCACAGCGCGGGGACGTACTCGCCGGAGATAGTGGAGGAAGTGCAGGCAGCACGGGTATTACCTGCTGCGGAGGAGATACCGACAGGCGGGACATTGCCCGCCGTGGAAGATATACGGGATATGCGGGCGTTTCCGGCCGTGGAGGAGGAAGAAACATTCTATGGGCAGGAGACGGAGGATATGCCAGCCGTTGAAGAACCGGAGGAAGCCGTTGTGGAGGAGGACGATTTTCAGCTGATCAGGCCCAGACGGGTGGAGATTATCCATGAGCCCGAGGCGGATTATGTGGCAGAGCCGGAGCTTTCCGCCAGCGCGGCCTTTGCGGAGTTGGGGATTTTTGGAAATAGGGAGCCGACGGGCAGAAGAGATTTCAGTGGCTTTAACGGCAGGGAATCCGGCGGCGGCAGGGAGACAGTGTCTGCGTCCGTGTCGGAGGAACCGCGCGGCGTGGATATCCGCTTTGCACAAGGGAAAGATAATGGGCGTAATAGTAATGAGAGAATTTTGGAGCTTCACAAGGCGGGCAAGTCCAATATGGCGATAGCCAAGGAGCTGGGCCTCGGTCTTGGCGAGGTGAAATTGGTAATAGATCTGTTTGAGGGCATGTAGCATGGAGAAAAAATACTATTTCCGCGGACTCGGCCTGGGAATTATCGTAACGGCTGTTATTATGGGGATTGCCTTGTCAGGCGGCGGGAAAAAGGAAAAAATGACGGACGACGAGATTATTGCCCGCGCGAAACAGCTCGGCATGATTGAGGATTCCACGTTGTTGGAGGCTTCCGGCGAAGAGAACACGGAGGACGGACAGGCGGGGAATGAGGCGCCTGTGCAGAAAGAAAATGCCGTGAAGAAGGATGATCCCGTAAAAAAGGATGTGGCGGTGGCGGCGCAGAAGGAAGAAGAGAAGAAGCCGGTACCGGTGCCGGATGCGGAGACGCCTGTGGCGGGTACGCCGGAGTCTCTGCAGGAGAAGGAGGACAGGGCAGCGGCGGAGTCAGGGGAGTCTGACGCGGGGGAGAATGCAGGCCGGAAGCCGACGGAAAAGAAGCCTTCCGCAGACACCAACGAGATGACAAAGCAGGATGAAGACATCCCGGGGACGAGTACGAAGCCGGCGGGCGGGACAAAAACAGTGACCATTTCAAGCGGCGACGGTTCCTATACGGTGGCGAGAAAGCTGGCGGAGGCAGGCGTTGTGGAATCTGCGGACGCTTACGACACTTTTTTATGCGCCAACGGTTATGACAAAAAACTCAGACCCGGAACATTTACCATTCCGTCGGATGCCGGTGACGAGCAGATTGCGAAAATTGTGACGGGACAATAGCGTGAGAAATGCGAAAAGTACTTCTAAAGACGTCTCGCCATAGGACGGGACGCCAAGAAGCACTAAGTTTCACGCAGGAGAATGCCTGAAATACGACATTCTCCGCATAGATTTGAGATTCCGCAGAGCGGAATCATGGCGGTGTAAGAACAAGACGAAAAGGAGAGACGTTATGAGATCAATTAAGGCAAGAATTTTGGCGGCGGTGATTGTATGTACCCTTCTGGCATCCCTCATTTGCGGCGGGGTCAGTATCGTAAATTCCAGAAAAACCGTGTATCAGGATTCCCAGAAGGAAATGCAGTATGCATGTACCAATCAGGCGGAGCTGCTCAACGCGCAGATGAGCAGGGTAGAGCAGTCCGTCAACACGGCATATAATGTTGCGCTGCAGCAGCTTACGGATGTGCAGGCGTTTAAGACCGATAAGGCTTATGTGGACGCCTTCAATGTCATCATGGATCAGATGCTTTATGAGATCGGCGGCAATACGGAGGGTGCGCTGACGGCATACATCCGCTATAATCCGGAGTTTACGGAGCCGGACAGCGGCGTGTTTTGGAGCCGGAGCAGCGACGCGGAAAAGTTTGAGGCGCTTGTCCCCACAGATTTCTCCATGTATTCCCCTGATGACTTGGAGCATGTGGGATGGTATTACATACCCGTGAAGAACGGGAAGCCGACCTGGATGGATCCATATTTAAATTCCAACATCAACGTCTATATGGTGTCCTATGTCATCCCCATTGTCATTGACGGGGAATCCATCGGTATTATCGGTATGGACATTGCCTTTGATAAGTTTACGTCCACCGTTGATAATGCGACGGTGTTTGAGACAGGCTCCGCTTTTCTGGCTGATGCCAATGGCAATATCGCTTACCATAAAACAATCGAGGCCGGAACCGCTGTTTCACAGGTTGACGAGTCCGGCGTGATGGCCGGTGCGCTGGCGGATCCGTCGAAGGAGGGACTGCCGGTTAATTACACCTATCAGGGTGAATTAAAAGACATGTGTTATAGAACGCTCACCAACGGCATGAAGTATGTGCTGACGGCGCCGGAGTCTGAGATGAAGAGCGCGGCAAGCCGCATCACCATGTTGATCGTGGTGGGTATGCTGATTGCGGTGGCGATCTCAGTAGTGATCGGCGTGCTTATGGGGCTGGTGATTACCAGGCCGATCACCCAGATCAACGATATCGTATCTAAGACGGCGCAGTTTAATTTTGCGAAGAACGAGAACAGCGACAAGCTCTGCAAGCGGCAGGATGAGAGCGGCAGCATGGCAAATTCCCTCAGGGAAATGCGTGCAAGTCTTCGCGCCATGGTGCTGGATATCAAGACAACCTACTCGGATCTGGATGACACGCTGGAGAAGCTTTCCGACACCACGGAGCGGGTGAAGGGCATGAGCGGAGAGAACACGGAGACGACGCAGGGCCTTGCGGCGGCTATGCAGGAGACGGCGGCGGCTATGGAGACCGTGAACAATACCGTGAGCCAGATCAGAGAACGCGCGCAGGTGATCAGGGACAATTCCATAGAGGGTGAACGGGCGTCCTTAGAGAGTAAGCAGCGCGCCGGCGATCTGAAAAACACGACGGGAGAGGCGCAGAATAAGACAACGCAGATGTACCGGGGCGTGCAGGAGAAGAGCGCGGCGGCTATGGAGCAGGCGCGGGCAGTGGAGAAGATTAACCAGCTCACCCAGTCCATTCTGGATATCTCCGGGCAGACGAACCTGCTTGCACTGAACGCGTCTATCGAGGCGGCGAGAGCGGGAGAGGCCGGCAGAGGTTTTGCTGTGGTTGCAGACGAGATCGGCGGGCTGGCATCCCAGACTTCCTCCACGGTGAGCAATATCAACGGCATCACCACGGAGGTGAATCAGGCAGTTGAGAATATGGAGTCCTGCCTGCAGGAGATTCTTTCCTTCCTGGAGGGGACAGTGCTTAAGGATTACAGCGACTTTATGGGCGTTGCGGAGAAATATACGCAGGATGCCTCCGATTTCGAAGAAAATATGAAAGCCATCGGCGTTGAGGTGGAAACCCTGCTTTCGGCGATCGTGGAGATCGCGGATTCGGTCAACAACATCACCTTGACAGTGAGTGAGGCTGCCAACAATATCAGCAATATAGCGCAGAAGACGCTGGACGTATCCCAGCTTGTGGAGGGCAATGCGGAGCTGATGGAGACCAACTCGGAGAATGTGGTGAAGCTGAAAAATATCGTGGATATGTTCCACAATTAATAAATATGGGTAGCAGTTTAGCTCAGGACTTTGCATATGCGGCAAAGTGTGTGAGAATATGTAAAGATTGAATAGTTACATATGGTAAAATTTTCGGGAATCCCCCTTGTAAGGGGGATTCTTTTGTGTTATAGTATCTAAGTGTGCGCGAAACGCACGCAATCCTATTAATCACATATACCCAGCCCATGCCGGTGCCCTTTTTAAGCGCAGGCCCGCATATGGAAGTTTGCTGTTTTACGGCATACGGGCGCGCGGCGAGCAGAACTCGATTGTGGTGGCAGGGAGGCGCAAGGTATATGGCAGACAACCAAACGGAGGTAGAAGAACTATGAGCGTTATTTCAATGAAGCAGTTACTGGAAGCGGGTGTTCATTTCGGACATCAGACGAGAAGATGGAATCCTAAGATGGCTCCCTATATCTTCACGGAGAGAAACGGTATCCACATCATCGACCTGCAGAAGTCCGTCGGCAAGGTGGACGAGGCTTACAGAGCGGTATTTGATGTGGTGGCGCAGGGCGGCACGATCCTTTTCGTAGGAACGAAGAAGCAGGCGCAGGATGCGGTGAAGACGGAAGCGGAACGCTGCGGCATGTACTATGTAAATGAGAGATGGCTTGGCGGTATGCTCACCAACTTTAAGACTATCCAGTCCAGAGTAGAGAGATTAAAAGCGATCGAGAGAATGTCCGAGGACGGCACTTTTGATGTACTGCCGAAGAAGGAAGTTATCAAGATCAGAAAAGAGTGGGAGAAGCTGGAGAAGAACCTGGGCGGCATCAAGGAGATGACCAGAATACCCGACTGTATCTTTGTGGTAGATCCCAAGAAGGAGAGAATCTGCGTGCAGGAGGCTCATACGCTGGGCATTACACTGATCGGTATCGGCGATACCAACTGTGATCCCGAGGAGCTTGACTATATCATTCCCGGCAACGACGACGCGATCCGTGCGGTGAAGCTGATCGTATCCAAGATGGCTGACGCGGTCGTTGAGGCGAATCAGGGTGCGGAGGCAGACAGCTATGCGGCAGAAGCTGAGGCGGAGAAGGTAGAGGAAGCCGACGAGGCATAATCCGGAAGATACAGTTTTGCGAAGATGCAGGCTGAACGGTAAAGTGATAGATGATAATTTAGGAGGGAAAATAGATGGCTATTACAGCGGCAATGGTAAAAGAGTTGAGAGAGATGACCGGCGCGGGCATGATGGACTGCAAGAAGGCTCTGAATGAGACTGACGGCAACATGGATGCGGCGGTAGAATATCTGAGAAAGAACGGACAGGCGAAGGCGGAGAAGAAGGCAGGCAGAATTGCGGCCGAGGGTCTTTGCCGTGTGGCGGTGAAGGACGAGAAGACCGCAGCGGTTGTGGAGGTAAACTCCGAGACCGATTTCGTGGCAAAGAACGCAGATTTCCAGGAGTATGTGGAGGCGGTTGCAAAGCAGGCGGTTGAGTCCGACGCGGCTGATCTGGACGCTTTCCTTTCCGAGAAGTGGCATCTGGACGAGTCCAAGACTGTGAAAGATGCGCTGGTGGATAAGGTTGCCGTGATCGGTGAGAACTTAAGCATCAGAAGATTTGAGAAGGTTGTGGCGAACGATGGCTGCGCGGTGACCTATGTGCACGGCGGCGGCAGAATCGGCGTTATCGTCGAGGCGGCTACGGATGTAGTGAACGACGCGGTGAAGGAAGCGCTCACGAACATTGCGATGCAGGTGGCGGCTCTCTATCCGAAGTATGTGTCCACCGACGAGGTTTCCGAGGAGTTTAAGGCGCATGAGAAGGAGATCATCGCGGAGCAGATCAAGAACGATCCTAAGATGGCGGGCAAGCCCGATAAGGTGATCGAGGGCGCGGTAAACGGCCGTTTGAACAAGGAACTGAAAGAGGTATGCCTCTTAGAGCAGATCTATGTGAAGGCTGAGGACGGCAAGCAGAGCGTTGCGAAGTATCTGGAGCAGGTGGCGAAGGAGAATAACGCGAACCTTTCCGTGAAGAGATTCGTCCGCTTTGAGACCGGCGAAGGCCTGGAGAAGAAGGAAGAGAACTTCGCGGAGGAAGTGGCGAAGCAGATGGGTATGTAAGAAAATGTAGAGGCCACTTCCTCCGGGGAAGCTGGCGAAGCAGATGGCTGGGAACTAAGAATTTCGCAAAGCAGATGGCGGCTAAAAGAAATGTGAAAGCCCCTGAAATGCTAATTTGAGCATATTCAGGGGCTTTTTGTACGCTTGTTTGAAAAGCAGCCGTTCACGGCTTATTCCTGAAATTTCGGATCCTTCAGCAAATCCTCCATCAATTCCTTATAGACAGCAGGCCGATAGTCTGTTTTGCCGTTAATCAGGGCGTTCGGCTCGAATTTTTCACGGGACGCCAGCGTCAGGTCGATCGTTGCGGTGTACATTTTGTTCTGGATTGCCTTCGGGTCGGTGAAGGGATAACCCGCAAAATACTCCGCCTCCCAGAAGTTGGTGCTGGGACCGATGATGCTGGCGCCGCCCCAGAATACGTTGTAGAGATCCTTCCCGGCAAGATTGGAGGAGACAATATAAATCTGGTTGGTGATGACGCCAGCCTCCAGCGTGGTGGAGCCCAGAGCGATGCCGTGGCATTTTGCCAGCGCGGTGCAGTTGATATATAAGCGGCAGCCTTTAGCCGCATAGTAGCGCATCAGCTCCTGGAAACAGTAGGAATCATAGCAGATGCCGAGCGCGACGGGGCCCCACGGGGTCTCAAAAATAAAAGGCTTGTCCCCGCGTGTCGCCCAGTGGGGTTCCGGATAAGGAAGGTGAATCTTTCTGTAGGAGCCGATGATTCCTTCGGGGCCGCATACACAGGCGGCATTGTAGATGACGTCGCTCTTTTCGGCATCTCTCTCGGGAAAGCCGTAAGCGACGTAAACGCCGAGCTTTTTTGTAAGCTCCGCAATTTTTTCGGACGAGGGGCCGGGCACTGTCTCGGCCAGCTTATACTGCATTTTTTCTTTCAGGGGCTTGTCCTCCTCGTCGTCATATCCCGTCAGCCCCATCTCGGGGAAAACGATCAGATTGGAACCCTCTGCCGCTGCGGCTTCTATGTAGCCGGCCATTCGGTTCAGATTGGCTTCCTTGTCACCCCACTTTGCGTTAAAGGCAACGGTTGATACTTTCATAATGTCTTTCATCTTGTCCTCTTTTCTGCGCGGCTTTGCGTTTTTTCGACCCGGACTGCGGATGCTGCACTGACACAACCCCGGTGTGCTTTATAAAAAGAAAAAGCACAAAAATGTGTGAAAATCACATCTTTGTGCTTTGCTGAGGCAAATTATAGCACTTGAATTTTGAATTTGCAACCGTGTTTTTGAAGTTTTCCGGATCATTTTTTCAGTATGATGATCTGGCGAAATTTTCTTGTGTCTTTTTTTACAAAATTTCTTTTCGTTATCTGTCAAATGTGATATAGTATAAGAGAATGTGGGATAAGAGTGTACAAAGGAGCCGATGAAGATGGATGCGGAACAGGATGCGCATTTTCAGTTAATGAAGCGGCTGCTCGTTATTATTCCGCTTTCCGCGATACTGATTCTGTTAATTCTCTGCGTGGTTCTGGGCGTGAATCTCTATGAGGCCAAACAGGAGCTGCGCGCGCTCCGCGAGCAGGCGGCCCCCGCGATGGCGGTGGGACAGGCATCCGATTCCGGGGAGAAGAGCGGGGAATTGTATACGGCTTCCGGTGTGGATGAGTTTCGGCGTGACGCGTCCGATGCGGGCGGCACGGTGCCCGATACGGAGGACGGAATCAGGAAGGTGTACCTTACCTTTGACGACGGGCCAAGCAGCAATACCGGTAAGATACTGGATATTCTGGCAGAGTATGATGTGAAGGCGACCTTTTTTGTGGTCGGGAAAGAGGAAGAAAGATATCAGCCGTTATACAAAAGGATTGTGGAGGAGGGGCATACGCTGGCGATGCATTCCTACAGCCACAAATACAATGAGATTTATCAGTCGAAAGAAAGCTATGTGGAGGATCTGACGAAGCTGCAGGAATTTCTCTACGATACGACGGGCGTCTGGTGCAGGTACTGCAGATTTCCGGGAGGCAGCAGCAACACGGTAAGCCGTGTGGACATGCATGAACTGATCGGCTATCTGGAAGAGCAGGATATGAGTTATTTTGACTGGAATGTGTCTTCGGGAGACGCTTCGTCAGCTTACATCAGCCCGGAGGCCATAGTCAGAAATTCGACGGCTAATCTGGGGGAATTTCAAGAGGCGATGATATTGCTGCACGATGCGTCCGATAAAGATTCGACGGTGGAGGCGCTGCCGAGGCTGATCGAGCAGATTCAGGCGATGGAAGATACAAAGATCGTGCCGATCACAGATGATACGGAGGCGATTCATCATATAAGTAACGATTAAAGAATGGAGGATTAGGGAATGGGATTTTTTTCGGATTTGAAGGACGACTTATCCCAGGCAGTCAACGAATTGATGCCGGAAGAAGAGCTGGAAGCGGCTCTGGCGGCGGACGGACAAGCCGGGGAGCAGGTTTCCGCGGATACAGAGTCGGAAACACCCGCCACAGAGGAAACGCTCGCGTCCTTGGATTTGAGCGGAATGCTGGATAAAATAGAGGAGATGGGAGCGCCCGGTCTTGAAGATGTACCCGAGCCGGAAGAGGCGCTTGTAGAGGAACCGTTGGAAGAAGAGGTTCTGGAGCCGGAACCGATTGTGGAAGAGACGGCTGCAGAAGAACCTGTACCGCTGGAAGAAGCGGTAGTAGAAGAGCCGGCCCAAGAGGAGGCCGTAATAGAAGAAGAGGAGGCAGAACCTGTAATGGCAGAGGAAATTTTAACAGAGGCGGAGACGCCTGTGGAAGAGAAAGATGAGAATAGCGGAGGAAAAGGAAAGACTATGGAAGTGCAGGCAAATCGTGTGGCAGTAGACGAAACGGCGGTCGTGACGGAAGGCATGACAATAACGGGTGATATTGTATCAGAGGGATCTATGGAACTGATCGGTACCGTAAACGGTAATCTGGATATTCTGGGTAAGCTGAATATCACAGGTACGATTCAGGGCAACTCCAAGGCGGCTGAGATCTATGCAGAGGGCGCGAAGATTACCGGTGAGGTGAACAGTCTGGGCAGCGTGAAGATCGGACAGAGTTCCGTAGTGATCGGTAACATCACGGCTACCAGCGCGGTAGTGGCAGGCGCTGTCAAGGGCGATATCGACGTGCAGGGTCCGGTTATCCTGGATACCACAGCGATTGTGATGGGCAATATCAAGTCTAAATCCGTACAGATCAACAATGGCGCGGTGATTGAAGGTATGTGTTCTCAGTGCTATGCGGATGTGAATCCTACATCCTTCTTCGAGGAGTTCAAGAAGAAAAAGTAAATCCGGCCATACAGGGGAGAGCGGTATAATATGAAGCGTATACTCTTGAAGTTAAGCGGAGAAGCCCTTGCGGGCGAGAAAAAGACGGGGTTTGACGAGGAGACGGTGCGGGGCGTTGCGCTGCAGGTGAAACAGCTTGTGGATGACGATATTCAGGTGGGTATCGTCATCGGCGGCGGTAATTTTTGGCGTGGCCGCTCCAGCGAGAACATCGACAGGACGAAGGCGGATCAGATCGGTATGCTGGCTACGATTATGAACTGTATTTATGTGTCTGAGATTTTTCGCTCCGTGGGCATGATGACATCGATTTTGACTCCTTTTGAGTGCGGCTCCTTTACGAAGCTTTTTTCTAAAGACAGGGCGAATAAATATTTCGCAAAAAATATGGTGGTTTTTTTCGCGGGAGGTACGGGCCATCCCTATTTCTCTACGGATACGGGTGTAGTGCTCCGGGCTGTCGAGGTGGACGCGGATGTGATTCTCCTTGCGAAAGCGGTGGACGGCGTCTATGACGATGATCCGCGGAGCAATCCGGACGCGAAGAAATATGATGAGGTTTCCATTGACGAGGTGATCGCGAAAAATCTCCAGGTGGTAGATATGACAGCTTCCATTCTGGCCCGGGATAATAAAATGCCCATGTGGGTGTTCGGACTCAATGAGGAGAACAGCATTGTCAATACCGTCAAGGGGAAATTTAACGGTACAAAGGTAACAGTATAACAGATTCAGACTTTACGGTCAGAATCGCAAGAATTACTGCGTAATTCTTGAAGGTATTGAGTTGTGATGGAGGACTACAGTATGGACGACAGACTGAAGCCTTATGAGGAAAAGATGCAGAAGTCTTACGATTTTCTGGTGAACGATTTGGGAACGATCCGTGCCGGACGCGCGAATCCCCATGTCCTCGACAAGATTAAGGTGGATTATTACGGAACGCCCACACCGATTCAGCAGGTGGGCAATATCACGGTTCCCGAGGCGAGGATTCTGCAGATTGCACCTTGGGAGAAGAGCTTGATCAAGGAGATTGAGAAGGCGATTATGGCGTCGGATGTGGGAATCACGCCCAGCAACGACGGTTCTCTGATCCGCCTGGTATTCCCGGAGCTTACGGAGGAACGCCGTAAAGAGCTGGTGAAGGATATCAAGAAGCGGGGCGAGGAGAATAAAGTGGCGATCCGCAATACCAGACGGGACGGTAACGACGCGCTGAAAAAGCTGGCGAAAGGCGAGGTTTCCGAGGACGAGATCAAGGAGCTGGAAGAGAAGCTGCAGAAGCTGACCGACAAGTTTATCAAGGAAGTGGATAAGCTGGTGGAGGAGAAGTCAAAAGAGATTTTAACGGTTTGATAGTTAGCGGGGCTTACAGAATGGACGATTCTGTTGCCCCCTTTCCGTTTTGCGGTTTACATAATATATTTGCTGAGATTCCGCTGTGCGGAATCATGGAGGTTAGTATGAATGATACGACGGCGGGGGAAAGAAAGATTCCGCAGCATGTAGCGATAATCCTGGACGGCAACGGCAGATGGGCGAAGCGTAAGGGAATGCCCCGAAATTACGGGCATGTGCAAGGCGCGAAGACCGTGGAGGTCATCTGCGAGGAGGCTTACCGCATGGGGATTCAGTACCTGACGGTATATGCTTTCAGCACGGAAAACTGGGACCGGCCTGCGGACGAAGTGGACGCGCTGATGGGGCTTCTCAGAAATTATATGAAGACCTGTCTCAAGACGGCGGCAAAAAATAACATGTGTGTTCGAGTGATCGGGGAAAAGTCCCGGCTGGATGAGGATATCAGGAAGCGGATCGGGGAGTTGGAGGAGGCCACAAAGGAAAATACGGGCCTGCATTTCCAGATCGCCATCAATTACGGCGGCAGGGACGAGATTGTCCGTGCCGTAAGGAAGCTGGCTGCCCAGGTAAAGGATGGGGCGCTTGCGCCGGAGGAGATCACGCAGGAGCGGCTTGGGAATGCGCTTGATACGGCGGGCATCCCGGAGCCGGATCTTCTGATAAGAACCTGCGGCGAGCAGCGGATTTCCAATTTCCTGCTCTGGCAGCTTGCCTACACGGAATTTTATTTTACGCCTGTGGCCTGGCCCGATTTTTCAAAAGAAGAATTGGAAAAGGCGGTGGATGCATATAATAAGAGGGACAGACGCTACGGTCTGGTGAAAGAATAGGGGGCGCCTGTATGTTTCGTACAAGATTACTGAGCGGTATTGTTTTGGTGGCGGCTGCGCTTGGGGTGCTGCTCAAAGGCGGCGCGCTTCTGGCGGTGGTGCTTTTTCTGGTTTCCGTGATTGCCTATCAGGAGCTGACGGCGGCCTGCAAAGTGCGCGGGGAGGAGATGACGCCAAGCGCGCCGGTTATTGTGGGCGGCGTGATGACGGTTGTATATTATGGAGCGGTCTGCCTCGCGTTGGCAAGGGATCTCAGTACGGTTTTTTCGGCTATGGTGATAGCAATCGTGGCGGCTTTTCTTGCCTTTTTGTTTGTCTATGTCTTTACCTTTCCGAAATATCATGCGAACCAGATCATGTCGGCTATGTTTTCTTTTCTCTACGGGCCGGTGATGCTGTCTTTTCTTTATCTGCTCAGAGAAGGGCTTGACGATGGCATTTATCTGGTGTGGTTCGCGTTTCTCGCCTCATGGGGGAGCGACACCTGCGCTTACTGTGTGGGCGTGCTGATCGGAAAGCACAAGATGACGCCGAAGCTGAGTCCGAAAAAATCTATAGAGGGCGCGGTGGGCGGTATTTTGGGTGCGGCGCTTTTGTTTGTCTTATACACCCATTTTGTGATTAACCAATATACCGCGATGACGTTATCGCTGCCGCTTGCGGCGGGATTGGGCGCGGTGGGCGCGCTTGTTTCCATGGTGGGGGATCTGGCGGCTTCGGCGGTAAAAAGGGATCACGAGATTAAGGATTATGGCAAGCTGATTCCGGGACACGGCGGGATTATGGACCGCTTTGACAGTGTGATTGTGGCGGCGCCGATCGTGTTTGTGGGGATTGCGCTGGCGACAGGGTTATAGAGTGAAAAGAACTTCTAAAACTCAGCAGCAGAGGCTGCTTCGTTAAGAAGTTCTAGGAGTTGCTTCGCAACTCCGTTTCACTCAGGAGAATGCCTGAAATGCGGCATTCTCCGCATTGATTTGAGATTCCGCAGAGCGGAATCATGGCGGTTAGTGTGAGAAGTACTTCTAATCACTCGCAGCAAGGGCTGCTTCGCGAAGAAGTACTAAGTCTGCTTTGCAGACTTTTCTCACACAGGAGAATGCCCAAAATACAGGCATTCTCCGCATTGATTTGAGTCACAGCTAAGCTGTGACATGGCGGTCAGTGTGAGAAGTACTTCTAATCACTCGCAGCAGAGGCTGTTTCGTGGAGAAGTACTAAGTTTCGCATAGAAGAATGCCTGAAAAGCGGCATTCTCTGCACGAGTTTGAGATTCTGTGACGCGGAATCGTGGAGGTATAATGAAAAAAATAGGAATACTGGGTTCTACGGGTTCGATCGGGACGCAGACATTGGATATCGTAAGGAAAGAGAAAGATTTGGAGGTCGTGTCTCTGGCGGCGGGCTCCAACGTAACGCTTCTGGAGGCGCAGATCAGGGAATTTCAACCGAAAATTGCGGCGCTCTGGGAGGAAAAGGCGGCGGAGGATTTGCGCGGGCGTGTGAAGGATCTGCCTGTCCGTATTGTGAGCGGTATGGAAGGGCTTTTGGAAGTGGCCGCGGCGGAGGAGATGGAGGTATTGGTTACCGGCATTGTGGGTATGATCGGTATCAGGCCTACCATAGCGGCTATCGAGGCGGGGAAGGACATTGCCCTCGCCAATAAGGAGACGCTGGTGACGGCGGGACATATCATTATGCCGTTAGCCAAGAGAAAAGGCGTTTCGATCCTGCCTGTGGACAGCGAGCACAGCGCGATTTTCCAGTCCATGCACGGGGAGAATCGGGCGCGGGTGGAAAAGATTCTGCTCACGGCGTCCGGCGGCCCTTTCCGGGGAAAGAGCAGGGAAGAGCTGGCGGATATGACGGTGGAGGATGCCTTAAAGCACCCCAACTGGTCTATGGGGAAGAAGGTGACCATCGATTCCGCGTCGCTCTGCAACAAGGGGCTTGAGGTGATGGAGGCGAAGTGGCTCTTTGATGTGGCGCTCTCGCAGATCGAGGTGGTGGTGCATCCCCAGAGTATTCTGCACTCTGCGGTGCAGTACGCGGACGGCGGGATTATGGGACAGATGGGTGTGCCGGATATGAAGCTGCCCATTCAGTACGCGCTGTTTTACCCGGACAGACGCCCCATGGAGATTGGAAGAGTAGACTTATGTAAACTTGGAAGCCTGACCTTTGAGAAGCCTGACACAGATACTTTTCAGGGGCTTGCGCTGGCTTATCGGGCGGCGGAGAGAGGCGGATCGCTTCCCACCGTATTTAATGCGGCGAATGAGAAGGCGGTTGCGCTGTTTTTGGCTAAGAAGATTCGGTTTCTGGAGATTCCGGAGCTGATCGGGGCCGCTATGGACGCCCATCAGGTGACGGAAAATCCCACCGTGGAGGAGATTTTGGCGGCGGAAGCGGAAACCTACGAGTATATCAAAACGAAGTTTGGAGAGTAGCGATTTGATCAGGACAATTATTTTATTTATCATTGTATTTGGAGTGGTAGTGATTTCTCACGAGCTGGGACATTTTCTGATCGGCAGGAGAAACGGTATCCGCGTGGTGGAGTTTTCCGTGGGAATGGGGCCGACGCTGTTTTCCTTTGTGAAACACGGCACGAAATATTCTTTAAAGCTTCTGCCGCTGGGCGGTGCATGTATGTTTGACGGCGAGGACGGCGTGGAACGGGAACAGGAACGGGAGCAGGAAACCGGGACTGCGGATAAGCCGGAGGGGATCGCCTTTACCGAGGCGGGCGTCTGGTCGCGGATCGCCACGGTTTTTGCAGGACCTTTCTTCAATTTTATTCTGGCTTTTGTGGTCGCGGTGATACTGAGCGCGTTTTCCGGGGCCGATCTGCCGACGGTGGGTACGGTACAGGAAGGCTCAGCGGCGGCGGAGGCCGGCCTGCAGACAGGGGATGTGATCACGAAAATCGGACGCGAACCGATCCATTTTTATCGGGAGGTTTCCATGATCTCCGCTTTGAACAAGGGGGAGGAGATGGAGATCACCTACAGGAGAAACGGGGAGAAGGCCGTGACTACGCTTTCCCCGAAGTATAATGAAAATGACAAGCGTTATTATATGGGAATAACCAACGGTGGAGAGTATCTTCGGTGTAATCCTTTGCAGGTGTTCCAGTATGGTTTCTATGAGGTGGAATATTGGGTGAAGATCACTTATAAGAGTCTGCGGATGCTTGTGCAGGGGCAGGTGACGAAGGATGATGTGTCGGGGCCCGTGGGCATTGCGCAGCTTGTGGGGGAGAGCTATGACACGGCGGAGGAAAACTACGGCACGCCATATGCCATTCTGACCATGCTGGAGATTGTGGTGCTTTTGTCCGTCAATCTGGGCATCATGAACCTTCTGCCGCTGCCCGCGCTGGACGGCGGACGGCTTGTGTTCATGTTTGTGGAGGTGCTTCGGGGCAAGCCCGTGCCGCCGGAGAAGGAAGGCATGGTGCATTTCGCAGGGCTTGTGGTGCTGATGGTGTTGATGGTGTTTATTATGTACAACGATATTATGAGGCTGGTGCGCTGACATATGTGCGGCGCATTCAGCTGTTGTAGTTCACATGCTTCTTTTTGCCGATAGGAAATTGTGGCAGCGTAAAACATTAAGAGAGAATGCTTGCAGTTTTGGGAAAACTGTAGTATGATAGCTGCATCGGATTCTGTTCTTGAGTCCGTGATGGGTATACTGTAAACCGTTCATGCTCTGCGGAGAACGGATGATACGGTATATGAGTGACAGGGCGGGGCTCCCGCGGGGTTTCCATTTTTATGTATGAAAAGAAAAACCGGGCTGTAATCACAGGTTGGGCAGAAAGGAGGTACATTCATAACGTGCATTATATGACAAATGTATACTGGAATAAAGGCAGGGAGGCGAAGAAGAATCAGGATTCTGTCGTGCTGCAGCAGGTGCTGACGGGCAGAGGGCGTGTGCTTTTGGCGGCGGTCTGCGACGGCATGGGCGGGCTTTCCCAAGGTGAGACGGCAAGCGGCTATGTGGCGGAACAGCTTCGAGACTGGTTTTATACGGAGCTGTTTGCCATGATGCGGAAAAATAAGCGGTATTGGGTACTGCGAAGGTCTTTGGACAGGATGGTGTTTCACATGCAGGGGCAGCTCGCACAGTATGCCGGGCGGGAGGATCTTTCGCTGGGAACGACCATGACGGCGCTTGTGGTGTGGGAAAGGACATGGCTGTTATGGCATCTGGGAGACAGCAGGGCGTACCGTCTGCGGGAGAAACGCATAGAGCAGCTCACGGAAGACCATGCGCAGGATGGCGGAAAACTGACGAAATGCCTCGGCAGTTTTGGCCATTTTACACCCCGACACGGAATGGGCGTGTTAAAGCCGGGGGATGGGATTCTTCTCTGCACGGATGGATTCAGGCGGCGCGTGACCGGGGAGGAATTGCAGGCGGTGATGAATCCCCGGGCTCTTTCGGGGGAGGAGCAGATCGGGCGGCGGCTGAAGGAGATCGGGGAGACGTGCATGAAGCGGGGCGAGACGGATAATCTCTCGGCGGTTTACATAAAAATGATTGGATGATAGGTAATTGCAAAACTGTTTTAAGTGTGATTTGCACAATGGCTGTAGGGTTTGTAAGTTTTGCAATTATCTCTATACGCTATGAAAAAAGAGAAAAAGGAAAGAGAGAGAAGAGAGAGGGGAAAGGTATGAATGAAGGGCAACAATTGGGTAAATATAGAATCATCAAACCCTTGGGGCAGGGCGGCGAGGGAAGGGTGTATCTGGCGGAGGATGAGAGTCTGGGCAGGTATGTGGCGGTGAAACGGCTGTGGGAGAAGGAGAAGCAGCGGGGGGAGCAGAGCAAGGAGAGCGGGGAGAGGGACAGAGAGCGAGGGGAACGAGACGGGGAGAGCGGAGAACAGGACGGCGGGGAGAGAATCAAGGCGGAAGCCGTGTTTCTGCGTGATCTGCGGCATCCGATGCTGCCTGTGGTGTATGAACTGCTTTACGAGGACGGATGGTTTCTGGTGATGGAATATATAGAAGGAATAAGTTTACATAACTATATAGAAAAACAGGGAAGTGTGGGGGAGGCGCAGGCGAGGTTGTGGGCGGCAGCGCTTCTGGATGTTCTGGATTACCTGCACAGTAGGGAAACGCCTGTTATTTATCGAGATCTGAAGCCGGATAATATTATGGTATGCCGGGGCGGCAATTTGAAACTGGTGGACTTCGGCGCCGCGGGTCTGCGCAGTTTCGGGGAGGAGGACGGGGCACATATGGCGTTCTCAGCGGGGTTCGCGGCGCCGGAGCAGCGCGGTGAGGACGGACTCGGCGTCCGCGCAGACGAGAGGAGCGATCTGTATGCGTTTGGAAAGACGCTCTATTATATGGTGACGGGGACGGTCTCTGGCACGTCGCCGGACACCTCCTTTCCCGCGTCCTATTATAACCCGCTTTTGTCGGAGGAGCTTGAGGAAATCATAGACCGCTGTACGAGGGAGACGCCGGAGACGCGGTATCAGGTGGCGGGGGAGGTTATGCGGGATTTGTGCCGGGGAGGCGGGAGGAGAAAAGGCAGGCGGGGGAGAGGGTTTGTGCGGCATATAGAAAAACAAATTTGTCTAACAGACTTTTATCGTTTATAATGTAGATAATTGCAAAACTCAAGTAAATTTCGTTGGAATTGTACAAATAGTATAACCAACACAGACGCGCTTTCGCTCCGCTCCAAGCGTAGCAGTGCTAAATTCGTGAAAAACCTCATTAAGCACTGACGCTTTCCAAGGGTCTGCTTATGGTTATGCTATTTGCACAATAAACATAGGTTTATGATGAGTTTTGCAATTAGCCAGCGTTTAAATAAATAGAAATAGAGCGAGAAAAGTATGGAGGAAGACGTGGGAACACATAGAGAGCAGACGAAGGTAATAAACATTGGGGACAGGAAGATTGGCGGGGGAAATCCGATTTTGATCCAGTCCATGACGAACACGCCCACGGAGGACGTGGAGGCGACGGTGGCGCAGATTCTGCGGTTGGAGCAGGCGGGGTGCGAGATTATCAGGTGTACGGTTCCAAACAGGGAGGCGGCGCAGGCGCTTGCGAAAATCAAGGAGCGGATTCATATCCCGCTTGTGGCGGATATTCATTTTGATTATAAGATGGCGATCGCGGCGATGGAGAACGGCGCGGACAAAATCCGCATCAATCCGGGCAATATCGGCGGAAAAGAGAAGGTGGCGGCGGTTGTCAAGACGGCGAAGGAGCGGCATATACCGATACGTGTGGGGGTGAACAGCGGTTCCCTTGAGCGCGAGCTTGTGGAGAAGTACCACGGCGTGACGGCGGAGGGGATCGTGGAGAGTGCGCTTGACAAGGTGGGCATCATTGAGGACTGCGGATATGACAACCTTGTCATAAGTATAAAGTCATCGGACGTGATGATGTGCGTGAAGGCGCATGAACTTCTGGCGGCGAAGACGAATTACCCTCTGCATGTGGGCATTACGGAATCGGGGACGGTGACAAGCGGCAATATCAAGTCCGCTGTGGGGCTGGGCATCATTTTAAATCAGGGGATCGGCGATACGATCCGGGTGTCCCTAACGGGCGACCCCGTGGAGGAGATACGTTCCGCCAAGCTGATTTTGCGCACGCTGGGACTGCGCAAAGGCGGCATTGAAGTGGTGTCCTGTCCTACCTGCGGCAGAACGAAGATCGATCTGATCGGTCTGGCGGAGCAGGTGGAGGAGATGGTGCAGGACATTCCCTTAGATATCAAGGTGGCTGTCATGGGCTGTGCGGTGAACGGTCCCGGCGAGGCGAAGGAAGCGGATATCGGCATCGCCGGCGGCATCGGGGAAGGTCTTTTGATCAAAAAGGGTGAGATCGTGAAAAAAGTGCCCGAGCAGGAGCTTCTGGACACGCTGCGGGAGGAGCTTTTGCACTGGAATGAGTAAGGCATTTTTCGAGGTATTTCCTACGTTAAAACTGGATACGGGATTGCAGGATCTGTTTGAGGGCGTTGTTGTGGAGAAGGTCACCAGCACCAAACGGAAGGACTTTCTGCGCGTTTACATCGCTTCTGACCACCTGATTCACAAAGAAGATGTTTTTCGGGTGGAGCGGGAAATCGGAAAGCAGTTTTTTCCGAATATGCCCATTGTCGTTAAGTTTTATGAGCAATTTACACTCTCTTCGCAGTATGACCCGGAGAAACTGATGGACGCATACAGGGAGAGCATTCTGCTGGAGCTGAAAGAGACGTCCCCCGTTGAGTACAGCCTGTTTAAGCGGGCGGATATTGCCTTTTCACAGGAAAAGCTGTTGCTGACGCTGGAGGACACGGTGTTTGGCAGAGAAAAAGGCGGGGAGCTTGCGAGGATTCTGGAAAAAATATATAACGAGCGTTGTGCGATTCCCGTACAGGTAGAGCTTGCCTACAAGGAGAAGGCGGCGGGCAGAAACCGTGAGGAGGAGGAACAGCGTCTGGCAATACAGGTGGCGGAGATTTCGGCGAGAGCGGGTTTCACCGTGCAGATGAAGGGCGCCGGGCTCTCGGCGGGACAGTCGGCGGGCGACCCGATTGGAGGCGAAGGGCAATCTGAGAGCGCGGCGTATGCGGGAAGCGCGGGGCAATCCGGCGCAGGGCAGTCTGGAAATGTGGGACAATCCAGCGTAGGGTACGCTGGGAATGGGGGGCAATTCGGAGGCGTGGGACAGACGGATACGTCCGGGGGTCCTGCACATGCGTCTGCGCCCGGCGGTCGCGGGGGCTCTTTCCCGTCCAAAAAGTTTTCCGGCGGCAGGGACAGGGAGAAGGGCGACTATAAGCGTCCTCTGAAACGCTCCGACAACCCGGATGTGATTTACGGCAGGGACTTCGAGGAGGAGGCAATGCCCATCGAGGATATTATAGGCGAAATGGGCGAAGTGGTGATACGCGGCAAGGTGATCCGGAAGGACAAGCGGGAGATCAAGAACGAGCGGTCCATTCTGATCTATGATATCACGGATTATACGGACACCATGACGGTGAAGTTTTTCGTGAGAAATGAGCAGGTTGATGAAATAACAAGCGTTATGAAAGAGGGGACATTTGTCAAGATCAAGGGCATGACTACGGTCGATAAGTTTGACCATGAACTGACCATCGGCTCCCTTGCAGGCATTAAGAAAATCCCCGACTTTACGACGTCCCGCGAGGACAGAAGCGTCAGAAAGCGGGTGGAGCTTCACTGTCATACGAAGATGAGCGATATGGACGGCGTCTCCGAGGCGAAGGATATCGTGAAGCGCGCCTACAAATGGGGGCATCCGGCGATCGCCATCACCGACCACGGGGTCGTGCAGTCCTTTCCCGACGCGAACCATGTGTGGGAAGACTTGTGGAAGGCGGAGAAGGCACGCTGTAAGGAGGCGGGGGAGCCGGAACCGGACAAGCAGGGATTTTTCAAGGTGATTTACGGGGTGGAGGCATATCTGGTGGACGACCTGCACGAGATTGCCACCAATGAGAAGGGGCAGGACTTCGGGGCGGACTTCGTGGTGTTCGATATCGAGACGACGGGCTTTTCCCCTACCAACAACCGCATTATTGAGATCGGCGCGGTGAAAGTCTGCGGCGGTAAGATTGTGGACCGCTTTTCCACCTTTGTGGACCCGCTGGTGCCGATTCCCTTTGAGATTGAGAAGCTGACAGGAATAACAGATGATATGGTAATGGGGGCGGAGCAGATCGATGTGGTGCTGCCGCAGTTTTTAGACTTTTGCGGGGACTGCATTCTGGTGGCGCACAACGCCCAGTTCGATATGAGCTTTATCATGGAAAACTGCGACAGGCAGGGCATTTCCCACGACTTTACTTATGTGGACACGGTGGGGATTGCGCGGATTCTTCTGCCCGGGCAGAAAAAGCACACGCTGGACGCGGTGGCGAAGACCCTAGGCGTGTCGTTAGAGAATCATCACCGAGCGGTGGACGACGCGGAGGCGACAGCGGAGATTTTCGTGAAGCTGATTCCCATGATGGCAAAAGAAGGCATCACTACCCTTGCACAAATCAATGCCAGAGGGAAGGCGAGTCCCGACATCATCAAAAAGCTGCCGACCTACCATGCGATCATTCTGGCGAAGAACAATGTGGGGCGCATGAATCTTTACCGGCTGGTGTCCGAGTCCCATCTGACTTATTTTTCCAGAAGACCGCGGATTCCCAAGAGCCTGCTTGCGCAGTACCGGGAAGGCTTGATTTTGGGGAGCGCCTGCGAGGCGGGGGAGCTTTACCGGGCGCTTCTGGAGAAAAAGTCCGACGCGGAGATCGCCAGACTGGTGAGTTTTTATGACTATCTGGAAATACAGCCACTTGGCAACAACCGCTTTATGATCGAGTCGGAGCGGGTGCCGGATATCAACTCCATGGAGGATATCATGGAGGTTAACAGGCAGATTGTGCGGCTGGGAGAGCAGTTTCACAAGCCGGTTGTCGCCACCTGCGACGTGCATTTTCTAAATCCCGAGGATGAGATCTACCGGCGCATCATCATGGCGGGGCAGGGCTTCCCGGACGCGGACAATCAGGCGCCTCTGTATTTGCGCACCACCGAGGAAATGCTCGACGAGTTTGCCTATCTTGGCAGCGATAAGGCGGAGGAGGTGGTCATCACCAACACGAATCTGATCGCGGATATGATTGAGGTCATGTCGCCGGTGCGCCCGGACAAGTGCCCGCCTGTCATAGCGGACAGCGATAAGCAGCTCACGGACATCTGTTACAACAAGGCACATGAGCTGTACGGGGAGACGCTGCCCAAGATTGTGGAGGACAGGCTGGAAAAGGAACTGCACTCCATCATTTCCAACGGCTTCGCGGTGATGTATATCATTGCCCAGAAACTGGTGTGGAAATCCGTGGAGGACGGCTATCTGGTGGGTTCCCGTGGCTCCGTGGGAAGTTCCTTTGTGGCAAATATGGCGGGCATCACGGAGGTAAATTCGTTAAGCCCTCATTATCTGTGCCCGAAATGCCATTACTATGATTTTGATTCCGAGGAAGTGAAAGCCTACGGCGGCGGCGCGGGGTGCGACATGCCGGACAAGGACTGCCCGGTGTGCGGAACGCCGCTTAACAAGGAAGGGTTCGATATTCCCTTTGAGACGTTCCTCGGCTTCAAGGGCGACAAGGAGCCGGATATCGACTTGAACTTTTCGGGAGAGTACCAGAGTAAGGCGCATAAATATACGGAAGTGATTTTTGGCAGCGGGCAGACGTACCGGGCGGGCACCATCGGCACGCTGGCGGACAAGACTGCCTTCGGCTACGTGAAAAACTATTACGAAGAGCGCGGCAGGCATAAGCGGGTGTGCGAGATCAACCGCATTGTGACGGGATGCACCGGCATCCGCAGGAGTACCGGGCAGCATCCGGGCGGCATTGTGGTGCTGCCAGTGGGGGAGGACATCAACTCTTTTACCCCGGTACAGCATCCCGCAAACGATATGACGACGGATATCGTCACCACCCATTTTGACTATCACTCCATCGACCACAACCTGTTAAAGCTCGATATTCTGGGGCATGATGATCCGACCATGATCCGTATGCTGCAGGATCTGACAGGGATTGACCCGACGACGATTCCCTTAGATGACAAGGGTGTCATGTCGCTTTTCCAGTCAACGGAGGCGCTTGGCATCACGCCGGAACAGATCGGAGGATGTAAGCTGGGGTGCCTCGGCATTCCGGAGTTTGGCACGGAGTTTGTTATCCAGATGGTCATTGACGCCAAACCCAAGTGCTTTACCGATCTGGTGCGTATTTCCGGGCTTTCCCACGGCACGGACGTGTGGCTTGGCAACGCCCAGACACTGATCGAGGAAGGGCTTGCGACCATCTCCACGGCGATCTGCTGTCGTGACGACATTATGATTTATCTGATGCAGCAGGGGGTGGAGCCGTCCCTGTCCTTCACCATTATGGAGAGCGTGCGTAAGGGCAAGGGCTTGAAGGACGAGTGGATCGACGCGATGAAGGCGCAGGGGGTGCCGGACTGGTATATCGGCTCCTGCAAGAAGATCAAGTATATGTTCCCCAAGGCGCACGCGGCGGCATACGTTATGATGGCGTGGCGCATCGCCTACTGCAAGATCAATTATCCGCTGGCTTACTACGCGGCCTATTTCAGCATCCGCGCGTCGGCATTTTCCTACGAGATCATGTGTCAGGGGCAGGCCCATCTGGAGCGGGTGATGGAGGATTACAGGCGCAGGAGCGACGAGCTTTCCAAGAAGGAGCAGGACACCCAGAAGGATATGAAGATCGTGCAGGAGATGTATGCGAGAGGATTTGATTTTGTGCCGATTGATATCTTCACGGCGCAGTCGAGGCTGTTCCAGATCGTGGACGGAAAGCTGATGCCGTCCCTAAACAGCATTGACGGTCTGGGGGAGAAGGCGGCGGACGCTATTGTGGAGGCGGCAAAGGACGGTCCGTTCTTGAGCAAGGATGATTTCTGGGAGCGGACGAGGGTTTCCAAATCGGTGACCGACCTGATGAGCCGGCTGGGACTGCTCGGGAACATCCCCGAGTCCAACCAGATTAGTATCTTTGATTTAGTTTAGCAGATGGTTGCGAAACGCAAATAGCATGGCTGTTATTGTACATATTGTATATTCCAGCGCAGACGCGCTTGCGCTCCGTTCCAAACGCAGCAGCACTAAGCTCGTGGAGTTGCTCTGCAACTCCGAACCTACGCTAAGTGCTGGCAGTTTTAATCCGAAGGATTTAAACAGTTTCCAAGGGTCTGCTTATGGATTATACAATATGCACAATCCTAAATTGTTTTGTATGCGTTTCGCAGTTATTAACATTTTGAATAAATGAGGGAGGGTAAAATCATGAGAAAAATCGTCACAATCGGCAGGGAGTTCGGCGCGGGCGGCGGTGAGATCGGCAGGCGCGTGGCAAAGGAGCTGGGGATCGAGTATTATGACAAGGATATTATCTTAAAGACCGCCGTTTCCGGCAAAAGTCTGACACCCGAGCAGGTGCGCAGGTGGGACGAGCGTGTGCCGAAAAATTTCGGCTTTGCCCAGAGCCTGTTTGATTTCTATAATAAGCCGCTGGAGGAGGAGCTGTGGCAGGCACAGCGGGACGCCATCAGGGAGCTGGCAAACAGAGAGAGCTGTGTGATCGTCGGGCGAAACGGCGATTATATCCTGCGGGAGTTTGACCACTGCCTGAATGTGTTTGTGCACGCCGGATTTGACTGGCGGGTGAAGCGCATGACGAAGATGATGGATCAGGTGCCGGCGGATCAGGTGGCAAACGACGTGCGGGCGGTGGACAAGGCGAGAAAGCGCTACTGTGAGTATTATACGAAGCAGGCTTACGGCGATGCGAGAAACTTTGACCTGACGGTCAACACGGAGAAGCTAGGCATTGAAAAGGCGGTGGAGATGATTCTTGCCGCGGCGGCGGAGTTGTAGGTTTGGCACATGCTGTTACAGTACGGTCATGCATCTTCACCGGTCGGTGGAATATGTTTTTGACGGTGATACTTGTATATTTGTATACAAAGTTCTTGACAAGAAATGGAAAAGTCCATATACTTAAGAAAGCGGGAAAGACGGTGTCAATGCCAACAGTACACCGTTTTTCTTGTTAATAAAGGATTTAGCGGTTTCTGCGGGTATGCCTGTCGGCAAACTCGGCATGACGCTTGGGAATGGAGGAAAGTATGAAAAAATTACTGGCAATGGTTTTGGTTGGATGTATGGCTCTTGGTGTGACGGCGTGCGGCGGCAGTGCAAAGAGCGACAAGGTGTGGGTTGTGGCGACGGATACGGTGTTCCGCCCCTTCGAGTTCACCAATGAGAAAGGCGATTTTGTAGGTATCGATGTGGATGTGCTGGCGGCGATTGCGGAAGACCAGGGCTTCAAATATGAGCTGAAGAGCCTTGGCTGGGATGCCGGTGTGGCAGCAGTACAGGCAGGTCAGGCGGACGCGCTGATTGCGGGCGCGACCATCAAGCAGGAGCGTATCGATTCCGGCTGGATTTTCTCTGACGGTTACTACGATGCGACACAGACCTTTGTGGTGGCGGAGGGCAGTACGATTGCGAGCTTTGAGGACCTTGCGGGCAAAAACGTGGCGGTGAAGAACGGCACGGCCGGTATGGACTTTGCAGAGAGCATCAAGGATCAGTACGGTTTTACCACTACGGTTTTTGAGGATTCACCGACCATGTATCAGGACGTGATTTTAGGCAACTCCGCGGCCTGTGTGGAGGATACGCCAATTATGGCAGACTCCATCAAGACGGGCGGTCTGGCGCTGACGATTCCTGAGGGCATGGAGAGTGAGGGCGCGCCTTACGGTTTTGCTATCATGAACGCAGAGAATCAGGAACTTCTTGATATGTTCAACGCGGGTCTGAAAAACATTAAGGCGAACGGCAAGTACGATGAGATTATAGCAAAATACTTAGAGAAATAACCGTGTGAGAAGAAGTTCTAAAGACATCGCGCCATTGGACGCGATGCCAAGAACTTCTATGTCTCACACAAGAGAATGCCAAAAGCAGGCATTCTCTGTCATAGAGGGAGACAGAAACTTATGGTAATGATAATTCAGACATACGGGACGATGCTTTTGAAGGCGATGGGGCATACACTTTTGCTGTGCCTGCTTTCGCTGGTGTTTGCCTCCGTGATCGGTATGATTTTCGGACTGATGAATGTGGGGCACAATAGGGCGCTCAACTTTATCGGCACGGTTTACGTGGATGCGGTGCGCGGCGTGCCGCTCATCGTGCTTGCCTATTTTATCTACTTTGGCATTCCGACGGCTATTCAGCAGGGACTCGGCATTATGAGTTTCAGGCTGAGTCCCTTGCAGGCAGGCACGATCGCCCTTTCCATGAACTGCGGCGCGTATATGGCGGAGATTGTCAGGGCGGGCATCCAGAGCGTGGACAGAGGGCAGATGGAGGCAGGCAGGAGCCTCGGGCTCTCCTACGGCGCGGGAATGGCATTAATTGTGGTGCCGCAGGCGGTGCGCACGATGATCCCCTCGATCATCAACCAGTTTATCATTACTTTGAAAGATACGTCGATCCTCTCCGTGATCGGATTTCCGGAGCTTACGAACGTGGGTAAGACAGTCATGGGCAATACGTTCAAGCCGCTGCAGGCATGGGCTATCGTCGGCATTATGTATCTGATCGTCATTACCATACTGAGTAAGGTTTCCAAACAGATTGAGAGGAGGGTCAACCGTGGCAGATAAGGCGGATGTCAAGATTTCTGTGAAGAATTTAAAGAAGAACTTCGGTTCTCTGGAAGTGCTGAAGGACATCAGCCTGGAGGTGACCGAGGGCGAGGTGGTTGTGCTGATCGGTCCCTCCGGCAGCGGGAAGTCCACCCTTTTGCGGTGTCTGAACCAGCTGGAGAAGGCGACTTCCGGGCAGATCGTGATCGATGGCTTCGACGTGACCGATAAGCGCACGGATATCAACAAGGTGCGCAAGAATATCGGCATGGTGTTCCAGCATTTTAATCTGTTTAACCATCTGAATGTGTTAAAAAATATGACGCTTGCGCCGGTTCACTTAAAGACGCTCTCCAAGGAGGACGCAAATAACAAGGCGATGCAGCTTTTGGAGCGGGTGGGGCTTTCCGATAAGGCGGGCGCCTATCCCAGTCAGCTTTCCGGCGGACAGAAGCAGCGCGTGGCGATAGCCAGAGCGCTGGAGATGAATCCCGATATCATGCTTTTTGATGAGCCGACCAGCGCCCTTGACCCGGAGATGGTGGGCGAGGTGCTTGCGGTTATGAAGGAGCTGGCGCGGGACGGCATGACGATGATTGTGGTCACCCATGAGATCGGATTTGCCAGAGAGGTGGCAAGCCGCGTGATTTTTATGGAGGGCGGCTATATCATTGAGGAGGGGACGCCGGAAGAGGTGCTCGATCACCCGAAGGAGCCGAGAACGATTGACTTTTTGAGTAAGGTGCTGTAGAGTGAAAAGAACTTCTAAAACTCAGCAGCAGAGGCTGCTTCGTTAAGAAGTTCTATGTTTCACTCAGGAGAATGCCTAAAATACGGCATTCTCCGCGTTGATTTGAGTCACAGCAGGGCTGTGACATGGCGGTTAGCGCGAGAAAGCGGTTTCTATGCGGCTTTGGGAGGATGTAGAGAAAAAATAAGATTTTTTGAAAGAAAATTGAAAAAAGGGCTTGCATTCTTTCCCAAAATATAATAAGATAAGCAAGTGCCAAACAGATGGCTCGTTGGTCAAGCGGTTAAGACGCCGCCCTCTCACGGCGGAAACAGGGGTTC